>NZ_JBFAZD010000002.1:0-610787 GCF_040681655.1 Streptomyces sp. NPDC051662
CTAATCCACCCCGAAAGGCTTCATCGTTCGACTTGCATGTGTTAAGCACGCCGCCAGCGTTCGTCCTGAGCCAGGATCAAACTCTCCGTGAATGTCTACCGGGTAGTGCTTAATTAAAAGCGCCGGTATCACCACGAGAGCGGAACAGTCGGGAGGAATAATCCCGACCGTTCACAGCGTCCTCGCTGTGTTTACTACAAAGGAACCTCAACCCACCGGATGATCCAGCAGGTCGAGGTATCAACATATCTGGCGTTGACTTTTGGCACGCTGTTGAGTTCTCAAGGAACGGACGCTTCCTTTGTACTCACCCTCTCGGGCTTTCCTCCGGGCTTTTCCCTTCGGTCTTGCGTTTCCGACTCTATCAGATTCATTCGGCGTGTTCCGCCTCAAGAATTCCGATGGCCTTTGGATTGGCCTTTTGCCTTTCGGCTGTTCACTACTTTAACCGAATCCCTGCCCGGCTCATAATCGAGCCATTGAGCCCGGATTTCGGCATGCCGAAATCCGTACCCGTCAGGGTGTTGTCGAAAGTAGTGGGTGGCCGCTTCGGGGACTGCTGAACAGCAGGACCCGTTGAAAGCGGCTCGGGCTACGTTAGGCGGATGAACAGCACGAGTCAAGTTCGACGTTTACGTGGTGCGTGAGCGCGATAGGGGCTCACCGAGGGGTCTCCGTCGATCCAGAAGCGCCAGGGGTGGACCGCGCCGTCGCCGCCGACTCCGGTGCGCGGGCCACTGCGGACCTGGTCAGCCAGGACAGGGGTACCGGTGAGTATCGACAGGGGGGCGCCGGGGCCGGCGCAGACGTCCGCTCCGTTCAGGGAGCGGTCGACATCGAGGGCGGTGGCCAGGCGGGCCGGACCTTTGGCCAGTTCCCTGTCGTGACGGGCCGAGATTCGACGTTTGCGGGCCAGTTCGGCGCCCACGCCGATCTCGCCGGCCCGCAGCAGGACCCCGCTCGCCATGCCCTCGGGGCCGCAGACCAGGTTGAGGCAGTGCCACATCCCGTAGGTGAAGTAGACATACGCGTGGCCGGGCGGGCCGAACATCACCTCGTTGCGCGCCGTGCGACCGCGGAAGGCGTGCGAGCCCGGGTCGACCGCGCCGGCGTACGCCTCTACTTCAGTCAACCGGAGTTCGATGGGACCGTCGTCCGTGTCCCGTATCAGCGTTCGGCCCAGCAGGTCCGGTGCGACCTCAAGGACCGGCCGGTCGAAGAAGTCGCGGGGCAGCGGCCTGTGGTCGGGGCTCTCGGTCATGGCGTATGAGCCTACCGGGGAACCGAATACGGTCGAGGCGCGTATGTACTGGTCAGGACTAGAAGGAGTGAACATGGGGTTCAAGAAGCTGCTCGCGAGCCTGGGCGCCGGTGGCGCGTCCGTCGAGACGGAGCTGACCGAGCTGAACGTCGTCCCCGGCGGGGTCGTCCAGGGTGAGGTACGGCTCCAGGGCGGGTCCGTGAACCAGCGGATCGAAGGGCTCAACGTCGGGCTCCAGGCGCGCGTCGAGGTCGAGGGCGGCGACCAGGAGACCAAGCAGAACATCGAGTTCACCAAGCAGAACATCGGCGGCGCCTTCGAGGTGCAGGCCGGGGCCGTCCATGTGGTGCCGTTCGGTCTGGAGATCCCCTGGGAGACCCCGATCACGACGATCGACGGTCAGTCGCTGCGGGGGATGAACATCGGTGTGACCACGGAGCTGGAGATCGCGCGGGCGCTGGACTCCGGCGACCTCGACCCGATCAATGTCCACCCGCTGCCGGCGCAGCAGGCGATCCTGGACGCCTTCATCCGGCTGGGCTTCCGTTTCAAGTCCGCGGACATGGAACGCGGCCACATCCGCGGGACGCGTCAGCGGCTGCCGTTCTACCAGGAGATCGAGTTCTTCGCGCCGCAGCAGTACCGCGGTCTGAACCAGGTCGAGCTGTCCTTCGTCGCGGACGACCGCGAGATGGACGTCATCCTGGAGATGGACAAGAAGCCGGGGCTGTTCACCGAGGGCAGCGACTCGTTCCGGGCGTTCCAGGTGGGGCTCAACGACTTCCACGGCACCGACTGGTCCGCGTATCTCAATCAGTGGCTCTCCGAGGTCGGTGGCCGTCGTAACTGGTTCTGAGCGCAGGCTCTAGGCTCGGCCCCGGCCCCGGCCGCCCTTTGACCGTTTACCTTTTGTTTGCCCTGCCCTGGTCTTGGAGAGATCAGGGCAGGGCATTTTTTATTGTGTTGTCCCTCTCGGCGTGCCCGGCCAGAGTTGATCCAGGCCCGACGCCTCCCGATGGGGCTCGGGCCGGCACACGGGAGGTGGGCGGGATGCGGGACACGCTGGTACTGAATGCGAGCTTCGAGCCGCTGTCGACGGTGACACTCAACCGTGCGGTGGTGCTGGTGCTGCAGGACAAGGCCGTTGTCGAGCACGCTCATCCCGATCTCCGTGTGCGTGCCGCCGCGGTGGAGCTGCCGGTGCCCCGGGTGATCAGGCTCTGCCGTTACGTACGGGTGCCGTTCCGAAGACAGGCTCCGTGGTCGAGGCGGGGGGTGCTGGTCAGGGACCAGCATCGGTGCGCGTACTGCGGCAGGCGCGCGACGACGGTGGACCATGTGGTGCCGCGCTCCCGGGGTGGTTCGGACAGCTGGCTGAATACGGTCGCTTCCTGTGCGGAGGACAATCACCGCAAGGCCGACCGTACGCCGGAGCAGGCGGGGATGCCGCTGCTGTACCAGCCGTTCGTACCGTCCCCGGCGGACGCCATGCTGCTGGCCCTGCGGGCCGGTGAGCGTTCGGAGCTGCCGCACTGGCTGGTCTCGGTGCCGTCCGCCGCGTAACGCGTGAGAGAGCGTGTCAGAGGAAGCCCGCCGCCCCTCGGGGAGCGGGCTTTCCGGCTGTCCGCGGCCCAGGCCCGTACCACCCGTCTCGTCGCCCCGTGCCGACCCCGTACGGCCCGTGCCGTCTGTGTCAGCCGTACCGGCGGACGAGCAGCTGGACGATGGCGACCACGCCGACCGCCACGACCAGCCCGCGCAGCGCGGCTGGGGGCAGTTTGCGGCCGACCTTGGCTCCGAGCTGGCCGCCGATCGCCGAGCCGACGGCGATGAGGACGACCGCTGTCCAGTCGAACTCGGCGACGAAGAGGAAGAAGACCGCGGCGACGGTGTTGACGACGGCGGCGAGGATGTTCTTGACCGCGTTCAGCCGCTGCATGGTGTCGTCGAGCAGCATGCCCATCAGCGAGAGATAGATGATGCCCTGGGCCGCCGTGAAGTAGCCGCCGTAGACGCTGGCGAGCAGGATTCCGGTGAACAGGAGCGGGCCGCCGTTGGGGCGGGCGGTGGTGCCCTTCCGGGCACGGCGGGCCTGGACGGCTCTGGCCAGCCGGGGCTGGAGGATGATCAGGACGAGAGCGAGGGTGACCAGGACGGGCACGATCGTCTCGAACGCCGTCGACGGCAGTGCCAGCAGCAGTGCGGCCCCGGCGAACCCGCCGACGAGCGCGGCGGCGCTCAGGCGCAGTACGCGGCGGCGCTGGCCGGTGAGTTCGGCGCGGTAGCCGATGGCTCCGCTGATGGCACCGGGTATCAGGCCGAGGGCGTTGGAGACGGTGGCGGTGACCGGTGGGAGGCCCGTCGCGAGCAGGACGGGGAAAGTGATCAACGTGCCGGAACCGACAATGGTGTTGATGGTTCCGGCGCTGATGCCCGCGACGAATACGGCGAGCATCTCCCAGGTGGTCACGGTGCGCTGCCCTCCGGTGATCGGTGCTGGATGCACCGATCATGCACGAAGGGGTCGGACGCTCAGTCCAGCGGGGGGTCCTGCCTGCGCTCCTTGCCGGTGTCGAAGCCCGGCATGCCACCGCCCAGGTTGCCGAAGGCGCCGCTGAGTCCCTTGAGCGCGTCGCCGATCTCGCTGGGCACGATCCAGAGCTTGTTGGCGTCTCCCTCGGCGATCTTGGGGAGCATCTGGAGGTACTGGTACGAGAGCAGCTTCTGGTCGGGGTCGCCCGCGTGGATCGACTCGAAGACCGTACGGATCGCCTGGGCCTCGCCCTCGGCGCGCAGGGCGGCGGCCTTGGCCTCACCTTCGGCGCGCAGGATCGCGGACTGCTTCTCGCCCTCGGCGGTGAGGATCTGCGACTGGCGGATGCCCTCCGCGGTGAGGATCGCGGCGCGCTTGTCACGGTCGGCGCGCATCTGCTTCTCCATCGAGTCCTGGATGGAGGTCGGCGGCTCGATCGCCTTCAGCTCGACGCGGTTGACGCGGATGCCCCACTTGCCGGTGGCCTCGTCGAGGACGCCGCGCAGGGCCGCGTTGATCTCCTCGCGGGAGGTGAGGGTCCGCTCCAGGTCCATGCCACCGATGATGTTGCGCAGGGTGGTGACGGTGAGCTGTTCGATCGCCTGGATGTAGCTGGCGACTTCGTAGGTCGCGGCGCGGGCGTCGGTCACCTGGTAGTAGATGACGGTGTCGATGTTGACGACCAGGTTGTCCTGGGTGATCACCGGTTGGGGCGGGAAAGGGACGACCTGTTCACGCAGGTCGATCCGGTTACGGATCGAGTCGATGAACGGGACGACAATGTTCAGGCCCGCGTTGAGAGTTCGTGTGTAGCGGCCGAACCGCTCCACGATGGCGGCGCTTGCCTGCGGGATGACCTGGATCGTCTTGATCAGGGCGATGAATACAAGCACCACCAGGATGACCAGGACGATGATGATTGATGGCATCGCGTTCCTCGGGCCCTTCGCTGCCGGATGTTCTGATGATCGAGTTTCTCAGACCACGGGCGTACTTGCTTACCGTTCCGCCGGGTTGGCTCACATCACCACGGCTGTGGCTCCGTCGATCTCGACCACATCGACCTGTTGACCGGGTTCGAACGCGGCTCGCTCGTCGTAGGCGCGGGCCGACCAGACCTCACCGGCCAGCTTGATCCGGCCACCTCTGCCGTCGACCCGTTCCAGTACTTCGGCCTGACGGCCTCTCAGCGCGTCGATGCCGGTGGCCGAGCCGGGGTTCGCGCCGCGTTGGCGGGCCGCGTAGGGACGTACGACGGCGACCAGGGCGACGGACACTACGACGAATACGAGGACTTGGGCCACGATTCCGCCGCCGAGCGCCGCGGTGACGGCTCCGGCGACCGCTCCGGCCGAGAACATGCCGAATTCGGGCATCGCCGTTATGACGAGCGGAATGCCCAGTCCGACAGCGCCGATCAGCCACCACACCCATGCGTCGATTTCCACATGGTCATGGTAGGGGCGGGGGTCCCTGTCCCGACAGGGGCGATATCCGGTCAACTGTGGGCCGTTGACCGGCCGGACGTCAGCCGAGGGGCAGGCCCTGCGCGGTCCAGCGGTCGCCGTTGCGCTCGACGACGAGCGGGAGGCCGAAGCAGAGCGAGAGGTTGCGCGAGGTGAGTTCGGTCTCCACGGGGCCGGCGGCGAGCACCTTGCCCTGACGGATCATGAGGACATGGGTGAAGCCCGGCGCGATCTCCTCGACATGGTGCGTGACCATGATCATGGAGGGGGCGTACGGATCGCGGGCGAGGCGGCCGAGTCTGCGCACCAGGTCCTCGCGGCCACCGAGGTCGAGACCGGCCGCGGGCTCGTCCAGGAGCAGCAGTTCGGGGTCGGTCATCATCGCGCGGGCGATCAGGGTGCGCTTGCGCTCGCCCTCGGAGAGCGTGCCGAACCTGCGGTCCAGGTATTCGGTCATGCCGAGGCGGTCGAGGAAGGCGCGGGCGCGCTGCTCGTCGACCTCGTCGTAGTCCTCGTGCCAGGTCGCGGTCATGCCGTACGCGGCGGTGAGGACGGTCTCCAGGACCGTCTGGCGCTTGGGCAGCTTCTCGGCCATGGCGATGCCCGCCACGCCGATACGGGGGCGGAGCTCGAAGACATCGACCTTGCCGAGCCGCTCGCCGAGGATCCGTACCTTGCCCGAGGTCGGGAAGAGATAGCTGGAGGCGAGGTTGAGCAGGGTGGTCTTGCCGGCGCCGTTGGGGCCGAGGATCACCCAGCGCTCCCCCTCCTTGACCGACCAGGAGACATCGTCCACCAGAGCGCGTCCGTCGCGGACCACGGATACGTCCACCAGCTCCAGTACATCGCTCATGAGCGCGTTGTCTCCCCATGCAATCGTCTTGAGGTTTCAGGTACGCCTGTAGGCGCGTCACCCAAGGAAAACCTACGCCACCCATCGGTGGGTCCCGCCGTGAGGTCCGTTCCCTACGCTGGTGCCATGCTTTCGCAACCACGCTCAGGACTGCTGGCCGCTTGGGGAAACGCCCTTCTGGCCGGGTTTGTATCGCCGGACGACGCCGTGACCGCCGTGGTGGGCGACGACGCCGTGCACCGGGTGGAAGGGCTGCCCGGTGAGGCCGGTCCTGTCGGGCTCACGCTGGCGCTGGGCCGGCTGCGGGCGCTCGGGGTGACCGGGTACCGGATCGCGCTGCCCGCGCCGGGCCATCCGCTGGGGCTCAGCGGCCCGCCGGAGTTCAATGCCCGCGCGCTGGAGGCCGAGGAGGCGGTGATCGCCGCCGGGGCGCCGTACGGACTGATCCCCGAGGTCTCCGCGGTGGGGCCGGACGGGGACCAGCATGTCGAGGTCGTGTGGCACTGTCTGCCGGTACGGGAGGCGCCGCCTGCGGACGTGCCCTCGCTGAGCGAGGCGGAGCGCGAACTGGCTGAGGCGCTGCGGGAGGCGACGGACGTGCTCTCGCGGCTTGATGTGGCGGCGTCGGGGCCGGTGGCCGAGGCGGCGCTCGACGCGTACCGGGCACGGTCGGAGCGGGGGCGCGAGGTGCTGGCGCCCGGCTATCCGCCCCGGGCCGTACGGGTGCTCGAACTGGCGCAGCGGATCGCGCTGCTGGTCTCGCTGGCGTACGAGCACGGCCACGGCGGCGCGGTGAGCGCGTCGGAGATGGCGGCGCGGGGCGAGGCGCTGCGGCCGGTGGAGCGGTGTGCGCGGCGGGCGCTCGTGGCGTCCTACAACGCGTATGTCGAGGAGCGGGAGCGGGGCATGCCGCCCGTTTCCTGAGGTCAGGGGGGCGTGAGGGCCCGGCGAACCGGGTGCTGAGGGACCGGCGAAAGGGCCGCCGAGGCCCCGGTACCCACCCGCCAGGGGGTCACCGGGCCTCGGCGGCGCGTGACGCGCTGCGTCAGTGGTTGACCGAGGCGTTGCCCAGCGCCGGGTTCAGCAGGCCGATCACGTTCACGGTGTTGCCGGTGAGGTTCACCGGGATGTGCACCGGGACCTGGACCGCGTTGCCGGAGCCGACACCCGGGGAGTGCTGCGCCACGCCGTTGGCGTGGGCGCCGCCCTCGGTGGCGGACGCGGCTCCGGCGGTGGCACCCGCGGCGAGACCGGCGGTGACGATGACCAGAGCGGCCTTCTTGGCAACCTTCATGGGATGTTCCTTAATCGTGTGATCAACAACAGCGGCGGTACGCCCGCCGCACGCCATGAAGAACGCGCGAAGGACGATCAGGATGCGCCGTGTGGGTGACATACACCCGACGGTATGAATACTCAGACCGGAGTGCGATCATCCGATTCGTTCGGCCGCGTGTGCGCTCAGCCCGTCACCCCATGTCGCACGGCCCAGAGGGCCGCCTGCGTACGGTCCGAGAGATCCAGCTTCATCAGGATGTTCGAGACATGTGTCTTGACAGTCTTCTCGGAGAGCACCAGCGCACGGGCGATCTCCCGGTTGGAGCGCCCGTCGGCGATCAGGCCGAGCACCTCGCGCTCGCGTTCGGTGAGTGAGGTGCCCCTCCCCTGGCCACTGCCCGGCTCGTCCTGGGCCAGCAGCGCTCCCGCGACCTCGGGCTGGAGCAGCACATGCCCGGCGTGCACGGAACGGATCGCGCCGGCCAGCGCCTCGGGATCGACGTCCTTGTATACGTAACCGGAGGCACCGGCACGCAGCGCGGGGACCACCGTGCGCTGCTCGGTGAAGCTGGTGACGATCAGGATCCTGGCCGGATTGTCGAGTTCACGGAGCTTGCGCAGCGCCTCGATACCGTCGGTGCCGGGCATCTTGATGTCCATCAGCACGACATCGGGGCGGAGTTCCTCGGCGCGGGCGATCCCCTCGGCGCCGTCGGACGCCTCGCCCACGACCTCGATGTCGTCCTGGATCTCCAGGAACGTCCGCAGTCCGCGCCTGACGACCTGGTGATCATCCACCAGCAGCACACGAATGGCCCGCCCGTCGGCGCGCTCCGCGCCGCCCATTTCCCGCTCAGCCACCGGGCACCTCCATCTCGATCGTGGTGCCCTGGCCGGGCGCCGAAATCACCCTGAGTCTGCCGCCCACACCGCTCGCCCGGTCGCGCATCGAGACCAGCCCCAGATGGCGGCCGGCCCGGCGCACCGCGCGGGGTTCGAAGCCCGTGCCGTTGTCGGTGATGCCGAGGACCGCGCCCTGGGCCCGGCGGGCGAGGGTGACCTCGACGCGGTCGCCCCCGGAGTGGCGCAGCGCGTTGTGCAGGGCCTCCTGCGCCACCCGTAGCAGCGCCTCCTCCTGAGCGGCCGGCAGCGCCCGTATCCCATGGGTGTCGAAGGTCACCCGGGCGGAGTGGGCCCGGTCCAGGACCTGGATATGCGTACGGAGCGTATTGACCAGGCCGTCCTCGTCAAGGGCGGCGGGGCGCAGCTCGACGACCGCGGCGCGCAGCTCGTCCGCGGCCTCGGCGGCGAGGGCGGCGACCTGCTGGAGCTCGCCCTTGGCCCGGTCCGGATCGCGGTCGACCAGGGCCGCCGCCGCCTGGGCCGTCAGCCGCAGCGAGAAGAGCTTCTGGCTGACGGCGTCGTGCAGCTCATGGGCGAGGCGCGAACGCTCCTCGGCGATGGTGAGTTCGCGGCTGCGCTCGTACAGACGGGCGTTGGTGAGGGCGATCGCGGCGTGCTGGGCGAGGATCGAGAGGAGTTCCTCGTCCTCCTCGGTGAATCCGCAGCGGCCCTCCTCTTTGGGGCAGCGCTTGTTGGCGAGGAAGAGCGTGGCGATGGTCTCGTCGCCGTCCCTGACCGGCAGTCCGAGGAAGTCCGACATCTCGGGGTGGGCGGCGGGCCAGCCCTCGAAGCGCGGATCCTTGCGTACGTCGGCGAGCCGCTCGGCCTTCTCCTCGTGGAGCATGGCGGCGAGGATCCCGTGCTGGCGCGGCAGCGGGCCGATCGCCTTCCACTGCTCATCGCTGACGCCGTCCACGACGAACTGGGCGAAGCCGCCGTGATCGTCCGGCACGCCCAGCGCCGCGTACTCGGCGTCGAGCAGTTCACGGGCCGAGACGACGATCGTCTTGAGGACGTCGCGCACCTCCAGATGCCTGCTCATCGCGAGGAGTGCGGTGCTCACGGCGGCGAGGCCGGAGCGTGGTCGATGGCTCATGGCTTCACCGTACCGGCGGGCGGGGCGGCCCGTATCGGTCCCGGGATCCGCTCCGACCAGGGCCGACGACCTAGGTCCACGGAGGCCGGGAGTAGGACGAAGTGCCCTGGTGGGACGGTCCCGGCGCACGAGGCGTCGGGGGCCGTCCCCTTCCTACGTTGGGCTCGTCGGGCGGGAACGGGCGCGTGCGGGAGAAGGAGCGGAGATCATGCCGGTAGCGATCATCACAGGGGCTTCCAAGGGGCTGGGGCGCGCGCTCGCCGACGCGCTGGCCCGGCGCGGCTGGGATCTGGTGCTGGACGCCAGGACCCCGCGCGTACTGGACGGGACGGCCGCCGAGGTCTCGGCGCACGGGACCCGGGTCACGGCGATCAGTGGCGATGTCACGGACGCCGGGCACCGCGCGGAGCTGGTGGCCGCGGCGGCGGAGCTGGGGGCGCTCGATCTGGTGGTGAGCAACGCCAGCGCGCTGGGCGCCGAGCCGCTGGTACGGCTGGACGCACTGCCGCTCGACGGGCTGCGGACGGCGCTGGAGACCAATGTGGTGGCGGCGCTGGGGCTGGTGCAGGAGGCGCTGCCGCTGTTGCGGGCGAGTGCGGCGGGCGCGGTGATCGCGGTGAGTTCCGACGCGGCGGCGGAGGCGTACGAGACCTGGGGCGGATACGGCGCGTCCAAGGCGGCGCTGGACCATCTCGCCGCCGTGCTCGCGGTCGAGGAACCGGGGCTGCGGGTGTGGACGGTGGATCCGGGCGACATGGGGACGGATCTGTACGCGGCGGCCGTGCCGGACGACCCGGACCCGCGCCCCGAGCCGGCGTCGGTGGTGCCCGGCTTCCTGCGGCTGCTGGAGCGGCGCCCGGTGAGCGGCCGGTACGCGGCCCCCGCGCTGCTGGAGCCGAGGTGAACGTCCTGCCGGCGCTCCGGGTGCCCGAGGAGCTGTCGGCGCGGGTCCCGGCGGAGCAGCGCGGGTCGGGCAGGGACGACGTACGGCTGCTGGTCTCCCGGGGTACGGGCGTCACGCACCACGCCTTCCGGGAGCTGCCCGGGCAGCTGCGGGCCGGGGACGTGCTGGTCGTCAATACGTCCGCGACGCTGCCCGCGGCCGTCAGCGGGCGGCTGGGGCCGGAGCCGGGTGGTGAACCGATCGTCGTGCACTTCTCGACGCGCGGTGACGACGGCCGGTGGGCGGTCGAGCTGCGTTCGCCGCGGCGGGACAGCGGCGGGGGGACCACGCTGCCGCGCGCCGGGGGTCCGGCGGGGGCGGTGGTCCGGCTGCCGGGCGGGGAGCACCTCGTACTGGACGAGCCGCTGGCCCCCGGCGGGTCCCGGCTCTGGTGGGCGCGGGTCTCGTACGCGGATGTACCGAGGCTGCTGAGCCGCCACGGCCGGCCGATCCGGTACGGGTACACGGACCGGGACCAGCCGCTCTCCGCCTATCAGACGGTTTTCGCGCGCCCCTCGCCCGACGGCGCCGGTTCCGCGGAGATGCCGAGCGCGGGGCGGCCCTTCACGGCGCGGCTGGTGGCGGAGCTGAGGAGCCGGGGGGTGCGGTTCGCGCCGATCACGCTGCATACGGGGGTGGCGTCGGCGGAGGCGCACGAGCCGCCGTACCCGGAGCGCTTCGAGGTACCGCGGAGTACGGCCCTGCTGGTGAACGCGGTGACGGCGGGCGAGGGCAGGATCATCGCGGTCGGGACGACGGCCGTACGGGCCCTGGAGTCCGCGGCGGGCCAGGACGGGGTGGTGCGGGCGGCCACCGGCTGGACGGATCTGGTGATCACGCCCCGGCGCGGGGTGCGGGTGGTGGACGGACTGCTGACCGGGCTGCACGAGCCCGAGGCCTCGCATCTGCTGATGCTCGCGGCCATCGCCGGGCGGGCGGCTCTGACCAGGGGATACGAGGAGGCCGTGCGCGGGCTCTACCTCTGGCACGAGTTCGGGGACGTCCATCTCCTCCTCCCGGCGGAGACCGTTCACGGTTCGCATTGCTGAAGCAACAAACGGTGACGTTGCCATGCCCTCGATGTGAGCCCCGGCATAGGACGCACATCACTTACGAACGTCGCTAGTCGACCAAAGAGAGGGGGTGTGAGCTTGACATAAGCGGGGAGCGGGGCGCCATCGAGGCGCCCCGCTCCACTATGCGGGGTCGTACGTCACACCTTTGCCAGAGCATTTTGCGACCGCTAAGAATTGCCGACGTCGCCGCCCGAGCAGGCTGGCCATCCGGCCTCCGCGACTCCCGCTACTCGAAGAGGTTCGTCTCTATGTTCTCGTCACGCACCCCTGGTCTCAGTCGCCTGAACAAGACCCAGAAGGCTTCCATGGCCGGCGTCGCCGCCGCCGGAGTCGCCGCGGTCACGTTCTCCCTGGTTCCCACGACGGCTGTCGCCGCCGAGTCCCAGGCCCCCGTCCAGTCCCGCACCACCTCCACGGTGTCGACGTCGGCGACGGACAGCGCCAAGACCCCCGCCGTGAGCGCGATCATCGCCAAGCAGTTCAGCAGCCCCGACACCGCGGCCAAGGTTCAGTCCGTGGTCCAGAAGACGGCGTCGGAGAAGACGAAGGCCGAAGAGGCCACCAAGAACGAGGCCGTCGCGAAGGCCAAGGCCGACGCGCAGAAGCGCGCCGACGAGGCCGCCAACCGCTCCACCGTCCGTAAGCCCGTCTACAAGAACAACCTGGACGGCTGGATCAAGGAGTCGCTGGCCATCATGAAGAAGCACAAGATCCCCGGCTCGTACGAGGGTCTGCACCGCAACATCATCCGTGAGTCGAGCGGTAACCCGAAGGCGATCAACCTCTGGGACATCAACGCCCGGAACGGCATCCCGTCGAAGGGCCTGCTCCAGGTCATCCCGCCGACGTTCAAGGCGTACCACGTCAAGGGCACCCCGTTCGACATCTACGACCCGGTCGCCAACATCGTGGCCGCGGCCAACTACGCCGCGGACCGGTACGGCTCGATGGACAACGTCAACAGCGCCTACTGAGCCCAGCCGGGCCCGGCGCGCTGAGGCGCACCACACGCGGAACGCCGGAGGGCGGCACCCCATACGCGGGGTGCCGCCCTCCGGCGTGCGTGTCGGACTATGTGTCGGACTACTTGCGCATGACCTCCGGTTCATGGCGGCGCAGCAGACGCGACACCGCGAAGCCGCAGACGACACCGATGAGCAGCAGGACCGAGACGTCGGTGACCCACTGGCCCGCCGTGTGTTCCCACAGCGGGTCCAGATTGGTGGGGTTGTCCGGGTCCCAGGGCGCCATCAGCGTGGAGAGGTTGAGTGTGGCGCCCGCGCCCGCGATGGCCCAGCGCGACGGCATCAGCCAGGCGAACTGCTCCAGGCCGGGTGAGTCGTAGATCTGGAAGATGACGCCGGTGAAGACGATCTGGACGATCGCGAACATGACCAGCAGAGGCATCGTCTTCTCGGCGGTCCTCACCAGCGAGGAGATGACCAGGCCGAACATCATCGAGGTGAGGCCGAGGGCGATCATCACGAGGCACATCTCGATGGCCGGCGGCATGAGCAGGCCCTCCGCGGGCAGCACCCGGGGCGCGAAGCCGATACCACAGATGATCACACCCTGGAGGGCGGTGATCACTCCGAGTGTGATGACCTTGGACATCAGATAGGCGGAGCGGGAGAGGCCGGTGGCCCGTTCCCGTTCGTAGATCACCCGTTCCTTGATCAGCTCACGGACGGAGTTGGCCGCGCCCGCGAAGCACATACCGACCGTGAGGATCAGCAGGATCGTGCCCGCGGCGCTGTTGAACCTGGCGGGCGCCTCGGGCGGGCCGAGGCCGAACTTCGCCGGGACGACGACACTGACCACGCCGAGCACGACGGGCAGTATCACCATCAGTGCCATGAAGCCCTTGTCGGACGCGATCACCGAGACATAGCGGCGTATCAGTGTCAGGAGCTGGGATCCCCAGCTCTGCGGCTTCGGCGGGCGCATCCGCTGCGCCGCAGGCATGGCCACGGACTGCGCGGCGACGGAGTCGATGTCGGCGGCGTACAGCTGGTAGTGCTGCGAGCCGCGCCAGCGGCCCGCCCAGTCGTAGTCGCGGTAGTTCTCGAAGGCCGAGAAGACATCGGCCCAGGTGTCGTAGCCGAAGAAGTTGAGCGCTTCCTCCGGCGGGCCGAAGTACGCCACGGAGCCGCCCGGCGCCATCACGAGCAGCTTGTCGCAGGTCGCCAGCTCGGCCACGGAGTGGGTGACGACCAGGACCGTACGGCCGTCGTCGGCGAGGCCGCGCAGCAGCTGCATGACATCACGGTCCATGCCCGGGTCGAGGCCGGAGGTCGGCTCGTCCAGGAAGATCAGCGACGGCTTGGTGAGCAGCTCCAGGGCCACGGACACGCGCTTGCGCTGGCCGCCGGAGAGCGAGGTGATCTTCTTGTCCTTGTGGATGTCGAGCTTCAGCTCGCCGAGGACCTCGCCGATCCTGGCCTCGCGCTCGGCCTCGGCGGTGTCACCGGGGAAGCGGAGCTTGGCGGCGTACTTGAGCGCCTTCTTCACGGTCAGTTCCTTGTGCAGGATGTCGTCCTGCGGGACCAGACCGATGCGCTGGCGCAGCTCGGCGAACTGCTTGTAGAGATTCCGGTTGTCGTAGAGGACATCGCCCTGGTCGGCGGGGCGGTAGCCGGTGAGCGCCTTGAGCAGGGTGGACTTTCCGGAACCCGACGGGCCGATGACCGCGATCAGCGACTTCTCGGGCACGCCGAAGGAAACGTCCTTGAGGATCTGCTTGCCACCGTCGACCGTCACCGTGAGATGACGGGCGGAGAAGGACACATCGCCGGTGTCGACGAACTCTTCGAGCCGGTCACCGACGATCCGGAAGGTCGAGTGGCCGACGCCGACGATGTCGTTCGGGCCGAGCAGTACGGTGCCGGACTTGGCGATCGGCTGGCCGTTGACGTAGGTGCCGTTGTGGGATCCGAGATCGCGGATCTCGAAGCGGCCGTCGGGCGCCGCCGTGAACTCGGCGTGCAGACGGGAGACCTGGAGGTCGGAGACGACCAACTCGTTCTCCAGGGCGCGGCCGATGCGCATGACCCGGCCGAGGGAGAACTGATGGAAGGTGGTCGGGCTGCGGTCGCCGTGCGCCGACGGGGCCCCCGCGCCCCGCTGGTGCGGTACCTGACCGTGCTGCCGCGGAGGTACGTACCCCTGCTCCTGAACGTGGGCCTGATGCTGTGCTTGGTGCTGTGGCTGTGCTTGGTGCTGGTGCTGTGCTTGGTGCTGGTGCTGTGCTTGGTGCTGTGGCTGTCCCTGGTACGGGTCCTGCTGCCAGCCCTGCTGCTGTGGGGGCTGCTGCTGAGGCTGTTGCTGCTGAGGCGCCCAACCGGGACCGCCCTGCTGCCGCGGCGCCTGCTGAGCCGGGACCTGCTGGGCCGCCGCGCCGGTGAGGCTCAGCCGGGGCCCGTCGGTGGCGTTGCCGAGATGGACGGCGGAACCGGGACCGATCTCCATCTGCTGAACGCGCCGGCCTTGTACATACGTACCGTTGGTACTGCCGTGGTCCTCGATGACCCAACCACGGCTCCCCCAGCTGATGGTGGCATGCCGCCACGAGACCCTGGCGTCATCGATCGCCAGGTCACCCTGCGGATCACGTCCCAGGGTGTATGTCCTGGACGGATCGAGCGTCCAGGTCCTTCCGTTCAATTCCAGTACGAGTTCCGGCACTCCATGCCCCACTTGTTGTCCCCCGATTTCCCCCGTGCAGGGAGTCTAGGGATGGCGAACATCGGGGGGAACTATTTCAGGCACGCAGCCAGGTTTGAAAGCCGGGCCTGGTGCGATACCGGCACAAGCTCGTAACAGCGCACACGGGGCGGCACGGGAAGGACCCGCAACAGGGACAAAGCCAGCGGGAACACCGATCGCGGCCTCGGTGACGGCGGGGTCCACGGTCCGGCCGCGCCGTTCGACGGCACCCCGTGTTCAGCCCTTATAGGTCGTACGGCCACCCGTCGTACGCCGACTTCACGCCACCGCCGGGGCCCCGCGGACGGTGCCGTTCCGGGCGGTGTCCGGTACGCGGGACAGACAGCGCGCACCGGCGATCCGCCCGATACGGTGGAAGCACCATGAGCGCATCTCAGCCCCCTCGGACCGCAGACGTCCCCACCCTCCTCGTCAAGATCTTCGGGAAGGACCGCCCCGGGATCACCGCCGGGCTCTTCGACACCCTCGCCGCCTACTCCGTCGATGTGATCGACATCGAGCAGGTCGTCACCCGTGGCCGGATCGTCCTGTGCGCGCTGATCACCGCGCCGACCGCGGGCGGCACCAGCGAGGGCGAACTGCGCGCGACCGTGCACAGCTGGACGGAATCGCTCAAGCTCCAGGCCGAGATCATCTCGGGCACCGGTGACAACCGGCCGCGCGGCAGCGGCCGTTCCCATGTCACGGTGCTCGGCAACCCACTGACCGCCGAGTCGACGGCGGTCATAGCGGCCACCATCACCGGGACCGGCGGCAATATCGACCGGATCTTCCGGCTGGCGAAATATCCGGTCACCGCCGTGGAGTTCGCGGTCTCCGGGGTGGAGACCGAACCACTGCGCACCGCACTGGCCACCACCGGATCCGAGATCGGCGTCGATGTCGCCGTCGTCTCGGCCGGGCTGCACCGCCGGGCGCAGCGGCTGGTGGTGATGGATGTCGACTCGACCCTGATCCAGGACGAGGTCATCGAACTCTTCGCGGCCCATGCCGGCTGCGAGGCCGAGGTCGCCGAGGTCACCTCCCGGGCGATGCTCGGGGAGCTGGACTTCGAGCAGTCCCTGCACGCCCGGGTGGCGCTGCTGGCCGGGCTGGACGCGTCGGTGGTGGAGAAGGTACGGGCCGAGGTCAGGCTCACCCCCGGCGCCCGCACCCTGATCCGTACGCTCAAGCGGCTCGGTTACCAAGTCGGGGTCGTCTCCGGTGGATTCACCCAGGTCACCGACGCCCTCCAGGAGCAGCTCGGGCTGGATTTCGCCGCCGCCAACACCCTGGAGATCGTGGACGGCAAGCTCACCGGACGCGTGGTGGGCGAGATCGTCGACCGCGCGGGCAAGGCCCGGCTGCTGCGCCGGTTCGCCGCCGAGGCGGGGGTGCCGCTGGCGCAGACCGTCGCGATCGGCGACGGCGCGAACGATCTCGACATGCTGAACGCGGCGGGGCTCGGCGTGGCCTTCAACGCCAAGCCCGTCGTCCGCGAGGCCGCCCACACGGCGGTGAATGTGCCGTTCCTGGACACCGTGCTCTATCTGCTGGGCATCACCCGGGAAGAGGTCGAGTCGGCGGACGGCGAGGACGTCTGACCGTACGCGGAAAGGCCCCGGCGCACGGTGCGTGTGCCGGGGCCTTCTCCATGAACGTGAACGGACAGATGGACGGGCGTACGGGTCGGCCGGTCCGGTCGGACCGGCCGCCGACCGTCGACCGGGTCGGTTCGCCGACCGGTCGGTCGCCGACCGGGTCAGTCGTGCGGGCTCCAGAAATCCACGAGCTTGCCCACGCCGTGCTCCACCGACTTCCAGCTGCCGTTGAGGACGATCACGGCGAAGGACGCGGTCGGGAAGCCGGTCCTGGTCATCCGGGCGATGGTGCCGCCCTCCCCCTCGCCCGAGAGCGCGTCGGCCAGTGCGTGCATACCCGGGTTGTGACCGACCAGTAGCAGATCGTTCACCTCGTCGGGCGTCTCGTTCAGCAGCGCGATCAGTTCACCGAGGCCGGCATCGTAGACCCGGTCCTCGTACACCGTCCTGGGACGCTGCGGCAGCTCCTGCACCGCCAGCTTCCAGGTCTCGCGGGTCCTGAGCGAGGTCGAGCAGAGAGCCAGGTCGACGGAGATACCGGTTTCGGCCAGCCGTCGGCCGGCCACGGAGGCATCCGCTCGGCCGCGATCGGCGAGCGGCCGTTCGTGATCGGACACGTCCGGCCAGTCGGCCTTCGCGTGCCGGAGTAGGACGATCCTGCGGGCTGTTTCGGCGCTCATGCATTCCAGCTTCGCATGAAACGCGCCATCGGGCGCAGGGTGTTGACGCACGGCCCCAGCACGGGTGAACGCTCCCCGCGACGGTCCCGCACTACCGCCCCAAGGTCAGATGAATGTGCTCCAGGATCCGGCCCACCGTGGCGTCGTCGGTCGCGGCGTGCGCCTGGCCGGGATCCGCCATCAGCAGGAACAACACGACGAAGGCGACGACGGGCAGCGCCACGGACCACCACGGCAGCCGGATCTCGACGCGGTCGGAGGAGGAGCGCGGGTGGAACCGGGAGCGGGTTCGGGCCGGCATGGCCGCCTCCGTAGGTCTGCGGTTGTCGAGGTACCTCAAACCTACGGATCATGGCTCCCGGATCCCATCCGGTGACCCACCCACTCGACCCTGACCCTGACCCCCTAGGGGACGGTGGTGCTAGCCCTACCTCTTTGCTTTTTGGGGGCTCGGTTCGCCTCCGGGCGCTTTATGCCCCTGTCGACGGTCGACCGTGCTCGCTCCCTCGTACCTCGGGGCCTGCGCGCGCTCTCCCTTTCGACAGCGGCGCGCCCTTCGGCTCACTCGCCACCGGAAAGACGGCACCCGGAACCGATTGGCACCCAAACCCCCGCCTTTGTGAGCCCCGGAGGCGAAGCGACCCTCGAAGGGATCACGGACTGGCGATGGAGGCGATGATGCTGATGATCACCATGATGCCGATGATCGTGCCGAAGACGAGGAGCAGCTTCCGCTGGCCGTTCTGAGGATTCGGGTCAAGGACTGGCATACGGTCAGTCTCGCATCCGGGCCTCGTCCTCTATCGTCCGGTCCCTGCCCGCCACGACGCCCGCCACCATCTGCGGCAGCAGGAACATCGCCATCAGCGCGATCGGCAGCCCCGAACCACCGGTGTGCTGGTACAACACGCCGACCAGCAGCGGGCCCGGGATCGAGATCAGATAGCCGGTGCTCTGGGCGAAGGCGGAGAGGCGTACGACGCCCGCGCCGGTCCTGGAGCGCATGCCGATCATGGTGAGGGCCAGCGGGAAGGAGCAGCCCGAGATCCCCAGCAGCACGGCCCAGACCCAGGCGCCCTCGGCCGGGGCGAAGTACAGGCCCGCGTAGGCGCCCAGTCCGCAGAGCCCCAGGGCGATGACGATCGGGCCCTGGTTCTTCATGCGCGCGGCCGTCCGGGGGATCACGAAGGCCAGTGGCACCCCCATCACCATGATGACGGCGAGCAGCAGCCCTGCCGTGCCCGCCGAGATCCCCGCGTCGCGGAAGATCTGTGGCATCCAGCCCATGATGATGTACGCGCCGGTGGCCTGGAGGCCGAAGAAACAGGCGAGCCCCCAGGCGGTACGGCTGCGCACGAGGCTCAGCTCCGAAGCCGGGGCCGGGGCCGGGGCCGACGCCGGCGCCGCGGCCGGGAGATCGGACGAGGGAGACGGTGATGTCGGAGCGGACGTCCGAGCGGCGGCGCCGCGAGCGCGGACGACGCCCAGCCAGGGCAGTACCGCGAGCGCGGCGAGTGCGGCCCACACCCCGAGCCCCGTACGCCAACTGCCACCCAGCGCCTCGGTCATGGGAACGGTCACGGCGGCAGCGAGGGCCGTGCCGAGCGCCAGGGCCATCGAGTACAGCCCGGTCATCGTGCCGACGCGGTCGGGGAAGTACCGCTTGACGATCACCGGCATCAGCACATTGCTGACGGCGATACCCATGAGCGCGAGCGCGCTCGCGGCGAGGAAGCCGACCGTGCCGCCGGCGAAGGGACGGATCAGCAGCCCTGCCGTGATCGCCACCATGCCCGCGCAGACGACCGCGCCGGGGCCGAAGCGCCGGGCCAGCCGGGGGGCCGCGAAGCCGAAGAGCGCGAAGCAGAACGGCGGTACGGAGGTGAGGACGCCCGCGACGCTGCCGCTCATGTGCAGCCCGTCCCGTACCTCTTCGAGCAGCGCGCCGAGGCTGGTGATGGCGGGACGGAGATTGAGGGCGGTGAGGACGAGTCCGACGACGAGAAGCCGGGTGAGCCAGGCTCCGGCCGACGGCCCCGGGGAGTCGGCGGACATGGACGGCGTCCGGCTCGGGGTTCTCACAGGCGCCTGAGACCCGGGGGGCGCTGGCGGCGGGAGCTGTATCTGCTGTATCTGTGTCTGCGGCTCGTCGGACATGGAGCCATCATAGAATCATGGGATGATTGGTTGTCCACACCAAGGAGCATCATGCCGCTGAACTCCCCCCGCCGCTCCGCGCTCTCCGACCAAGTGATCAGCGAGCTGCGGAATCAGATCACCTCGGGGGAATGGCCGGTGGGCTCACGTATCCCCACCGAACCCGAGCTGGTCGAGCTGCTCGGGGTGGCCCGTAACACCGTCCGTGAGGCGGTGCGCGCGCTCGCCCACAACGGTCTGCTGGACATCCGCCAGGGCTCGGGGACGTATGTCGTCGCGACCAGCGAACTGGCGGGGGTGATGCACCGCAGGTTCGCGACCGCCGATCCGAGACATGTCCTGGAGCTGCGTTCCACGCTGGAGTCATCGGCCGCGCGAATGGCGGCGGAGCGCCGTACGGAGCGGGATCTGCGGCAGTTGGACACGCTGCTCGCCCGGCGCGAGGAGGCATGGGACTCGGGCGACGCGGAGGTGTTCGTCGGGGCCGACGCGAGCCTGCACATGGCGGTCGTCGCGGCCTCGCACAACGATGTGCTGACGGCCGTCTACGCGGATCTGGGCCATCTGCTGCGCGACCACCTCCGCGACATCGTGGGGCGGGAGCTGCGGCCGGAGAACCATATGGACCACGCGCGGCTGGTGGCGGCGATCCGGGCGGGCGATGTGGAGACGGCGGGGGCCGAGGCCGCCGGCCATGGCCTCGGCTGCCTGGGGGAACGGGTCTGAGCCGGGCCCGGTACGGGCAGCGCGTCAGGGGTGAGCAGGTCAGGGCCGCTCATGGGTGATCCACACCTCGCGTATCTCCTTCCAGCACCGGTTGGTCAGCTCGGCGTACCCGGCCGGTTCGAGATCCACGGGCGCGCTGTCGGCGTCGATGTCCCACCAGCGCGCGCACTCCACGTGCAGCCGTATCCGGTCGGTCTCCGGGTACGGGTTGTGGCAGGACACGGTGGCGCGCGAGCCCTCCACCGTCGTACGGCAGGAGGCGTGGAAGCGGTCGGATTCGCCGGGGTTCGCGACGGCTCCGGCGCTCGGCCCACCGGTCAGGGTGACCGCGAGTCCCGTCGTGAGCAGAGCGGCTGTCGTGAGCGCTGTCGTACGGCGACGCAGCGGGCGCATGCGCACACACCTCCTGGCCCACGATGACCGGACGACCCCGGTTCGCTCAGTGTGCGGTGCGTCGCCGCTCTTTTCGACTCGGGGCGGACGCGGGCGGACGCGGGCGGTCGCGAACGGACGCGGGCTGACTCGGGCGGACGTCGACGTGGCCGGCACGTCCGGGCACGTCCGGGCGCGTCACGCGCGGAAGCCGCGCGCCGTCTCCTGGACGGTCGCGCGGCTTCCGGGGTCCGCGTACGCGGTACGGGCGTCAGGCACCCATCATGTGCACGCCACCGTCGACATGGACGATCTCGCCCGTGGTCTTCGGGAAGAAGTCCGACAGCAGACCGACGACACCGCGGCCGGCCGGCTCCGGGTCGGCCAGGTCCCAGCCGATCGGGGCGCGGTGGTTCCACACGTCCGCGAGCTCCTCGAAGCCCGGGATGGACTTGGCGGCCATCGACTTGATCGGACCGGCCGAGATCAGATTGCAGCGGACGTTCCGCGCGCCCAGGTCACGGGCGAGATAGCGGTTGGTGGATTCGAGCGCCGCCTTGGCGACACCCATCCAGTCGTACTTGGGCCAGGCCACCTGCGCGTCGAAGGTCAGCCCGACGACCGAGCCGCCGCGTCCCATCAGCGGCAGACAGGCCATGGTCAGCGACTTCAGCGAGTACGCCGAGACATGCACGGCCGTGCCGACGTCCTCCCATGAGCCCTCAAGGAAGTTGAAGGCGCCCTGCGGGCCGAAGGCGATCGAGTGCACGATGCCGTCGAGCCCGGCCCCGCCTTCGCCCTGGTACTCACGGATCCGGTCGGCCAGTCCGTCCAGGTGCTCCTGGTTGGTGACGTCCAGCTCGATGACCGGGGCGGGCTTGGGCAGCCGCTTCGCGATGCGCTCGACGAGCGTGAGCCGGCCGAAGCCGGTGAGGATGACCTCCGCGCCCTCCTCCTGCGCCACCTTGGCGGCGTGGAAGGCGATGGAGGACTCGGTGAGAACACCCGTGACGAGAATGCGCTTGCCGGCGAGGATTCCACTCATGTGATCAGTGACCCATGCCCAATCCGCCGTCAACGGGAATGACGGCTCCAGTGATGTACGAGGCGTCGTCGGAGGCGAGGAACCGCACCGTCGCGGCGATCTCCTCCGGCTGCGCATAGCGGCCGAGCGGTACCTGCGAGACGATGCCCGCGCGCTGCTCGTCCGTGAGCACCTTCGTCATATCGGTGTCGACGAAGCCGGGCGCGACGACATTGAAGGTGATGTTCCGCGAGCCCAGTTCGCGGGCGAGGGAGCGGGCGAAACCCACCAGACCGGCCTTGGAGGCGGCGTAGTTGGCCTGCCCCGCCGAGCCGAGCAGCCCGACCACCGAGGAGATCAGCACGACCCGGCCCTTCTTGGCGCGCAGCATGGCGCGGTTGGCGCGCTTGACGACCCGGAAGGTGCCGGTGAGGTTGGTGTCGAGCACGGAGGCGAAGTCCTCCTCGGACATCCGCATCAGCAACTGGTCCTTGGTGATACCGGCGTTGGCCACCAGCACCTCCACGGGACCGTGCTTCTCCTCGATCTCCTTGTAGGCCTGCTCCACCTGCTCGCTGTCGGTGATGTCGCAGCGGACCGCCAGGCAGCCCAGCTCCGTCAGGGCCCGCGGCGGCTCCCCGGACCGGTATGTGATGGCGACCTTGTCACCGTTGTCGGCGAAGGCGCGGGCGATGGCGAGGCCGATGCCCCGGTTTCCTCCGGTAACGAGAACCGAGCGGCTCAACGGATCAGCCTTTCCCTAGCGGTCTTCGAGCTGTCTGGTACATCGAAAACCTATCGGTACCGTGCCCGTCTCGGAGAAGCGACCCCTGACAGCGCCTTGGTGAGGACCCTGTTGGATCCCTACAGAAAATGGTGGGCAAGGAGCCGCCGACACGACATGATCGGGTCGACCAGTCTCGACGACAGGAGACATCAGTGCCTCATTCCATCGACGAAGCCTTCACGGCACTGCCGCTACGGGCGCTCGCCGACGCCGCGCTCGCCCGGGCCCGGGCGCTCGGCGCCGACCATGCCGACTTCCGCTTCGAGCGGGTACGCGGCGCGGCCCTGCGGCTGCGGGACGGCAAGCCCGCCGGCTCGTCGGACACCACGGATCTCGGCTACGCGGTCCGGGTGGTGCACGGGGGCGCCTGGGGTTTCGCGTCCGGGGTCGATCTCTCCATGGACGCCGCGGCGCGGGTCGCGGGACAGGCCGTGGCGATGGCCAAGCTGTCCGCGAAGGTGATCTCCGCCGCCGGTTCCGACGAGCGGGTCGAGCTGGCCGAGGAGCCGGTGCACGCCGAGAAGACCTGGGTGTCGGCGTACGAGATCAACCCGTTCGAGGTACCCGACGAGGAGAAGAGCGGGCTCCTGGCGGAGTGGAGCGGGCGGCTGCTGCGGGCCGAGGGCGTGGCGCATGTGGACGCCTCGCTGCTCACCGTCCATGAGAACAAGTTCTACGCGGACACGGCGGGTACGGTCACCACCCAGCAGCGCGTCAGGGTCCATCCGCAGCTCACCGCCGTGGCGGTCGACGGCGAGAGCGGCGAGTTCGACTCGATGCGCACGATCGCCCCGCCGGTCGGCCGGGGCTGGGAATACCTCACCGGGACCGGCTGGGACTGGGACGCCGAGTTGGAGCGCATCCCCGGGCTGCTCGCCGAGAAGATGCGCGCGCCGAGCGTCGACGCGGGCACCTACGACCTGGTCGTCGACCCGTCCAATCTGTGGCTGACGATTCACGAGTCGATCGGCCACGCCACCGAGCTGGACCGCGCCCTGGGGTACGAGGCGGCGTACGCCGGGACCTCGTTCGCCACGTTCGACCAGCTCGGGAAGTTGGCGTACGGCTCCTCGGTGATGAATGTGACGGGCGACAGGACCGCCGAGCACGGCCTTGCCACCATCGGCTACGACGACGAGGGCGTCGAGGCGCAGTCGTGGGACCTGGTCAAGGACGGCACGCTCGTCGGCTACCAGCTGGACCGCAGGATCGCGAAGCTCACCGGTCTCGGCCGCTCCAACGGCTGCGCGTACGCGGACTCGCCGGGCCATGTGCCCGTGCAGCGCATGGCGAATGTGTCGCTGCGGCCGGATCCGGGCGGGCTGAGTACGGAGGATCTGATCGGCGGGGTGGAGCGCGGGATCTATGTGGTCGGCGACCGGTCGTGGTCGATCGACATGCAGCGCTACAACTTCCAGTTCACCGGGCAGCGGTTCTTCCGTATCGAGAACGGCAAGCTGGCGGGCCAGCTGCGGGATGTCGCGTACCAGGCGACGACCACGGACTTCTGGGGCTCGATGGAGGCGGTCGGCGGACCGCAGACGTATGTGCTGGGCGGCGCCTTCAACTGCGGCAAGGCCCAGCCCGGGCAGGTGGCCGCGGTCTCCCACGGCTGCCCTTCCGCCCTCTTCCGCGGCGTCAACATCCTCAACACCACGCAGGAGGCCGGACGATGAGCGGGACGACCACCATCGGCCGGGGGTCCGGCCCGTGGCGCAGCCGCAATCTGGCGCCGTGCCCCCCGGGACAGCACAGTCTCAACACCACGCAGGAGGCCGGACGATGACCACCAGCCGTATCAGCAAGCCGCACGAGATCGTCGAGCGCGCCCTCGAACTGTCCACCGCCGACGGCTGCGTGGTCATCGCCGACGAGCAGTCCTCCGCCAATCTGCGCTGGGCGGGCAACGCGCTGACGACCAACGGCGTCACCCGGGGCAGGACGCTGACCGTCATCGCGACCGTCGACGGCTCGCAGGGCACCGCGTCCGGTGTCGTGTCGCGCTCCGCCGTCACCGCCGATGATCTGGAGCCGCTCGTACGGGCCGCCGAGGCCGCCGCGCGCGGGGCCGGGCCCGCCGAGGACGCGCGGCCGCTGGTCGACGCGGGGCAGGTGTCGGGAGACTTCACCGACGCGCCCGCCGAGACCACCTCCGCCGTCTTCACGGACTTCGCGCCCGCGCTCGGTGAGTCGTTCGCCCGTGCCCGGGCCGGCGGCCGGGAGCTGTACGGGTTCGCCAACCATGAGCTGACCTCGACCTATCTCGGTACGTCCACGGGCGTACGGCTGCGCCACGACCAGCCGAGCGGCACGCTGGAGCTGAACGCCAAGTCGCCCGACCGCACCCGCTCGGCCTGGGCGGGCCGGTCCACCCGTGACTTCAAGGATGTGGACCCGGCCTCCCTCGACACGGAGCTGGCGCGTCGGCTGGCGTGGGCCGAGCGGAAGACCGAGCTGCCCGCGGGCCGGTACGAGACGCTGCTGCCGCCGACCGCCGTGGCCGATCTGCTGATCTACCAGCTGTGGTCCTCGACCGCCCGTGACGCGGCCGAGGGCCGTACGGTCTTCTCCCGTCCCGGCGGCGGCACCCGGGTCGGCGAGAAGCTCTCCGAGCTGCCGCTGACCCTGCGCAGCGACCCGCACGAGCCCGGCCTGGAGTCGGCGCCGTTCGTGATCGCGCACTCTTCCGGAGATGACGCCTCCGTCTTCGACAACGGGCTGCCGCTGACGGCGACGGACTGGGTACGGGACGGCGAGCTGGCGCGTCTGATCACCACCCGGCACAGCGCGGCGCTGACCGGGCTGCCGGTCGCGCCCGGTATCGGCAATCTGATCCTGGACGGCGGGGGCGAGCGCTCGCTGGAGGAGATGGTCAGCGGCACCGAGCGCGGGCTGCTGCTGACCTGCCTCTGGTACATCCGCGAGGTCGATCCGGCGACGCTGCTGCTCACCGGGCTGACCAGGGACGGCGTCTATCTCGTCGAGAACGGCGAGGTCACCGGCGAGGTGAACAACTTCCGGTTCAACGAGTCGCCGGTCGATCTGCTGTCGCGGGCCTCGGAGGCCGGTCGTACGGAGAAGGCACTGCCGCGCGAGTGGGGCGACTGGTTCACCCGGGCCGCGATGCCCGCCCTGCGTATCCCCGATTTCAATATGAGCTCGGTCAGCCGGGGGGTATGACCCCCATACACTGGCCGGTAGTACATCCCAGTGAACCTGTGAACCGTTCGAGGAGAGAAACGACCGTGACGGACATCGTCGACGAGCTGAAGTGGCGCGGGCTGTTCGCCCAGTCCACTGACGAGGACGCTTTGCGTAAGGCGCTCGCGGACGGTCCCGTCACGTTCTATTGCGGTTTCGATCCCACGGCGCCCAGCCTGCATGTCGGACATCTCGTGCAGGTGCTGACCGTCCGCAGGCTCCAGCGGGCCGGGCACCGGCCGCTGGCGCTGGTCGGCGGGGCCACCGGTCAGATCGGTGATCCCCGGCCGACCGCCGAGCGGACGCTGAACGACCCGGAGACGGTCGCCGGCTGGGTGCGGCGGCTGCGGTCCCAGATCGAGCCGTTCCTGGACTTCGAGGGTCCGAACGCCGCGACCATGGTCAACAACCTGGACTGGACCGCGTCGCTGTCCGCGATCGAGTTCCTGCGGGACATCGGCAAGCACTTCCGGGTGAACAAGATGCTCACGAAGGACTCCATCGCCCGCCGGCTGGAGTCCGACGAGGGCATCAGCTACACCGAGTTCAGCTACCAGTTGCTGCAGAGCATGGACTTCCTGGAGCTGTACCGCCGTTACGGCTGTGTCCTCCAGCAGGGCGGCAGCGACCAGTGGGGCAATCTCACCGCGGGTCTCGATCTGATCCACCGCCTGGAGCCGGGCGCCACCGTGCACGCGCTGGCGACGCCGCTGATGACGAAGGCGGACGGGACCAAGTTCGGCAAGACCGAGGGCGGGGCCGTCTGGCTCGACCCGGAGATGACCACGCCGTACGCCTTCTACCAGTTCTGGCTGAACGTGGACGACCGTGACATCTCCGCGTACAGCCGCATCCTCAGCTTCAAGAACCAGGCGGAGCTGGAGGAGCTGGAGCGGGCGACCTCGGAGCGTCCGCAGGCCCGCGCGGCCCAGCGGGCGCTGGCGGAGGAGCTGACGACGCTCGTCCACGGCGCCGAGCAGTGCGCGGCGGTCGTCGCGGCGTCCCGGGCGCTGTTCGGTCAGGGTGAGCTGACGGGGCTCGACGAGGCGACGCTGAGCGCGGCGCTCTCCGAGCTGCCCCGCGCCGAGGTCACCGAGCCGGCGTCGGTGGTCGATCTGTTCGCCGAGACGGGTCTGGCGCCCAGCAAGTCGGCGGCTCGCCGTACGGTCAAGGAGGGCGGGGCGTACGTGAACAACGTCAAGGTCTCCGACGGGGACGCCGTGCCGGACCGTACGGAGCTGCTGCACGGCCGCTGGCTGGTGCTGCGCAGGGGCAAGAGGAACCTGGCCGCGGTGGAGGTCACCGCCTCCGTCTGAGGCCCGGGAGTCGGCTGCGGCCGGGAACGCGCACGCGTTCCCGGCCGTAACCGTCCCGCCCTGTCCGGACCGGCGCCCGTGTCCGGTGTCCGGTTCAGGCTCTCTGGCGACTGCCCCGTTTGTCCTTGTTGCCGCGAATCGCGTTCCAGAGCCTTTCGCCGAAGAAGACGACGATGACGGCCCCGATCAGCTGAAGCACATGGCGGGTCCAGTCCACTCCCCTGGTCTCCGCGACTCCGATCCAGCCCGCGACCGCGTTGCCGAGGAAGCTGCCCAGAATGCCGCACAGGATCGTCAGCCACAGGGGGATGTGCTGCTTGCCCGGGATGATGGCCCGGGCGATCAGGCCGAGCACCAGCCCCACAATGATGACCCACAACCAGCTCATGGTCGCCTCCTCACGCGGCGCTATCTGCGCGTGATCGCCAGTCTGGGACGTTCCACCATATGGCGCATGTCGGGCACGGCCGTACGTGGCGGGATGGGCGATATCGGCGAGGATGGGAGTGCCCCCGCTCTCGTGGGCGCCGGGGTCCCGGCGTACGGTTGACGGGGTCCGGTCCGGGGAGAGTCCGGCACAGAATCGGGTGGTGGAAACGTGGTGCGCAAGCGGGGCGGCACGGAGGTGTTCCGGATCACGGAGGCCCGGCGGGGGCTTGCCGAGGATGTGAGCGGCCGGCAGCGCCGGTATGTGATCTCGATGGTCGTACGGACGCTCGCGGTGATCGCGACCGTGGCTCTGTGGAATGTGCAGCGGCCGATCGCGATCGTGGCGCTCGTCCTGGGGATGCTGCTGCCGTACGTGGCCGTGGTGATCGCCAACGGGGGCCGGGAGAACGTCACTTCACTGCCTTCGACCCATCTCGACCCGCCGCCCCGTACAATGATCGCGGCCCCTGTGAAACCTGTCGTGGCGGAAACCGGCGCCACGGCCGCCGAGGGGGAGCGGCCAAGCGGTACATAACACTCCGCGAAGCTCAAGAAATGCTCAGATCAATCGTGAAGTTCCGGTGCACGGCACCCCGTTGCCCGTGACATACTTGAAGTGCGCTCCGCATCCCCCGTCGGAGCGACGGACCGACGCCGGGCAGCTCCCCCCGTGGCTGCCCGGCGTCGCCATTTCCGGTTACGGAATGTGTCCTGGGCCGCCGGACAGGGCCCGCGCCGGACACGGGCCGAGACGGGACTTCGGACTTGCTCGTCTAGGGTGGTCTGGTGAACTCCCCCGGCATTCCAGGCTTCCCCGACACTTCCGGCTCCGCCGACGACGCGGCCCCGATCTGTTCCGCGAAGGGGTGCCGCGCGCCCGCCGTCTGGGTCCTCGCCTGGAACAACCCCAAGCTGCACACGCCCGAGCGCCGCAAGACCTGGCTGGCCTGCGACGAACACCGCGAGCACCTCTCCTCGTTCCTGGGGATGCGCGGCTTTCTGAAGGACGTGGTGGAACTGACCGAGTGGGAGCGGAACTCAGCCACCGATCGCTGACATCGGCCGGTCGGGCTGGAGAAACGCCGACGGATCGTCCAGTCCGGATCCCGCCTTCTTGCCCCACATCGCCGTCTTCCAGAGCGCGGCGATCTCCTCGTCGGGCGCGTCGGAGCGCAGCGCGCCCCGCAGATCCGTCTCCTCCTGGGCGAACAGGCATGTACGCACCTGTCCGTCGGCGGTCAGCCGGGTGCGGTCGCAGGCCTGGCAGAACGGGCGGGTGACGGACGCGATCACGCCCACGCGGTGCGGACCGCCGTCGACGACCCAGCGCTCGGCGGGCGCCGAGCCCCGCACGGCGTCGTCCTCCTCGGTCAGCGCGAAGCGCGTACGCAACGAGTCGAGGACGTCACCCGCCGTGATCATGTCGTCGCGCTTCCAGCCGTGCTGCGCGTCGAGCGGCATCTGCTCGATGAAGCGCAGCTCGTAGCCGCGCTCCACGGCCCAGGCCAGCAGCTCGGGGGCCTCGTCGCCGTTGAGCCCCGGCATCAGGACGGTGTTGACCTTGACCGGGGTCAGCCCGGCGTCATGGGCCGCGCTCAGTCCGTCCAGCACGTCCCGGTGCCGGTCACGGCGGGTGAGGGTCTTGAAGACATCGGGGCGCAGCGTGTCGAGCGAGACATTGACCCGGTCGAGACCGGCCTCCCGCAGCGCGGCGGCCGTCCGCTTGAGCCCGATGCCATTGGTGGTAAGCGACATCCGGGGGCGCGGCTCCAGCGCCGCGCACCGCTCCACGATTCCGACGAGTCCGGGCCTGAGCAGCGGCTCACCGCCGGTGAAGCGGACTTCCTTGATCCCCAGCCGTGTCACGGCTATCCGGATCAGCCGGACGATCTCGTCGTCGCTGAGCAGATCCGATTTGGTGAGCCACTGCAACCCCTCTTCCGGCATGCAGTACGTGCACCTCAGATTGCACCGGTCGGTTAGTGATACGCGCAGGTCGGTGGCGACACGACCAAAGGTGTCGACAAGCACTCAGGCCCCCTCCCTGATCGGATCCAACACGATCGAGCCTACGTCAGACCGCTGACATCGCCAGGGCCCGTATGTCACGAGGAGCGGCAAGGCCGCATCGTAGGACTCTACGACGCGGCCTTGGATCTGTATACCGTCTACAGAATTCGGTGTGCTCAGTGCGCTCCCGTACCGGTGAGGGACTTGACCTCCAACTCGGCGTACTTGCCCTGGTCCGGCTCCTCCTTCGACAGCACGGTGCCCAGCCAGCCCAGCAGGAAGCCCAGCGGGATCGAGATCAGCCCCGGGTTCTCCAGCGGGAAGAAGTGGAAGTCGACCCCCGGGAACATCGAGGTCGGCTTGCCCGAGACGACCGGTGAGAACAGCACCAGCAGCACGGACGAGGCAAGACCGCCGTAGATCGACCACAGGGCGCCCTGAGTGGTGAACCGCTTCCAGAACAGGCTGTAGAGGATCGTCGGCAGATTGGCCGAGGCGGCGACGGCGAACGCGAGCGCGACCAGTCCGGCCACATTCAGATCACGGGCGAGTGCGCCGAGCGCGATCGAGACGATACCGATGGCGACGGTCGCCCAGCGGGCCGCGCGGACCTCTTCCTTGTCGGTGGCCTCTCCCTTGCGGATGACATTGGCGTAGATGTCGTGCGCGAACGACGACGAGGACGCCAGGGTCAGGCCCGCGACGACCGCGAGGATGGTGGCGAACGCGACCGCGGAGATCACCGCGAGCAGGATCGCGCCCCCGGTGGAGTCGGCTCCGCCGCCGATCTCCAGGGCGGCCAGCGGAGCCGCCGTATTGCCGGCCTTGTTGGAGGCGGTGATGTCGTCGGGCTTGAGCAGCGCGGCGGCGCCGAAGCCGAGCACGATGGTCATCAGATAGAAGGCGCCGATGATGCCGATGGCCCAGATGACGGACTTCCGCGCGGCTTTGGCGGTCGGCACGGTGTAGAAACGGATCAGGATGTGCGGCAGTCCCGCCGTACCGAGGACGAGCGCGATACCCAGCGAGATGAAGTCCAGCTTCGAGGTCGCGGTGGCGCCGTACTTGAGGCCGGGCTCCAGGAAGGCCGCGCCCTTGCCGCTGTTGCTCGCCGCCGTGCCCAGCAGGTCGGAGAGGTTGAAGTTGAACTTCCACAGGATCAGGAAGGTGATCAGCAGCGTGCCCGCGATGAGCAGCACGGCCTTCACCATCTGGACCCAGGTGGTGCCCTTCATCCCGCCGATCGTGACGTACACGATCATCAGCAGACCGACCAGCGCGACGATCGCGATCTTCCCGGCGTCACTGGTGATGCCGAGCAGCAGGGAGACGAGCACGCCCGCGCCGGCCATCTGCGCCAGCAGATAGAAGATCGAGACCACGATGGTGGAGGTGCCCGCGGCGGTACGGACGGGACGCTGGCGCATGCGGTACGCGAGCACGTCACCCATCGTGTACCGGCCGGAGTTGCGCAGCGGCTCGGCGACGAGCAGCAGCGCGACCAGCCAGGCGACGAGGAAGCCGATGGAGTAGAGGAAGCCGTCGTAGCCGAAGAGCGCGATGGCGCCCGCGATACCGAGGAAGGACGCGGCGGACATGTAGTCGCCGGAGACCGCGAGACCGTTCTGGAAGCCGGTGAACTGCCGGCCGCCCGCGTAGAAGTCCGACGCGTTCTTGGTCTGACGGCCGGCCCAGACGGTGATGACGAGGGTCGCCACGACGAAGAGGGCGAAGAGCGTGATGATCAGCGGCCGGTGCTCGCTGGCGTCCGTGGCGGCGGCGAGCTGCTGGACCGGGTGACTCATGAGTGGCAGCGACTGGCTCACGCGTCCGCCTCCATCCGGGACTTGATGACGTCCGCCTTCGGGTCGAGCTCACGCGACGCGTGCCGCGCGTAGAGCCAGGCGATGAGGAATGTGGTGGCGAACTGGGCGAGGCCGAGGATCAGGGCCACATTGATGTTGCCGAAGAGCTTGGTGCCCATGAAGCCGCCCGCGTAGTTGGACAGCAGGACGTACAGCAGGTACCAGGTGATGAAGGCGATGGTCAGCGGGAAGGCGAAGGAGCGGTACGTACGGCGCAGTTCGCCGAATTCCGCGCTCTCCTGCACCTCGACGTACTGGGCCGTCGTGGGCTGCGCCGTCGCGGACCGGTCCGGCGTTGGCTGGGCGGGGCTGGTGTCCGTACCGCCCTCGGGCGGCGGTGCATCGGTAGCCACGGAATCTCCTCGTGACGCGGGTGCGGTGGGGTGGGTCATCAGGGAAAACCTCACAGGGGGTGCGGATGTGCTGGTCCCCCTGACAACGGCACGGAAGGCGTGGCGACGCGGTTCAACACCGGCCTTTTTCTTCCAGTTTCTTCCAAAAATGATTCGGGAAGTGATTGATGACCGGGGATGATCAGCGATAACTTCACTGGTCATGTACCCGTCCACGCGCACGCCTGCGCGGGGACGGTTCTTTCACGGATGATGTGGAGAACCCATGGCTCATCTGGGATCCAGACGGCGGCGCGCGCTCGCTCTGCCCGCAGGTCTGGCGCTCACCGTCTCGCTCGGCTTCCTGCCGACCGGTACGGCCACGGCCGCGACGGCGGCGGGCAGCGTCCCCGCCGCCGCGGTCGCGACGGACGGCCCGAAGCTGTCGTACGTCGTCAACACCCGCGGTGGACGTTCCACCGCCACGTCGGTCAAGAAGGCGATCGGCGAGGCGGGCGGCACGATCGTGACCTCCTACGACCAGATAGGCGTCATAGTCGCCACCTCGCAGAACCCCGAGTTCGCGAGGACCGTACGCAAGGTCAGGGGCGTCGACTCGGCCGGTGCCACCCGCACCGCTCCGATGGCCGCCAAGTCCACGACGGACATCGGCGCCCCCCAGGTGCTGTCCGCCGAGGAGGTCGCCGCCGCCACGGCGAAGGCGAAGGCGAACAAGACCGCCGACCAGGACCCGCTGGAGCCGTTGCAGTGGGACCTGCCCGCCATCAAGGCGGACAAGGCACACCAGAAGACGCTCGGCAGCAGGAACGTCACTGTCGCCGTCATCGACACCGGTGTCGACGACACCCACCCGGACATCGCGCCGAACTTCGACCGCGCGGCCTCGGTCAACTGTGTCGGCGGCAAGCCGGACACGACCGAGGGCGCCTGGCGGCCGGGCACGGGCGAGAGCCCGCACGGCACCCATGTCGCCGGTGAGATAGCCGCGGCCAAGAACGGCATCGGCGTCACCGGTGTCGCGCCTGGCGTGAAGGTCTCCGGCATCAAGGTGTCCACCCCCGCCGGGTTCTTCTACACCGAGGCCGTCGTCTGCGGCTTCGTATGGGCCGCCAAGCACGGCGTCGATGTGACGAACAACAGCTATTACACCGACCCGTGGTACTTCAACTGCAAGAACGACCCGGACCAGAAGGCTCTGGTCGAGGCGATCTCGCGGGCCACGCGCTACGCGGAGAAGAAGGGCGCGGTCAACGTCGCGGCGGCGGGCAATGAGAACTACGATCTCGCCTCCGACTCGATCACCGACCCGACCAGCCCGAACGACACCACCCCGGGCGACCGGGTCATCGACCCGTCCGAATGCCTCGACATCCCCACCCAGCTCCCGGGTGTGGTGACCGTCGCGTCGACCGGCGCCAAGGGTCTGAAGTCCTCGTTCTCCAACTACGGTCTCGGTGTCGTCGACATCGCGGCCCCGGGCGGCGACTCCACGCGCTACCAGACCCCGGCCCCGCCGGCGGTCAGCGGTCTGATCCTCGGCCCGCTGCCGGGCGGCAACTACGGCTACATGGCCGGTACGTCGATGGCCTCCCCGCATGTCGCGGGCGTCGCGGCGCTGCTGAAGTCGACCCACCCGCACGCCTCGCCGCAGGCGATCAAGGCGCTCCTGTCGGTCCAGGCCGATGACACCGCCTGCCCGGCGCCGTACGACATCGACGGTGACGGAGAGGTCGACGCCGTCTGCGAGGGCGGCAAGCAGTACAACAGCTTCTACGGGGCGGGTCTGGTCGACGCCCTGGCGGCGGTGCGCGGATAAGCACCGCGGATAAGCACCTGGGTGCCTGAGCACCGACCGCTGTACCGAGCATGACCGCTGTACCGAGCGCGGGCCGTCCTCCGGGGCGGCCCGCGTTCGTGCGCCGTACGATTCTGTGCACCGGTCGGCATGGGGGAGGTACGGGCTCGGTGAGCACGGAAGTCGTGGTGGCACGTCTCGCGGGAACGGTGATGGGCGCGATCGCCAAGTCGGTACTGATCCCGAAACCGGGCGCGGGCCTCGTGGACGCCCCCGTACGTCCCCTCCCCAAACCCGCGTCGCCCGACCGGCTGGCGAAGGTACTGGCCCGCCGGCTCAAGGACTCCCACGCACGGCTGCCGGAGAACGAGCGGCTGGCGGCGGTCGAGGCGGTACGGTCCGCCTTCGCGGCGGCGGGCGAGATCGGCGCGGACCGGCTCTTCGCCCTGGAACTGGACCCGGTACGCCTGCGCGAGGAGTTACGGAGATCGCACCCGGGGGTGGGCGAGGATCTGTACGAGGAGCTGCTCGGCCTCTGCTGCGCGCATGTGGTGGAGCAGTTCACGGCACACCCCTCGTTCGCGGCACGGGCCGCGGTGGAGCAGACACGGGCGGCGGGCCGGACACGCGAGCTGGTGGAGGACGTACGGGACCGGGTCGGGCCGCGTCCGGAGGCGGCGGCGCTCGGCTTCGAGCAGCGGTACGCGGACTTCATCACGGCGACCCAGGGCCGGCTGGAACTCTTCGGACTGACGCTGGGCCGAACAGCCAACGACTGGCCGCTCGACACCGCCTACATCAGCCTCGCGGTCAGCGGCGGCGACCACCCCCAGCCCTACCGGGAGGACCTTGGCCTGCCCACGGCCCCGGGCCGGGGCCCGGTCAAGGCCGAGCAGGCCCTGACCGGCGCCCGGCGGGTGGTGCTGCGCGGCCCCGCGGGCTCCGGGAAGAGCACCCTGGTGCAGTGGCTGGCGCTCAACGCGGCCCGGCGCGGCTTCCCGCCCGAGCTGGCCGACTGGAACGCGTGCGTACCGTTCGTCCTGCGCCTGCGCGCGTTCACGACGGCCGACGAACTCCCCCTGCCGGAGGACTTCTTGCGCGCCTCGGGCGTGCCGCTGCACGGTTCCGCCCCGGCGGGATGGGCGGAACGGCTACTGACCGACGGCCGGGCACTGGTGCTCGTGGACGGCGTGGACGAGGTCCCGACGCGGTTGCGCGGCCGTACGGAGACCTGGCTCAGATCGCTCATCGCCGCGTTTCCCGAGGCGCGGTACGTGGTGACGACACGCCCCTCGGCGGTGCCGGAGGACTGGCTGACGGGGCACGGCTTCACGGCGCACTCACTGCTGCCGATGGAACGGGACGACATCCGCGCGTTCGTCGCCCACTGGCACGACGCGGCGCGCCAGGAGTGCCCTCGGGACGCCTCGCTCCTCGACACGTACGAACACTCCCTCAACCAGGCCGTCACGGGACGGCGGGACCTGGGCAGGCTGGCCACCAATCCACTGATGTGCGCGCTGCTGTGCGCACTGAACCGCGACCGCCGGATGCGACTGCCGCGAGCGCGCAAGGAGTTGTACGACGCGGCCCTGGACCTGCTGCTCGTACGCCGGGACACCGAGCGCGAGGTGGTGGGTGTCGAGGGAGTCGACCTGACGCGCGATGAGCAGACGGCGCTGCTCCAGCGGCTGGCGTACTGGCTGATCCGCAATGGCCAGGTGGAGGCGGGCCGTGACGAGACCGTGGAGATGGTGGGCGAATGGCTGGCCGCCATGCCCCAGGTGACGGGCGACGCGGAGCAGGTGTTCGCGCATCTGCTGATCCGCAGCGGGCTGCTGCGCGAACCGGTGCCGGGCGCGGTCGGCTTCGTCCACCGCACCTTCCAGGACTATCTGGGCGCGAAGGCGGCGATCGAGGCGCGCGACTTCGGCGTGCTGGTGCGCAACGCGCATGACGACCAGTGGGACGACGTGGTCCGGATGGCGGTCGGACACGCGCGGACGGACGAACGGGTGCGGCTGTTAAGGCAGTTGCTGCGCCGCGCCGACAAGGTACAGCGCCACCGGAACCGGCTGGTGCTGCTGGCGGCAGCCTCTCTGGAGCACGCGCCGGAGCTGGATCCGGCGATCAGGGCGGAGATCGAGGAGCGGACGGGCGAGCTGGTTCCGCCACGGGGGCTCGATGAGGCGGAGGAACTGGCGAAGGCCGGTGAGCTGGTGCTTGAGCTGCTGCCGGGGCCGGAGGGGCTGGACGAGATGAGTGCGGCGGGGGTGGTACGAGTCGCCGGGCGCGTGGGAGGCGACGCCGCGCTGGAGGTGATCTCCCGGTTCCGGGAGGACGAGAGGCGGGAGGTCCGCTCCCAGGTGTCGGACGCGTGGGGAGCGTTCGACGCTGAGCGTTACGCACGGTCGGTGCTGGCTGCCGGGGACTGGGCGAACTCATACCTGCACGTGCGGACGGACGAACAGTTGCGGGCCCTGCGACTGATTCCCGGAGCCGGTCTCACCCATCTCATCGGGCCCCTCACCGATCTGTCGCCCTTGTGCGCTCTGGATGCCCTCCGCACGCTGTATGTCGCGGACAATCCCTTGCTGACGGATCTCGCCGCGCTGACGGGCATTCCCTCGCTGCGTGGCCTGGTGCTGAGCGACTGCGCGGCGTTGCGGGACCTGTCCCCGCTGGCGGAGACAGGAGTGAGGATGCTCCTCCTCCAAGGTGAGCGCACCGACGTCGCTCTCGACCCACTGCGGCGGATGGATCGGATCACAGGCTTGATGCTCAACTACGCTGTCCCGGCCAGGAGCATTGGGGAACTCCCCCTCAATCCAAGCCTCGACGCACTGCTTCTGTTTCAGGGGGCAAGGCATCTGGCACTCGACGGAATCGACCGCTTGCCGGAACTCCGCAGCCTGACTCTTTCCAGCGAGCGTCAGACCCATGAACTGGCCGGCCTCCCGCGCCCTCTCCCGCTGAACTCGCTCAACCTGCAATGGCTGAGCGCCCTGCGTCTCGACTGGATCAGCAGCTGGGAATCGCTCACCAAGGTCGACTTGGCGGGATGCACTTTGGCCGGAGGCCTCGATCCGCTGGCACAACTCCCAGAGCTCAAGCGTCTCCGCCTATCGGCCTGTACCCACGAGGCAGGGCCGATCGATCTGTCCCCACTGGTCGGTCGGGAGGACCTGGTCATCGCGGTGGCGGACGACTCCCCGGTGCTCGGCGAGGAAGACTTCGCCCCCGGCCGGATCATCCGGGAGTAGCCTCCCCAGCGCCGTAAGGGTCTTGACGGAGCGACGGCCCGGACCCCGCTGTGGCCGGTCCCGGCCGACCGGGCTGCCGGAGTGTCAGTCGCGGCCCGTATTCTCTGTGACCATGCTCGACGACCATACGACTGCAGCGACATGGCCGACCGCCTACCCCGAGGGGTACGCGGTCGTCGACGTCGAGACCACCGGACTCGCCCGCGACGACCGGATAGTGTCTGCTGCCGTCTATCGCCTGGACGCCCGGGGCAATGTCGAGGACCACTGGTACACACTCGTCAATCCGGAGCGCGACCCCGGGCCCGTATGGATCCATGGACTGACGACCGACGTCCTGGAGAGCGCACCGCTCTTTCCCGAGGTCGCCGGTGAGCTGGCCGCGCGGCTCGACGGGCGGGTGCTCGTCGCGCACAACGCGATCTTCGACTGGTCCATGATCGCCAGGGAGTACGCGCGCGCGGAGCGGACCGCGCCCACCCGGCAGCGGCTGTGCACCATCGCGCTCTCCAAGGAGTTGGGCCTGCCGCTGCCCAATCACAAGCTGGAGTCGCTCGCCGCGCACTTCGGCGTCGTGCAGCAGCGCGCGCACCACGCGCTCGACGACGCGCGGGTGCTGGCCGAGGCGTTCCGCCCGAGTCTGCACGCGGCGGCCAGGGACGGCGTACGGCTGCCGCTGCTGGAGTGCCGGCCGCTCACGGAGTGGTCGGACGCCCCTGCGCTGCCCCGGGTCGGCTATCAGTCCTCGTACCGGCAGACGAGCTGGCGGCCCTCGCGCAAGCGGCCCGCGTGCCCGTATCCGAATCCGGGCCGGTATGTGCCGGGCGAGCAGTTGGTGCAGGGGATGCGGGTGGCGTTCTCCGGCGACACCTCCATCGACCGCGAGCTGCTGGAGGACCGGGCGGTGGAGGCGGGGCTGCATGTCGCGACGAGCCTGTCCCGGCTGACCAGCCTGCTGGTGACCAACGACCCGGAGTCCTCGACGTCCAAGACGGTCAAGGCCGCGTCGTACGGAACGCCGGTCATCGACGAGGCCGCGTTCACCCAGCTGCTGCGGGACGTGGCCCCCGCGCCCGGCGCGTCCGTCCCGGCGCCCGCGTCCCCCGCGCCGTCCACCTCCGTCCGCGCCGTCACCCCCGCGGACGGGTGATGGGCGCGCGGCACACCGGCGGGCGCCCGGGGGCCCGCCACCCACCCCCAGTCGGATCCGCCGAGACCCGCCGGGTACCGTCAAAGGCGTGTACCGCTTCCTGTTGTCCCGGCAGTGGGTGATCCTCACCCTCCTCGCCCTCGCCCTCATCCCCGCGATGATCGAGCTGGGTTTCTGGCAGTACCACCGCCATGAGAACAAAGTCGCCCAGAACTCGCTGATCTCCGGCAACCTCGCGGCGAAGCCCGTCCCGGTCACGGATCTGACGTCCCCCGGGCACACCGTCCCGCGCGCCGACTACTGGCGCCGTGTCACGGCCACCGGCACGTTCGACACCGCGCACGAGGTCGTCGTACGCCGCAGGACCTCCACCGACGACCGGGTCGGCTTCCATGTGCTGACCCCCCTCGTCCTGAAGGACGGCCGCGCGCTCATCGTGAACCGCGGCTGGATCCCCTTCGGCGAGGACCAGCGGGCCTTCCCCGACATCCCGGCGGCGCCCAAGGGCGAGGTCACCATCACGGGCCGGCTGAAGGCGGACGAGACGTCGGCGGCCAGCGGTATCAAGGACCTGCGGGATCTGCCGCCCCGCCAGGTCATGCTGATCAACAGCGGACAGCAGCGGGAAGAGCTGGGCCGTACCGTCCTCGGCGGCTATGTCGAGCAGATCTCGCCCGCGGCGGCCGGTGACAGCCCCGAGCAGATCCCGAGCCCCGACGACAGCTCGATCGGCCCCCATATGGCGTATGCGATCCAGTGGTGGCTGTTCGTCGCCGCCGTACCCGTCGGGTGGGTGATTCTCGTACGCCGGGAGCTTCGCGACCGCGCGGCGGCGAAGGCCGGGCGGAGCGCCGCCGAGGCGGAATCCGCGCAGGAACCCGCCGCCGTCTGACAACGCTGCTTAACGCCCGCGCCGTACGGGAACAGCCCTGGCGTGACCCAACGCATCGAGGACTACGCACTTATCGGCGATCTCCAGACCGCCGCTCTGGTCGGCCGGAACGGCTCCATCGACTGGCTGTGCCTTCCTCGCTTCGACTCGGCGGCCTGCTTCGCCGCGCTGCTCGGGGGCGAGGAGAACGGTCACTGGCGGCTCGCCCCCACCGGCGCGCGCGACTGCACACGGCGCGCCTACGTGGGTGACTCGCTGGTGCTGGAATCCGTGTGGGAGACCCGTACCGGCACCGTCAAGGTCATCGACTTCATGCCGCAGCGCGACAAGGCCCCCGAGATCATGCGGATCGTGGAGGGCGTCAGCGGCTCGGTCGACATGAGTGCCACGATGCGGCTGCGCTTCGACTTCGGCTCGGTGGTGCCCTGGATGCGTCGGGCGGAGGGCCAGCGGGTGGCGGTCGCGGGCCCCGACTCCGTCTGGCTGCGCAGTGAGCCCCCGGTCAAGACATGGGGTCAGCACTACAGCACGCGGTCGTCGTTCACCATCGGCGCGGGCGAGAAGGTGGCCTTCGTCCTCACCTGGCACCCCTCGCACAAGCCGCGCCCGCGGCGCGTCGATCCGCACAGGGCGCTGGCGCGCAGTCTGGAGGACTGGCAGAGCTGGGCGGAGCGCTGCCGCTACCAGGGTCCGCACCGCGCGGCCGTCCTGCGCTCGCTCATCACGCTCAAGGCGCTCACGTACGGCCCGACCGGCGGGATCGTCGCCGCCCCCACCACCTCCCTGCCGGAGGAGCTGGGCAGCGTACGCAACTGGGACTACCGCTACTGCTGGCTGCGTGACTCCACGCTGGTGCTCGGGGCGCTGCTGTCGGCCGGCTATCTGGAGGAGGCGGCGGCCTGGCGCGACTGGCTGCTGCGCGCGGTCGCGGGCGACCCGGCCGATCTCCAGATCATGTACGGACTCGGCGGCGAGCGCCGGCTGCCGGAGACCGAACTGCCGTGGCTGCGGGGGTACGCGGGCTCCGCGCCGGTCCGTACCGGCAACAACGCGGTCGACCAGCTCCAGCTGGATGTGTACGGCGAGGTGATGGACTCGCTCAATGTGGCACGGACGGCGGGTCTCCCCGCACAGCCGCACGCCTGGAACCTCCAGCTCAGCCTGTTGGGCTTCCTGGAGTCGAAGTGGCGCGAGCCGGACGAGGGGCTGTGGGAGGTGCGCGGGCCGCGCCAGCACTTCGTGCACTCCAAGGTGATGGCGTGGGTCGCCGCCGACCGTGCCGTGCGGACACTGGAGGACGATCCCTCGCTCAGGGGGGATGTGACGCGCTGGCGCGCGATGCGGGACGAGGTGCACCGGGAGGTGTGCGAACAGGGTTACGACCCCGAGCGGAACACCTTCACCCAGTCGTACGGCTCCGCCGAGCTGGACGCGGCGACGCTGCTGATCCCCCGGGTCGGCTTTCTGCCGCCGGACGATCCGCGGGTCGTCGGCACGGTCGACGCGGTACGGGCCGAGCTGGGGCACGGCGGTTTCCTGCGGCGCTACAGCACGACGGGGCCCTCGGTGGACGGGCTGCCGGGCGGTGAGGGAACGTTCCTGGTCTGCTCGTTCTGGCTGGCCGACGCCCTCCATATGACGGGGCGCACGGCGGAGGCGATGGAGCTGTTCGAGCGGCTGCTCGCGCTGCGCAATGACGTCGGGCTGCTGGCGGAGGAGTACGACCCGGTGACGCGGCGGCAACTCGGCAACTACCCGCAGGCGTTCAGCCATATCGGGCTGGTGGTGACCGCGTTGACCCTCTCCGGGGCCGACACGGCAGGATAGGACCATGGATCTTGGACTGAAGGACCGCGTATACGTTGTCACCGGTGGATCGCGGGGGCTGGGCCGCGCGGCGGCGGACGCGCTCGCCGCGGACGGGGCGAAGGTCGTCATCTCGGGCCGCGACGAGAGGAGCGTCGCCGCGGCGGCAGCGGAGATCGGCCCCGGCGCGTACGGGGTGGCCGCCGACAACGCCGATCCGGCGGTGGCGGCACGGCTGATCGCCACCGCCAAGGAACGGTTCGGCCGCTTCGACGGCGTCCTGATCAGCGTCGGCGGCCCGGCGCCGGGGTCCGCCGCGGACAACACGGACGAGCAGTGGGCGACGGCGTTCGAGTCTGTGTTCCTGGGCGCGGTACGACTCGCCCGCACGGCGGCGGCCGAACTGGGTGAGGGCGGTGTCATCGGGCTCGTGCTCTCCTCCTCGGTGCACGAGCCGGTCCCGGGCCTCACCATCTCCAACGGCCTGCGGCCGGGCCTGGCCGGCTTCGCGAAGTCCCTGGCGAACGAGGTCGGCCCGCGCGGGATCCGGGTGCTCGGCCTGCTGCCGTCCCGTATCGACACGGACCGGCTCCGTGAGCTCGACGCGCTGTCGGGCGACGCGGAGGCGGCGCGGGCGGCGAACGAGTCCCGGATTCCGCTGCGGCGGTACGGGAGGCCGGAGGAGTTCGGGAGGACGGCGGCGTTCTTCCTGTCGCCGGCGGCGTCATATCTGACGGGGGTGATGGTGCTGGTGGATGGCGGGGCGCGGCACGGGTTCTAGGGACGGCCGGGGCGGCGCGTCGGGGGCGGCTCGGCCGCTGCGCGGGGCGTTTCCCCACCCCGCCCCTTCCCGAAACCGGGGCTGCGCCCCGGACCCCGGGGTCTAGCGGCCGGGGGGCGCCGTTGCCGGGCGCACAGCGGCCCGGCACGCCGGGGGGCCGCTCCTACGGACCGCGCCCGCCGGCGACACCGGACCGTGGGGCACGGCGGTCGCCCCGGGCCGTCACGGCGACGCCGGACAGCGGGTCCGGGGCGCAGCCCCGGTTTCGGAAAAGGGCGGGGTGGGGGACACACCCCGCACGGGCGGCACCCGGCTCGGGCGGCACCCGGCTCGGACCGGAGCCCCGGCCGCAAGCCCCCCCCCGGGGTCCGGGGCAGAGCCCCGGTTTCGGGAAGGGGCGGGGCGGGGGGAACACCCCGCGCGGCAGGCCACGGCGTACGCCGTCAGCTCACCCTCTCCGCCCCATGCCGCACCGCCCGCAACCGCACCTCCGCCCCCAGCTCCCCCAGCCCCGCCGACCTCCGCGCACGCTCCAGCGCCTCCGCCGTCAGCACGTTCAGCGTCTCGCCCGGGGCCGCGTGGGGCTCCAGGAGGAGGCGTACGCGGGCGGCGGGGGCGGTGCGGCGGCCTGTGAGGCGTACGCGGGCGCGGGCCACGCCGTCCAGGGACTCCGCGTCGTCCTCGATCGCGCTCTCCAGCGCCCGCGCGCGGAGCAACGCGCCCTCGCCGTCACCGCTGTCGACCAGTATCTCCGCCATCCTGGCCCGGCGAAGCTGGGCGAAGAACCACCACAGGGCCAGCACGATCAGCACCGCGAGCACGGCGATCACGACCGGCCACCACCAGCCCTGATCGCGCCAGCGCTCGCGGGCGGCACGGCTCAGCAGCACATCGCGCTGCCCGCTGTACGGCCACCAGGACGGCACCGCCCAGTCCAGTCCGCGCGCCAGCACCGCGCCGCCCCCGCAGAGCAGCGCCAGACCGAGCAGAGCCAGCAGTACGCGGTTGACGACCCGGATCATCCCCGTCACCTCACCTCTTCTTGACGGGCCTGCGGACCCGCATCGTCAGCGCGGGCGCTCGGTCGAGGCCCAGTTCGCGGATGCCGGCGGTGAGCACCCGGTCCAAGTCGTTCCGTACGTCGGCCAGTTCGCGGAAGTGGGAGAGGGCCCGCACCTTCACCTTGGAGCGGCCCATCCGTACCCGCACGGACCGCACGCCCGAGACCTCCATGGCCCGGTCGCGCAGCGTCAGCGCGGCGGCGGCGCGGTCGATACCGGCCCGTACCAGCGGGGATTGGCGCCGCATGGGGAGCAGTCCACGCAGGCCGGGGGTGAGGGCGAGCGCGAGGAGCCACAGTCCGAGCGCCATCGCGACGCCCGCGGCGACCAGTACCCAGGGATTGTCCAGCGGCTGCCGGGCCAGTTGGACGGCCAGCTCGCGCCGCCAGTACATCGCGGGGCGGCCGGCCCGTACCGCCGCGATGTCGTACAGCAGCAGACCCGCAGCGCCGAGAACGACCAGCGCGGTCAGTGCCGCAGGGACGCGGCGCGTGGACCAGAAGCGCCCGGCACGCCGGCCGTCGTCGTCCGAGAGCGTGGGCCTGGGCTCGTCCCGTGTGGTGGGGTCCGGCGGGTCCCACTCCCCCACGCCGCCGCCCCGCTCCGTAGCCCCGGCTCCCCCCTCGGGCGCGGGTGCGCTCATTGGAGCCTCCCCCGCGCCGCGAGGCGCGACCGGTCGGAGTGCAGCCCCTCCACCCGCACCACCACCTCCGGCACGTCCATGTCCGCCAGCGCCTTCACCCGCTGGGCGACTCGGAGGCGTACGGCGCCGCACTGCCGGCCGATGTCGGTCGGATACTCCAGCTCGACACCGATCCGTACCCGCGCGCTGTCGTGGCGCACCGTGACGGTGGCGTGCGGCGCCGCGCCGCCCTCCGGTACGCGGTCCAGCGCCTCCCGGGCCGCCTGTGCGGCGATCTTCGCGACGACCCGGTCGGCGATCGTGGTCGCCCCGCGCTCGCCGGCCGCTACCCGCTCGACGGCCACGCGCGTCACCGCCGCCGGTCGTCGCGGTCGCGACTGCGGAAGAGGTCGCCGGGTTCCAGATCGCCGTCCAGGAAGCGCCCGGCCACGAACCCGATCACGCCCAGCGCGGCCACCAGCACAAAGGCTCCGAAGCCGCCGAAGTACCCGGCGAATCCGAGCGCCATACCGGCCAACAGACCGACCACCGCCATGCTCATGTGCCGCTCCTCATCCACTCCGCTGCCGGTCGCGTACGGTGCGATACCTCGCGTGGCGCCGGTTGACGCCGCGTACGGACGTTACTGGAGCCGGGTGTCCGACTCTTCGTCATCTTCCTCGTCCGGCAACTTGACGTCGATGACGGCGATGTTGACCTCGACGACCTCAAGTCCCGTCATCCGCTCGACCGCCGAGATGACGTTCTCCCGTACGGCGGCGGCGACTTCGGTGATCGAGACGCCGTAGTCGACGACGAGCTCCAGGTCGAGCGCCGTCTGTACCTCTCCGACCTCGGCCTTCACGCCCCGGCTGACGGACTTGGCGCTGCCGGGGACCCGGTCGCGCACGGCGCCGAAGGTACGGGACATCCCGCTGCCCAAGGCGTGCACACCGAGGACGTCGCGGGCCGCGAGGCCGGCGATCTTCTCCACCACACCGTCGGCGATGGTGGTACGGCCGCGGGAGGCCGGGGGCCCGCCGCCGCGTTTGGTGACAGGGCTGCTTCCCCCCTCGTCGGCCGGAGGCTTCCTGCCTGACGGCGCGGACTGGTTACGGGGTGCGGTGTCTGACATCGCCATTCATTCCTTCCCGGGCGGTGGTGGACTCCGCTGCCCACACTAGGTGCGCTTGCCCCGTCCCGCTCCATGGATGCGGCAGGCTGGAGGAATGACAACTGCGCACAGCTCGGATGGGCTCGGCAGCGGCGGATGGACGGCCGCGGTACGACAGCGGCTCGGCCTGGGCCGGCTGCTTCCGCTTGGCGGGGCGCGGGACGGTGCCTGGCTGTCGGAACGCGCGGCGACGGACGAACTGCGCCGGGCCTCGGCGGAGGTGACCGGCGCCGCGCTCGGCCGGCTGCGGCTCGCCCTGGCCGATCCGGAGGGGGCCGATCGGCCCGCCGTCCCGCCGCCGCCCAGCGCGCTGCCGCCCGGTCCGCTGCGGATCGAAGGCGAGTTCGCGGCGGGTTCGGCCGAGCCGCTGCCCGCCGTGGCGGAGCGGCTGCGCGGGGCGCTGTTCGCCTGTGCGACACAGCGTCTCGGGCTACGGGTCGAGGAGGTCGATCTACGGGTGACGGACCTGCTCGGTCCCTCCGGGGAATCCGAGGAGGCAGCCGCCGCGGGGCCGGACGGGGGACAGCCGGCCGATGTACGGGCCGCCACCCCGCGGGGTGAGCCGGAGCTGCTGGCGGCGGCGGTCCCCGGTGTCGCGTATCCGACCAGAACGCTGGGCGGCGCGGTGGTCACCACTCCGGGACATGTCCGGGTGGAGCTGGCGACGGCGGCCGGGCACCGCCCGCTGGAGGTGGCGCGGGCGGTACGGGCGAAGCTCACGGCGGAGCTGCCGGGCGCGCCTTCGGTGGCCGTGCTGATCACGGCGGTGGGTCGGGACGGCCGAGACAGCACCGCGCCGAAACCGTAGGCCGGCGAGGCAGGGCGCGCGGGGAGGCCCTCAATCCGCCGAACGAGTGGGGCCGAGCGCCGCCGAAGTCCCGTTCACCCGGGAACGGAACGGCCCCCCGTGCGGACGACGCCGCTTCGGAGCTACTCGTCCAGGCCGGCCAGATCGCGCAGCCGGCGTGCCTGTGCGGCGCGCTCGGCGACACGCTGGTTCTCGAAGGTACGACCGGCCGCGCCCTGAAGGAGCGCCTTGGTCTCGATCAACGCGTCCCGCGGCGCGGCCAGCAGGGCGCCCGCCAGATCGCCTACCGCCGCGTCGAGTTCGGCCGCGGGCACCACCAGATTGGCGAGCCCCGTACGCTCCGCCTCCTCGGCCCCGACGAAGCGGCCCGTGGCGCAGATCTCCAACGCGCGGGCGTAGCCGACCAGTCCGACGAGCGGATGGGTGCCGGTGAGGTCGGGGACCAGGCCGAGGCTGGTCTCGCGCATGGCGAACTGGACGTCGGACGCGACGACTCGGAGGTCACAGGCAAGAGCCAGCTGAAAGCCGGCCCCGATCGCATGCCCCTGCACGGCCGCGATCGACACGATGTCGGGGCGGCGCAGCCAGCTGAACCCGTCCTGGTACGCCGCGATCGCCGCATCGAGGTCCTGGTCGGATTCCCGTGCGAGATCCAGGAAGGACGGCTCGCCGTCGAACCCCTCGGGGGTGAACGCCTGCCGGTCGAGCCCCGCGGAGAAGGACTTCCCTTCGCCCCGCAGCACAACGACCCGCACGCTGCCAGGCAGTGACCTTCCGGCTTCTGTCAACGCCCGCCACAGAGCGGGAGACTGGGCGTTGCGCTTCGCCGGATTGGCCAGTGTGACCGTGGCAACCGCGTCCTCGATGGTGAGCCGTACGCCGTCCTTGTCGAGTACTGGTTCGAGCGAAGTCATGGGGCGCCTCCGGTTCGGGCAGTCAAGGAAACCAAGCTAAGTGACTGCACAGTAACCACCTGGGCGATCGTCCGATCGACCCGGGTGGCCACCATCCGAACCGGTGGCCAGGAGGAGTCGCGCTCGGTCGTCAGGCCGATGCGGCCTTCTTGCCTCGCGTCGCTCCGCCGCGTCCCCGCAGCGTGACTCCGGACTCGCTGAGCATCCGGTGGACGAATCCGTAGGAGCGGCCGGTTTCCTCGGCCAGCGCCCGGATGCTCGCACCGTTGTCGTATTTCTTCTTCAGGTCTGCCGCGAGCTTGTCGCGCGCGGCGCCGGTTACCCGGCTGCCCTTCTTCAGAGTCTCGGCCACCCGTGCCTCCTCATGGGAAGTGCGCTCTGGACTTCTCATGATCACCCCTCGCGGGCTTCCTGGCCACCCATTCGGCAAGGTCCGCACGACAAGCTTTACCCGGCTCCAGGGTTGAAGCACGACCGGAATCGCGTATTCCGTACGCGGTAGCCGTCACCTTTGCCCAAAGCTCCGGGCGAAGTGCCAGGTCAGCGCCTCCGCGTCGGAGACGGCGCGGATCATGGGGCGATCGGCCTGTTCCGTCGCGCACCACGCCGTGGTACGAGACGCACTCACACAGATGAGGGATCACGGCTGAGCCGAAATGATCCATATGGAGTCGATCACGCGCGTGGATCATGTGGCGACGGCTCATCACCGGGCCCCGGCACCCCCCGTCCACGAGGGTACTCAGGGCGTGCTCAGGCGAGCGCGACCAGATCCGCGTAGTCAGCTCCCCAGAGGTCCTCGACCCCGTCGGGCAGCAGAATGATCCGCTCCGGTTCCAGCGCGTGCACCGCGCCCTCGTCGTGGGTGACGAGGATGACCGCTCCCTTGTATGTGCGGAGCGCGCCGAGGATCTCCTCGCGGCTGGCCGGGTCCAGGTTGTTCGTCGGCTCGTCGAGCAGCAGCACATTCGCGGAGGAGACGACCAGGGTGGCCAGCGCCAGCCGGGTCTTCTCGCCACCGGAGAGCACGCCGGCCGGCTTGTCGACATCGTCCCCGGAGAAGAGGAAGGAGCCCAGCGTCTTGCGGACCTGGACCAGGTCGAGGTCGGGGGCCGAGGACCGCATGTTCTCCAGGACGGAGCGCTCCGGGTCGAGCGTCTCGTGCTCCTGCGCGTAATACCCGAGCTTGAGGCCGTGACCGGGGGTCACCTGTCCGGTGTCCGGCTTCTCGACCCCGGCCAGCAGCCGCAGAAGCGTGGTCTTGCCCGCGCCGTTGAGGCCGAGGATGACGACCCGGGAGCCCTTGTCGATGGCGAGGTCGACATCGGTGAAGATCTCCAGGGAGCCGTACGACTTGGACAGTCCCTCGGCCGTCAGCGGGGTCTTGCCACAGGGGGCGGGCTCGGGGAAGCGCAGCTTGGCGACCTTGTCGGACTGGCGCACTTCCTCAAGCCCGGACAGCAGCCGCTCGGCGCGGCGGGCCATGTTCTGCGCGGCGACGGTCTTGGTGGCCTTGGCGCGCATCTTGTCGGCCTGGGAGTTCAGGGCGGAGGCCTTCTTCTCCGCGTTGGCGCGCTCGCGCTTGCGGCGCTTCTCGTCGGCCTCGCGCTGCTGCTGGTAGAGCTTCCAGCCCATGTTGTAGACGTCGATGTGCGAGCGGTTGGCGTCCAGGTAGAAGACCTTGTTGACGACGGTCTCGACCAGTTCGACATCGTGGGAGATGACGATGAAACCGCCGCGGTACGTCTTGAGGTAGTCGCGCAGCCAGACGATCGAGTCCGCGTCGAGGTGGTTCGTGGGCTCGTCGAGCAGCAGGGTGTCGGCGTCCGAGAAGAGGATGCGGGCCAGCTCGACACGGCGGCGCTGACCGCCGGAGAGCGTATGGAGGGGCTGGCCGAGCACCCGGTCGGGCAGCCCGAGCGCGGCGGCGATGGTGGCGGCCTCGGCCTCGGCGGCGTACCCGCCCTTGGTGAGGAACTCCGTCTCCAGACGCTCGTACTTGCGCATCGCCTTCTCGCGGGTGGCGCCCTGACCGTTCGCCATCCGGTCCTCGTTCTCCCGCATCTTCTTCAGTACGGAGTCGAGGTCGCGCGCGGAGAGGATGCGGTCCCTGGCGAGGACGTCGAGGTCGCCGGTGCGCGGGTCCTGCGGCAGATAACCCACCTCGCCCGAGCGGGTGATGGTGCCCGCGGCGGGGACTCCCTCGCCCGCGAGGCACTTGGTGAGCGTGGTCTTGCCGGCGCCGTTGCGGCCGACCAGGCCGATGCGGTCGCCCTTGGCGATACGGAAGGAGGCGGACTCGATGAGGACACGGGCGCCGGCGCGCAGCTCTACACCGGTTGCGGTGATCACGGAAAGACTCCAGGGCGGTATGGACGGCGGAAGAGGGCAGGCGGAGGAGATTCTTCGACGCCGGCTAATGCACAAGGAGAAATGCCATACGGGTCAGTCTAACGGGGCCGCGCAACTGCTTTCTCTGGCCGGTCCCCCGGCAGCTGGTCAGGAAGCCGGCGGAAGCTAGTTCGAGACGCCGCTCGGGGGATCGTTCGGAGGAACGTTCGGACGGTCGTTACGGAGCGGGGTGCGGCCCGGCACGATCCGGCCGAGGTCGTCGACCGCCATCAGTTCGGCGGCCCAGTTCGTGTGCCCGGGGCAGGGCTGCGCGACCAGCAGGATCCCGGCCGTACGGACGTACCGGCCCGGCTCGAAGGCGCAGCCGCGGGCGGCGGGCAGCACCCAGCGCAGATCGCCGTCGACCGCCCGGAAGGTGGCGATGCGCTGCGGGGTCACGACGGCGAGCATGCGCGCCCCGGGGGTGAGGGGCTGGAGGACCCCGGCCGCACGGCCGGAGCCCGCGGCCAGCCAGTCGGCGAGACCGGGCAGGGCGCGATGCCAGCGGACGGCGGAGCCGGTGACGCGCTCGGTGTCGGTGACCAGGCCGTCGCTCCAGAGGGCGAAGGCGTGGCCGGGCCCCGAGGCGAGGGCGAGCGGGCGGCTGCCGGTGCGCTCATGGACCCAGCGGAGCGTGCCCGAGCGCGGGTCGCGCGCCTCGACGCGGGGGCCGACGGTGCGCAGGACGGGCTCCTGGGCGGCGGGGGGTCCGGGCGCCGCGGTGGTGTGCACCGTGAGGCGGTCGTCGAAGGGGAGGTGCCGTGACTGCTGGGCGGCGGTCACCAGCGGGACGGCGAGTACGGCGGAGAGGGCCGCGAGGAGGAGGCGGGTGCGCCGTCGTGGGCCGTACCGGGAGCGGCCCTGCCCACCGGACCGGAGGCCGCCCGACCGGGGGCCGCGACGCCCGGAACCGCCGGGCCGGAGGCCGTCGTGCGGGGAATCCGAGTGCGGGGAATCGGTCTGCGGGGAATCGGCGTCGTCCTGGGGACCGCCGCCCTCTCTGGCGCCCGGCAGCAGGTCCGGCGCCGTGGTCGTCGGCAGGGCCGTCACTGTTCTCCCTCGGTACCACTGGTGGGCCACTGGTCTCGATGCAGGCGCGAGCGTAGCCACGGGCCGCGCGGGCGCGGCGGGGGCGCCCCGCGACACGGCGGGCGCGGCAGGGCACATCCCCCGTTCGGCCTCGGACGGCGGCCGTGCGGGGCCGGGACGGCTCGAAGGCCGATTGTCAGTGGCCGGTGCGAGACTGAGATCCGCGTCACAGTCGAGCCCGCGAAGGGGTGATCCGCATGACCGGAGTACCGAGCATCTGCCCGACCATCCTGTACAGGGACGCGAGGGCGGCCATCGGGACGCTGAAGGACGCCTTCGGCTTTACCGAGCTGAGGGCGTACGAGGACGAGGACGGCATGGTGCTCCACGCCGAGCTGGCCTACGGCAACGGCCTGGTGATGCTGGGCTCGAAGGGCCGGGCGGGCGTCTTCGCCAAGACGATGGGCGACGCGGGCCCGGCGGGCGTCTATGTGGTCGTCGAGGACGTCGACGCGCATCACGCGCGGGCGGTGGAGCACGGCGTCGAGATCCTGATGGCGCCCGCGGACCAGGACTACGGCTCGCGGGACTATATGGCCCGCGACGCCGAGGGAAACATATGGAGCTTCGGGACGTACGCACCGGGCGCGGGCGGCTGAGGCTCCACGGGTCACGGGCCGCGGGGCGGCGTCGTCCCGGGCGGCCGGGGCAGGGCCGGCGGGGCCGGTCCCTGCCTCCGTCGCCCGGCGCGCGGCCGGCCGGGTCAGGCTCCTCCGGTGTGCACCTGGAAGGCCGCCCGGCGGACCGCCTTGGCGAGGGCCGGATCCGGATGCGCGGCAGCGAGGGCGACCAGGACCTGGACGGTTCGGGGGTGGCCGACGGCCCGGATCTCGTCGAGGAGCGTGGGCACATTGCCCTGCACCGCGGAGTCCAGATGACGGACCAGCAGATCGCTCTCGCCGTGGTCGGCGACGGCCGCCGCGGTGTCCACCCAGAGCCAGGTGGACTCCTCCCGGGTGAGGACTTCGGCTGCGTCCTCCGGATCGGCGCCCTCGTACTCCGCGAGCCAGAGCAGGGCATAGGGGCGCAGTGAGGAGTCCGTCGCCGCGGCCCGTACCTCACCCTCGGCGGGGGCGCCGACGACACGCAGCGCCTCGAAGGCGAGCCCGCGCAGCAGCGCGTCCTCTCCCCGGGCCACGGCGAGCAGTTCGGTGACCGCGCTGCCGACGGTGCGGGCGGCGAGCCAGGCGCGGTATTCGGCGCGGGCGGGGCCGGGGGTGAGCCGGGCGCAGCCGCGCAGCATGTGCTCGGCGGACTGCTCGATATTGCCCGCGGGGCTCTGGGCGGCGACACAGATCTGCTCCAGCTTGACCCAGACCGCCCAGTTGCCGAGCGGGGTGAGGGTGGCCTGGCCCTTCCCCAGGGTCAGCGCGCCCACGGCGGCGAGCCCTTCCAGGGCCCAGTCGAGGAGCGGGGGCAGGAGGGCGTCGGCGGGCGGCTCGGGCGCCGGGGGCTCGACGGGGGCGGGCCGCGGGCCGCAGGGCACCTCGCAGCGCTCCTCGTGGAGCTCGGCGACCCGCTGCTGGAGCAGGTCGAGCAGGGCCGGTACGAGCACGGGTCCGGCGGAGAGCTGGAGGAGGGAGAGCACCTGGGGGACGGCCTCGACGACCTCGGCGACCGTGGAGGCGGCGACATCCTCGGGGGCCGGGTGCACGAGCGACCAGGCGTCGAAGAGGGCCACCCAGCCGCGCTGGACGGCGCTGTCGTCGCGGTCCCAGGCCTGGAGCCGCCAGCCGGGCCGTACGGCGGTGCCGTGCAGCTCGATGAGTCCGGCCAGCCGGGCGCGGTCCCAGCCCGCGCGTACCTGCTCCGGTGTCAACTCCAGTGCGGTGGCGGCCCGTTCGGCCGTCGCCGCGTCGAGCGGACCCGCGCCGGGGTCCCGGTCGCCGGCCGCCCAGCGGGCGATCCGTACCGCGTCGGCGAGGACCGCTCTCGCCTGACGGGCCAGCTCCGCCGGGGGCGGAGTTCCCTCGGGCGGCCGGGGTGCCGGCCGGCTGCGCCCGTCGGTCACTGCCCGTCGGGCCGTGGTCAATGGCCGCGGGCGGACGAGTCGGAGTCTGGAGTTGCGCGCCAATTGCTCATCAGGCTTTCGGGACGTCACGGGGGCAGTCTTCCCGGTGACCGCCCGAAAGCCCAAACGGAACCTGTTCCGGCGGTACGGGAAGGGCGGAAGGGGCCTGTTCCACGGGGGTGCCGCAGGGCCTGGAAGGGAAGGAAGATGCCTGTTGGAAAGGTACGGGACAGCTGGTGGAGCGCTCTGTGACAGGAGGGCGCGGTGGGCCGCAAGGTGCGCGAAGGAAGCGAAGCGGAGCGTTCGGGGCCGCACCGGATTCCATCGCGGCGGCGCATGCCGGACAGATCCGTCAGACACCCGTAAGGCACCCCAGGGGCACGCGCCCGGTCAGGCGCTCCATCGGGGGCCACATCGGGGGCTACATCAGGGGGGTGAGGAAGCGGCGGAGCACCTCTTCGTAGCCGGCCGGGTCCGCGTTCCACATGGCGGCGTGCGGGGCGTGCGCGACGGCGTGCAGGCTGATCAGACCCGAGCGGTGGGCGGCGAGTTCGCGGGAGGGGTTCCAGGACGCGAGGGTGTCGTCGGGGCCGTGGAAGATCAGCGTCGGGATGTTCAGGTTGCCGGGGTCGGCGGCCTGGCGCAGCCGGTCACCGTCGAGACCGGCCCTGCCCTGGGCCGACCTGACCGCGAGCGGCAGCAGCGGCGCGGGGATCCGGCGGGCGGTGGCCAGCGCCCGCAGGGTGGCCGCCGAGTCCAGCACCGGCGAGTCGAGCACCAGCCCGGCGATCCGGGCGCGGAGCGCGGAGCCGGCCGCCGCGCCCAGGGCCATCGAGGCGCCGGTGGACCAGCCGTGCAGCACCACGCGCTCGGCGCCGTACCGGACCGCGTAGCGGAGCGCCGCGTCGAGGTCGCGCCATTCGGACTCGCCGAGGTGGCCGAGGCCGTCCGGGGAGCGGGGCGCCCCGGGATCGCCGCGATAGGCGAGGTCGAGTACCGGAAGTTCCTGTTCCGCCAGGAACTCCATGATGTTCATGGGGTGCTCGCGGGTGGTGCCGAGGCCATGCGCGGTGATCACCCAGGTGTCGCGCACCCCGGGCACGAACCAGGCGGGCAGCGGCCCGAGTTCGCCCGGGATCGTCACGTCCTTGTGGTCGAGGCCGAGCGCGGAGGTCGGATCGCCGCTGTGGACCTGCGGGGTGAGGCGTACGCGGGAGCCGGGGACGAGCGAGCCGTGGCTGACGCGCTCCAGCCGGCGCACCACGGTGTCCGCGGCGTGCTCGACCTCGTCGAGAACGGGCCCGACGACGGCGTGGACGCCGGGGCCCTCGATCCCGTACGTACCGGGGCGCAGGGAGGCGAGACAGCGGGTCAGCGTGATCTGTCCGGCGGCCGTGGCGTGCACGGTGAGCCGGGGGTCGCCCGGCAGCGGATGGCCCGGTGGCGTCTTGAGCGCGGCGTCGCTCGCGTACCGGCCGGCCGCGAACGCGGCCGCGCCGACGCCGATCAGTGTGGAGACGGCCGCTGCCGTCGCTTTGGCGGGGCGCACGTTCCCAGTGTGGTCACCCCCGCCGGGCTCGGCCAGTCGGCGGCGTCCGCCGGAGTGCCGGGGCCCTGCCGAACGCCCTGCCGAACGCGCTGGTCAGCCCCGCTGTCCATACCCCTTCAGCCGCTGTCCGACCTCGTCGAGCTGGGCCTCGGTCAGCAGCGTGGGGGTACGGCCGGGCAGCGCGCTCGCGGTGAGCCAGAGCCGGCACATCCACTCCAGCTGGGCCGTGCGGTCATAGGCCTGGGCGAGGCTGTCGCCGTAGGCGACCGTGCCGTGGTTCTGGAGCAGACAGGCGTTGCGGTCGCGCAGGGCGTGGAGCATCTGGGCGGCCAGTTCGTCCGAGCCGTAGAGCGCGTAGGGGGCGACCCGGACCGGGCCGCCGTGGGCCGCCGCCATGTAGTGGATCAGGGGCAGTTCGGTGACGAGGGTGGAGACGGCGGTGGCGTGCACCGCGTGGGTGTGCACCACGGCCTTCGCGGAGGTGTTCCGGTAAACGGCGAGGTGCAGCGGCAGCTCACTCGTAGGGATGAATTTTCCGAGTACCTGACGGCCGGCCAGATCGACACCGACGGTGTCCTCGGAAGTGAGCTGGTCATACGGGACACCGCTCGGCGTGACGAGGATCAGCTCGCCGATCCGTACCGACACATTGCCGGATGTGCCGACGACGAGCCCTTCACCTGCTGTTCTCCGGGCAGTCGTGATGAGTTCACGCCAGGCCCCGGCTATCGCGTCCTGGCTCTGCTGATCAGTCATAAGAGAATCCTGTCAGGCGGACATAGCGGCGCGCAGGGCGCTCCGGCAGAACGGGCGGGCGATTTCTCCACACATGGGGACACCGCGAAGACGAGCCCAGTTCATCTTCCGTTTACCCGGACTCCTTACGTTCACCGAGGCCACTGACGTCAAAAGATTGCCTGGGTCCTGGGTCAATGGAACACATCACGCTGCTGCTCGCGATCGTGATCGTGACGGCTCTCGTGTTCGATTTCACGAACGGCTTCCACGACACCGCGAACGCGATGGCGACCACCATCTCGACCGGGGCCCTCAAGCCCAAGGTCGCGGTGGGCATGTCCGCCGTCCTGAATCTCGTCGGCGCGTTCCTGTCCGTGGAGGTCGCCAAGACGATCTCCGGCGGACTCATCAACGAACAGGGCATCAGAACGGAAGTGATCTTCGCGGCGCTCGTCGGCGCCATCCTGTGGAATCTCTTCACCTGGCTGCTCGGCCTGCCGTCGAGCTCCTCCCACGCGCTCTTCGGCGGTCTGATCGGCGCCACGCTGATGTCGGTCGGCGCCTCCGGGGTCAACGGCGGCGTCGTCATCACCAAGGTGCTGATCCCCGCGCTCGCCGCGCCGGTCGTCGCCGGTCTCGCGGCGCTGCTCGCGACGAGGCTGACGTACCGCATCGGGCGCCGTACGGACGACAAGGCGACCGCCAAGGGCTACCGCGCCGGGCAGATCGCCTCCGCCGGGCTCGTCTCGCTCGCCCACGGCACCAACGACGCGCAGAAGACCATGGGTGTCATCACCCTCGCGCTCGTCACCGGCGGCGTCCTCGCCCCCGGCTCCAACCCCCCGATGTGGGTCATCGTCTCCGCGGGACTGGCGATCGCGCTCGGTACGTATCTCGGCGGCTGGCGCATCATCCGCACCATGGGCACCGGCCTCACCGATCTCCGTCCGCAGCAGGGCTTCGCCGCCCAGACCAGTGCCGCGACCGTCATCCTGGCCTCCTCGCACCTGGGCTTCTCGCTCTCCACCACCCAGTCGTGCTCCGGCGCCGTGATGGGCGCGGGCCTCGGCCGCAAGGGCGGTGTGGTCCGCTGGTCGACCGCGACCCGGATGTTCATCGCCTGGGGGCTGACGCTGCCCGCCGCGGGCCTGGTCGCCGCCGGGGCCGAGTTCCTCACCGGCCAGGGCACCTGGGGCATCGCGGTCGTCGCCGTCCTGCTCGTCGGGATCTCCGGGGCGATCTGGCTCGCCTCGCGCCGCCGCCCCGTCGACCACACCAATGTCAACGAGAGCGGGGCCGGAGCCGCCGGCGCGACGGAGGACGCCGGGACCGGCGAGCCCGCGGGCGTCGTCACCAGCGCCATCGCGGCCGTCACCCCGCCGCCCACGGCCGCTGCCGCGCAGGAACTGTCGACCACCATCCCGGCCCCGGGCCCCCCGGACCCCGCGGGCGAGCCCGCGCGAACCGCCACGGTGTAAGTACCGCCACGGTGTAAGGAAGAGAAACCGCATGAACATCGACTGGGCAGCACTCGGTTCCGTCTTCGGGGTCAGTCTCGTGGCCACCGTCGCCCTCGTGGGCCTGTTCACCCTCGGCATCGTGGGCCTCGCCAAGCAGGAGTCGGCGAGCACGCGGGGCGCGACGGGCTCCGTGGCGCTGGCCCGTACGGGCGCGTACACCTGCTTCGCGCTCTGCGTGGCGGCCGTCGCGTACGGGATCTATCTGATCGTCGCCTGACCGGCGACCGGTGACCGGGCGACCGGAACACCCGGACCACCACACCCCCGGCCGGCCCGGGCGCGTCCGTCACGCGCCCGGGCCGGCTCCGTGCCGCCCACGGGACGGGCGTGCCGTGTGGGGCTCGGCACACTGTCCCGTCGCTGGTCAGGGATGAGTTGACGGGTGTTCGCGGGGCGTGGTGGACTTCCGGGGCCATTGAGGTCCTGTCCGGTAGGAGAGGGCCCAGGCGACGGCAGAAGAGGAAGCCGGTGCGAATCCGGCGCGGTCCCGCCACTGTCACTGCGAGCCCCGTCTCCAGGAGCCAGGAACTCTCGCCGCCGCATCACGTCGAGCCGGGGCGCGGACCCTGAGTGAGGACATTTCGCCATGCCTGGCCGCCGTTCGGCCGTCGTGCGCGGCCGGGGTCCGGCCGCCGAGCGTGATTTCGCCTACGGCGCCGCCGTGGGTCTCCTGGGCGACCGGTTGTTCGGCGATCCGCGCCGGGGCCATCCCGTCGCCGCGTTCGGCCGGGCGGCGAAGGCCGTCGAGCGGACGCTGTGGCGCGACCACCGGGGCTGGGGCGCGCTGCACACCGCGGTCTGCGCCGGAGGAGCCGCCGGGATCGCGGCGCTGGCCGCCCGGGGCGTACGGGACCACCGCACCGCCTCCGTGGCACTGACCGCCGCCGCCACCTGGGCCGTGGTCGGCGGCACTTCACTGGGGCGGGAGGCACGGGCCATCGGCGCGGCGCTCGCCGCCGGGGACGTCGAACGGGCCAGGGAGCGGCTGCCTCATCTGTGCGGCCGTGACCCGCAGGCGCTGGACGGACAGCAGATCGCGCGGGCCGTCGTGGAGTCGGTCGCGGAGAACACCTCCGACGCCGTCGTGGGCGCGCTGGTGTGGGGGGCGGTGGCGGGGGTGCCGGGGCTCGCCGGGTTCCGGGCCGTGAACACGCTGGACGCGATGGTGGGTCATCTCTCGCCCCGTTACCGCCGGTTCGGCTGGGCCTCGGCCCGGCTCGACGATGCCGTGGGATGGCCGGGCGCCCGGCTGACCGCCGTACTCGCCGGGGCGCTGGCCGGCGGAGTCGACGGCGATCCGCGCGCGGCCCTGCGGGCGGTACGGCGGGACGCCGGCAGGCATCCGAGTCCCAACGCGGGCCCGGTGGAGGCGTCGTTCGCCGGCGCGCTGGGCGTACGGCTGGGCGGGACACTCGCGTACGGCGGACGGGTGGAGCACCGGCCCGTACTGAACGGCGAGGGGCGGCCGGTCGAGGTCGCGGACATCGAGCGGGCCGTACGGCTGTCGCGCCGGGTGACCGGGGCCGCCCTCGCGGTCTGTGTGGCGGGCCGGTTCGGATTCGGCGCGATACGCCGTACGCCAGGCGCGATACGCCGTACGACAAGCGCGGGCCGTACGACAAGCGCGGGAAAGGGACGTGGATGAGCCGGGGCGGGCGCGGCGGGGGGCTGCTGATAGCCGGCACGACCTCCGACGCGGGCAAGAGCGTGGTCACGGCGGGGATCTGCCGCTGGCTGGTGCGCCGTGGGGTGAAGGTCGCGCCCTTCAAGGGGCAGAACATGTCGCTGAACTCGTTCGTGACCCGCGAGGGCGCGGAGATCGGACGGGCCCAGGCGATGCAGGCGCAGGCCGCCCGGGTCGAGCCGACGGCGCTGATGAACCCGGTCCTGCTGAAGCCCGGCGGTGACCGCACCAGCCAAGTGGTGCTGATGGGGCGGCCGGTGGGGGAGATGAGCGCCCGGGGTTACTTCGGGTCCGGGCCCTCGGCGGAGCCGCGACCGGGCGAGGCGTCCGCCGGAAGGACCCCGCACGGGCGGGAAGCCCTGCTCGGTCCCGTCCTGGAGTGTCTGGAGCGGCTGCGCGGCACCTACGACGCCGTGATCTGCGAAGGGGCGGGCAGTCCCGCGGAGATCAATCTGCGCCGTACCGACATCGTGAACATGGGCATCGCGCGGGCCGCGCGGCTGCCGGTGGTGGTGGTCGGGGACATCGACCGGGGCGGCGTCTTCGCCTCGTTCTTCGGGACGACCGCGCTGCTGTCCCCCGAGGACCAGGGGCTGATCGCGGGCTATCTGGTCAATAAGTTCCGGGGCGATGTCTCGCTGCTCGAACCGGGTCTTGAGATGCTCCGCGGGCTCACCGGGCGGTCCACCTTCGGCGTACTGCCGTTCCGGCACGGTCTGGGCATCGACGAGGAGGACGGGCTGCGCGTCTCGATGCGCGGCGCCGTACGCGAGTCGCCCGCGGCTCCCCCGTACGGCGAGGACGTGCTGCGGGTCGCGGTCTGCGCCGTACCGCTGATGTCGAACTTCACCGATGTGGACGCGCTGGCGGCGGAGCCGGGGGTCGTCGTGCGGTTCGTGGACCGGCCGGAGGAGCTGGCCGACGCCGATCTCGTGGTGGTGCCCGGCACACGCGGCACGGTCAAGGCGCTGGCGTGGCTGCGCGAGCGCGGGCTCGCCGACGCGCTCGCCCGGCGGGCCGCCGAGGGGCGTCCCGTGCTGGGGATCTGCGGCGGCTATCAGATCCTGGGCGAGCACATCGACGACGAGGTGGAGTCCCGGGCGGGCGCGGTGCCCGGCCTCGGACTGCTGCCCGTACGGGTGCGGTTCGCCCGCGAGAAGACCCTCGCCCGACCGGTGGGCCTGGCCCTCGGTGAGGCGGTGGAGGGGTACGAGATCCATCACGGCGTCGCGGAGGTACGGGGAGGCGACACCTTTGTCTCCGACGCGGACGGGCGCGCGCTGGACGGCTGCCGGGTGGGGGCCGTCACGGGCACGCACTGGCACGGGGCGCTGGAGAGCGACGCGTTCCGGAGGCGGTTCCTGACGGAGGTGGCGCGGACGGCGGGCCGGCGTTTCGTCCCCGCGCCCGGCACGAGCTTCGGCGCGCTGCGGGAAGAACAGCTCGATCTGCTCGGTGACCTCATCGAGGAGCACGCGGACACGGACGCGCTGATGCGCCTGATCGAGGAGGGCGCGCCCGAGGGGCTGCCCTTCATTCCGCCGGGAGCGCCATGACGACCATCTTCGAAGGAGCGATCAGCATATGAGCACCCCTTTTCCGTTCACCGCTGTGGTGGGGATGGACGATCTGCGGCTCGCCCTGTTGCTCAACGCGGTGAGCCCCGCCGTCGGCGGTGTGCTCGTCCGCGGTGAGAAGGGGACGGCCAAGTCCACGGCCGTACGCGCCCTTTCCGCGCTGCTGCCGGAGGTGCCGGTCGTCGCCGGCTGCCGGTTCAGCTGCGATCCCGTCGCACCCGATCAGCGGTGCCCGGACGGGCCGCACGGGACGGCGCCGGGTACGGCCAGGCCCGCCCGGATGGTCGAGCTGCCCGTGGGCGCCTCGGAGGACCGGCTCGTCGGCGCGCTGGACATCGAGCGGGCGCTGTCCGAGGGCGTGAAGGCCTTCGAGCCCGGTCTGCTCGCGGACGCCCACCGGGGGGTGCTCTATGTCGACGAGGTCAACCTCCTCCATGACCACCTGGTCGACCTGCTGCTGGACGCCGCCGCCATGGGTGCCTCGTACGTCGAGCGTGAGGGCGTCTCCGTACGGCACGCCGCGCGGTTCCTGCTCGTCGGAACGATGAACCCCGAGGAGGGCGAGCTGCGACCGCAGTTGCTCGACCGCTTCGGGCTGACCGTGGAGGTCGCGGCCTCGCGCGAGCCGGAGCTTCGGGTGGAGGTCGTACAGCGACGGCTGGCGTACGACGACGATCCGGCCGGGTTCGCGGCGCGCTGGGCCGAGGAGGAGACCGCGCTGCGGGACCGGATCGTCGCCGCGCGGGCGCTGCTGCCCGCGGTGCGGCTCGGGGACGGGGCGCTGCTCCGGATCGCCGCGACCTGCGCCGCGTTCGAGGTGGACGGAATGCGGGCGGACATCGTGATGGCGCGGACCGCGACGGCGCTGGCCGCCTGGGCGGGGCGTACGGACGTACTCGCCGAGGATGTACGACAGGCCGCGCTGCTCGCGCTCCCGCACCGGCGGCGCCGTAACCCCTTCGACGCGCCGGGGCTCGACGAGGACAAGCTCGACGACACGCTGGACGAGTTCACGGGTGAGGACGGCGACGGCGGGGACGACGACCCGGGTCCCGACGGGCCGGGCGGTGGCGGTGGTATCCCGCCGCAGCCCGGTCCGGAGGGATCCGAGGGCCCCGACACACCGCCCGAGTCCGGGTCCGGGCCGGACGACACGCCCGTCGAGCACGCCCCGGACGGGCCGGACGACACGCCCGCGGAGCCCGAGCCCCAGGGGCAGCCGCGCCGCGCCGGGGCCGCTGAGCAGTCCGCCGTACGGGCCACCGAGCCGTTCCGTACGAAGACGCTGAGCGTGCCGGGTCTGGGCGAGGGCGCGGCCGGCCGGCGCTCCCGGGCCCGTACCGAGCACGGCAGGACGACCGGGTCCCGGCAGCCCAGGGGCGCGCTCACCAAGCTGCATCTGGCGGCGACCGTCCAGGCGGCGGCGCCGCACCAGCGGGCGCGCGGGCGCAGCGGTCCGGGTCTGGTGGTGCGCAAGGACGATCTGCGGCAGGCGACCCGGGAGGGGCGCGAGGGGAATCTCGTGCTGTTCGTGGTCGACGCGTCGGGCTCGATGGCGGCCAGGCGGCGGATGAGCGCGGTGAAGGGCGCGGTGCTCTCGCTGCTGCTGGACGCCTACCAGCGGCGCGACAAGGTCGGTCTGATCACCTTCCGGGGCACGGAGGCGGCGGTCGCGCTGCCGCCCACCTCGTCGGTGGACGCGGCGGCGGCCCGGCTGGAGTCGCTGCCGACGGGCGGGCGTACGCCGCTCGCCGCCGGGCTGCTCAAGGCGCATGACGTATTGCGGGTGGAGCGGATGCGGGATCCGGCGCGCCGTCCGCTGCTGCTCGTGGTGACGGACGGCCGGGCGACCGGCGCGCGGACGGCGGGCGGCGCACGGGCGGCCGGGGGCGCCGACCCGGTGGCACTGGCGGCGCGCGCGGCGCGGCTGCACGCCTCGGAGGGAACGGCGTCCGTGGTCGTGGACTGCGAGTCGGGTCCGGTACGGCTCGGTCTGGCCGCGTCGCTCGCCGCGTCGCTGGAGGGTACGGCCATCACGCTCGACGACCTGCGCGCGGACAGCATCGCCGGTCTGGTCAGGGACGTACAGCGTGATGTACAGCGGGCACAGGCACACGACGGACGACCCAGGAGGGCCGCTTAATGCCACAGGGACAGCCGGAATCCGTACCGGACGACGGGCTCACCACCCGCCAGCGCCGTAACCGTCCGCTCGTCCTCGTCCATACGGGCACCGGCAAGGGCAAGTCGACGGCGGCGTTCGGGCTCGCGCTGCGCGCCTGGACACAGGGGTGGCCGGTCGGGGTGTTCCAGTTCGTGAAGTCCGCGAAGTGGAAGGTCGGTGAGGAACGGGCGCTGAAGGTGCTGGGGGCGAGCGGCGAGGGCGGTCCGGTCGCCTGGCACAAGATGGGCGAGGGCTGGTCCTGGGTGCAGCGCGACGCGCAGTACTCCAACGAGGAGGCGGCGCGCGAGGGCTGGGAGCAGGTCAAGCGCGATCTGGCGGCCGAGACGCACAAGCTGTACGTGCTGGACGAGTTCGCGTATCCGCTGCACTGGGGGTGGGTGGACACCGACGAGGTGATCGAGGTGCTGCGCGAGCGCCCCGGCACCCAGCATGTGGTGATCACCGGGCGCAACGCCCCGGCGAAACTCATGGACTTCGCGGATCTCGTGACGGAGATGACGAAGGTCAAGCATCCGATGGACGCGGGTCAGAAGGGCCAGAGGGGCATCGAGTGGTGAACGTCCCATGGTGAACGTCCCGCGTCTGGTCATCGCCGCACCCTCCTCGGGGAGCGGCAAGACCACGGTCGCGACAGGGCTGATGGCGGCCTTCTCGGAGCGCGGTCTGGCCGTGTCCCCGCACAAGGTCGGGCCCGACTACATCGATCCGGGCTATCACGCGCTGGCCGTGTCCCCGGGGGCGTCCGGCACCCCGGGAGGGGCCGGCGCGGCGGGGTCGGCCGCCCGTGCCAGGCCGGGCCGCAATCTCGACGCGTACATGTGCGGTCCCGCTCTGATCGGGCCGCTGTTCGCGCACGGCGCGGCGGGCTGTGACCTGGCGGTCGTCGAGGGCGTGATGGGGCTCTACGACGGCGCGTCGGGCCAGGGCGAACTGGCCTCCACCGCACAGGTGTCGAAGCTGCTGCGCGCGCCGGTGGTCCTGGTGGTGGACGCCTCGTCGCAGTCGCGTTCGGTGGCGGCGCTGGTGCATGGCTTCGCCTCGTGGGATCCGGAGGTACGGATCGGCGGGGTGATTCTCAACAAGGTCGCCACCGACCGGCATGAACGGCTGCTGCGCGACGCGCTGGACGAGTCGGGCGTGCCGGTCATGGGGGTGCTGCGGCGCGCCGACGGGGTGACCGCGCCCTCGCGCCATCTGGGTCTGGTGCCGGTCGCGGAGCGGCGCGCGGAGGCGGTCGGATCGATGCGGGAGCTGGCCGCGCGGGTGCGGGCGGGATGCGATCTGGAGGCGCTGCTGGCGCTCGCGCGCAGTGCGCCGGCGCTCGATGTGACGCCGTGGGAGCCGGCGGTCGAGCCGGTCGCTCCCGCGACGGGCGCGGGCCGGCCGGTGATCGCGATGGCCGGCGGGTCCGCCTTCACCTTCTCGTACGCGGAGCACACCGAGCTGCTGACGGCCGCGGGCGCGGACGTCGTCCCGTTCGATCCGCTGCGGGACGAGGAACTTCCGGAAGGCACCGCGGGTCTGGTGATCGGCGGCGGGTTCCCCGAGGTGTACGCGCCGGAGCTGTCCGCCAATGAGCCACTGCGCAAGGCCGTGGCGGAGCTGGCGCACTCCGGCGCTCCGGTGGCCGCCGAATGCGCCGGACTGCTGTATCTGGCGCGCTCCCTGGACGGGGCGCCGATGTGCGGGGTACTGGCGGCGGACGCCCGGATGTCGGGGCGGCTGACGCTGGGCTACCGGGAGGCGGTGGCGGTCGGCGACAGCGCGCTGGCGCGGGCCGGTACGCGCGTACGGGGGCATGAGTTCCACCGGACGGTGCTGGAGCCGGGCGCCGGGGCGGCTCCGGCGTGGGGGGTGGTGCACCCGGAGCGCCGCGTGGAGGGGTTCGTTCAGCAGGGCGTGCACGCGAGCTATCTGCATACGCACTGGGCGGCGGCGCCGGAGCTGGCGCGGCGGTTCGTGGAGCGATGTTCCGTGCAGAGCTGTTCGTGAAGAGCGTTTCGTGAAGAGCGTTTCGTGAAGAGAGGTACGGCGTGATGGACGGGCCCGGCGGGAACGCGTGCCGCGGGTCAGTCGGCCACGCCGACCACCACCCAGATGAAACCCACACCGAGGACCGTGCAGAGCAGCGTGGAGCGCGCCGGATGGTCGTGGTGCGCCTCGGGCAGGATCTCGGCGGCGGCGAGATAGAGCAGGACGCCGCCGAAGAAGCCGAGGTAGCTGCCGAGCGCTTCGGCCGGGAGGGTGAACAGCAGGGTGGACGCGGCGCCGAGCACCGGCGCGATCGCGTCCGCGACCAGCATCGTGATCGCCTTGCGCCGGTCGTTCCCGTACAGGCTGGTGATCGTGTACGTGTTGAAGCCGTCGGCGAAGTCATGGGCGATGACGGCGAGGGCGACGGCGGTGCCCATGCCGCCGCCGACCTGGAAGGCCGCGCCGAGCGCGATGCCGTCCATCAGGCTGTGCCCCACCATGGCGGCGGCGGCCGTCAGCCCCACCTGGGGCACCCGCTCGCCGGGCCGGAGGCCGGAGCCGTGCGGGTCGCCGCCGTGGGACGCGCGGCGCACGGCGAGCAGGCGTTCCACCAGATGGGCTACGAGAAAGCCGCCGACGAACAGCAGCAGCGCCTGGGGCACCCCCAGGAACTCGCCGCCCGCCGCGTGCATGGCCTCCGGCAGCAGATCCAGCCCGACCACGCCGAGCATCAGCCCCCCGGCCAGGCCCAGCACGAGATGGCGGCGGTCGGTGACGCGCTGCGCCGTCCAGCCGCCGAACAGCGTCATGAGGAACGCGCCGAGCGCGACGAACACCGCCATGGGCCCCTGCATAGCCGATCGGACGGGTACTTCGCACATCCGGGGAGCGGGCCGGGAGCTGCGGGGAGCGAGCCCGAACACGCGGGGAGCGAGCCGGAGCCGGAGCCCGCGCTCGGCGGACCCGGCGGGCTCGGCGGGCTCGTTGTCGGGGTGGGTGCGCGCTCCGGGGTGTCCGTGGCGGACGTGCTCTGGCTGATCGAGACCGTGCTGCGGGACGCCGGGCTCTCGCCGCGCTCCCTGGTCGAGGTGGCCACGGTCGACAGCAGGGCCGGCGAGGCGGGGATCGCCGGGGCGGCGGCGCGGCTCGGCGTCCCCCTGCGGGGATACCCGGCCGCGCTGCTGGCCACGGTCGCCGTACCGAACCCGTCCGGTGCGCCGCTGGCCGCGCTGGGGACGCCGTCCGTCGCCGAGGCCGCCGCGCTCGTGGGCGGGGGCGAACTCCTCGTACCGAAACGGAAGTCGGGCTCCGGCGCCGGGCCGGCGTCGGTCACCTGTGCCGTGGCGGATAGGAGCCAGTCGGAGTGGAACCGGCCCGGGCGGAAATGATGTCGGTGGTGACGGTAGAGTGCGGCGGCCTCGCGGCAGCGCCCGGACCGTGTGGTGACGTCCCGGGGCACCGGTGGCGGGAGAAGAGGAAAGGAGCCCGGTGATCCGCGTTGTCCAGCCCATCGAGAACGGTCGGGGAGTGATGCCCCGGCAGCGGGGGTCGGGGCCGCGTCCCTGGTTGGCGCTTCCCCGGTCGGCCCGGCCCCGGGTGGCGCTTTCCCTGCCGCCGTCGGCACCGCCGTACACGCCGGAGGCCATATCCGGCGACAACCTTCATGACTGCCATGTCTACGCGCGCTGACAACCATGATCTGCGCCATCACGGCGATGCCGAGGTGCGGGACGGAGCCGCCGGGCTGATCGATCTCGCCGTCAATGTCCGTACGGACACTCCCCCGGAGTGGCTGCGCGCGCGCATCGCCGACTCGCTGGCCGGGCTCGCCGCGTACCCCGACGGGCGGGCGGCCCGCGCGGCGGTCGCGGCGCGGCACGGACTGCCGGTCGAGCGGGTGCTGCTGACGGCGGGGGCGGCGGAGGCGTTCGTGCTGCTGGCCCGCGCGCTGCCGGCCCGTCGCCCCGTGGTGGTCCATCCGCAGTTCACCGAACCGGAGGCGGCGCTGCGGGACGCGGGGCACGAGGTGCGACGGGTGCTGCTGGGCGCGAGGGACGGCTTCCGGCTGGATCCGGAGGCCGTGCCCGACGACGCGGATCTGGTGGTGCTCGGGAACCCGACCAATCCGACGTCCGTGCTCCATCCGGCCGAGGCGATAGCGAAGCTGGCCCGGCCCGGCCGGACGCTGGTGGTGGACGAGGCGTTCATGGACGCGGTGCCGGGTGAACCGGAGGCGCTGGCCGGGCGTACGGACGTGCCGGGGCTCGTCGTACTGCGCAGCCTCACCAAGACCTGGGGCCTGGCGGGCCTGCGGATCGGCTATGTGCTGGCCGAGCCGGGCACGGTCGCGGCGCTGGAGCGCGCGCAGCCGCTGTGGCCGGTCTCGACGCCCGCGCTGGCGGCGGCGGAGGCGTGCATGTCCCCCGCCGCGCTCGCGGAGGCCGAGCAGGCGGCGTGCCGGATCGCGGTGGAGCGCGCGCATCTGCTGGCCGGGCTCGCGGAGTTCGAGGAGGTGCGGGCGGTGGAGGCGGCGGAGGGCCCGTTCGTGCTCATCCGGGTGAAGCGCGCGGACTCGGTGCGGGCCAGGCTCCGCACGCTGGGCTTCGCCGCCCGGCGCGGCGACACCTTCCCGGGGCTCGACCGCGACTGGCTGCGGCTCGCGGTCCGCGACCGGGCCACGACGAACCGTTTCCTCCAGGCCCTGGACCAGGCACTGACGGCGGTCGGCTGACGGGGGCTGTACCCGGAGCGGGAGCGCGCGCTGTGCGAGGCGTACGAGACGGTGCCCCCATCGACCACACCCACGTCCACACCCACGCCCGCGTCCACGCCCACGCCCGGGGGCCGGAAGCGCCTCCCGCTCCCGGCCCCCGGACCGCGGTCAGCGTCGGCGCGCGGCCCTCGCCAGCAGCAGCGCTCCGCCGCCCGCCCCGAGCAGCGCCACCGCGCCGCCCGCCAGATACGGCGTCGTGGAGTCGCCGCCCGTCTCCGCGAGGTTCTCCTCGGCCGGCTCCACCACGGTCTGCGGCTTCGTATCGGCCTTCGCGGGCGCGGACTTCTCCGGTTCCGGCGTCTCGGTGGCCGCGGGCGCCTTCGGCGACTCGCAGGTGGCCCCGGCGAGCGTGACGGTGCCCTCGACCTCGGCGACATTCAGCTTGAGCGGGTTGATCGACACACGCAGTTCGAGCGCGCTGGCCGCGGCCGTACGGGACGTGGTGTGCGTCTTCGACAGATCGAGCGTGACGGTACCCACACCGGGGACCTCGACACGGGTGGGACCGCCCGCGGAGAGCGTGACGCGCTTGCCGAGCACGGTCACCTGACCGAGCAGTTCCGACTCCGCGACCGGCCGCTTCCCGGCCACACAGACCGCCTTGGAGGTGACCTCCTGGATCTCGATGAGCGAGAGCAGCGGCAGTCCGGGCACATGCACCTTCGCGTGGGCGAGGTTGGTGTATCCCTCCGCCTTGCGCGCGTCGGCCGTCGCCCTCGCGGTGGCCACGTCGGCGCGCAGCACGGTGAAGGCCCTGCCCTGGTCGACCCCGTCCAACTGGACGCTCAGGGTCGTCTTGTCCGCGTTCGCGGGCGCCGACACCTCGTTCAGGGCGGCCCGCAGGGGCACGTTGAGGGTCTTGTTGAGCAGGGACACGTCGAGGCCGGTCCTGAGCACGACCGCGGTCGCCCGCCCGTCGCCCGCGCCCTCGGTGGCCTGCGCCGGAGCGGCGAGGGCCAGGGGGCCCGCCGTCAGTACGCCGGCGGCCATCAGGGCGGCGGCACGGCGTGCGGGCATGCGGAAGGTGTTGCTGTTCAAGATGTGGAACCCCCACAAGAGATTTGGTGTCGCCGGCCCGCCCAACGGGGACACGGGGCGGTGGCGACCGAGACACCGGAATCTTTACGCACGGAGAGTGAACCGGCAGACACCTGAGGTGAGTTCACTCCAAAGTGGGGTTTCCGGGTAGATATTCGATTCTTGTGGCACATGGGTTCCCCGGAGCCCCCGGATGACGGCGCGTCAGGGGCAGGAGCGGCACACCGCCCCTCAATGCCTTGAGCACGTAAGCGAGTTAAACGACCCCGGCCGCCCCGCGTCACGCCTCCGTCAACCGGGCGCCGCCCGGCCCGGCACGGTCACTGCCGCCCGGCCCGGCACGGTCACTGCCGCCCGGCACCGCGCTCCTGTCAGCCGACGATCCGACCGTTCAGCACGATCCGCCGCGGCGCCGCCAGGACCCGTACGTCCGCGCGCGGATCCTCGCCGTACACCACGAGATCCCCGGGGGCGCCTTCCTCCAGCGACGGGCGGCCCAGCCACTCACGCGCTCCCCATGTGGTGGCCGAGAGCGCCTCCACCGGCGGGATCCCGGCCTTCGTCAGCTCCTCGACCTCCCCCGCCACCAGACCATGGGCCAGACCGCCGCCCGCGTCCGTGCCGACGAAGACCGGGACGCCCGCGTCGTACGCCGCGCGCACGGTGTCGTAGCGGCGCTCGTACAGCCGGTTCATATGCGCCGACCAGCGCGGGAACTTGCTCTGCCCGCCCGCCGCGAGCCGGGGGAACGTGGCGATGTTGACCAGTGTCGGGACGATCGCGACACCACGTTCCGCGAAGAGCGGGACGGTGTCCTCGGTGAGCCCGGTCGCGTGCTCGATACAGTCGATGCCCGCCTCGACGAGATCGCGGAGGGAGTCCTCGGCGAAGCAGTGCGCGGTGACCCTGGCCCCGAGCCGGTGCGCCTCCGCGATGGCCTCCTCGACCTCGGCCCGCGGCCAGCAGGCGGTCAGATCGCCCGCGTCGCGGTCGATCCAGTCACCGACGAGCTTCACCCAGCCGTCGCCGCGCCGGGCCTCCCCGGCCACATACGCGACCAGGTCCTCCGGCTCGATCTCATACGCGTAGTCGCGGATGTAGCGGCGGGTACGGGCGATATGGCGGCCCGCCCTGATGATCTTCGGCAGATCCTCGCGGTCGTCGATCCAGTGCGTGTCCACGGGCGATCCGGCGTCCCTGAGCAGCAGGGCGCCCACCTCGCGCTCGTCCAGCGCCTGCTTCTCGGTGGTCGCCTCGTCGACCGCCCCGTGATGGTCGAGGCCGACATGGCAGTGGGCGTCCACCAGACCGGGCAGCGCCCAGCCCTCGACCGTACGGACATCGCGGGCGCCGGCCGGCCGCTCGTAGCTGATCCTGCCGCCCACGACCCACAGTTCGTCCCTGACCTCCTCGGGGCCGACGAGCACCCGCCCCTTCACCCGCAGCACCGTGTGATCACTCATGAGCAGCACTGTACGAGGCCGTGAGTACCCTCGACCGGGGGGTTCCGCACACCGGTCCGATCCCGGCCCCGTACCTCCGCCTCCGGGTCCGACCCCCGGACCGAACCGCTCCGAACCGACCCCGGCCCCCTACCCGACCCGCTCCGGCCCACCCCGATCCGAGCGCCCCACCGAAGAGAGCACCGCCGTGACACACCCGCTGCTGGACCTGCCCCCGCTGACCGCCGCGCACTTCGCCGCCATCGAGCGCCGCGTGGCCTCGCTCCTCGCCACCCGGAACGATGTCGTGATCATGCAGGGTGAGGCCCTGCTGCCGCTGGAGGGCTGTATCCGCGGTGGCGCGGGTCCCGGTTCCACCGCGCTGAACGTCGTCACGGGGCCGTACGGGCAGACCTTCGGGAACTGGCTGCGCGACTGCGGCGCGGTAGTGGTGGATCTGGAGGTGCCGTTCCACACGGCCGTGACCGCGGCGGCGGTCGAACGGTCGCTCGCCGCGCATCCCGAGATCGACTTCGTCTCGCTGGTGCACGCGGAGGCGGCGACCGGCAACACCAACCCCGTCGCGGAGATCGGCGAGGTGGTACGGGCCCATGGCGCGCTGTTCATGGTGGACGCCGTGGCGTCGGTGGCCGCCGAGCCGCTGCTCACCGACGCCTGGGGGGTGGATCTGTGTGTGATCGGCGCGCAGAAGGCGATGGGCGGTCCCGCCGGGGTCTCCGCGGTGTCCGTGAGCGAGCGGGCCTGGGAGCGGTTCGCCGCCAACCCCCGGGCCCCGCGCCGCTCGTATCTCTCGCTCCTCGACTGGAAGGAACGCTGGATCGACGGCGAGCGCCGTGCGCTGCCGCACGCTCCGGCCCAGTTGGAGATGCTGGCGCTGGAAGCGTGTCTGGAGCGCATCGAGGCGGCCGGTCCTGCGACGGTCATGGCCCGGCACGCCTCGGCGGCGGCTGCCACCCGCGCGGGCGCGCTGGCGCTGGGCGGCGGTCTGACGCCGTTCGTCCACGAGGCCGCCGACGCCGCTCCGGTGGCCACCACGCTCCGGATGCCCGCCGGGGTGGACGCCACCGGCGTGGTGGCGAAGGCGCTGGCCGCCGATCCGGCGCTGCCGCTGGTCGCGGGCGGCGGGGCGCTCGCCGCGGAGATGATCCGGGTCAACCACTACGGCGCCGACGCGACCCCGGCCGCCGTACGGTCCTCGCTGCTCGCGCTGGGCGCGGCGCTCGACGGCTCCGGGAGCAGGGTCGACCCGGAGGCGGCGGTGCGGGCGGCCGACGAGGCGTGGCGGGGCTAGACACAGCGGGGCTGGACATACCCGTCCCATGGGGGCGCCGGCCCTGGAATCATATGTGGCCGCAGTATCCATAAATTGAAGAGGTCATTAATTCGCGAATACGGGAAGATGCTTTACCGCGAGCAGCTTCCCGTATTCGTCTGCCCCCGTTTCTCTGCCCTAAACGCCAAGATTTCATCAGGGCCTCCGGTGTGATTCCGGGCGGTCTCCCGAGCGTTACGGATATGTGACCGAGTCCACAAATCCGCCCGTTTCGCCCCAACATATAGCTACATTTTACCCCAGCTTCCGATCGGCGCATCAGGGCCCACATGCCCGCGCGATAACACAGCCCGGCCGCTCACCCAACCCCTGGCCCGGATGCATCTTTTGAATTTGCTGGGTAAATTCAATCCGTATGACCGCCGCACAAGCAGACCTTGCAGGCGCCCGAAGCGAATTCCCCCGATCCTTCACGACCGACGCCCCACGAGTGGAGGACGGAGCCGCGATCTGGCGCATTGCCCGCGACTCCCAGGTCCTGGACCTCAACTCCTCGTACAGCTACCTGCTCTGGTGTCGTGACTTCGCCGCCACCTCGCTCGTCGTCCGTGACGAGACGGGATCCCCGATCGCCTTCGTCACGGGGTACGTACGGCCGGAGCGCCCCGAGGCGCTGGTCGTCTGGCAGGTGGCCGTCGACGCGGCCCACCGCGGCCACGGTCTCGCGGGCACCCTGCTCGACGAGCTGACCGCCCGGGTGGCCGAGGAGCGGGGCATAACGGCCGTCGAGACGACCGTGACCCCCGACAACACCGCCTCGGACCGGCTGTTCACCGCGTACGCCGCACGTCACGGCGCCGCGCTTGAGCGCGAGGTCCTCTTCGACGGCGGACTGTTCCCCGAAGGGGTGCACCAACCGGAGGTGCTCTACCGCATCGGACCGCTCTCGCCCTGAGCACGCCCGCGCCGGAGCCCGACGAGGGCTCCCGCGCCGCCGCGCCCGGGTACGCCCGTGTCACGCCGCGCACGCCACGCAGAGGCGCGCGCCGCGCAGGAGCGTCCGAGCCCCGAGCACACTTCCGTCTCTCCCTCACCCGCACACCCCCATCGGCAGGAGACCCCCATGACCATCACCCCGCCCGCACTGAGCGTTTTCGAGACTCTCGAATCCGAGGTACGCAGCTACTGCCGCGGCTGGCCCGCCGTGTTCGACCGCGCGCGGGGCGCCCGCCTCACCGACGAGGACGGCCATGGCTACCTCGACTTCTTCGCCGGCGCCGGCTCACTCAACTACGGCCACAACAACCCGGTGCTGAAACGCGCGCTGATCGACTACATCGAACGTGACGGCATCACCCATGGTCTCGACATGGCGACGACCGCGAAACGCGCGTTCCTGGAGTCCTTCCAGAACGTGGTGCTCCGGCCGCGTGATCTGCCGTACAAGGTGATGTTCCCCGGGCCCACCGGCACCAACGCGGTGGAGTCCGCGCTCAAGCTCGCCCGCAAGGTGAAGGGCCGCGAGTCGATCGTCTCGTTCACCAACGCCTTCCACGGCATGTCGCTGGGCTCGCTCGCCGTCACCGGCAACGCGTTCAAGCGCGCCGGGGCCGGTATCCCGCTGGTGCACGGCACCCCGATGCCCTTCGACAACTACCTGGACGGCCAGACCCCCGACTTCCTCTGGTTCGAACGGCTGCTTGAGGACCAGGGCTCCGGGCTCAACAAGCCCGCCGCCGTCATCGTCGAGACCATCCAGGGCGAGGGCGGCATCAATGTCGCCAGGCCCGAGTGGCTGCGGGCGCTGGCCGATCTCTGCCACCGCCAGGACATGCTGCTGATCGTCGACGACATCCAGATGGGCTGCGGCCGTACCGGCGCCTTCTTCTCGTTCGAGGAAGCGGGCATCACCCCGGACATCGTCACGCTGTCGAAGTCCATCAGCGGGTACGGGCTTCCCATGTCGCTGTGCCTGTTCACGCCGGAGCTGGACGTCTGGGAGCCCGGCGAGCACAACGGCACCTTCCGGGGCAACAACCCGGCGTTCGTCACCGCCGCCGCGGCGCTCACCACGTACTGGGCCGACGGCCAGATGGAGAAGCAGACCATCGCCCGTGGTGAGCAGGTGGAGCAGGCGCTGTTCGCGATCCGCGCCGAGAGCAGCGGCGATGTCCCCGATGTCAGGGGCCGCGGGCTGGTCTGGGGCCTGGAGTTCGAGGACAAGGGCCGCGCGTCCGCCGTCTGCGCCCGCGCCTTCGAGCTGGGTCTGCTGCTGGAGACCTCGGGGCCGCAGAGCGAGGTGGTCAAGCTGCTGCCGCCGCTCACCATCACCGCGGAGGAGCTGGACGAGGGGCTGCGCACGGTGGAGCGCGCCGTACGCGAAACCGCCTGACCCGCGCGGCACCCGGCAGCCGGCACACCCCACAGGAAAGCGCGTAGCGCGTCCGCAGAAGGCAGCGCGTCCGCAGAAGAGAGAACAGCAGAAGAGAAAGGCGTCAAGGCACCGTGATCGTCCGATCGTTCAAGGACATCGAGAACACCGACCGCCATGTGAAGTCGGCCTCGGGCACCTGGGAGAGCAAGCGCATCGTGCTCGCCAAGGAGAAGGTCGGCTTCTCCCTCCACGAGACCGTCCTGTACGCGGGTACGGAGACCTCGATGTGGTACGCCAACCACATCGAGGCCGTGCTGTGCGTCGAGGGCGAGGCCGAACTCACCAACGACGAGACCGGCGAGACCCACTGGATCTCCCCCGGCACGATGTATCTGCTGGACGGGCACGAGCGCCATACGCTCCGTCCGAAGACCGACTTCCGCTGCGTCTGTGTGTTCAATCCCCCGGTGACCGGGCGGGAGGACCATGACGAGAACGGTGTCTACCCGCTGCTGACAGAGGAGGGCTGACCATGACCACCACCCCCGTACGGACCGATCTGTACCCCACGCGTGGCCTCGGCGAGGTGACCACCCCCCGGCAGGACCCCGTCGTCTGGTCCCCGCCCGACGCGCCGGGCCCGATCGCGCCGGCCGATCTCGGCCGCTTCGAACGGGACGGTTTCCTCGCGGTCGAGCAGCTGATCGGCCCGGACGAGGTGGCGCTCTACCGCGCCGAGCTGGAGCGGCTGATCACCGACCCGGCGGTACGGGCGGACGAGCGCTCGATCATCGAGCCCAAGTCCCAGGACGTACGGTCCGTCTTCGAGATCCACCGCATGAGCGAGATCTTCGCCGGGCTCGTACGCGACGAGCGGGTGGTGGGCCGCGCACGGCAGATCCTCGGCTCCGAGGTCTATGTGCACCAGTCCCGGATCAACGTCAAGCCGGGCTTCGGCGCCTCGGGCTTCTACTGGCACTCGGACTTCGAGACCTGGCACGCGGAGGACGGTCTGCCGAACATGCGGACCGTCTCGGTCTCCATCGCGCTGACCGAGAACTTCGACACCAACGGCGGCCTGATGATCATGCCAGGATCGCACAGGTCGTTCCTGGGGTGCGCGGGCGAGACCCCGCGCGACAACTACAAGCAGTCGCTGAGGATGCAGGACGCCGGTACGCCCTCGCACGAGGCGCTGACGGCCCTGGCCGACCAGCACGGGATCAAGCTCTTCACGGGCAAGGCCGGTTCGGCGACCTGGTTCGACTGCAACTGCATGCACGGCTCGGGCGACAACATCACGCCGTACCCGCGCAGCAATGTCTTCATCGTGTTCAACAGCGTGGAGAACGCTGCGGAGGAGCCGTTCGCGGCGCCGGTGCCGCGGCCTGACTTCATCGGGGCCAGGGACTTCACGCCCGTGCGCTGATTCAGCCGTTACACGCGGGTAGGTCCCCGGGGGCGCGGGGCCGGTCAGGACGACCGGCCCCGCGCCCCTTTCCGCGGGCCGCCGGTCCCGGTCAGCTCTCCAGGGCCGGGTAGTCGATGTAGCCCTTGTCGTCACCGCCGAAGAAGGACGCCGGGTCGGGGGTGTTGTACGGGCCACCCGCCTTGAGCCGGGCCGGCAGATCGGGGTTGGCGAGGAAGAGCGCGCCGAAGGAGAGCAGATCGGCGGTGCCGTCCTCGATCAGCGCCAGCTCGCCTGCGCCGGTGAAGCCCTCGGTGGCCGCGTTGAGGACGAGCGTCCCGGAGAACAGCTTGCGCAGGGTGACGGTCAGTTCGCGGTTGTTCTCGATCAGATGCAGATAGGCGAGGCCGATCGGCTCCAACTGCTTGACCAGCGCGGTGTACACGGGCTCCGGGTCGGGCTCCGACACCCCGTTGTAGGGGTTGCCGGGCGAGATCCGGATCGCGGTCCGCTCGGCCCCGATCTCGGCGGCGACCGCGCGGGTCACCTCGACCGCGAAGCGGACACGGGCCTCGTCGGAGCCACCCCACTCATCGGTGCGCAGATTGGAGTTGGGTGCCAGGAACTGATGGATCAGATAGCCGTTGGCGCCGTGCAGCTCGACCCCGTCGAAGCCGGCCTCGACCGCGTTGCGGGCCGCCTCGGCGAAGTCCGCGATGGTCTCCCGTACCTCGTCGGAGGTCAGCTCGCGCGGGACGATGAAGTCCTTGGGGCCGTCATGGGTGAAGACCTGCCCCGGCGCGGCGACGGCGGAGGCGCTGACCGGGACCAGGCCGTCCGGCAGCAGGACCGGGTGGCCGATCCGGCCGGCGTGCATGATCTGCGCGAAGATCTTGCCGCCCTTGGCGTGTACGGCGTCGGTGACCTTCCGCCAGGCCGCGATCTGCTCCGTGCTGTGCAGTCCGGGGGTGTCGGGGTAGCCCTGACCGACCACGGAGGGCTGGGTGCCCTCGGTGATGATCAGACCCGCCGAGGCCCGCTGCGCGTAGTACTCCACCGTCGAGTCGGTGGGCGAGTTACCGGCGCCGAAGGCGCGGCTGCGGGTCATCGGGGCCATGGCGATGCGGTTGGCGAGCTGCGTACCCGACAGGTCGATCGGGTCGAACGCGGTGGTCATGGGGGCTCCCATAGCGGTCGTGGGTTCGGAACGAGGGCAAGGTGAACGAGGGCAACGCGACATACGGCCGAAACATTATGTGGTCGGCCAAGTAATCAACCGCGAGTCACCCTAGTCCATTCCCCGGGTCGATTATTGGCCGACCAAGCTAAACTCGGAGGCATGACCTCGGACCCGCCCGCGACCGCCGACAACCCCGCCTGTCCCGTCGAACCGCCCGGCGCCGCGCGCGGCGGCCCGGTCAGCCACGCCCTCTCCCGGGTCGCCCGGCTGCATCGCATCGCCGCGGGGAAACTGCTGCGGCGCTCCGGCCTCTATCCGGGCCAGGAGTTTCTGATGATGCATCTGTGGGACGCGGACGCGGTACGCCAGTCCGAGCTGATCAAGTCGATGGATCTCGACCCCTCCACGGTCACCAAGATGCTCCAGCGGCTGGACCACGCGGGGTACGTGCGGCGCACCGCCGACCCCCAGGACCGGCGCGCCGTACTGGTGCGGGCCACCGGCGACAGCTGCGCGCTGCGCTCCGAGGTCGAGGGCGCCTGGACGGAGCTGGAGGAGCACACCCTCGCGGGCCTCGACGACACCGAACGCGCGGAGCTGGCCCGGCTGCTCGCCAAGGTCGAGGCCAATCTCTGCACCGAGACGGCGGACTGTCCGCGACAATCGCCCGGAGGGGAATGGTCTGCCGAGGGGGACGAACATGCCGTACGGGCCGCTGAACCGACTGGGTGAGTACTGCGCCGAGGCGTTGGCGGAGCACGGCTGTCCGTCGGTCTCGGTCGCCGTGGCCGAGCGCGGCGAGGTGGTGCTCGCCGAGGCGTACGGAGTGGCGGATGTGGCGCGGGGCCGCCCGGCCACGCCCGCCACGGCCTACGGACTGGCTTCCGTCACGAAGCCGGTGACGGCGACCGCCGTCTGTCTGGCGGCCGACGAGGGGCTGCTCGACCTGGACGCGCCCGTGCCCCTGCCGGGGGAGCACCGGTGGCCGGCGCCGACGGCTCGTCAGCTGCTGCGGCACCGGGGTGGTTTCGCGGCGTTCTACGCCTGGGACTACGGCGACGACGAGAGCCGGATCGACGCGTCCCGCTACGCGTCGCCGTACCGGGCGCCGGGCACGGGATTCGAGTACGCCAACCTCGGCTACCGGGCCCTGGGCCTGCTGCTGGAGGCGGCCACCGGGCAGGAGTTGAGCGCGTTCGTCCGGGAGCGGGTGTTCGAGCCGCTCGGGCTCACCGGCTGTCATGTCGGACCGGGCTACCCGGGCCCCGCGCCATCGGCGGTGCGGTACACACCCGACGGCCGCGCGTACCCGGACTACGACTGCGATCACCCCGGTGCCACCCTCGGCTGGGCCCCGGCCGATGAGCTGGCGCTGTTCGCGCAGTCCTGCGAACGCCTGCTGAAGCCGGAGACGGCCGCGGCCATGAACGACGCGGTGCCGGTCAACGCCCTGGTCGGCTATGGGCTCGGCTGGTGCGTGTCGTACGGCGACGGTCCCGTGGTGCGCAGCCATGGCGGCGGCGGGGGCGGGGTCGCCGCGATGACCGCGGCCGTGCCGGCGCGGGACCTCTCGGTCGCGGTGCTCACCAACTCCACGGACAAGGCCGCCCGCGACGCGATCGTCCACTACGTGCTGGACGCCCTGGTTCCCGGATACCGGCCCGAGCTGATCGACCCGGGGATCCAGGAGCCGGAGCGCCCCACGGATCTGCCGGAAGGTCTCTGGGCCGGCCGGATCGGGACGCCGGAGGGCGATGTCCCGGTGGAGCTGCGGACCCGGCCGGACGGCGGGGTCGAGCTGCTGCTCGACGGCGTGCGCACGGACTCCACGGCCATCGCTTCCGAGTCCTGGGATCTGCGGGCGGTCTTCTCCGCGCAGCTGCCGACCGCCGACGCGCGCGTCAACAGCCCCAGCCTGCTGCTGAGCCTCCGCCGGGAACGGGCTCTCGGCCGGGGACCGGGCGCGGAGCGGCTGACCGGCGTCGCCCACGCGTTCAAGGACGGCGGCGATCGCGAGGGGCGGCTCGGGAACTTCCTCTGCCACCCCTGCGAGCTGATCGCTCAGCCGGCGAGCACGTCCAGCGCCCGGTCCACGTCGGCCGTGGTGTTGTAGAGGTGGAACGCCGCCCGCACATACCCGGCGCGCACCGACACCGCCACCCGCGCCCGCCGCAGATCGGGGTGGCGGTGTGCCAGTCCGGGGACGGACACGATCGCCGACTCGCCGGGTACCGGTTCATGGCCGAGCCCGGTCAGTCCCGTCCGGAAGCGGGCCGCCAGCGCGGTGTCATGGGCGTGGATCGCGTCGATGCCGATCTCCTCCAGCAGCGCGAGGGACGGCTCGGCGCCGTGGTACGAGAGGAAGGCCGGGGGCTCGTCGAAGCGGCGCGCGGAAGCGGCCAGCCGCTCGACGGGACCGTACGTACTGCCCCATGTGTCCTCGGCGGCCACCCAGCCCGCGTGCCGCGGCGTCAGTGACCGCTGCGCGTCCTCGGTCACGGTGAGGAAGGACGTACCGCGCGGGCAGAGCAGGAACTTGAACCCGCCGGTGACGGTGTAGTCGTACGCCCCGGCGTCCAGCGGCAGCCAGCCGGCCGACTGGGTCGCGTCCAGCAGCGTACGGGCGCCGTGCGCCGCCGCGGCGGCCCGGATCGCGGGCAGATCGGCGACCCTGCCGTCCGCGGACTGGGCCACCGAGAAGGCCACCAGCGCGGTGCCCGCCCGTACCTCCCCGGCCAGTTCCGCCAGCGGCGCGTACCGGAGCACGAGGTCGCCGCGTACGGCGAAGGGGGTGATGACCGAACTGAACTCGCCCTCGGGGAAGAGGACTTCGTCGCCCGGCCGCAGGGAGGACGCGATCAGTCCGACATGCACCGCGACCGAGCCACCCACCGCGACCCGCTCGGCGGGGACCCCGGCCAGCCGGGCGAAGGAGTCGCGCACGGCGTCCACGGTCTCGAAACTGCCCGCGCCCTCACCGCCCCGGCCGGTCGCGTTCTCCCGCGCCAGCGCCTGTACGGCGGCGACCGACCTACGGGGCAGCAGACCGCAGCTGGACGTGTTCAGATATGTCATGTCCGGCGCGAATTCGGCGCCTCCCAGGGTGTCCATGAACCCACCCTGGAACCCGGCCACCTCGTAGTCAATCGCACATTGCTGAAGGGAACGCCCAAGCGATCCTTATGAATGGGCTCCGGCCTGCGGAATCTCGCACGAGCCGTCGGTGTCACAGACCGCGGCGTCCGGCGAGGAAGCCCGGACGGGCGTGATCGTACGGCCCTGCCACGCCTGCTCCAGCGCCTGCGTGAACACCTCGGCGGGCTGCCCGCCGGAAACGCCGTAGCGCCGGTCGAGTACGAAGAACGGCACCCCGTTCGCGCCCAGTTCGGCGGCCTCGCGCTCATCGGCCCGTACCTCGTCGGCGTACGCGTCCGCGTCGGCGAGCACCCCGCGGACCTCGGTCTCGTCCAGACCGGCCTCGACGGCGAGCGTCACCAGGGTCTCCTCGTCGTAGACGGAGCGTTCCTCGGCGAAGTTCGCCCGGTAGGCGAGGTTCAGCAGCTCGTCCTGGCGGCCCCGGGCCTTGGCGAGGTGCAGCAGCCGGTGGATGTCGAACGTACTGCCGTGATCGCGCCCCTCCAGCCGGTAGCCGAGCCCCTCGGAGCGCGCGTTCGCGGCGACGCCCTCCTCCATGGCGAGCGCCTCCGTACGACTGCGCCCGTACTTGGCCGCCAGCATGTCGACGACCAGCCCGGTCTCCCCCTTGGCATGCCCCGGATCCAGCTCGAACGACCGGTGCACCACCTCGACGTCGTCCCGGTGGGCGAAGGCCGCGAGCCCCTTCTCGAACCGGGCCTTGCCGATGTAGCACCAGGGGCAGGCGATATCGCTCCAGATCTCGACGCGCATGTTTCCGCTTCTCTCCAGGGTCGTGGAATGGGTGGGCCAGGATGACCGGAGGCAGCCTCCACCCTTCGACAACGACAACGCGTCCACGCCCCGTGGGATTCCCGGCCCTCACATGAGGTGGTGCGGCACCTGGTGGATGTAGAAGGCACCGCAGGCGTGGCAGAGGGGCAGCCCGGCGGGCGTGCCCCACGCGTCCGCCGTCTGTCTGACGGCGTCCGGAGCCAGCTCACGCCCGCACAGCGCGGTCGTCTCGCCCAGCCGTGTCATGTGCCATACCTCGAATCGGGGTTCCGGGTCACGGGGTGAGGTCCCCTCCGCGTACTCCGCGCGCATTTCGTATTCCATGCTGAGTCTCCTGATCGGCGTCATGGCCCACGGAACGTATTGGCCCACGGAACGACGCCGCATGATTGCCCGCTTTCCCGGACGGTTGAAACAGGGCTCTCCCCCTCCCCTCTTGAACAGAGAAATGCCCCGCCCGACTCGGGGAGCCGAACGGGGCGGGGCGGTGTCCTTCAGCAACGCTCAAGCGCGTTCGACAGCGTGCGGTCGCGTTCAGGCGAGTTCAGGTGCGTTCAGGCGCGTTCAGGAACGTTCGAAGAAAAGGACGGACCGCAGCTTGTGATGCTCGCTCGCCGAGCCGCCGGGGCGGAGGGTGTACTCCTCGCCGTCGCAGTCCGGTCCGGTGAAGACGAGCGCGGTGGCCTTCGTGTGGTTGCGCGGCGTGTGCGCGGGCGGTACGTATTCACCGGCCGCTTCGGGGATCGTGACGCAGACCCAGCTGTCGGGATCCACCAGTCCGCCCACCCGCGGCTTTCCCGCGATGTCCGTATAGACATAGGTGAATTCACCTTCCGCCGCCGAAGCCGAGCCGGGTACGGAGACAAGCAGGGCGAGGGCGCCGACGGCGGCGGCCAGAGTGCTGCGAAGACGCATGCGGATGACTCCTTTGTCGTGACGCCATGAGGCTCCACGACAGGGCCCGGACGCGGAGCCGCAAAGGCGGGTGCGTCACCCGAAAGCGGTCGGGGAATCGCTCTCCTGTCGGCTACAGGGAGCACACGTGCGACAGCCGGCGCGCTTTCCGGCGCGGTGGTCACCGTATTCCCTCTCTCCATTCACGGCTGAGCCCCTGGGTACCGGTAGCGGTGCCGGTACCGGTGCCGGTATCCACGGGGAGCCGGTCGAGCCGGCGCAGGCAGGTGCCGTGCCAGCTGAGCTCACCGAGGGGGACGGCGAGACTCAGCCCCGGGAAGCGGCGGAAGAGGCCGGTCAGCGCCTCGCGCACCAGCTGACGTCCGAGCGCCGCGCCGAGGCAGTAATGGGGGCCGTGCCCGAAGGAGAGATGACCGGGCGCGGTACGCCGGGGCCCGGCCACGCGCGGTGGATCGGCACGCGGTGGATCGGTTCGTAACGTTTCGGCCCGTAAGGGGTCGGATCGTAACGGATCGGCCCGTAACGGGTCGGCTCGTAGCGGATCCGGCCAGGTGGCGGAGTGGAGATTGGCGGCGAGTACGGACGTGACGACCACGGCGCCGCGCGGCAGCGGGACACCCGCGAGGGCGCAGTCGTCCCGGGTGAACCGCCAACCCGTGTGCTGGAAAGGCGGATTCAGCCGCAGGATCTCCTCGGTGACCGCCGTGGTGTACGCGGGGCCGCGGCCATGACCGTCGCCGAGGCCGTGCCGTACCTCGGGGCGCCGCAGGGCCATGAGGGCGCCCGCCGGGACGACGGTGGACAGCGAGTCGACCGTACCGATCAGCAGCATGCCGAGCATCCCGGCCAGTTCGGCGTTGCCGATCCGCCCGCTCTGCCGGGCGCCCAGCAGGGCCGTGGCGGCGGTGGGGACCGGGGAGCGACGCGCGGCGCCGATGATGTGCAGGACGGTCTGGGCGAAGACGCGGTGTGCCGACCGGGCCTCTTCGGTGCCCGGGACCGCCCCGCTGGCGGCGAGGGCGGCCGTCACCGCCGCGTCGCACCGCTCGGGCACGATGCCGAGGATCTCCCCGGCCGTCGCCCCGGCCAGGGGCAGCGCGAGATCGGTGACGAGGTCGATCCGGTCGCGTCCGGCCAGCGAGCCGATGATCCGGGCCATGACGTCCCGCAGCCGCGCGCCCGTACGCTCCGTCGCGGCGGCGGTGAAGTACGGGGCGACGATACGGCGCAGCCCGCGGTGGCGTTCCCCGGACGCGGAGAGCAGCTGTGGCGCGTGGGCGAAGAAGTCCTCGGGGTAGCGGCGGTCGGGGAAGCCCTGCACCGGCCCGCCCAGCTCACCGATGTCGTTGGTCAGTCGCGGGTCGGTGAGGACACCGCGCGCCAGGGCGGGGTCCGTGGCGGCCCACGCGCGCAGACCGCCGCCGAGCGTGACCGGGCGCAGGGCGGGCCCGTCCGGTGTGGTGAGGCGCCGCGCGGCGGCGGTGAATCCGTGCTCGTGCAGGGCCGGACAGGCCAGCGGGACCGAGGCCGGGACCGGAGCCTGAACGGGGACGGGGACGGGGACGGGGGCATGGGCCGGGACCGGGACCGGGACCGGCGACTGTGCGCCCGTCATGCGGTAGCGAGGACGACGGCGGTGTTCTGCCCGCCGAAGCCGATGGAGGTGCCGGCCACAGCGCTCATCCGGTGCCGCCGGGGCACTTCACCGACGCCGGCGGTGATCCGGTCTTCCATCGAATCGCTGATGGTCTCTCCTCGGGTCGATGGCCGCGTCAGCGAGCCATGAGGGGTGGGGTGAGTGCCGCGTCCAGGTACGGGTTGTCGACCGGGGCCGGCGGGCGGACCAGTCTGCGGCGCTCCAGCTCGCACAGGCTGGTGCGTTCATAGCGCCGCCGCAGCCCGAGATAGGCCGTGGCCTCGGCGCCGTACAGATCCACGGCACGCTCCAGCCCGCTGGGGCTGGGCCGTTCGGGGACCAGCGCGAGACGCAGCCAGGGGATGGACCGCTGAAGCGCCTCGTTCACCCGGGTCACCGATGTCTCGGTCGGGTGCACGATGTGGTGGACGCGCGCCCCGGGCGGTACGTCCGGCCCGTTCGCGGAGGACACCCGCGTGGCCGCCTCCTCGGCGATGCGCAGCATCGCGCGGGCCGCGGCGTCGACCTGAAGGAGGTTGATGCTGGCGTCCGGAGCACCCAGCAGCCGGACGGTCAGTCTCCCGGCGGCGTCCAGCGGAACGGAGGAGGCGTCGACGAGGGCCCGGGGGCCGTGCCTCAGAAAGAGGGCGAGCTTGGCCGCCAGTACGGCGTAGGTGTGCTGGGGCGCGCGTGGCAGGGCGGCCCGGTCGCTGATCAGCACACTGGGTCGGAAGACCGTGGCGCCCCGGCCCTGGGTACGCGCCCAGTCATGGACCAGCCGTTCGGCGTGGTGCTTGGACTCCTCGTACGGCGTGAGAAAGCCGTCGGCCTCCAACTGCCGCTCCGGTACGACGCCGTCGTGGCGCGCTCCGGCGACGAACGCGGTACTGACATGGAACAGATGCGGGGCGCGACGGCCGGCCGCGGCCAGCGCGAGAATCTGCCGGGTGCCCTCCACATTGGTGCGGTGCAGTTCCCGGGCGTCTCCGTGCAGTTTGGTCAGCGCGGCACAGTGCAGAACGGCGTCCACGCTGTCCGCGACGGCCTGGAACTCGCCCTCGGACAGGCCGAGTCGGGGGCGGTCGAGGGTGATCTGGACGGCGTGTACCTGACGCGCCACCCGCTGTACGGTCTCGGCCGGCGCCCCGGCCGAGCGCAGGGCCAGCGCGAGAGAGGCCATGGCCCGGTACGGGGGTTCGCGTACCAGCGCCACCACCCGGGTGCCCTGCGGCAGCAGACGCAGCAGCAGATACGAGGCGAGGAAACCGGTGGCTCCGCTGACGGCGATCGTGGAGTCGGCCAGGGCGGGGGTGGCCGAGTCGGCTCCGGGGCCCGGGACTTGAGGTGCGGGGGCGGCCTCTTGGCCTGCTGGGCCGGGCGCGTCGGACTCGGGTTCTGGTTCGGGGTCGGGCAATTCGGCGTCGGGCATGCCGTCTCTTCACATTCTTCGCGGGGAGCGTCCATTCGCTCGGAGACCCACTCATCGCCCCGGAGTTCACCGGAACCGGCTCACGAGGAGACCGAACTTATCCCGGCCGACCGGCTTTAACCGCTCCTTATGCGCGACACGAGGGCTATCCACCCCATCGAGTGACCCCCCGCTTTTCGTATCGCGGTCGGTCAGTGGAGGTCACGCCGCGGGCGCCGCGTCCTTCTTGTCGGCGTACCCCGGGGCGGCGTCCGCCGTGTCGGCGGGGCCCGGCGCCCGGAGGGAGCGGATCTGGGGCGAGAGCAGCGCCGCGCCCGTGGCGAGGATGACGAGGGCCCCGCAGCCGACCAGCGCGGGACCGGTGCCGACGCGCTCGGCGACGGGTCCCGCGACCAGCAGGCCGAGCGGGGCGAAGGCCAGGGATCCGAACAGGTCGTACGCGCTGACGCGGGACAGCGCCTCCTCGGGGACCTCCCGCTGGATGGTGGTGATCCACAGCACCCCGAAGATGTCATTGGCGAAGCCCGAGCAGAACATGGCGACGGCGATCGACCAGATGGGCGCGTGCACGCCGAGCAGGATCATGGGCGCGGCGAACGGGAAGGTGGCCAGCACCGCGACCAGCAGCGGTCTGCGCACCCGGATACGGGTGGCGAAGCCCGCGCCCGCGAGCATCCCCAGCGCCTGGGCGGCGACGATCAGCGACCAGGCACGCGCGCCACCCAGATGGTCGTTGGCCGCCAGCGGGCCGAAGACCCCGACCGTGGCATTGACCGCGGCGACGACCACCGTGTACTGCGCCACGACGACCCAGAGCCACTGCCGTGAGAAGAACTCGTGCCAGCCGTCCCGCAGATCGGCCCAGCCGGAGGACGCGGCGCGGGGCCGCCTCGCGAGCCGCAGACCGTTCACGAGCACCGCGCTGAGCACGAAGGAGAAGGCGTTCAACGCCAGGGCCCAGCCCGCCCCGACGAAGGCGACGGTCACCCCGGAGAGCGCCAGACCGAGGAGCGTCGCGCTGTTCGTGCCGATCCGCAGTATCCCGTTGGCGCGCTGCAACGCGCTCTCCGGAACGATGAGCGGTACGACCCCCTCCAGGGCCGGCATGAACAGCGCGGTGGCCGTTCCCGCCAGGACCGCCAGCGCGCACAGGGCCCACAGCGGCGCGTATCCCGTGAGGATCATCGCGGCCAGTCCCGCGTAGGCGGCGGCGCCGACGACATCGGCGAGCACCATCAGCCGCGAGCGCGACATCCGGTCGGCGATCACCCCGCCGACGAGAATGAACAGCAGCATCGGCAGCGCCTGGCAGGCCAGCACCAGCGACAACTGCCCCGGCCCGGCCCCGGGCAGGGCGAGAACGGCGAAGGCCAGGGCGACCCGGGCGAACGCGTTGCCCAGAACGGAGATGGTGCGTGCGGCGGCGAGCAGCAGAAACCGCCGGTCACGCAGGAGCGGCGGCGCCGCCGCCTGAGCTGCAGTCATGGCCCGTGACCCTAGGGCATGTCTTCAAAGTCCCGCCTGCCCGGCGACGCCCGGCACGCACGCTCGCCGCGTTGTCGGATCACCCCAGTACGTCCAGTACTGGGGAGACCCTCCGCCTTGCGATCGCACGCACCGGACGCCGCCGGGCCCGCCCTTCGGGCGGACGGCGCTACTTTGAAGACACGCCCTAGGCCCCGCTCCAATGACCGGTGTGCCTTTCAGGACGGGGACACACCCGGCGGGATCGCCCGGGTTCCGCGGCGCCACGCCCGCGCCGGGCGGCGGAATCTCAGCTACCGTCCCGCGTGTCCGTGAGTCCCTTCGGCCGGAAGACGATCCTGTCGTACGTCACCGCGCACCCCTCGCCGGTGGGTGACTGCGCGAGGAAGCCGACGCGCGCCGCCGCGGCCCGCGCGGGCGTGCCCAGGGTGAAGACGCGGACGAAGGTCCACCGCTCGCCGTCCGGGGAGGCGTGGAAGGCGAACGCCCGGCCGGTGCGGCTGATCCGCAGCCAGTAGCTGTCGCCCTCCATCACGAAGGAGTTGGCGTCGTCGGAGTGGCCGCGGGTGACGACCGTACAGATCGTCGGGCGCTCCGGCGACAGCTCAAGACAGAGCTTGGCCCAGTGCTGTTCGTCCGCCTCCAGAGTGAGCACCCCCGCGTCGAAGGCGGCGGCGAAGCCGACCGTGACACGGGCGATCAGCTGGAAGTCGCCCTCCGGGGTGCCGAGCAGGCGCGGCGCGTCGGAGGCCGGCTCCAGGGACGCGCCCGCCGGTGGTACGAAGCGGTCCTGCCGGGCACCCGCCCGGCCGGTGAGCGCTCCGTCCGTGTAGCGCCACGCGCCCTCGGGGCCGTACGGCCGCAGCGGGAACGGCAGTTCGGGGAGGTCGATCCGATCACTCATCAGCTCGGCTCGCCGTTCTTCCGTCTCGGGTCTCGGATCTCAGTTCTCCGGACGGCCGTCGACCCGGCGCGGCAGGTCCAGGGGGTTGTCGTCACGCAGCTCGGGCGGGAGCAGCGCGGCCGGGGTCGACTGGTACGAGACAGGGCGCAGCCAGCGCTCGATCGCCGTGGCGCCGACCGATGTGGAGGTGGAGGTGGTCGCCGGGTAGGGGCCGCCGTGGTGCTGTGCCGGGGCGACGGCGACACCGGTCGGCCAGCCGTTGACCAGGACGCGTCCGGCCAGCGGGGTCAGTTCCGCGAGCAGCCCGGCGGCGCCGGGCGCGGTCCCGTCCGTCTCTTCCTCGGCGAGCTGGAGGGTGGCGGTGAGATTGCCGGGGAGGCGGGAGAGTACGGCCGTGATCTCGGCCGGGGAGCTGTACCGCGCGACCACGGTCACCGGGCCGAAGCACTCCTCCAGCAGCAGATCGTGTGCGCCGTCGGCGGTCAGCAGCTCCGCGTCGAGGGTCAGGAAGCCCGCGCTGACGGTGTGTTCACCGCCCGCGCCGGGGGTGATCGGGGCGTCCACCCCGGGCAGCGCGGCCCGTTCGCGTACGCCCGCGACGAAGGCGTCCCGCATCCGGTGGTCCAGCATCACGCCGGGCTCGGTCTCGCTGACGGCCGCCGTCAGGGACTTCACCAGCCGGTCGCCCGGCTCACCGGCGGGGGCCAGTACGAAACCGGGCTTGGTGCAGAACTGCCCCTCCCCCAGCGTCATCGAGCCGGCCAGCCCCGCACCGATCTGCTCGGCGCGTTCGGCCGCGGCGGCCTCGGTGATCACGACGGGGTTGAGGGAGCCCAGCTCGCCGTGGAAGGGGATGGGCGTGGGCCGGGCGGCCGCGGCGTCGAAGAGCGCCCGTCCGCCCCGTACGGAACCGGTGAAGCCGGCCGCCGACACCAGCGGGTGCCGTACCAGCTCGACGCCGGCCTCGAAGCCGTGCACCAGATTCACCACGTCCTCGGGCAGCCCCACCGCCGCGGCGGCCCTGCGCAGCACGGAGGCGCACAGCTCGGAGGTGGCGGGGTGGTCCGGATGCGCCTTGACGACGACGGGGCAGCCCGCCGCGAGCGCGCTCGCGGTGTCACCGCCGGGCACGGAGAAGGCGAGCGGGAAGTTGCTCGCGGAGTAGACGGCGACGACGCCGAGCGGCACCTTCCAGCGGCGCAGATCGGGCCAGGGCGGGGTGCGGTCGGCGTCGGCGTGGTCGATCCGTACATCGAGGAAGGCTCCCTCCTCGACCACCTCGGCGAAGGCCCGCAGCTGGGCGGTGGTACGGGCCAGCTCGCCCGTGAGCCGGACGGGGCCGAGCGCGGTCTCCGCGTCCGCCGCCTCGATGACATGCTCGCCGGCCTCGTCGAGCAGATCGGCCGCCGTACGGAGCAGAGCGGCGCGCGCGGTACGGTCGGCGAGGGCGGCCCGTGCGGCGTGCGCACCGCGTACCGCGCGGTCGACCTCCTCCGCCGTCGCCTCATGCGCGACCTGCTCGCGCTGCTTCCCTGTTCGGGGGTCGACACTCCAGACTGGTGCTGCTGCCACAGCGACTTCCCTTCCCGACGTACCGACGTACCGACGTACCGACCGACCGAGCGAGCGACGTACCGACCGCTGACACCTCTCGGAACTTGTTCGGTATTCTGAACAGAGTTCCTGATAGTGAATCGCTAAGGACTCTATTTCCGCGCGTTCCGTGCGGTCAAGAGTGGTCAGGAGAGCAAGTCAAGTGGGCGAGAAGGGGCGAGGGACGATGTCGACCGCGGAGACCGGTGGCGCACAAGTGAAGTCCGCTGTGCGGACGGTGGAACTGCTGGAGTACTTCGCGGGACGCCCGGGCATGCACTCGCTCGCCGCCGTCCAGGAAGCGGTCGGGTACCCCAAGTCCAGCCTCTACATGCTGCTGCGCACGCTGGTTGAGCTGGGCTGGGTGGAGACGGACGCGACGGGCACGCGGTACGGCATCGGCGTACGGGCCCTGCTGGTCGGCACCTCGTACATCGACGGCGACGAGGTCGTCGCCGCCGCCCGCCCCACACTGGACCGGCTCTCCGACGACACCAGCGAGACCATCCACCTCGCGCGGCTCGACGGCACGAATGTCGTCTATCTCGCCACCCGCCAGTCCCAGCACTATCTGCGGCCCTTCACCCGGGTCGGCCGGCGGCTGCCCGCCCACTCCACCTCGCTCGGCAAGGCGCTGCTGGCGACCCACAGCGACGAGCAGGTGCGCAAGATGCTGCCGGAGACCCTGCCCGCCCTGACCGAGCACACCATCACCGACCGCGAGAAGCTCATCGAGGAGCTGCACACCGTACGCGAGCAGGGCTACGCGGTGGACCGCGAGGAGAACACGCTCGGGCTGCGCTGCTTCGGTATCGCCATCCCGTACCGGACACCGGCGCGTGACGCGATCAGCTGCTCGGTACCGGTGGCCCGGCTCACCCCCGGTCACGAGCAGATGATCAAGGACACGCTGTTCGACGCGCGCGACCGGCTCACCCTGGCCACGCGGCGGCTCTGACCGGACGGGGATGAGGAATTCCTGAGAAGCGAGCGGGGCGGGAACGCCGTCCGCGCCGCCGCTCGTCCCTCATATGGGATGAACAAGACGATCAGACACACGGCGGTCATCTGTCTGCTGCTGGTGCTCGCCCTGCTGGTGCGGGCCACCTGGGTGCAGGCGTACGAGGCCAGAGCCCTCGCGGACGACAAGCACAACCGGCGGAACATCATGGCGCAGTACGCGCAGCCGCTCGGTGACATCATCGTGGCCGGCTCGCCGGTCACGGGCTCCAGAAAGACGGCGAGCGGCGATCTGGCGTACGAGCGCACCTACACGGACGGCGCGCTCTACGCACCCGTCACCGGCTACAGCTCACAGGCGTACGGCTCGACCCAGCTGGAGGGCATCTACTCCGATGTCCTGGACGGGACGGACAGCCGGCTGAAGAACCCGCTGGACGCGATCATGGGCAAGCAGACCGCGCCCGGCGATGTCCTGACGACGATCGATCCCGCCGTGCAGGAGGCCGGATACCGCGCGCTGGGTGGCAAGAAGGGCGCCGCCGTGGCGATCGACCCGACGACCGGCCGGGTGCTCGGGGTGATCAGCACCCCCTCGTACGACCCCACGAGGATCAGCGGCACCACGGACGGCGACGCCTGGCAGCAGCTGACCGGGGACGCGGAGAAGCCGATGGTCAACCGCGCGCTGCGGCAGCCGTTGCCACCGGGCTCGACATTCAAGCTGGTGGTCGCCGCGGCGGCGCTTGAGGACGGTCTGTACGGCTCCGTCGACGAACGGACCGACAGCCCGGATCCGTACACCCTGCCGACCACGACCACCGTCCTGCGCAACGAGAACAGCTCCGCGCCCTGCGAGAACGCCACCATCCGCACCGCGCTCGAATACTCCTGCAACACGGTCTTCGCGAAGATGGCCGACGAACTCGGCCAGGACAAGGTCCGGGCGATGGCGGAGAAGTTCGGTTTCAACGACGCCACGCAGGAAATGCCGGTGCGCGCCTCGCAGAGCGTGTATCCGTCCGGCATGGACCGGGCGCAGACAGCGCTGACGGGGATCGGCCAGTTCGATGTGACCGCGACCCCGCTCCAGATGGCCATGGTCTCGGCGGCCCTGGCCAATGACGGGCTGCTCGCCGCGCCGCACATGGTGTCGAAGGTGGTCGACGCGAGCGGCGACACCCTCCAGTCGTACCAGGACGGCGATACGCGGCGGATCGTCTCCTCGTCGACGGCCGAGCAGCTGCGCAGCGCGATGGTGACGGTCGTGCGGGACGGTACGGGGACGAACGCGCGGATCGACGGCGCCGAGGTGGGCGGCAAGACGGGCACCGCGCAGCACGGCGTGGACAACGTCAACACGCCGTACGCGTGGTTCACCTCGTACGCGAAGGACTCGTCCACCGGCAAGGAGGTGGCGGTGGCGGTCGTCGTGGAGGACTCGGGCGCGGCGCGTTCGGAGGTCAGCGGGAACGGTCTGGCCGCGCCGATCGCGCAGAAGATGATGGCGGCGGCGCTGAGATGACCCGGCCGTCCCGCTGCCGGTGACCGGGGCGGCCGGGCTGCCCGACGCACTGACTCCGGCCGCCCCGCGTCACACGCGGAAGAGGATCCTCAGGCGACATCCGCCGGGGTCAGCCGCCGAGAGCTGACAGCGCCTTCGCGACGGCCTTCAGATCCGTGTCCGAGGCCAGTCCGGCGTGATACAGCCGCAGTTCGGTCGCCCCGAGCGCTTTCGCCCGCGCGGCGTCGTCGGCGAGGGCGGCCGGGTTGCCGCCCATGCCGGTGACGACCGTGAAGTTCGCGGCCAGCACGGAGGCTTCGGTGCCGTGGCCCGCGAACGGACTCAGCATCGCCTGTGCCGCGCCCCCGGTGCAGGGCAGGACGACCCCGTCCGCGACCCCGAGGATGTGCGCCGGGTCCACCCCGGCGTTGGCGCCGACGTGGTACGACACGGGGTCGGCGTGCAGCAGCACCTGGAAGCCGGGCCCGGCTTCCGCCCGTACGGCCGCGACCGCCCGCTCCTGGAGCGTACGGGCGACCGAGCCACGCCACTCGGCGGTGACGGCGGCGAGATCCGCGCCGAGGAGTTTCTCGACCGCGGACCAGCCCGCCTCGGCGGAGCCGGCGGCCCAGAGGGGTCCCAGCGCGCGCCGCACGGCGGCGGCCAGTTCGTCGGGCGGGGCCCCGAGGCCGGCGTACCCCTCCCGGCACACGGCGCAGAAGCAGACCGACATCAGATACTGCGCCGCGTCACCGAGGCCGACGCCCGCGATCTTGTCGTGGGCGTGCAGATGCGCGAGCCCGTACCAGCCGCAGGACTCCAGCTCGGTGCCGCGCGCGCCGGGCCGTACGGCGGCCTCGGCCGCCAGCTCCACCAGATACGCGCCGACCGCGGGCCGGGCGATACAGGGCGCCCAGGGGTAGCGGTCCCCGTAGGCGTTCACCACGGAGGTGTCGGGACGCTCGGCGCCGAGACGGGAGTTGTGCGCGAGGACCACCCAGCTGTGCACATCGAGACCGGCGTCCGCCAGCGCCGCCGCGGCCTCGCCGTACGCGTCGCCGGGTGCCCAGGACCCTGCGGTGTACGGACGCGCCTCGTGGCGCGCCCAGCGGGCGTCGTCCACCGGGTAGAGGACCGCGGCATGCTCGGCGGTGACCACGCGGTGGCGCGGATGGCGCGGGGTCAGCGCGCGGGTGGAGTGGTAGGCGGAGGCGAGGGTGACCTGCCGGACGCCGAGGTCCGCGATCCTGGCGGGGGCGTCCGGGTCGCCCACCACGTCCCAGGGGTAGAGGAAGGCCGAGGTCTTCACGCGGCGCCACCCTCCGTACCGGTCCCGGCGCCCGCGCCGTCCCGGTCGTCGTCCCCGTCGTCGCTCCGCAGCACGGCCCGGCCCCGCTCGATGATCTCGGCCAGCTCCTTGATGTGCGCGGGCCCCGGCTCGCTCAGCGGCGGCCGTACCTCCCCGACGTCCAGTCCGCCCAGCCGGACGCCCGCCTTGACGAGCGAGACGGCGTATCCACGTCCCTTGCCGCGCAGTTCGACCAGGGGGCGGTAGAAGCCGTCCAGCAGACGGTTCACGGTCGTGTCGTCGCCGGTGGCCAGGGCCCGGTGGAAGGCGAGGGCGATCTCGGGGACGAAGCAGAAGACGGCGGAGGAGTAGAGGGTGACGCCGATGCCCCGGTAGGCGAGACCGGTGAGCTCGGCGGTGGGCAGGCCGTTGAAGTAGAGGAAGTCGCGGTCCGGCTCCTCGCTCCGTACGGCGCTGATGATCCGCTGCATCAGTTCGAGGTCGCCGTATCCGTCCTTGAGGCCGACGATGCCGTCCACGCGGGCCAGTTCCACGACGGTCTCGGGGGTGAAGACGGCGTTGTCGCGCTGGTAGACGATCGTCTCCAGCGAAGTGGCGCCCGCCAGCGCGGTGTAGTGGCGCAGCAGGCCCTCCTGGTCGGCGACGACCAGATAGGGCGGCATCGCGAGCAGTCCGTCCGCGCCGGCCTGCTCGGCCAGCCTGGCGTACTGGACGGCGAGCGCGGTGCCGTAGCCGGCGCCGGCCACGACCGGGACACGGCCCGCGGTCACCTCGACGGCCGTGGCCACGCAGACGAGGAACTCCTCCGGGGTGAGGGCGTGGAACTCGCCGGTGCCGCAGCAGGCGAAGACAGCGGCGGCTCCCGCGGCGACGCCTTCGCGGACATGCGCGCGGTACGCGTCGAGGTCGAGCGCGCCATCGGGCCCGTACGCGGTGACGGGGAAGAACAGCGGCCCGGCCACATGAGTCAGGCGGGCGGCGAGCGGGGCTGAGGTCACGGGCGCTCCCTGGGCCATGCGTCGAGCGACGACCGCTCGTGCACAATTATGATCGATGTCCATATCCCTGAACGACGCCACGCTAGGGCAGCCGCGCACCACGGGTCAAGACGGAAAACCGCAACCCAGAGACGGATTTCCGCACTCCGGGCGACACTTGACGCGACTTCGGCACACTCTCTAGGTTGTCCACGCATGTGAATTGTATCTACGGATCTGAGTCTGCATCCGTGCGCCCGGTTCCGAGCCGCGAGGAGATCTCCCCCATGCCCGCACCCCGTACCGTCCTGCTCACCGGCGCCGCCGGCGGCCTCGGCACCCTGATGCGGGGCCTGCTGCCCGCGTACGGCTACGAGCTGCGGCTCTTCGACGCCACCCCCATCGAGGGCGAACCCGACGCCATCACCGCCGATCTCGCGGACAGGGAGGCGCTGCGCGAGGCGGTCCGGGGGGTCGACGCGATCATCCATCTCGCGGGCATCTCGCTGGAATCCACCTTCGACAAGATCCTGCGCGCGAACATCGAGGGGACGTACAACCTGTACGAGGCGGCCCGCGCCGAGGGCGTCGGACGGACACTCTTCGCCTCCAGCAACCACGCGGTCGGCTTCACGCCGCGCCCGCGGGGGGACGACCCGCTGATCCCGGTCGACACCCCGCGCCGCCCCGACACGTTCTACGGACTCTCCAAGTGCTTCGGCGAGGACCTGGCGCAGCTCTACTGGGATCTGCACGGCATGGAGACCGTCTCCGTACGGATCGGTTCCTGCTTCCTGGAGCCGAGCACGGTCCGCATGCTCTCCGTCTGGCTGAGCCCCGGCGACTGCGCGCGGCTCTTCCACGCCGCCCTCACCGCCGAGGACGTCGGCCACAGCGTGGTCTACGGCTCCTCCGCCAACACCCGGCTGTGGTGGGACCTCACGAGCGCGCGGGCGCTCGGCTACGAGCCGCGTGACGACTCGGAGCAGTACGCCGCGAAGCTCATCGCGGAGCAGGGCGAACTCGACCCGGACAACCGGGACCACGCCTTCCTGGGCGGCACGTTCGCCACCGACCCGCCGCGCTGGCCGCACTGAGACGCGCCGGACCCGATCGGCGGAAGGTAAGGGAACGGCAAAGCGGGGTCGTTCGTTACGTCTGTCATGACAGCTATGACCCCCGGCTCGAACATCCCTCTTCCCACCGCCCATGTGACGGTGGACGTCGCCGCTCCCGTGCGGCTCGACGTATCGGGCCTGCTGCTCACCGCCGACGGCAAGGTGCGCTCAGACGACGACTTCATCTTCTACAACCAGCCGACGGGCCCCGGCGTGAGCTACCGCTCCGGCGGCGGCACGGCACCCGACGCGATCGTCGTCGACACCAGCGCCGTGCCCGCCGGTATCGAGAAGATCGTCGTCACGGCGAGCCCGGACGCGGCGGGGCAGAGCTTCCAGGGCATCGAGCCCACGGCCACCATCCGCGACGCGGGCAGCGGCGGCGCGCTGGCAACCTTCACCCCGCCGCGGCTCGGTACCGAGACCGCCCTGGTGATCGTGGAGATCTATCTGCGCAACGGCGCGTGGAAGGTCCGCGCGGTGGGCCAGGGGTACGCCAATGGACTGGCCGGGATCGCCACCGACTTCGGTGTCTCCGTGGAGGAGCCCGCCCCGGCCGCGGCCCCCGTCGCGCCTCCGGCGCCCGTGGCGGCCCCTGAGCCCGCCCGTGCCCGCGCGGGGGCCGACCCGCGGATCCCCGCTCCGCCGGTCCCCGCCACGCCGCCGGCCGCTCCCCCGGCCCCCGCCGCCGCACCCGGCAGCGGCAAGATCAATCTGGACAAGGGCAAGGTCAGCCTCCAGAAGAACCAGACGGTGTCCCTGGTCAAGGGCGGCCGTCCGCTGCTCACCCAGGTCAAGATGGGCCTCGGCTGGGAGCCCGCGTACCGCGGCAAGGACATCGACCTCGACGCGTCCGTGATCGCCTACGGCCCGAACCGCAACCATCTGGACAGCTGCTACTTCGGCAAGCTCTCGATCCTCAACGGGGCGATCAAGCACTCCGGCGACAACCTCACGGGCGAGGGCGCCGGCGACGACGAGGTGATCATGGTGGACCTCGGCCGGATCCCCGCCGAGGCGAGCGGTCTGGTCTTCACGGTCAACTCCTTCACCGGTCAGAAGTTCACCGAGGTCGCCAAGGCGTACTGCCGGCTGATCGACGCGGCCACGGACGAGGAGCTGGTGCGCTTCGATCTGACCAGCGCCGAGCCGCAGACCGGCGTGATGATGGCGAAGCTGATCCGGCAGTTCTCCGGCGAGTGGGAAATGACCGGTCTGGGCGAGTTCGTCAAGTCCCGTACGGTCCGGGGCATGGTCAAGCCCGCCGCGAAGGTCCTCTGACCGGCGCCCGGGGCCGCCCCAGGAGGGCGGCGCGTGGGCGGATGGCACGATGCCCCCGCACCGCCGCGGGTCCTGAAGGTCCGCGACGGCCCGGGGGCCGTGTCCGCAAGCTGCCGGTTCGGGACCTCAGAGCTTGGTCAGCTTGGCGAAGGGGCTCAGGATCCTCCCCTGTCGCCCCGAGAAATCGATGAGCACGGCATGGTCGCCCTCGACTCCGATGACTCTTCCCAACCCGAACTGATCATGGGAGACACGGTCTCCCACATCGAACTGCTCGGGCGGGGGTGAGGCCGGGGCCTGGCGGTTGAAGGGACTGGACGGCAGGTGGCGCCGGGATCCGGCTGACTTTGTCATTACTTGGAGTATGGGCCCAAGAAGCCCCGACGCGCCATGCCCGACCACCGACGGACGCCCGGATCACCCCTGCCAGGGCCAGCGAGCGTCCCGTCCCGCCTCCAGCAGCGGGACCATCCTGAAGGCCGCGTCGGTCAGCCCGCCGAACGTGTGCCGGCCGGCCTCGCCGGACGGGCCGTGCCCGGCGCGGTACCCCGCGAGGTTCCAGGTATAGACCGGGACACCGGCCGGAACCTGTGCCGTCGGGCCACCGCGGGAGCTGTACGCGGCCTGCTCGTCGGTGACGATCAGCACCCGGTCGTGGTCCCGGTAGTGGGTACGGACCGCCTCGGCCGTGTTCGTACCACCGAGGTCGCCGAAGCGTTCCAGCACCTTCAGCACGGACTCGCCCCGCCGGTACCTCACCGGAGCGCTGCGGGTACCGAACTCCACCAGATCCGCGTCCGCCGCCCGCATCGCCACGGCCGTTCCGAAGATCGCCGCGGCGTCGGCGCGGTTCAGCTCGGAGCGGTCGGAGAGCGGGGACCACATCGAACCCGAACGGTCGACCAGGATCAGCGACCGGCCGCGCAGCGAGGGCACGTTGGCCAGCGAGTGGCCGAGCGCCCGCTCCAGCGGATACGACCAGCGCAGCGACGGCGCGTGCTGGTACGCGGCGAGATAGCGGAACGGGAACTGCCGCGCCTTCGCCACCGCTTCGGGATCCGCGATCCTCTCGGCCACCCGGGCCGCGGCCTCGTCGCTGACACCCGCCTGATCGAAGTTCCGCAGATTGCGCAGCAGGGCCATCGCGCCCATCGACGGAATGACGGCCTCCCAGCCAGCCGCGTCCATCGGCCCCTGGAGCCAGCCGGCCAGCGCCTCCCAGGTCATCCCCGCCTCGGCGAGCCGCGCCGCCCCGTCGGGCGCGGTGAGCACCGCGCGCCGCCGCTCGACCGGCACCTCCATCAGGGCCCGGTGGGCGATGAGCGTACGGTTCGACCGCGGCGGAACAGCCGCCTCCGGGTGGTGCCTGCGATCGAGCGCGTACCGGAACAGCTCGCCCTGCCACGCCTTCGCCGGGTCGGGCGAGGCATGCACCAGATTGAGGATGTCGCCGAATCGATAACCCTTCGCGGCGGTGTCGTACTTCAGCAGCGACTTTCCGTTGTAGAGCCGCCGGACGGCGTCCGCGACTCCGCGCTTGACGGGCTTGGGCACATTGCGGCCGTATCGCGAGATCCAGTAACCGAGCAGTTCACCGGGCTCGTCCGCGCGCAGCAGAACGGAATCGACGACCATCCGGTTCGCCGGACCGTCCGTGGCGCCCGCGTCGAGCCGTGCCTTGACGTATTCGGCGGCGCCCACGATCGACGCGGTACGCAGCTGCCCCTCACCGCGCAGCCAGCCGAGCAGCCCGGCGGTCCACTCCGGCTCAGCGACCGCGAGCTTCCGCACGAGCGCGCGGAACCGCCCGTCGCGCGCCTCGCCCGACTCGTACGCCGTCTGCTGGGAAACGAAATTGGCGACCGCGAGCAGGAACAGCTCCGACTTCGCGTCGCGCAGGACACCCACGCCGCCCTCATGGGTACGGGTGACGGCGACCGACCGCACGGGCGAGGCCGGACGGGCCTTGGCCGCACGCGTATTGAAACGGGACATCAGAATTCCCCCGAATTCCGGAAATGGATTCCAGGGAGGGCACGACGGAACAGCGGCGGCCTCGCCTCCGCACGCCGCGCCTCCCGAGATCAGAATCGGCGGCGGCATGAATTCACCAAAGAAGTAGCCGCTGCCCGCGCACCGGGAGGTGCGAAGTGGTGTGTCCAGAGATCAAGGCCGGCGGAACCAACAGATGGTGCTCTGCCACTGAGCTACACCGGCATGAGTACCGATGGCGGGATTCGAACCCGCGGCCTCCCCATTATGAGTGGAAGTAGGTCCTGCCTGTCGCACCTGGACACGCATGACTCTAGGGAGGCAACGGGCCCGTCCGCCACAGGTTTTCAGTCCCGGGGAGAGCGCCGCCACGGGCCGGTGATGGCCAGCATGATGCCCGGCTCCTGGATATTGGCGAACAGGGTGCGGCCGTCCGGCGAGAACACGACACCCGTGAACTCGCTGTCGTTCAGGTCGTTGCGCGCGATGGGGTACGTACGTCCGCGCTCCGTCGCCCCGAAGAGATGCTGGAGGCCCTCGCCGTCCTCCGCGATGACCAGACCGCCGTACGGCGAGACCGTGATGTTGTCCGGTCCGTCGAAGGCGCCGTCCTTGCCCGGGTCGGCGTTGACGCCCAGCAGCACCTTCAGCGTCAGCGTGCGGCGGCGCGGGTGGTAGAACCACACCTGACCGTCGTGCGGCACGCCGGGGCTCTCGTCACGGGCGTACGAGGAGACGATGTACGCGCCGCCGTCCGCCCACCACATGCCCTCCAGCTTCCTGGCGCGGGTGACGTCCTCGCCGTCGAACTGCTTCCGTACGGGCACGGTCTTCCCGTCCCGGTCCGGTACGTCCACCCAGTCCACGCCGTAGACCGTGCCGATCTTCGTGGCGCGCGAGAGGTCGTCCACGAACCGGCCGCCCGCGTCGAAGCAGCGGGGCGCCTGGAGCACACCCGCGTCGTCCGCGAGCCTGCGCAGCTGCCCCCGCCCGTGCTTGAAGCCGTGCGGCGGGACCCAGCGGTAGAGGAGCCCGTTGGGCTCGGAGTCGTCCTCCGTCAGATAGGCGTAGCCGGTACGGGGGTCGATGACCACGGCCTCGTGGTCATAGCGGCCGAACGCCTTGATGGGCTTGGGGTTCCGGTTGGCCCGGCGGTCGTACGGGTCGACCTCGAAGACATAGCCGTGGTCCTTGGTCATCCCGTTCTGCCCGGCCCGGTCGGAGTTCTCCTCGCAGGTGAGCCAGGTGCCCCACGGGGTGCGTCCGCCCGCGCAGTTGGTGGAGGTACCGGCGATACCGACCCACTCCGCGGTACGGCCGTCGCGGTGCGTCTCGACGACCGTGCAGCCGCCGGCCGCGGCGGGGTCGTAGACCAGCCCCTCGGTGAGCGGCACCGGGAACTCGTAGTCGCCCCTGGGACCGTCCAGCTCATGGTTGTTGACGAGCAGCGTCACCCCGCGCGGCCCCTCGAACGTGGCGGTGCCGTCGTGGTTGGACGGGGTGTCCTCACCGGACTCCAGCTTGGTCACACCACTGTGCGTGATGACCCGGTACGAGAAGCCGGCCGGCAGCGCGAGCATGCCCCGCGGGTCGGGCACGAGCGGCCCGTAACCGGGCGCCGGCACGGGCCCGGAGGCGACCTCGGGAGCGTCCTCCGCCGCCAGCGCGCCGGGCGCGGTGGCGAGCGCTCCGGCCGCGCCGGTGAGGACGAGTCCCGCCCCTGTCAGTGCGGATCTTCCGGTGAATTCCCTGCGGCTCAGCGGCATCGCGGTCTCCTGAAGGGGCACGTGTGTCGGGGGTACGCTCCCGACGCTCCCGCCCGCGGACAAACAGCGCCTGAACACCGCCCGACATCGAGAGGCCCGCTTTCCATGAATCTGCCGCCCACCGGCCGCCGCGTCCTCGTCACCGGCGCCTCCCGCGGCCTCGGCCGCGCCGTCTCCCGCGCCTTCGCGGCGCAGGGCGACCACGTCGCCGTCCACTACGGCAGCCGCGCCGCGGATGCCCGCCACACCCTGGAGTCACTGGCCGGCACCGGCCACACGCTGGTGGGCGGCGACATCTCCGACCCGGCGGGCGCGGCACGGGTCGCGGACGAGGCGGCCGATGCCCTCGGCGGGATCGACGTCCTCGTCAACAACGCGGCGGTCAACGAACCCCACCCGCTGCCCACCACGTCGTACGACGACTGGGCGGCGGCCTGGCAGCGCCATCTGTCCGTCAACCTCCTGGGCACGGCCCTGCTCAGCCATCGCGCCGCCCGCTCCATGATCGACCGCTCGACGCCCGGCCGGATCATCAACATCGGCTCCTGCGGCGCCTACCGCGGCGAGCCCGACCACCCGGCCTACGGCGCGACGAAGGCGGCGGTCCACGCCCTGGGCCAGTCCCTGGCGGTCTCCCTGGCCCCGCACGGCATCGCCGTCGCGTCCGTGGCCCCGGGCTTCTTCACCACGGAACGCGTGGCGTCCCGCCTCACGGGCGAGGAGGGCGAGTCGATCCGCGCGCAGAGCCCGTTCGGGCGGGTGGGGACGGCGGAGGAGATCGCGGGGGCGGTGGTGTGGCTGGCTTCGCCGGGGGCGGAGTGGTCGTCGGGAACGATCCTGGACCTCAACGGAGCGTCGCACCTGCGGTGAGCAGACGGGGTTACGGTCCGTTTCGGCTCGGGCCGGTTTTCGTGTGCGGGTGCGTCGTGGTGCCGGGTGCCGGGGCCTCCGGAGGTCCGTGTCCGGACTGCTTTCCTCACCGTGCTTCGCACGAGCTGCGACGCTTTACGTCCGGACACGCACCTCCTCCGACCCCGACCCCCTCGCGTCACCGACCACGCGGCCGTGCCCGGGGCGGGCGAATCCTCACCCACTCACCCCGCCGGGACGGCGAATGGCCGGGGCCACCGGGCCGCACCCGCCCCCAACACCCCGCCGAGGCGGCGCTTGGAGGCGACCACCGGGGGGAGGGGGTCGGGGTCGTAGGAGGTGCGTGTCCGGACACTAAAGCGTGATTTGTGGCGCGCGTACGCCCGAACCAACGACAGGGCAGAGTCGCGCCGTAAATCATGCCGTCCGGACATGTACCTCCGGAGGCCCCGACCCCCGGCACCACAACGCACCCCGCGCCACGACCCCCCGCCGGAGGCGCACCGCACCCCCGCTACCGCGACCTCGCCTTGAACGCCGCCTTGCGCGCGTCCTTCGACGCCGTCCTGTCCCGATGCAGCCGCCCCATCGCCTCCAGCACCTCCGCCGTCGCCGGGTGCTCCACCCGCCACGCCGCCTCGAAGAACCCGCTGTGCTGCCCCACCAGGCCCTCGACCAGCTCCTGGAGCTCGTCCGGCTCCCCCTCCGCGTCCAGCTGCGCGGCGATCGTGTCGATGGCCAGCCAGAAGATCATCGACTCGGGCGGCGGCGGCACATCACCCGCGCCCAGCTCGGCGAGCCAGACACGTGCCAGGCCGCCCAGTTCGGCGTCGTCCAGGACCTCGCGCACCGCCGACTCCGCCTCCGCGCCGACCAGGGACAGCGCCTGCTGGCAGTGCAGGCGGCGCAGTGGCGCGCCCGGGTCCGTGCCGCGCGCGGCGGCCAGGAGTTCGCGCGCCGCGTCGGCCGGCGCGCGCCGGGTCAGCCACTGTTCCGTCTCCACGCGCGCGGACAGCTCGGGGAAGTGCGCCACGCCGTCCAGCAGCGCGTGCGCGTCCTTGTCCGCGAGATCGCCCACCGCGGGCGCGTCGACCCCGGCCTCCAGCATCCGGGACCTGATCCCGTAGAGCCCGAGCGGCGTCAGCCGGACCATCCCGTACCGGGTGACGTCCTCCTCGTCGACGGGCAGCGACGCCTCGGGCGTGTCCTCCGCGTCCTCCATCATCAGCGCCTCGTCGACCGGTACGTACGAGACGAGCCCGATGGGCTCCAGCAGCCGGAACTGGTCGTCCAGCCGCATCATCGCCTCGGACACCTGCTCCAGGACGTCGTCGGTGGGCTCGCCCATGTCGTCGGGCACGATCATCGACGCGGCGAGGACGGGCAGCGGGACCGGCCCTTCGCCGCCGCCCTCCGCGAGGGTGAGGATGTAGAGGTTGCCGAGGACGCCCTCCAGGAACTCCGCCTCCAGCTCCGGGTCCCAGTCCAGCGATTCGAGATCGATCTCGCCGTCGTCGCCGATGGCCGCGGCAAGATCGTCCAGTACGGGCGCGGTCGCGTCGGCGAAGACGACGTCCAGGGCGTCCAGCCAGAGCGACAGGATGTCCTGCGGGCTGCCGGAGGTGAGCACTCCGAGCTGTTCGCCGGTGGTGACGTGGCCCTCCTCGTCGGGAGCGGCATCGTCCGGGTCGTCGACCTCGACGAGGCCCGTGTCGACCGCGACCCGCCATGCCTCGCTGGCGTACGCCTCGCCGTCGCCCTCGGAGAGCTCGTCACCGAGGTCGAGGAGTTCCGCGGCGGCGGGCAGCTGCTCGTCGACCAGCTCGCCGCCGGGTCCCACCCGCGTCGCCGGCCCGGCCCAGCGGGCGAGGCGGACCGCGCGGGTGAGCAGTGGCGCGGCGAGGGCGTCCCGCGCCAGCTCCGCTTCCGAGGGCAGTCGCACCGGCGGCAGGGTGGGGCGGTCTCCGGGCATCTGGTGGTTCTCCTTGTGGCGTACGCGGTCGATGCGGCCTCCCAGCGTAGACGTATTTGGACCCATGCCACCCGGTTCATGTACTCGACAACCGACGGACGCCCAGGGGCTCTTGACAACTGACCGCCGCAGCCAAGAGATTGACGCGCGTAGAACACCCCCTCCCTCATCACCGGAGTGCCTTCATGCCTTCATCCGTACCGAGAACGGCCGCTGTCCCGGCGCTCGTCGCCCTCGCCATGGCCTCCGGGCTGCTCGCGGGCGCGGGTGCCCCCGCCTCCGCCGCCTCCGGGATCCGGATCCATGGCATCCAGGGAACCGGCCGGATATCCCCGCTGGTGGGCACCCCGGTGGCGGACGTGCCCGGCATCGTCACCGGCGTACGGACCACCGGTTCCCGGGGGTTCTGGATCCAGGACCCGAAGCCCGATCATGACGCCGCCACGAGCGAGGGCGTCTTCGTCTTCACCAACTCCGTGCCGACCGTCGCCGTGGGCGACTCGGTGAAGGTCTCCGGCACGGTCGGCGAGTACATCCCGGGCGGCGCCGCCTCGGGCAATCAGTCGGTCACCCAGATCGCCTCGCCGACGGTGACGGTCGTCTCCTCCGGCAACCCGCTGCCCGCGCCGGTCGTGATCTCGGAGAAGTCGGTGCCCTCGGCGTACGCCCCGAAGGGTGACCCGGCGGCGGGCAACAGCGTCAACGGCCTGCGGCTGAAGCCCCGCGACTACGCGCTGGACCTCTACGAGTCGCTGGAGGGGATGAACGTCCGGATCGGCGGGGCACGGGTGGTCGGCGCGACCGATCCGTACGCGGAGCTGTGGGTGACGGTGAAGCCGCGGGAGAACGACAACCGCCGCGGTGGCACGGTCTACGGTTCGTACACCTCGCAGAACACCGGCCGGCTCCAGATCCAGCAGCTCGCGCCCGTCGCGCAGCACCCGTTCCCGGCGGCGAACGTCGGCGACACGCTGACCGGTATCACCGAAGGTCCCCTGGATTACAACCAGTTCGGCGGCTACACACTCGTCGCCCGGACGCTGGGGACGGTCACGGACAAGAAGCTGAGGCCCGAGACCACCCGCCCGCAGCGCGAGAGCGAGCTGGCCGTCGCCACGTACAACGTCGAGAACCTCGACCCCTTCGACCCCCAGGAGAAGTTCGACGCGCTCGCGGGCGCGGTCGTACGGAACCTCGCCTCGCCGGACATCCTGGCGCTGGAGGAGATCCAGGACAGTACGGGCGCCGAGGACGACGGCACGGTCTCCGCCGAGGAGACCATCGCGAAGTTCACGGCGGCGATCAGCGCGGCCGGCGGTCCCTCCTACGCCTGGCGCACGATCGACCCGGAGGACAAGAAGGACGGCGGTGAGCCCGGCGGCAATATCCGCCAGGTCTTCCTCTACAACCCGGCGCGGGTCTCCTTCACCGACCGTCCGGGCGGGGACGCGACGACGGCGACGGATGTCGTCCGTACGCAGGGCCGCGCGGCCCTGACGCTCTCCCCGGGCCGGGTGGACCCCGCCAACGCGGCCTGGACCAACAGCCGCAAGCCGCTCGCCGGGGAGTTCACCTTCCGCGGCCGTACGGTCTTCGTCATCGCGAACCACTTCGCCTCGAAGGGCGGGGACGAGAGCCTGACCTCGCACCACCAGCCGGTGAACCGCTCCTCCGAGGTCCAGCCGCTCCAGCAGGCCCGCTCGGTGAACGCGTTCGTCAAGGACATCCTCGCGGCGCAGCGCGACGCGGACGTACTCGTCGTCGGTGACATCAACGACTTCGAGTTCTCGGCCACGGCCAAGGCGCTGGCCGACGGCCGCGCGCTGTATCCGGCGATCAAGTCCCTGCCGGCCGCGGAGCGTTACTCGTATGTCTACCAGGGCAACTCGCAGGTCCTGGACCAGATCCTGACCAGCCCTTCGATCACCTCCGGTGCGTTCGACTACGACAGCGTGCACATCAACGCGGAGTTCGCCCGGCAGAACAGCGACCACGATCCGCAGGTCCTGCGGTTCCGCCCCTGAGAAGCCGCGGTGGTCCGGCCCGACCCCACACGCGGCCGGGCCACCGCACTCGGCGCCGCCGCGCTCACCCTCCGCTGAGGCTGATCGCGGGGGTGTACCACGTCACCGTGCTGTCCTTCACCCCGGGATAGGACTGCACCCGCTTCCACTGCTCGGTGGCCGAACCGACCCCGTTCCCCGGGGCGTTGAGGGCGTCGATATGCGCCTGCTCGCTCTCCCACTCCGCGTAGTTGAGTACGCGCGTGCCGTCGGTGCTGAGATGGAAGTGTGCGGAGATCCCGCCGGGGGGCGTGGCCGGGTCGGTACCGAGAGCCTCGAAGACCGCGTCGACCCAGCCCTTCTGACGGTCGGTGTCGGGCCCCTCGAACTCCACCTCCACGAGCACGACGCAGCCGGGCACCCGGGTTTCCGCCTCCGCCAGGGCCCCGCTGCGGTACAGCTCGTACGAGCGCAGCCCCACGCGCTCGATCCCGGGCACGGCGGCGTCGATCTCGGCGTTGCGCTCGTTCCGGAAGGTGCGCGCGAACGCGTCGTACGCCTCCCGGTCGCGCCACTGCGAGTAGTGCCGCAGGGTGTCTCCGTCGTTTCCGGTGGAGACGCTGTAGGAGAGCAGCCCGACGTCCGGCCACTCCCTGCTCCGCCAGGCCCGGCTGATGGCGTCGACCGTGGCCCGTTGCCGCTCGGGCGTGCCGACGCGCCAGGTGCTGATGAGGACGAGCCCCACGCCGGGGCGGGTGATCTCCGGCACGGTGCTGAGGCGCACGGACATGGTGGAACCTCCTTGTGGCGCACCCCCGCGGTGCACCCGTGACCACCATGCTCAAATATGAAGTGCGGTTGAGGTCAACAAGCCGTGGCCCCGCCGAGCCGCCGCCTCGTCACCCCGTCACCCCGTCACCCCGTCAGACCACGACGTCGAACCACGGCCGGCGCGTGGTGGCCCAGTGCGCCACCCAGCCCGCGAACCCCTCTTCCGCGGTGGTGTGTCCGAAGGCCACCCCGAACGGCGCCGCGCCCACATCGCTGATGTTCCAGATCCGCCCCCGGTGCGCGCCGCTGACGACCAGATGCCAGTACATGCCGCAGCCGTCCGTGCCCAGCACCACGCTCCCGTAGTTGTAGACCTCGTCGATGAGCGGCTCTATCTCCTCGTACGGACGGGGGTCGTCCTCCCACACCCAGGCCTCGGTGAGCGGGAACGGCTTCGCGAGATCCCGCTGTGTCTGGTCGCATCCCCAGTCGGCGGGCAGCGCCGCCAGAGGTATCAGCCCGTCGATATCGGCGGGCCCGTCGCTGCAGCCGTCACATATCTCCGCGACCAGCGTGCGGTACGGCTCGGGCAGGACGATGCCGTGCGCGCTCTCGAAGGCGCGTACCCCGTCCCAGCCCAGCGGCGGCAGGCAGCGCTCCGACGGGAAGGCGGCGCGCAACGCGTCGAGTTCGCCCCCGTCGGCGTCGCCCTGGTCGGCGTTCTCGGTGTCCATGCTCTCCATGCCCTCCATGTCCTCCATTGCACCAGTACCCACTGACAGTCCGGCCTCTGCTACCCCGAAGCACGCCATTCCGAACGGACCGCCGGTCAATCTTCGATGCCGATGTACGGGCTCCTCGCCCGTCCGTTCACGACGGGTCCGCGGTCCGCCCGGCCGCCCACGCGGTGACCCGCAGTTCGGCGTCCGTGCCGATGTCGACGAGCAGCGGGAATGTGTCGCGTTCCTCGCCAGGCGCCGCCGCGACGACCACGTGGGCGCCGGTCGAGTGGGCCCCGGACTCGGTGATCCGGTTGTTCCACTGCAATACCGACTCCACGGACTCCCCGGGCTCCATCGTCAGTTCGCGCGGGCCCTGGTCGTCGGCGGCGCCCGTGCTCTCGTTCCCCTGGACCAGCTTCAGGCCGACCGGCTCGCGGTCCTCGTCCAGGACGCCGATCTCCGGGTAGCCGTTGACGCGGTAGGGCTTGGTCCCGCAGTTCCGCAGGACGATCGATACGGCCCGGATCCCCATGGCGGCGTCCACCTCGCCATGGCTGACGGCCACACCCGAGGCGAGACAGCGGCCGGGACCGGTGGCGTCCACCCGCTCGGGGCCCTCGGGCCGGCCGGCGGGCGGCTCGCTCGGCAGCGCCGCCGACGGCTCGGAAGCCGTCGCGGCCGGCGTCCCCGCGCCCGCGCCCCGCGCGGCGTCGATCTCGTTCTGGATGTCGGAGCATCCGGTCGCTCCCGCCATCACGGCCAGCGAGCCCGCCATCAGCGCGGCCGTTCGGCGTACCCGTGCCATACGATTTCCTCCCCCGCCCGGCCCACTGCGGGGCACTCGCCGATCATGCCAGACGGCCCGGGACCACTGCTCTTTAGTGGTGCTTCATCCTCACCCGAAGCAGATCTAAGTAGACCTTCACAGTCGCTCGGCGGACACTGCCGGTATGAGCACTCCTCGCCCCTTCGGCCGCGCCCTCTGCGCGATGGTCACGCCCTTCACCGCCGAGGGAGAGCTGGATCTGCCCGGCGCCCGCGAACTCGCCGGCCGGCTGGTGGCCGAGGGGTGCGACGGGCTGGTGCTGAACGGCACCACCGGGGAGTCGCCCACCACCACGGACGCCGAGAAGACCGCTCTCGTGCGCGCGGTGTGCGACGAGGTGGGCGGTCGGGCGGCCGTCGTCGCGGGCGTCGGCAGCGCGGACACCCGGCATACCCTCGCCCTCGCGCGGGCGGCCGAAGAGGCCGGAGCCGACGGCCTGTTGGTGGTCACCCCGTACTACAGCCGCCCGCCGCAGTCCGCCGTGGAGGCGCATTTCCTGCGGATCGCCGACGCGTCGGGCATCCCGCTGATGCTGTACGACATCCCGGGCCGCACCGGCACCCGTGTCGAGCCCTCGACGCTGCTCCGCCTCGCCGCGCACCCACGCGTCGTCGCCGTGAAGGACTGCGCGTACGACCTGCTCGGCAGCTCCACAGTGATCGCCCGCACCTCGCTCGCGTACTACTCCGGCTGCGAGGAGCTGAATCTGCCGCTGTACGCGGTCGGCGCCGCGGGATTCGTCAGTACGGTCGCCAACGCCGCGCCCCGCCCGCTGCGCGCCGCGCTCGACGCGTATGACGCGGGCGCGGTCACCGAGTCCGTACGGCTCAACCAACTCACGCTTCCCCTGGCCGAGTTGATGATGGCCTCGGGGCTGCCCGGTACGGTCACCGCGAAGGCGCTGCTCGGCGCGCTCGGCCGGCCGGGCGGACCGGTGCGTGAACCGCTGCGGCCCGCCGGCCGGGAGACGGCCGACGGGCTGCTGAAGGCGTACGGAGAGCTTGTCGGAGCCACCGCCGCGCCGCTGTGATCAGCGGGTACCGACCAGCCGTGGGGCTGGGTCAGTTGTGGCTGTGGAGCACCTCGTTCAGACCGTCCCAGACCGCGTTGTTCGGGCGGGCCTCGACGGCGCCGGTGACCGAGTTGCGGCGGAAGAGGATATTGCTCGCACCGGACAGCTCACGGGCCTTGACGATCTGGCCGTCGGGCAGCGTGACGCGCGTACCGGCCGTGACATAGAGCCCCGCCTCCACGACACACTCGTCGCCCAGCGCGATCCCGATGCCCGCCTCGGCGCCGATCAGGCAGCGCTCGCCGATCACGATGCGCTCCTTGCCGCCACCGGAGAGGGTGCCCATGGTGGAGGCGCCGCCGCCGATGTCCGAGCCGTCACCGATGACGACGCCCGCCGAGATCCGGCCCTCGACCATGGAGGTACCGAGGGTGCCCGCGTTGAAGTTGACGAAGCCCTCGTGCATCACGGTGGTGCCCTCGGCGAGATGCGCGCCGAGCCGTACACGGTCCGCGTCGGCGATCCTGACCCCCTTGGGGGCGACGTAGTCGGTCATCCGCGGGAACTTGTCGACCGAGGTCACCTGGAGGTGCAGCCCCTCGGCACGGGCGTTGAGCCGTACGGTCTCCAGCGTGTCGACGGCGACCGGGCCGAGCGAGGTCCAGGCGACATTGGCGAGCAGACCGAAGATGCCGTCCAGGCTCTGGCCGTGCGGCTGGACCAGCCGGTGGCTGAGCAGATGCAGCCGCAGATATACGTCGTGCGTGTCCAGCGGCTTGTCGTCGAGCGAGGTGATGACCGTACGGACGGCGACGATCTCGACCCCGCGACGGGCGTCGGGGCCGATCGCCTTGGCCGCGCCTTCTCCGAGCAGTTCCACGGCCCGCTCGGCGGTCAGCCGCTCGGTGCCGGCCGGTCCGGGCTCGGCGGCGAGCGCGGGGGCGGGGAACCAGGTGTCGAGGACGGTGCCGTCCTCGGTGAGGGTGGCGAGGCCGGCGGCGACGGCGCCGGTGGTGCGGGGGGAACTGGGGGAAGACGTGTCGGTCATGCTCCGAACTTAACGGTCCCGGCGGGGCGCGGGCGAACCGGTCCCAGGTGACGGGCGCGGGGAAGGGATCAGCCGCGTCAGCATCGCGCGGGTGTTCTCGACGTCGTACACCGCGTCCGTGAGCAGCACGTGAAGACAGATCCCGTCCAGCAGCGCGACCACCGCCCGCGCGGTGTCGGGATCGGTGCGCCTGGTCACCTCGTCCCCGAGCGCGGCGCACCACTCCCCGGCGACCGGGCGCAGCGCGGGCCGCCGCAGCGCCGCGAGATACAGCTCGTACTCCAGCGCCACCCCGGTACGGTCCCCGGCCAGCCACTCCCCGGTGATCCGGGCCAGCTCACCGGCGATGTCGCACCCCGGATCCGCGAGAGCGCCGCTCTCCCGCACGGCCGCCGCGAAGCTCTCGTTGGTCTGCCGCAGCGCGGCGATCAGCAGTTCGTCGAGCGAGGCGAAGTGGTACGTGGTGGAGCCGAGCGGCACATCGGCCTCGGCGGCGACGGTGCGATGGCTCAGTCCGGCGATACCACCGCGCCCGACCACCCGGATCGCGGCGTCGATGATCCGCTGGCGCCGTTCGGGGTCGTAACGACGGGTCATCAGTGGGCTCCTCCGAGGTTGAGCACGACGACGCCCGCGATCACGAGGGCGATACCGAGCAGCTTCGTCGGCGCCATCGACTCGTTCATGAAGACCATGCCGATGGCGGCGATGGCGGCCGTGCCGACGCCGGCCCAGATCGCGTAGGCGGTGCCGATGGAGATGGTCTTGAGGGTCTGCGCGAGCAGCGCGAAGGCGATGACATAGCCCACCACGGTCACCAGCGAGGGCCACAGCCGGGTGAAGCCCTCGCTGTACTTCATGGCCGACGTGGCGGCCACCTCCGCCGCGATCGCCGCGGCCAGCAGTCCGTATCCCATGCGTACGAGAGTACACATCGATGCGTACGGCCGTACATACCCGCTGCTCACACCCACCGGTTACGGTGTGCCGTCCGGATCGGAGCGACGGGGAGCGGAGCAGAGCGGTGGCGCACGGCACGACGGGGTGGGGCGGCGGTGGCGGGTACGGAGGCGGTCCCGGCGGGCCGCACGGAAGCGGGCCGTACGGGAGCGGGCCCTACGGCTGGGGCGGCTGGACGCCTCCCCCGTCACCCCCCAAGCCCGGGGTGATACCCCTCGGCCCGCTCGGCCTGGGCGAGATACTCAACGGCGCGTTCGCCACGATGGGCCGCTACTGGAAGCAGCTGTTCGGGGTGGCCGCGGTGGTGTACGGCGCGGCCACGGCAGTCGTCGCGATCGCGCTGGCCGTCGCCTACGCCATCGTCGGCGACCGGCTCCGCGCGGTCATCGACACTCCGCGGGGCGCGGATCCGTCCTGGGCCGAGGTCCGGCCGCTGCTGATCGCGTTCGGCTGTGTCTGGCTCTTCGGCATGCTGGTGCTGCCGACCGCCAACGCGTTCGTCCAGGCCGCCTGCCCCTCGGTCGTCCAGAGCGCCGTCCTGGGCCGCCCGACCACCTTCGGCGCGGTCTGGCGCCGGGCCCTCGCCCGGTTCCCCGCGGTCCTGGGCGCCGTCCTCCTCAGCGGGCTGATCGCCGTCCTGCCGGGGGCGCTGCTCCTCCTGGGCTTCGTCGCCACGCTGATCACCTACATCACCATGGACGGCTCCCCCGGCCATCTCTTCTGGCTGATCCCGCTCGGCTTCCTTGGCGCCCTGGCGCTCGTCCCGCCGGCGGTCTGGCTCTGGGTCCGCCTCAGCCTGGCCCCGGCGGTCGCCGTCATCGAATCCCGTGGCCCGCTCGCGTCCCTGCGCCGCTCGGCCGAGCTGGTACGGGGTGCCTGGTGGCGGATCTGCGGCATCTCACTGCTGGCCTTCGCCATGGCGGCCCTCGCGGGTCTCGTCCTCCAGCAGCTGGTCAACGCGCTGACGGCCGTCGGGAGCCTGCTGACCCCGTCCACCCTCGGCGGCGACCCGACAGCCGGTCAGATCCTGGTGGCCGTGAGCGGCTATCTGGTGCTGTTCATGGTCGCCCAGCTGATCATGCAGTTCATCACGACGACCTTCCCCCAGCTGGTGCTGAACCTCCTCTACGTCGACCGGCGCATCCGCACGGAGAATCTGGCCCCCACCCTCGCCGAGGCCGCCGCTGCACCGGCCTAGCGGCCTGCCCGGACGCCCCACGAGTAAGTCCCAAGTCCCGTGGAGACACGAGAGGGCCCCATGATCCGGCCGGGATCACGGGGCCCTCTCGCACGGTCCGACGCTCAGACGTTGAAGCCCAGCGCGCGCAGCTGCTCGCGGCCATCGTCGGTGATCTTGTCAGGACCCCACGGCGGCATCCAGACCCAGTTGATCTTGAGTTCGTTGACGATGCCGTCCGTCGCCGCCTTCGCCTGGTCCTCGATCACATCGGTCAGCGGACACGCCGCCGAGGTCAGGGTCATGTCCAGGGTGGCGATATTGGAATCGTCGATATGAATGCCGTAGATCAGACCGAGGTTGACGACATCGATGCCCAGCTCGGGGTCGACGACGTCGTACAGCGCCTCGCGGACCTCGTCCTCCGAGGCCGGCTTGATCGTCAGGGTCTCGTTCTCGCTCATGCCGTCTCCTTCGTCGCGCTGTCGCCCAGGGCCTGGGCCGTCGCGTCCTTCCACGCCATCCAGCTCAGCAGCGCGCACTTCACGCGGGCGGGGTATTTCGAGACGCCGGCGAACGCGACCGCGTCCTCCAGCACCTCTTCCATCGCGTCGTCGGGTTCGAGCTGACCCTTCGACTGCATCAGCTCCAGGAAGGTGCCCTGGATCTTCTGTGCCTCGGCCAGCTCCTTGCCGACGAGGAGGTCGTTCAGTACGGATGCGCTGGCCTGGCTGATCGAGCAGCCCTGGCCCTCGTACGACACATCCGCGATCCGCGAACCCTCGTACCGCACACGCAGCGTGATCTCGTCACCACACGTCGGATTGACGTGGTACACCTCGGCATCGCCGTCCCGGAGACCGCGCCCGTGCGGGTGCTTGTAGTGGTCCAGGATGACGTCCTGGTACATCGAATCCAGCTTCACGAACTGCCCTGCCCCTCAGGTCCTCATCCGAAGAAGTTACGGACGTGCTCAAGCCCTTCGGCCAGAGCGTCGACCTCGGCCGGAGTGGAGTACAGATAGAAAGACGCTCGCGTGGTCGCGGGAATTCCGTACCGCAGGCAGACCGGGCGCGCGCAGTGGTGGCCGACCCGGACCGCGATGCCCTGTTCGTCGAGGACCTGGCCCACATCGTGGGGGTGGATGTCGCCGAGCGTGAAGGAGATCGTGGCGCCACGGTCCTCGGCCGTCTCCGGGCCGATGATCCGCAGGTCGGGGACCTCAAGCAGCCGCTTCACCGCGTACTCGGTGATGGCGTGCTCATGCGCGGCGATCTTGTCCATGCCGATCGCGGTGAGATAGTCCACGGCCGCGCCGAGGCCGACGGCCTGGGCGATCGGGGGCGTACCCGCCTCGAACTTGTGCGGCGCCGGGGCGTAGGTCGACGAGTGCATCGACACGGTCTCGATCATCTCGCCGCCGCCCAGGAACGGCGGCAGGTCCTCCAGCAGCTCCTGGCGGCCCCAGAGCACGCCGATCCCGGTCGGGCCGACCATCTTGTGGCCGGTGAAGGCGACGAAGTCGGCCTGGAGCGCCTGTACGTCGAGTACCTGGTGCGGCGCCGCCTGGGAGGCGTCGACGCAGACCAGCGCGCCGACCTCCTGCGCGCGCCGGATGATCTTCTCGACCGGGTTCTGGGTGCCCAGGATGTTGGAGACCAGTACAAAGGAGACGATCTTCGTCTTCTCCGTGATGATCTCGTCGATGTTGGACAGATCGAGCCGGCCCTCGTCGGTGATGCCGAACCACTTCAGCTTCGCGCCCGTGCGCTGCGAGAGCAGCTGCCACGGCACGATGTTGGAGTGGTGCTCCATCTCCGTGATGACGATCTCGGTCTCGTGGTCCACCCGGTAGGGCTCGTCCGCCCAGCCGAGCATGTTCGCCACGAGGTTGAGCGACTCGGAGGCGTTCTTGGTGAAGATCACCTCGTCACGGCTCGGCGCGTTGATGAAAGCGGCGACCTTGTCACGGGCGCCCTCGTACAGCGCCGTGGCCTCCTCGGCGATGGTGTACACGCCGCGGTGGACATTCGCGTTGTGCCGCTCGTAGTACGCGTTGAGCGCGTCGAGCACCTGGCGCGGCTTCTGCGAGGTCGCCGCGGAGTCCAGGTACACGAGCTTCTTGCCGTCGTGGATCACCCGGTCGAGGATCGGGAAATCCTTACGGATCGCCTCGTCGAGCAGACGGTCCGATGGTGTGAGAAGGCCCGGCAGCTGTGTCACGCGACATCCTCCTCCGAGTTCACCCCGCTCACGGGGCCGCCCTTCGCGTATGCCTCGTAGCCCTCGTTCTCCAGCTTGTCCGCCAGCTCCGCACCGCCGGACTCGGCGATCCGGCCCTGTGCGAAGACATGCACGAAGTCGGGCTTGATGTAACGGAGAATCCGCGTGTAGTGCGTGATCAGCAGCGTGCCGACCTCGCCGCTCTCGCGGACGCGGTTGACGCCCTCGGAGACGACGCGCAGCGCGTCGACGTCGAGGCCGGAGTCGGTCTCGTCGAGGATCGCGATCTTGGGCTTGAGCAGTTCGAGCTGAAGGATCTCGTGCCGCTTCTTCTCGCCGCCGGAGAAGCCCTCGTTCAGATTGCGCTCGGCGAAGGACGGGTCCATCTGGAGACGCTCCATGGTCTCCCGGACCTCCTTCACCCAGGTGCGCAGCTTGGGGGCCTCGCCGCGCACGGCGGTGGCGGAGGTGCGCAGGAAGTTGGAGACCGAGACACCGGGGACCTCGACCGGGTACTGCATGGCGAGGAAGAGGCCGGCGCGGGCGCGCTCGTCCACGGTCATCTCCAGGACGTCCTCGCCGTCCAGGGTCACGGTGCCACCGGTGATCGTGTACTTGGGGTGGCCCGCGAGGGAGTACGCGAGGGTCGACTTGCCGGAGCCGTTGGGGCCCATGATGGCGTGGGTCTCGCCCTGCTTGACGGTCAGGTCGACGCCTTTGAGGATCTCGCGGGGGCCGTTCTCCGCTTCGACGGAGACGTGCAGGTCGTGGATTTCAAGCGTTGCCATGGGTGACTCAGGACTCCTGGGTGACGGAGACGAGCACATCGTCCCCTTCGATCTTTACGGGGTATACGGGGACCGGGCGCGTCGCGGGCAGGCCGGACGGCTTTCCGGTACGGAGGTCGAAGCTGGAGCCGTGCAGCCAGCATTCGATCATGCAGTCCTCGACCTCGCCCTCCGAGAGGGACACGTTCGCGTGCGAGCAGATGTCGTTGATCGCGAACACCTCGCCCCCGGTACGGACGAGGGAGACGGGCGTGCCGTCGAGTTCCACCCTCTTCGGGGTGTCCTCCGCCAGCTCGCCCAGCCCACAGACTCGGACGTAGGCCATCAGACTGACGCCTCCAGCTCCGCCTCGATCGAGGCCATCAGACGTTCCTCGACATCCGGCAGGCCGATCTTCTGGACCAGCTCGGCGAAGAAGCCGCGGACCACCAGCCGGCGGGCCTCGGTCTCCGGGATACCGCGGGCCATCAGATAGAAGAGCTGCTCGTCGTCGAACCGGCCGGTGGCGGAGGCGTGCCCGGCGCCGGCGATCTCGCCGGTCTCGATCTCCAGGTTCGGCACCGAGTCGACCCGGGCGCCGTCCGTGAGGACCAGGTTCCGGTTCATCTCATAGGTGTCGGTGCCCTCGGCCGCGGCGCGGATGAGTACGTCACCGATCCAGACGGCGTGCGCGTCCGTGCCCTGGAGCGCGCCCTTGTAGGCCGCGTTGGACTTGCAGTGCGGGACGTTGTGGTCGACGAAGAGACGGTGCTCCTGGTGCTGGCCGCGGTCGGTGAAGTAGAGACCGAACAGCTCGGCCTCACCGCCGGTGCCCGCGTACTTCACATGCGGCTGGAGCCGTACGAGATCGCCGCCGAAGGTGACCACGACCGACTTGAACGAGGCGTCGCGGCCGACCAGCGCGTTGTGCTGGGCGACATGGACGGACTTGTCGTCCCAGTCCTGCACGGAGACGACGGTCAGCTTGGCGCCGTCCCCGATGAGGAAGTCGACATTGGCGGCGAGCACTCCGTCGCCGGTGTGGTCGATGACCACGACCGCCTCGGCGAAGGCTCCCAGCTCGATGATCTGGTGACCGTACGAGACCCCGCCCTCGCCGTGGACGGCGATCCGGATCGGCTCGCTCACCACGGTCTCCTTGGGCACCGAGACGACCGAGGCCTTCTCGAACGAGGAGTACGCCTGGGCGGCGACCCGGTCCACCGGGATCCCGGCCTTGCCGATCCGCGCGTCGTCACGGCCGACGGTCTCGACGATGACGCCCTCGGTGGCGGTCACCTCGACCGTGACGCCGCCGTCCTGCGCGACGGCGGTGCCGTCGTGCAGACCGCGCAGCCGTTCCAGCGGCGTGAACCGCCACTCCTCCTCGCGGCCGTGCGGGACGGGGAAGTCCGCCACGTCGTAGGAGGGGGGCGCGCTCATGCGCGTGGCGACGGTCGACTCGGCGGCCACCGCGATCGAACCGGCGGTCGTGGAACCCGCCGGAATGTTCTGAGCCTCAGCCATGGCTGTCGTCGTGCTCTCTCTCTGCCTCTGCGTAAGGGATTACGGGCGCTGCTGGTCGGGCGGGGCCTGGCGGCGGTCAGCCGACGGAGCCCTCCATCTGCAGCTCGATCAGCCGGTTGAGCTCCAGCGCGTACTCCATGGGCAGCTCCTTGGCGATCGGCTCCACGAAGCCGCGGACGATCATGGCCATGGCCTCGAACTCGGAGAGACCGCGGCTCATCAGATAGAAGAGCTGGTCCTCGGAGACCTTGGAGACGGTCGCCTCGTGGCCCATGGACACGTCGTCCTCGCGGACGTCCACGTAGGGGTAGGTGTCGGAGCGCGAGATGGTGTCCACCAGCAGCGCGTCACAGAGCACATTGGACTTGGAGCCCTCGGCGCCCTCGCCGATCTCGATCAGACCGCGGTAGGAGGTACGGCCGCCACCGCGCGCCACCGACTTGGAGACGATGTTCGACGAGGTGTGCGGGGCCATGTGGACCATCTTGGCGCCGGCGTCCTGGTGCTGGCCCTCGCCCGCGAAGGCGATGGACAGGGTCTCGCCCTTGGCGTGCTCGCCCATCAGGTAGACGGCCGGGTACTTCATGGTGACCTTGGAGCCGATGTTGCCGTCGACCCACTCCATGGTCGCGCCCTCGTAGGCCACGGCGCGCTTGGTGACCAGGTTGTAGACGTTGTTCGACCAGTTCTGGATCGTCGTGTAGCGGCAGCGACCGCCCTTCTTGACGATGATCTCGACCACGGCGCTGTGCAGCGAGTCCGAGGAGTAGATCGGGGCGGTACAGCCCTCGACGTAGTGGACGTAGGCGTCCTCGTCGACGATGATCAGCGTCCGCTCGAACTGGCCCATGTTCTCCGTGTTGATACGGAAGTAGGCCTGGAGCGGGATGTCGACGTGCACACCCTTCGGCACGTAGATGAACGATCCGCCGGACCACACGGCCGAGTTCAGCGAGGCGAACTTGTTGTCGCCGACCGGGATGACCGTGCCGAAGTACTCCTGGAAGAGCTCCGGGTGCTCCTTCAGCGCGGTGTCCGTGTCCAGGAAGATGACGCCCTGCTCCTCCAGGTCCTCACGGATCTGGTGGTAGACGACCTCGGACTCGTACTGGGCCGCGACACCGGCGACAAGGCGCTGCTTCTCCGCCTCCGGGATGCCGAGCTTGTCGTACGTGTTCTTGATGTCCTCCGGCAGTTCCTCCCAGGAAGCCGCCTGCTTCTCGGTGGAGCGCACGAAGTACTTGATGTTGTCGAAGTCGATGCCCGACAGATCCGAGCCCCAGTTGGGCATGGGCTTCTTGTCGAACAGGCGCAGACCCTTGAGCCGCAGCTTCAGCATCCACTCGGGCTCGTTCTTCTTCTCCGAGATGTCGCGGACGACGGCCTCGGACAGCCCGCGCTTGGCGGTGGCGCCTGCGGCGTCGGAGTCGGCCCAGCCGAATTCGTACGTGCCCAGGCCCTCAAGCTCAGGGTGGGCAGTCTCCGTGGGGAGCGTCATGCGGGGTTCCTCCCGGCTGTGCTTTCAGAAGCGTGATGAGTGGTCTGTGTGGGGTGCTGTGGGTGTTGCGTGGCGCGCGGAATGAAGGTCGTGCAGACCCCGTCGCCATGGGCGATGGTGGCCAGCCGCTGCACATGGGTCCCGAGCAGCTGGGAGAAGAACTCCGTCTCCGCCTCGCACAGCTGGGGGAACTGCTCGGCGACATGCGCGACCGGGCAGTGGTGCTGGCAGAGCTGCTCGCCCTGTCGGTTCGGCGCGCTACGCGCCGTAGCAGCGTACCCGTCGGTGCTCAGCGCCTCGGCGAGTGCCTCCGTACGCTTCTCCGGCTCGGCGGACTCGACCGCCTGCCGGTAGCTCTCGGACTGGCCGGCGATACGGGCGCGCGCGAAGGCGGCGACGGCCGCCTCGCCCCGCTCACCACCGCCGGCGGCGGCGGCGATCCAGCGCAGGGCGTCGGCGGCGAGCTGGTCGTAGGACTGATCGAAGGCGTCCCGGCCGCAGTCCGTCAGGGCGAACACCTTGGCCGGCCTGCCGCGCCCGCGTGAGCCGTAGACCCGCTGGTCACGGGGTTCCACCACGGAGTCGGCCGCCAGTGCGTCAAGATGGCGGCGTACGGCCGCCTGAGTGAGCCCGAGACGTCCCGCCAGCTCGGAGACGGTGGACGGGCCGTGGTCCAGGATGGAGCGCGCGACCCGGTTGCGAGTGGAGTGCTCGCCGGTCGCGAGTTCCTCCTGGGAAGCCTCGCCAACGTATTTCACAACGCCATTGTTGCGTAATTCATCCGGCCCTGACAACCGAGGTGGAAGCCGACTTCCGGTGCGCTTGATCACTAAGGGTTACCTAACCGGAAGGGCCCCACCCCGGAAGCCGGGCCCTGGATGGCGTGGAACCGCCGTTTCGCCCCCGCGGGATTGAGGCCCTTCCCGGCTGCCTAGACTTCCCGGCATGTACAGCGACTTCCCGGGTGACCGTCTGCCCGAAAGCGGCTCCGCCGCGGGCCGGACCACCGGAGAGCCGGTCGTCGAGGTACGGGGCCTGGTCAAGCGGTACGGGGCCAAGACCGCGGTGGACGGCCTGGATCTCGCGGTCGGCGCCGGTACGGTCACCGCCGTCCTCGGCCCCAATGGAGCCGGCAAGACCACCACGGTCGAGATCTGCGAGGGGTACCGCGCGCCGGACGCCGGGACCGTACGGGTCCTGGGTCTGGACCCCGTCGCGGACGCCGCCCGGCTGCGCCCGCGCATCGGCGTGATGCTCCAGTCCGGCGGTGTGTACTCCGGCGCGCGCGCCGACGAGATGCTCCGCCACATGGCCCGCTTGCACGCCCGCCCGCTCGATGTGGACGCGCTGATCGAACGGCTCGGCCTCGGCGGCTGCGGCCGTACCACCTACCGGCGGCTCTCCGGCGGCCAGCAGCAGCGGCTCGCGCTGGCCCTGGCCGTCGTCGGCCGCCCCGAGCTGGTCTTCCTCGACGAGCCGACCGCCGGTCTCGACCCGCAGGCCCGCCGCTCCACCTGGGATCTCGTACGCGAGCTGCGCTCCGACGGGGTGGGAGTGGTGCTGACCACGCACTTCATGGACGAGGCCGAGGAGCTGGCCGACGATGTGGTGATCATCGACGCGGGCCGGGTCATCGCCCAGGGCAGCCCCGAGGAGCTGTGCCGCGGCGGCGCGGAGAACACCCTGCGCTTCACCGGGCGCCCCGGGCTCGACCTCGACTCCCTGCTCAAGGCGCTGCCGGACGGCACCACCGCCGACGAGCTGTCCTCGGGGGTGTACCGGATCACCGGCGGGGTCGATCCACAGCTGCTCGCGACAGTCGCCTCGTGGTGCGCGCAGCACGGCGTGCTGGCGGACGGGATCTCCGTGGAGCGGCACACGCTGGAGGACGTCTTCCTCGAACTGACCGGCAAGGAGCTGCGTTCATGAGCACCAGCACGAGCGGTACGGGTGCGCGCGGCGCCGGTACGCGCGGCAGCGGCACCTACGCCCCCGCGCCCGGCGCGGCCCCGCTGGCACGCATGATCGCGGCACAGACGGCGTTCGAGACGAAACTGCTGCTGCGCAACGGCGAGCAGCTGCTGCTGACCGTGATCATCCCGTCGCTGCTGCTGGTGCTCTTCTCGACGGTCGACATCATCGACACGGGCGCGGACAAGGCGGTGGACTTCCTGGCCCCGGGCGTGCTCGCGCTGGCCGTGATGTCCACGGCGTTCACCGGCCAGGCCATCGCCACCGGTTTCGAGCGGCGGTACGGGGTGCTCAAGCGGCTCGCGGTGTCCCCGCTGCCGCGCTGGGCACTGATGACCGCCAAGACGCTCTCCGTACTGGTCACCGAAGTGCTCCAGATCGTGCTGCTGACCGTGATCGCGTTCGGGCTCGGCTGGTCCCCCGAGGGCAGCCCGTTCGCCGTTCTGCCGCTGCTCGTGCTGGGCACGGCCGCATTCTCCGGGCTCGGGCTGCTGATGGCCGGCACGCTCAGGGCCGAGGCGACACTGGCCGCCGCGAACCTGGTCTTCCTGCTGCTCCTGGTGGGCGGCGGGGTGATCGTGCCGCTGGACGAGTTCCCGGACGCGGCGCGCTCCGTGCTGGGGCTCCTGCCGATATCGGCGCTCTCCGACGGACTGCGCGAGGTGCTCCAGCACGGCGCCGCGCTGCCGTGGGGCGACCTCGGGATACTCGCCGTCTGGGCCGCGCTCGGCCTCGGCGCGGCGGGCGCGTTCTTCCGCTGGGAGTAGCCGGGAGCAGGCCGGAGCGGGTGGCCGGGACCGCCCGGAAGCGGCTTACGTACCCCTCGTGAAAAGCTGCACAAGCTCCGTCCTACGATGGTGGCCGTGTTGACCCCCCTCGCGTATATCGCCCAGCGCTGGACGCCCTCACCCCGTGTGCTCCAGCGCGCCGCGCTCACCGCCGTCGTGATGAGCGTGGTCATCGTCGTCACCGGCGGCGCTGTCCGGCTGACCGGTTCGGGCCTCGGCTGTGACACCTGGCCGAAGTGCACGGACGACAGTCTCTTCGCCACACCCGAGCAAGGTCTGCACGGCGCGATCGAGTTCGGCAACCGCATGCTGACCTATGTGCTGTGCGCGGCGGTCGGCTGGACGATCATCGCGGCGCGCTCCACCAAGCCGCGGCGGCGGGGGCTGACCCGGCTCGCCTGGTCGCAGTTCTGGATCGTGATGGGCAACGCCGTGATCGGCGGGATCACGGTGTGGATGGACCTCAACCCGTGGACCGTCGCGGGGCACTTCTTCCTCGCCAACATCCTGCTCACCGTCACCACCCTGACCTGGCTGCGTACCCGCGAGGGCGACGGCGCCCCCCGGCCACGTGTCCCGCGCCCGGTGCGCAAGCTGTCCTGGGCGCTGGTGGGCGCCGCCGTGGTGCTGATCGCGGCGGGTACGGCGGTGACGGGCTCGGGCCCGCACGCCGGTGACAGCAGCGATGTGCCCAGGATGCCGTTCGACTGGGCCACCGCCGCCCATGTGCACGCGGTGTTCGCCTGGATCGTCTGCGCGCTGGCGGTGGCGATGTGGCTGGTGCTGCGAGTGGTGGACGCCCCGGCCGACACCCGGGCGCGCGCCCGCGAACTGCTGCTGGTGCTGCTCGCGCAAGGCGCCATCGGCTATGTGCAGTTCTTCACCGACCTCCCCGAAGTCCTGGTCGGCACCCATATGTTGGGCTCCTGCCTGGTGCTGATCGCCGTACTGCGGCTGTCGATGAGCCTGCGCGAGCGCCCGCGGACGGCGACGGAGATCCCCGCGCAGTCGGACCCCACACTGTCGGTGGTCTGAGCGACGTCGGCGGTCCGAGCGACGTCGGCGGTCCGAGCGACGTCGGCGGTCCGAGCGACGTCGGCGGTCCGAGCGCGTCGGCGGTCCGAGCGGCGCGACCGGAGACACGGCTACGGAGCGTCCGGCAGCCCGTAGAGCCGGTGGGCGTTGCCGGCCGCGATCATCCGGGCGACGCGCTGGGCGTCCCGTAACGCCCACGCGCCGTCGCCCACCCAGCCGCCGAGGACCCGCTCCAGCGCCTCCCGGAACACCTGGGCGCCCACCACATGCAGCTCGGGCAGCCCGCGCGCGCCGCTGGAGAACAGCAGCTTCCCGAACGGCGCGAGCTCCAGGATCTCCGCGAGTACGGACGCGGCTCCGGCCCCGGTCCGCGCGAGTACGGGCCCCAGGTCCGCGTACACATGCGGGAAGACGCTCGTCAGCTGGGCCGCGTGCCGGTGGTGCGGATAGCCGTTCAGCAGGACGAGATCGGTACCGAGCCCGGCCGTGGCCGCCGCGAAGCCGGTGAGCGCCCCGGGGTCGGCGTGGCTCTCCGGTGGATACGTGTCGGTGGCGCCGCACGTGTGCAGTTGAAGCGGCAGCCCCGAGCCGACCGCCGTCCAGAGCAGATGGCGCAGCAGTACGGAGTCCGTGAGCGGGTCGCCGGCCCGGCGCCCGGCCAGCCAGCGCCCCGCGGCGCCCCGTACCTCCCCCGGTCCCGGCGGCTCGGGCGAGACGGCGAGGCCGGTCCTGGCCCCGGCGACGGAGCTGAAGGCGACGGCCGAGTCCGCCGCGGCGTGCACGGATTCGGCGAGACCGGCCAGGAAGGTGCCGGCTCCTCCTGAGACATCCGCGACCCGTTCGGCCAGCGGTTCCAGCCGGACGATCTCCCGGGCCTCGGCCGCGCCCGTCGCGGCCATCTCGGCGGGCCCGGTCAGATCACCGGGCAGTCCGGTGTCCACCAGATAGGTGGAGATCCCGGTGGAGCGCAGCAGCCGGCGTCCGGTTTCGAGTACGCCCAGCTCCCGGCGGCGGGCGAGATAGCGGGCGGGCGGGCAGTGCGGTTCCAGGTCGAGCAGCGGCGGGCACCAGCGCCGGACGGCGAACCCGGTCTGGGTGTCGAAGAACGTGGTGCCGGGCGCGGGCGCGCGCGCCGTCGCGCCGAGCTGGGCCTCGAAGGTGGCGAGGCCCAGCTCCGTACGGTGCACTCCGTGGCAGTACTGGTCCACCAGGGACGCTGTTTCGATCATCGGGTTTCCCGTCGTGGACCGTACTCCTACTGTCCTAACGGGTAACTCGCGCCCGGGTGGCGCCTGCCGGGAGGGGCACTGGAGGAGTACGTCGGTCCGGCCCGGGCTCTCAGACCTCGCGGCCACCGAGCTGGAGTCCGGCCATCCGCTTCCATTCGTACGGTCCCGTGCGCACCTTGGCGGCGAACTCGCCGTCGAAGGACTCGTGCAGCGTCAGCCCCGCCTTCTCGGCGGCGCCGCTCGCGATGGCGTGCGAGGGGGCGACGAGATCGCCCCAGCCGCCGTCCGCGCCGACCAGCACGATGCGCGTACCGGCCTGTCCGAGATACGCGAGCTGCCCCTCGGCGCCGCCGTGCCGTCGGGCGAAGGCGCCGATCCGCTTCGCCAGCCGGGCGGCCCTGCGCTCGTCGCGCGCCTCCCGCCGGGCCAGGGCCCTGGCCTCGTCGGGGTCGGCGCTCTGCTCTGTCTGCTGGGTCTCTGCCATGAACGGGATGCTACCCACGGGTAGCTCAACCGACGACGGGTGGGGCGCGTGGCCTTGACCACGCGCCCCACCTGTCGGTGGAGCGAAAACGCCTCAGCTGGGCCCAGGAGCGCCTCAGCGCAGGAAGGGATCCACGGCCACGGCCACGAAGACCAGCGACACATAGGTGATGGACCAGTGGAACAGCCGCATCTCCTTGAGCTTGGCGCCCGTCTCGCCGGCCTTGGCGCGCGACTGGAGTCCGTGCGCCTCCCAGAGCCAGTAACCGCCGGACACCAGGGCGACCGTCGTATAGAACCAGCCCGTGTACCCCAGGGGGGTCAGCAGCAGCGAGACCGCGACCATCACCCAGCTGTAGAGGACGATCTGACGGGCCACGACCTGGTTGCTCGCGACGACCGGGAGCATCGGGACGCCCACGCGCGCGTAGTCGTCCTTCACCTTCATGGAGAGCGGCCAGTAGTGCGGCGGCGTCCAGAAGAACATGACGAGGAAGAGGATGACGGCGGCCCAGGACACCGAATTGGTGACCGACGACCAGCCGATCAGCACCGGCATACAGCCCGCGATACCGCCCCAGACGATGTTCTGCGAGGTACGGCGCTTGAGGATCATCGTGTAGACGATGACGTAGAAGAGCAGCGCACCCAGGGCGAGGCCCGCGGACAGCCAGTTGACCAGAAGTCCGAACCAGAGGGTCGAGACCAGGGTCAGCGTCAGACCGAACACCAGCCCCTCGCGCGGCGAGACCATGCCGGTGACCAGGGGACGCTGCGACGTACGGTCCATCAGGGCGTCGATGTCGCGGTCGATGTACATGTTCAACGCGTTGGCGCCACCGGCGGAGAGATAGCCGCCGACACAGGTGGTGACCACCAGCCAAAGATCCGGCACGCCTTGCGCGGCCAGGAACATCACCGGAATGGTGGTGATGAGCAGCAGTTCGATGATCCGTGGCTTGGTCAGCAGCACGAATGCCTTGACGCGGGCGCCGAACGGCCGATGGCCGCCCGAGCTCGGAGTCAAGGCGACCCCTGCGGGTCGGGACTCGACGGCCGTCACGCACACCCCTGACAGAGAAATCCCAGCAAGCTCCGAGCGTGAAGGCCCGGTAAAGACTTGCGCGTACCACGCCACTCTAGACGTTGCCCATACGCCGATCTCCGCGGGGGTCCGTCGCACGGGACCGCGCGGAAACACCCTCCCGGAACGGTCCCCGCGACCTGCCTGACGGTGAACTCCGGAACGCCGGGAGGCGAACTCTCCGGGCGCACCGCACCCTGGAAACACGCTCGGAAAGATGACTGTCGCTGCGGGTAGGCTCGACAGCGAACCGGTGCGCCCTCAGACACCGGAATTCGATCATGTGGAGAGGAGCCCTGACTCAGGGTGAGCACCAAGCCGACCACCACAGACCTCGTCGAGTGGACCGAATCGGACCGCCGGGCAGTCGACACCGCCCGCGTCCTGGCCATGGATTCCGTACAGAAGGTCGGCAACGGCCATCCGGGTACGGCCATGAGCCTGGCCCCCGCCGCGTATGTGCTCTTCCAGAAGCTCATGCGGCACGATCCCGCCGACGCGCAGTGGACCGGCCGAGACAGGTTCATCCTCTCGGCGGGCCACTCCTCCCTGACTCTGTACATCCAGCTCTACCTGGCCGGATACGGAGTGGAGCTCGAAGACCTGGAGTCCTTCCGTACCTGGGGTTCGAAGACCCCGGGCCACCCGGAGTACGGGCACACCGTCGGTGTGGAGACCACCACCGGCCCGCTCGGACAGGGTGTCGCGAACGCGGTGGGCATGGCGATGGCCGCCCGGTACGAGCGCGGTCTGTACGACCCGGAGGCCGCGCCCGGCACCTCTCCGTTCGACCACACCATCTGGGCGATCGCCGGTGACGGCTGCCTCCAGGAGGGCATCTCGGCCGAGGCGTCCTCGCTGGCCGGCCATCAGAAGCTGGGCAATCTGGTCCTGCTCTGGGACGACAACCACATCTCCATCGAGGGCGACACGGAGACCGCGGTCTCCGAGGACACCCTCAAGCGGTACGAGGCGTACGGCTGGCATGTGCAGCGCGTCGAGCAGCTGCCCAACGGCGACCTCGACCCGCAGGGGCTGTACGACGCCCTGAAGGCGGCGCGGGCGGAGACCGGGCGTCCCTCGTTCATCGCGGCCCGCTCGATCATCGCGTGGCCCGCCCCGCACGCGCAGAACACCGAGGCGGCGCACGGCTCCGCGCTCGGCGACGAAGAGGTCGCCGCCACCAAGAAGGTGCTCGGTTTCGACCCGGAGAAGTCCTTCGACGTCTCCGCCGACGTGCTCGCGCACACCCGCGAAGCGCTCGACCGCGGCCGTGAGGCGCGTACCGAGTGGGAGAAGACCTTCGCCGCCTGGCGCACCGCCAACCCGGAGCGCGCGGCGACGTTCGACCGGGTCAGGGCAGGCGAACTGCCCGCGGGCTGGGAGGAGAAGCTCCCCGCCTTCGAGACCGGCAAGTCCGTCGCGACGCGTGCCGCGTCCGGCAAGGTGCTCCAGGCGCTCGGTGAGGTCATCCCCGAACTGTGGGGCGGCTCCGCCGACCTCGCGGGTTCGAACAACACCACCATCGACAAGACGTCGTCGTTCCTCCCGGTGGGCAACCCCCTGCCGGAGGCCGACCCGTACGGCCGCACGGTGCACTACGGCATCCGCGAGCACGCCATGGGTTCGACCATGAACGGCATCGCGCTGCACGGCAACACCCGTATCTACGGCGGCACTTTCCTGGTGTTCTCCGACTACATGCGCCCGGCCGTGCGGCTCGCCGCGCTGATGCGGGTGCCGGTCACCTATGTCTGGACCCATGACTCGATCGGTCTCGGCGAGGACGGTCCGACCCATCAGCCGGTCGAGCACCTCTCCGCGCTGCGGGCCATCCCCGGTCTGAACATCGTCCGCCCCGCCGACGCCAACGAGACGGCGATCGCCTGGCGCGAGATCCTCAAGCGGCACGACAAGGGCGCTCCGCACGGTCTGGCGCTGACCCGCCAGGGTGTGCCGACGTACGAGGCCAACGACGAGGCGGCCAAGGGCGGTTACGTCCTGTTCGAGGCCGAGGGCGGCGCTCCCCAGGTCGTACTGATCGGCACCGGCTCCGAGGTGCAGCTGGCCGTCGAGGCGCGTGAGCAGCTCCAGTCCGCCGGTATCCCCACCCGGGTGGTCTCGATGCCGTCGGTCGAGTGGTTCGACGAGCAGGACCAGGAGTACAAGGACAGCGTTCTGCCGCCCGCCGTCAAGGCGCGGGTGGCGGTCGAGGCCGGTATCGGCCTCACGTGGCACCGCTTCGTGGGCGAGGCCGGACGCATCGTCTCGCTGGAGCACTTCGGCGCTTCGGCCGACGGCAAGGTCCTCTTCCGCGAGTTCGGCTTCACCGCGGACGCGGTGGCCGCGGCGGCACGGGAATCTCTGGCGGCTTCGGCGCGCTGACGCCTTTATACGAACAGTAGGAGATGCAACTCTCATGACAGACGCACTCAAGCGCCTCTCCGACGAAGGCGTCGCGATCTGGCTCGACGACCTCTCGCGCAAGCGGATCACGTCCGGCAACCTGGCCGAACTGCTCGATCAGCAGCACGTGGTGGGCGTCACCACCAACCCGTCGATCTTCCAGAAGGCGATCTCGGGAGGCGACGGGTACGACACCCAGCTGACCGACCTCGCCGCTCGCAAGGTCACCGTCGAAGAAGCCATCCGTATGATCACCACGGCGGACGTCCGGGACGCCGCCGACATCCTGCGTCCGGTCTTCGACGCGACGCAGGGCCAGGACGGCCGGGTCTCCATCGAGGTGGACCCGCGGCTGGCGCACAACACGAAGGCGACCATCGCCGAGGCCAAGCAGCTCGCCTGGCTGGTGGACCGTCCGAACACGCTGATCAAGATCCCGGCGACCAAGGCGGGTCTGCCCGCGATCACCGAGACGATCGGCCGGGGCATCAGCGTCAATGTCACGCTGATCTTCTCGCTGGAGCGCTACCGCGAGGTCATGGACGCCTACATCGCGGGTCTGGAGAAGGCACAGGCCGCCGGCCTGGACCTGTCCAAGATCTACTCGGTGGCGTCCTTCTTCGTGTCCCGTGTGGACACCGAGATCGACAAGCGGCTCGACGCGCTGGGCACGCCCGAGGCCAAGGAGGCCCGCGGCAAGGCGGCCCTGGCCAACGCGCGGCTCGCGTACGAGGCGTACGAAGAGGTCTTCGCCACCGAGCGCTGGGCGGCCCTGGACCGGGCTCAGGCCAACAAGCAGCGTCCGCTGTGGGCCTCGACCGGCGTCAAGGACCCGGCGTACAAGGACACGCTGTATGTCGACGAGCTGGTGGCCCCGCACACGGTGAACACCATGCCCGAGGCCACACTCGAAGCCACCGCGGACCACGGCCGGATCACCGGTGACACGGTGCGCGGTACGTATGACCAGGCGCGCGCGGACCTCGAAGCCGTCGCGAAGCTGGGCATCTCGTACGACGAGGTCGTCCAGCTGCTGGAGGACGAGGGCGTCGAGAAGTTCGCGACCTCCTGGAACGACCTGCTCAAGTCGACCGAGGCGGAGCTCAAGCGCCTCGCCCCTTCGGAGGGCTGATCCCTTGACCGCAACCCACGGAGCGAACCCGCTCCGTGACGCCGCGGACCGACGGCTCCCGCGTATCGCGGGGCCGTCGGGCCTGGTCATCTTTGGCGTCACGGGCGATTTGTCCCGAAAAAAGCTGATGCCCGCCATCTACGACCTGGCCAACCGCGGTCTGCTGCCGCCGGGCTTCTCGCTCGTCGGCTTCGCACGCCGTGAGTGGCGGGACGAGGATTTCGCGAAGGAGGTGCACGACGCCGTAAAGGAGCACGCGCGCACGCCGTTCCGGGAGGAGGTCTGGCAGCAGCTCATCCAGGGGATGCGCTTCGTCCAGGGCGACTTCGGCGACGACGACGCGTTCGAGAACCTGAAGGCGACGATCGCCGATCTCGACAAGTCGCAGGGCACGGGCGGCAACTTCGCGTTCTATCTCTCCGTACCGCCGAAGTTCTTCCCGCAGGTCGTCCAGCAGCTCAAGAAGCACGGTCTGGCCGACCAGACGGAGGGCTCCTGGCGGCGCGCCGTCATCGAGAAGCCCTTCGGTCACGACCTGGCCTCCGCGCAGGATCTGAACAAGGTCGTCCACGAGGTCTTCCCGTCCAACGAGGTCTTCAGGATCGACCACTATCTGGGCAAGGAGACCGTCCAGAACATCCTGGCGCTGCGGTTCGCCAACACCCTCTTCGAGCCGATCTGGAATCGGTCGTATGTCGACCATGTCCAGATCACCATGGCCGAGGACATCGGTATCGGCGGCCGGGCCGGCTACTACGACGGTATCGGCGCCGCCCGTGACGTGATCCAGAACCATCTGCTCCAACTGCTCGCGCTGACCGCGATGGAGGAGCCCGCCTCCTTCGACGCGGACGCGCTGGCCGCGGAGAAGACCAAGGTGCTGGGCGCCGTGCGGCTGCCGAAGGATCTCGGCGAGGGCACGGTGCGCGGGCAGTACGCCGCGGGCTGGCAGGGCGGCGAGAAGGCCGTCGGCTATCTCCAGGAAGACGGCATCGACGCCAAGTCGAAGACCGACACCTATGCCGCGGTGAAGCTGCAGATCGACAACCGCCGCTGGGCGGGCGTCCCGTTCTATCTCCGCACCGGAAAGCGGCTCGGCCGCCGGGTCACCGAGATCGCGGTGGTCTTCCAGCGCGCGCCGCACTCCCCCTTCGACCACACGGCCACGGAGGAGCTGGGGCAGAACGCCCTGGTCATCCGCGTCCAGCCGGACGAGGGCGTGACCATGCGATTCGGCTCGAAGGTCCCCGGCACCTCGATGGAGGTCAGGGACGTCTCGATGGACTTCGCGTACGGCGAGTCCTTCACGGAGTCCAGCCCCGAGGCGTACGAACGGCTCATCCTCGATGTGCTGCTCGGCGACTCGAATCTCTTCCCGCGCGTGGAGGAGGTCGAGCTGTCCTGGAAGATCCTCGACCCGATCGAGGAGTTCTGGGACACGCACGGCAAGCCCGCGCAGTACGAGTCCGGGACCTGGGGTCCGGTCGAGGCGGACGAAATGCTCGCACGAGACGGACGGAGCTGGCGCCGGCCATGAAGATCGACCTTACGGACACCACGTCGAGCAAGATCAACAAGGCGCTGGTGCAGGGGCGGAGGGCGATCGGCACCCCCGCCGTCGGCATGGTCCTCACGCTGGTTCTCGTCACCGACGAGGAGAACCAGTACGACGCGCTCAAGGCCGCCAACGAGGCGTCCCGCGAGCACCCGTCGCGGAAGCTGGTCGTCGTCAAGCGCGTCTCGCGCTCGCCGCGCGACCGGGCCAAGGCCCGGCTCGACGCCGAGGTACGGGTGGGCGCGGACGCGGGCACCGGCGAGACGGTCGTCCTGCGGCTGTACGGCGAGGTGATGGACCACGCGCAGTCGGTGGTCCTGCCGCTGCTGCTGCCCGACGCCCCGGTCGTGGTGTGGTGGCCGGTGGGCGCGCCGGTCAACCCGGCCAAGGACGCGCTGGGCAGGCTGGCACAGCGCCGGGTGACCGACACATACGCCGCCGAGAATCCGGTGGCGGAGCTGTCGGCGCGCGCCGACGCCTACACCCCGGGCGACACGGATCTGGCCTGGACCCGGATCACGCCCTGGCGCTCGATGGTCGCCGCAGCCCTGGACCAGGTGGCCTGCGATGTCACCGCGGTGGAGGTGGAGGGCGAGGAGCACAACCCGAGCTGCGAACTGCTCGCGATGTGGCTCGCGGACCGGCTGCACGTACCGGTCAAGCGCAGTGTCTCCAAGGGTCCCGGTCTCACGGCCGTACGGATGGAGACGACCTGCGGCCCGATCAAGCTGGACCGCGCGGACGGCTCGCTGGCGACGCTCTCCATCCAGGGGCAGCCGGACCGGGCGGTGGCGCTGAAGCGTCGGGAGACCTCGGAGCTGATCGCCGAGGAGCTGCGCCGGCTGGATCCGGACGACACCTACGCGTCGGCGCTGCGGTTCGGCGTGGACCGGCTCAGTGATGTGGCGGGCCCGGCGTCGAAGACGGCGGGTGACGGCGGTACGGCCGGTACGGCCGGTACGAAGCACGCCACCACCGCCACGCCCGCCGCCATGCCCAAGAAGGCGGAGTCGAAGTGAGCGCTCCGCAGCTGGTCGTCCACCGCGACAAGGAGCTGATGGCCCAGGCCGCGGCGGCCCGGCTGATCACGAAGATCGTGGACGCCCAGGCCGCCCGCGGCTCCGCCTCCGTCGTTCTGACGGGCGGGCGCAACGGCAACGGCCTGCTGGCCGCGCTGGCCACGGCGCCCGCGCGCGACGCGGTCGACTGGTCGCGGCTCGATCTGTGGTGGGGCGACGAGCGGTTCCTGCCGGAGGGCGACCCGGAGCGGAATATCACCCAGGCGCGGGAGGCACTGCTCGACTCGGTGCCGCTCGACCCCTCGCGGGTGCATGTGATGCCGGCCTCGGACGGACCGTACGGCAGTGATGTGGAGGCGGCGGCCGCCGCGTACGCCACCGAACTCGCCGCCGCGGCCCGCCCGGAGGATCACGGGCCCGTGCCGACCTTCGACGTCCTGATGCTGGGGGTCGGGCCCGACACGCATGTGGCCTCGCTCTTCCCCGAGCTGCCGGGCGTACGGGAGACCGAGCGCACGGTGGTCGCCGTGCATGGCGCTCCCAAGCCTCCGCCGACCCGTATCTCCCTCACACTGCCCGCGATCCGCGCGGCACACGAGGTGTGGCTGCTGGCGGCGGGTGAGGACAAGGCGAGGGCGGCGGAGATCGCCCTGTCGGGTGCGGGCGAGATCCAGGCGCCCGCGGCGGGGGCGTACGGCCGCGGCCGTACGCTGTGGCTGCTGGACGCGGCGGCGGCCTCGGAGCTGCCCCGCGCGCTCTACCCGCCGGCTTCCGCGTAGGCCGGTCCGCGGGGCACGTATACGCATCGCGGCCCGGCTCGTCCTCGCGGCGGACCGGGCCGCGACGCGTGCGCGTGCCGTGTCTCTTACGTTCTTACGTTTCGCGAGGCGTCCCGTCCTGGTCCGGCTCGCGCTCCGGCACCGGCTCGCGCTCCGGCACCGGCACCGGCACCGGCACCGGCTCCAGGAACGGCGTCAGCAGGCCCGGAACCGCCTCGTCCGCGAAGGCCAGGCCCTCGCCCCACGCCGCGTCGTACACGTGGTACGCGCCCGCGCCCGCGGCGGTGGTCGCCGTTAGCGTCAGCAGGCCCGCGCGGCGCTGGAAGTACGACTGCTTGACCGTCCAGCCGATCACACCACCGCGCTGGAGGGCGACCGTCGCGCGGCGCACCGTGCCGGAGCGGGCCACGAGATAGCCGCCGCTGAGGCCATGGCCCAGGTTGCGGTAGGCGTCCAGGGCGAACAGTACGGCCACGGGCAGCAGGATCACCGCGCAGACCGCCGCGACGGAGAGCAGCACATCGGTCAGCAGCAGACCGAGGACGGCGAGGACGACGACCGGCAGCAGGGCATACGCAAGGGACCAGCGCAGCCGGCGCCCACGCGCGGCACGCGGGTGCGGGAGCAGGGTCACGCTGCTCGTCGGGGACACGGGCTCGCGCAGTACCTGCGCCGCCACCGCGTCGGCCAGCGCCCGGGGCGCGGCCGGCAGCAGCGTCTTATTGTCGCTGTGCCCGTCCTCTTCCTCCTGCGCGAGACCGGTGGCGACCGCGTCCACCCTGGCCGCGCCCGCCATCCGGACCCCCAGCGGCTCGACCAGCTCCACACCGCGCAGCCGGCGCTCCTCGATGGAGATGGAGCGGGAGGTGAGCAGTCCGCGGCGGACCCGGAGCGTACGGCCGGGCTCCCGCTCAAGGCGGTAGTTCCACCACATCTCGATCCACAGGCCCAGTGACCCTATGACGCCCACGAGGGCCAGCACGGCGAGCAGGATCACGCTCCCCCAGAGGATCGAGGCGGTCCGGAAGTAGTCGCCCAGCCATTCGAACAGCCTCAGCTGCATGCCGACCCAGTCGCTGAGCTGCACCAGTCCGCCGGCCGCCGAGGCACCGAGCAGCGGAGCGACGAAGGAGAGCGGCGCGTACCGGATCCACTGCCGGTCGAAGGAAGCCAGCGTGCCGTCGCTGTACGCCCCGGACGTCTCGGGGATCCGGTCGAGCAGCTCGCTTCTGAGCCACTCGCCCTCGGCGCGGGTGACGGGGTCGAGTTCCAGCGTGGATTCCCCGCCGGCCTGCTCGCCGGTGCCGATCCGGACCTTCACCAGCCCGAGGACCCGGAGCAGGGGATGGGCCGTCAGGTCGACGCTCCGTATTCGCTCACGGGCCAGCGACCGGCGTTTCAGCAGGAACAGTCCGGTGTGGAGTTCGGCGCGCTCGGCTCCTATCCGGTAGCGGGTGCGGCGCCACCGTATGTAGTCCGCGCCCATGACGCAGACGATCAGCAGCACGGCACCGGCCGACACCCAGCCGATCGCCTTCAGCGACCCCAGGCCGCCGGCCATGCCGACGAAGGACGGCACACCGGCGACTACGGCGACGCCGATCATGAGCACCGCGGTGACCAGGAGCGTACGCCGGTCCAGCCGCCGCCACTCCCCCTCCGCGGGCCCCCCGGACTCCGCGGGCTCGCTCATGTCGCGTCCCCCGGAGTGGCCTGGGTGATGTGCGTCAGCTGCTCGGCCAGCCCCGCGGCCAGTTCATGGTCGAGCCCCGCGATCCGCACGGCGCCCTTGGCGGACGCGGTCGTGACGGTCACCGTGGAGAGCCTGAACAGCTGCTCCAGCGGACCGCGCACGGTGTCCACGGTCTGGATCCGGGACATCGGCGCGATCCGCCACTTCCGCCAGAAGAAGCCGGTGCGGACGTAGACGGCCTCGTCCGTCACCTCCCAGCGGTGCACCCTGAACGACCACATGGGTATCAGTGCCGTACAGGCCAGCCCGAGCACCGCCAGCACGACGGCGGGGACCAGCAGCCATGTCCGTGCCGGGGTGATGAGCGCCCCGAGCAGGACCAGTACCCCCACCGGCGCCACGGTCAGCAGCAGCCACCGCGTGCGCCACCACCCGATGGCACGCCTGTCCAGCGTGTTGTTCGGCGGGCGCAGCCGCCGGCCCCCCTCCCCCGTCATCGGCTCAGCGCCCCCGCAACGAGCGGTACGCCTCGACCAGCGTGGCGGTCGAGGAGTCCAGCCCCTCGCCCGGCTCGTCGCCGGTGAGGACGGGCTCGATCTTCTTGGCGAGGACCTTGCCCAGCTCGACGCCCCACTGGTCGAAGGAGTCGATGTTCCAGATGGCGCCCTGGACGAACACCTTGTGCTCGTAGAGCGCGATCAGCTGGCCCAGGACGGACGGGGTGAGCTCCTCGGCGAGGATGGTGGTCGTCGGGTGGTTGCCGCGGAACGTCTTGTGCGGCACCAGCTTCTCCGCCACCCCCTCGGCCCGTACCTCGTCAGGCGTCTTGCCGAAGGCGAGCGCCTGGGTCTGGGCGAAGAAGTTGGCCATGAGCAGATCATGCTGCGCGACGAGTCCGGGCGCCAGATCCGCGACGGGCCGGGCGAAGCCGATGAAGTCGGCCGGGATGATCTTCGTGCCCTGGTGGATCAACTGGTAGTACGCGTGCTGCCCGTTGGTGCCCGGCGTGCCCCAGACCACGGGCCCGGTCTGCCAGTCGACCGGATTGCCGTCGCGGTCCACCGACTTGCCGTTGGACTCCATGTCCAGCTGCTGGAGGTAGGCGGTGAACTTCGACAGATAGTGGCTGTACGGGAGGACGGCATGCGACTGGGCGTCGAAGAACGCCCCGTACCAGACGCCCAGCAGCCCGAGCAGCAGCGGCGCGTTGGCCTCCGGGGGGGCGGTGCGGAAGTGCTCGTCGACGAGGTGGAAGCCGTCGAGCATCTCGCGGAACCGGTCGGGACCGATCGCGATCATCAGCGAGAGCCCGATGGCCGAGTCGTACGAGTAGCGTCCGCCGACCCAGTCCCAGAACTCGAACATATTGGCCGTGTCGATACCGAACTCGGAGACCTTCGCGCCGTTCGTGGAGAGTGCCACGAAGTGCTTGGCGACGGCTTCCTGTCCGGCCCCGAGCCCACTGAGCAGCCAGTCGCGCGCGGAGGTGGCGTTGGTGATGGTCTCGATGGTGGTGAAGGTCTTGGACGCGATGATGAACAGCGTCTCGGCCGGGTCCAAGTCCCGTACGGCCTCGTGCAGATCGGCTCCGTCGACATTGGAGACGAACCGCACCGTCAGCGCGCGGTCGGTGAAGGACCGAAGCACCTCGTACGCCATGGCGGGCCCGAGGTCGGAGCCGCCGATGCCGACATTGATCACGTTCTTGATCGGCCGGCCGGTGTGGCCGGTCCATTCGCCGGACCTGACCCGGTCGGCGAAGGCGCTCATCTTGTCGAGCACGGCGTGCACCGCCGGTACGACATTCTCGCCGTCGACCTCGATGACGGCGTCACGCGGGGCACGCAGCGCCGTGTGCAGCACGGCGCGGTCCTCGGTGGTGTTGATCTTCTCGCCGCGGAACATCGCGTCCCGCAGCTCGGCGACCCCGGTGGCGGCGGCCAGCTCGCGCAGCAGCGCCAGCGTCACATCGGTCACCAGATGCTTGGAGTAGTCCAGGTAGAGGTCGCCCACCTGGAGGGTGTAGCCGGCGCCGCGCGCCGGGTCGGCGGCGAACAGCTCCCGCAGATGCGTCTGCCCCAGCTGCTCCCGGTGCTTGCCCAGTGCGTCCCACTCGGGCGTCCGGGTCAGCCTCGTACGGCTTTCCGCGTTCATCTCGGACATCAGCCCACTTCTTCTCGTGCCTGCGTGCATGCCCTGTTGCCCGACCAACCTAATTGATCAGGGGACCCAACGACGCGGCGGCGAGCACGAACAGCCCGGCCGCCAGCAGAGCGGGGGTGTTGAGCCCCCAGCCGACCGCCGCCGCGCCACCGAGCAGCGCCCCGAGCGGCGCCCCGGCGAGGGCGAGCGTACGGAACGCCGCGCTGATCCGGCCCAGCATCTCGGTGGGGCCACGCTGCTGCAGCAGCGTCGCCTGGCTCACATTCCACACCATGCCCATGACGCCGAAGACACCGAGGCAGACGATCGCCGCCCACGTCTCGCGCACCGTTCCCAGCGCGACCAGACAGCCGGTCTGGACGGCCCCCGCGAGGAAGACGGCACGTATGCGGCCCATCCGCTCGGCGAGCCTCTTGGCGAGCAGCCCGCCCACCACGCTCCCCACCCCGTAGGCGGTGAGGGTCAGGGCATATCCGCCGTTCCCCGCGCCCAGCCAGCCCGTGACATGCAGGACCAGTGTGGCGATCAGGGCGCCCATCCCGATATTGCAGAACGTCGTCGCCAGACACAGCCCGCGCAGCGTGCGGTCCCGCCACAGGGTGCGTATCCCCTCGGCGATCTCACGGCGCAGTGTGGAGCCCTTCTTCCGGTGCGCCCGCTCAGGCGGCTCGGCCCGTAGCGAGGCGGCGAGCAGCGGGAGGGCGGCTGTTCGCAGCGCGTCACCGAACCGCGAGACGACCGCGGCCGACCACAGCCGGCCGAAACCGCCGCGCCACGCGGGCGTCGTTACGTCCAGGGCTTCGAGCGCCGTCACAACTCCCCCTTCCGGTCCACTGATTCAGACCGTAGGTGGTGCCACTGACAACGCGACCGCCTCAGCCAACACCCCAGAAGGGGGCAAAGGAGGACAGAAACGGTTCGGCCGGACACCTGTTGGGTGTCCGGCCGGAATAGCTGTCTAGATCTCGCCGCGCAGTTTGGCGAGCGCTTCGGCGAGGATCGCTTCGCCGTCCGCGTCGCTGCGCCGTTCCCGTACATAGGCGAGGTGCGTCTTGTACGGCTCGGTGCGCGGCGGGTCCGGCGGATTGTCCCGGTCCTGACCGGCCGGGAATCCGCAGCGCGGGCAGTCCCACGTCTCCGGAACCTGTGCGTCACTGGCGAAGCTCGGCACCGTCTCGTGCCCGTTCGAGCACCAGAAGGAGATGCGCAGGCGGGGCGCGGACTCGCCACGCTCGGCCTCACCCATCGGCCCCGCTCCGACCCGGCTTCCCCGGATCGCGTTGCCACTTGCCACGGTCGTAACTCCCTGCGTGATGGTGCCGCAAAGCATCGAGAGGCAGCTCCGCTGCCGGGCGCCCCAGTCTACGTAAGGCCCAACGCGCGTCCAGTGAAGGGAGTTACCCCCTTGCCGACGGGCGCGGAACCCATGATAGGCCGCGCCCGCGCCGCCGTACCGCGTACGGTCAGCTGTCGAGCTTGAGCACCAGACCGAGAACGACAATGCACGCGAACCACAGCAGACCGACAACCACGGTGATGCGGTCGAGGTTACGCTCCGCGACGGAGGAACCACCGACGGACGACTGCATTCCGCCACCGAACATGTCGGAGAGGCCGCCGCCCTTCCCCTTGTGCATCAGCACCAGCAGCATCATCAGCAGGCTGAAGACGATGAGGGCGATCGAGAACCCCATAACCACGGCTGGACCAACTTCCTCGGACTGACAGGACCGACAGGACTGAAAACGAACCACTGAGAACGAACGACACAGGACGAACAGAACGAACAGCACGAAACGTACGACGGGGACCGATCGGCCGCCTCCGATACGCATGGTCGCGCCACACATATACGGACGGCGTCCACTCGGCCCCCGCCAGGGTACGACGGATCCGTGCTACCGCATACTTACTGGTCGCGGAAGCGTACGATCTTGACGAACTCGTCGGCGTCCAGCGCCGCGCCGCCCACCAGGGCACCGTCCACATCGGGCTGCGCCATGATCGCGGCCACATTCCCGGACTTCACCGAGCCGCCGTACTGGATACGGACCGCGTCGGCCAGCTCCCGCGAGTACAGCTCGGCCAGCCGGCCGCGGATCGCCCCGCAGACCTCCTGGGCGTCCTCAGGGGTGGCGACCTCGCCGGTGCCGATGGCCCACACCGGCTCGTACGCGATCACGACGGACTCGGCCTGGTCGGCCGGTACGTCCTTGAGACCGCCGTCGAGCTGGTTCAGGGTGTGCTCGACCTGCTGACCCGCCTTGCGGATGTCCAGGCCCTCGCCGACACAGAGGATCGGGGTCAGACCGTACTTGAACGCTGCCTTCACCTTGGCGTTGCAGATCTCGTCCGTCTCGGCGTGGTACTGCCGTCGCTCGGAGTGACCCACGGCGACGTAGGTGCACTTCAGCTTCGACAGCATCGGGCCCGAGATCTCACCGGTGTACGCGCCGGAGTCATGCGCCGAGATGTCCTGGGCACCGTACTTGATCTTGAGCTTGTCGCCGTCGACCAGGGTCTGCACGGACCGCAGGTCGGTGAAGGGCGCCAGGACGGCGACCTCGACGGCGTCGTAGTCCTTGTCGGTCAGCGCGAAGGCGAGCTTCTGGACATGCGCGATGGCCTCAAGGTGGTTGAGGTTCATCTTCCAGTTGCCCGCCATCAGCGGGGTACGGCCGGCTTTTTCGGATGAAGCAGTCATACGGGGGTCAGTCCTCCAGTGCCGCGAGGCCGGGGAGCGTCTTGCCCTCAAGATATTCGAGGCTCGCGCCACCACCGGTCGAGATATGGCCGAATGCCTTCTCGTCGAATCCCAGGATCCGGACCGCGGCGGCGGAGTCGCCACCGCCGACGACGGTGAAGCCCGGGGAGTCGACGAGCGCCTGGGCGACGGCCTTGGTGCCCTCGGCGTAGTCGGGGTGCTCGAAGACGCCCATGGGACCGTTCCAGAAGACGGTCTCCGCGTCGGCGAGCTTCGAGGCGTACAGACGGCCGGTCTCGGGGCCGATGTCCAGGCCCATCTGTCCGGCCGGAATGGCGTCCGCGGCCACCGTCGTGGGGTGGGCCGGAGCCTTGGTCCGAAGGTCCGGGAACTCCGCCCCGACCAGGACGTCCACGGGGAGCACGAACTCCACCCCGCGCTCGTCGGCCCGCCGCAGATACTCCTGGACCGCCGGGATCTGGTCCTCCTGGAGCAGCGAGGAGCCGGTCTCGTACCCCTGTGCCTTGAGGAAGGTGAAGACCATTCCGCCGCCGACCAGGATGCGGTCGGCCTTCTCCAGGAGATGGTCGATGACCGCGAGCTTGTCGGAGACCTTGGCACCGCCGAGGACCACGGCGTAGGGCCGCTTGACGTCGTCGGTGAGCTTCTTGAGCACACCGACCTCGGTGGCGATCAGATAGCCCGCGGCGTGCGGCAGGCGCGCCGGCAGGTCGTAGACGGAGGCGTGCTTGCGGTGCACCGCTCCGAAGCCGTCGCCCACATAGAGATCGGCCAGCTCGGCGAGCTGGTCGGCGAAGGCGCCGCGCTCGGCGTCGTCCTTCGAGGTCTCGCCCGGGTTGAAGCGGAGGTTCTCCAGGACGGCGACCTGGCCGTCGGCGAGTGCCGCGACCACGGCCTTGGCGGACTCGCCGACCGTGTCGGTCGCGAACGCCACGTCGGCGCCCAGGAGTTCACCGAGGCGCGCGGCGGCGGGGGCGAGCGAGAAGGCGGGGTCCGGCGCGCCCTTGGGGCGGCCCAGGTGGGAGGCGACGATCACCCGGGCGCCGGCTTCGGCGAGCCTGGCGATCGTCGGCTGTACGGCCCGGATACGGCCGTCGTCGGTAATGGTGGTGCCGGCGAGCGGCACATTGAGGTCGGCGCGGACGAATACGCGCTTTCCGGCGACCCCTTCGGCGAGAAGTTCGTCGATCGTCTTCATCTGCTGCGGGACTCCTTGGAATGTCTGGACAGGCCAACAGGGCTCGAACAGCGCCGCTTGTGCGCCGACCGAGCCCTGTCGCTCATACCGAGATGCCTACCGGCCCTGAACTCAGCGACTCCGGATCAGAGCTGGTCGCCGACGAAGACGGTCAGGTCGACCAGACGGTTGGAGTAGCCCCACTCGTTGTCGTACCAGCCGATGACCTTGACGTTCTTGCCCTGGACCATGGTCAGGGAGGAGTCGAACGTGCAGGAGGCGGGCCAGTTGACGATGTCCGAGGAGACGATCTGGTCCTCGGTGTAGTCCAGGATGCCCTTGAGCTGGCCCTCGGCGGCCTTCTGGAACGCGGTGTTGACCTCGTCCTTGGTCACCTCGCGCTCCAGCTCGATGACCAGGTCGGTGACGGAACCCGTCGGGACCGGGACACGCATCGCGATGCCGTCGAGCTTGCCCGCCAGCTCCGGGATCACCAGCGCGGTGGCCTTGGCGGCACCGGTGGTGGTCGGGATGATGTTCTCCGCGGCGGCACGCGCACGGCGCAGGTCCTTGTGCGGGAAGTCCAGGATGCGCTGGTCGTTGGTGTACGCGTGGACCGTCGTCATCATGCCCTTGACGATGCCGAAGTTCTCCAGGAGAACCTTGGCCATCGGCGCCACACAGTTGGTGGTACAGGAGGCGTTCGAGATGACGTGGTGGTTGGCCGCGTCGTACTTGTCCTGGTTGACGCCCATCACGATCGTGATGTCCTCGTCCTTGGCCGGAGCCGAGATGAGGACCTTCTTGGCGCCACCCTCGATGTGCTTCGAGGCGTCGGCCTTCTTGGTGAAGATGCCGGTCGACTCGATGACGATGTCGACACCCAGCTCACCCCAGGGGATGTCGGCCGGGTTGCGCTCCGAGAGCACCTTGATGGTGTGGCCGTCGACCGTGATCGTGTCGGCGGTGTGGGTCACCTCGGCCTTGAGGCGGCCCAGGATGGTGTCGTACTTCAGCAGATGCGCCGTGGTCGCAGTGTCACCCAGGTCGTTGACAGCCACGATCTCGATGTCTGCACCCTGCTCCAGCAGCGCGCGGAAGTAGTTACGACCGATGCGGCCAAAGCCGTTGATGCCTACGCGGATCGTCACGAACCGATCTCCTCGTTGGTACGCCGGGTTTCGACGCCGGCGAGTTGTATGGGATGTCCCCGACCGCTTATGACCCTACCCCTCCACGGGCCGCGCGGTGACATCGAGTGGCCCCCGCGGGCCCGCGGGGGCCCGAACCCGTCGGTACGGGTTGACGAGCCACCGCGGACCCGGTGTCCAAGGGCTCAGTGGCGCAGGGCCCGCAGCGCCTTGCCGAGCAGCGCCGCGCGCTCCCCGGCGTCCGGGACATGCTCCAGACCGAAACCGAACAGAACGGTGTTACGCGTAGTGACCGAGGCATACGAGGTGAACAGCTCCTGGGAGCGTGCCCAGTCCCCCGCCACGGCCGGGCTCCCGGACGGCGCCCCTGGCGTGGTCCAGACCCCGAGGGAGGTCTCGAAGCCCTCGGACTCACGGTCCGCGCCACCCACCACGAGCCTCGCGTCGTCCGCGAAGAGCCCGAGGCCGCCGCTGCCGGGGTCGGTGATGTAGGCGAGCGAGATCTCGGCCTTCTTGCCCGCGTAGGCGCTCAGATCGAAGGAGACCTGACGCCAGCCGTTCGAGCTGCCGGTGAAGCTGTTCCAGGAACCGCTGGTCCCGGTCGCCGCGCAGCCGTCCGCGCCGAGGGTCAGATAGTGGTCGAGGAAGGGATGGCCTTCGAGATAGAACCCGGCCGCGCACTCGGCGGGGACGGCCGCGCTGGTCGCCCCGCCCGCCTCGGGAAGGGTGGTCCAGTCCTCGGCCCCCGCGGTACGGGCCTCCAGGACGGCGTGGTCGTACCCCTGCTCCGTGTTCCAGTTGAGCGCGAAGCGGAGGGCGGGCTTGTCGGCGGCGCTGACACCCGTGAGATCGACGGTGCGGGTGAGCCGGCTCCATTCGTTGTCCTGGTGGAGGGCCGCCGCCATCCACTGCCCCGAGTAGGGGGCGTACGGGTTCGTGACCCCCGTGTACGAGCCCGACTCGGCGCTCCTGAACTGCGGGAATTCCTTCGGGTCGAGGACATCGGAGGTGACGGTGTAGGAGCCCGCGGGGTCCAGCGGGTTGCCGGGCAGCCCGGCGAGCGATCCGGCCGCGCCCGCGAGCGCTCCCGTACCGGAGAAGCCGGTGGCGCCCGGCACGGACGTCCGTCCGTAGGCGCCCAGGTAGTACTGGCTGAAGTCGTTGGTCAGGGTCCGTCCGACCTGGGCGTTGCCGCCCGCGCGCCGGCCGGCCTCGATCAGCTTGCCGCCCTCGTTGAGGAAGGCGCGCAAGGCCAGCTGTGTGGGGCCGCCCGGGGCCGCCGCGCCGGTGTAGTGGACCACGGTGGAGAAGTGGCCGAGGACGCCCAGCGGGTGGGGTGCGCCCTGGGTGGCGACATCCCAGACGGCCGCGGTACGGCCGTTGGCGCGCAGGGCGTCGGTGTAGGCGCGGAGTTGCTGCGCGGGCGCGCCCTCCTCGGCGATCACGAGCGTGTCGGCGCGGGGGCGTTCGGCCACGGTGTAGCGGAAGCGCTCACTGGAGGTGGGTTTTCCGCTCTTCGTCCGTCCGGTGAACCAGACCTCGACCGTGTCACCCGGACGGGCGTCCTCGATCTCGGCGCGGTACTCGTCGAAGTGGAGGTTGTCCTCGCCTCCGTATGTCTCGCCGCCCTTCCAGGCCTTGAGGTCCTCGTCGTGCGTACGGCCGCCGTTGACGCGGTAGTTGAGCTCCTTGTCCCGGACCGACTTGCGGGCGGTGACCGAGACCTCCTGGTCGGCGCCGCGCGCGTACGAGGTGGTGAACGGGTCGGGGGTGAAGTCGGGGGCGGCCAGACCGACCGAGGAGGACGGCTGGTCGGGGTGGGCGGCGGTCTCGGCGACGGAGAGCGCGAAGGGGACGTTCTTGGCGAACTCGTCCTGGATCAGCTTCTCGTCGTCGGGGAAGTTGAAGCCGGACCGGCAGTCCCTGGCCTCCCAGGCGTCGTCCGGGTCGATGGCTGACGCGGTCTGGCAGGTGGTCATCTCCGGGGTGAACATCATCGTTCCGTTGACGTTCGCCGCGTGCCCGTCGGCCTCACCGTTGGTGGTGTACAGCTCGGAGGAGACCTGCGGGTAGTAGCCGGGGACCGCGGAGTTCTCGGGGGTGCCGGCGAGCGCCTTGTAGAGCACGTCGTCGGGTGTCGGGGTGGCGACCTGCCAGCCCACGCCGTAGAGCAGCAGTTCGGCGGCGGAGTGGTAGTTGATGCCGTAGTCGAAGCCGATGCGCTTCTGGAAGCGGTCGATCGCCTGGGTCTCGGGCTCGGAGCCGGGTCCGGCGCCGCGGTAGGTCTCACTGGCGGGCCGGGGCGAGGAGCCCTCGTCGTCATAGCCCCACTTGTAGGGGAAGTTCCGGTTGAGGTCGACGCCGTCGCCGGCGGCGATCTTTCCGTCGCCGTCCACGTCCCGGAGGTTCTTGCGCCACAGCCGGGCGCTGTCCGAGCTGTGGGTGTAGTCGTAGCCGTCGGGGTTGGCGGAGAGGACGAACCACAGCTCGGTGGAGTCGACGATCTTGGTGATCCGCTGATCCTTGCCGTAGTTGTCGACGTAGTGGTGCATCAGCCGACGGGTCATCTCGGGAGTGATCCACTCCCTGGCGTGCTGGTTGGACATGTACAGCACGGACGGCTTGGCCCCGTCCTTGGTCGTCCGCGCGCCCTTGCTGAGCTTGAGGGCCAGGATGTCCTGGCCGTTGAGGCTCTTGCCGATGGAGACGACCTTGGCGATCCGGGGGTTGGCCTGCCCGGTCTCGACGATCTCCTCCTGGAGGTTGCCCGCGCCGCTGTACGGGCGGAACACCCCGTCCCCCGCCGCCCGCAGCCGTGCGTCGGCCTTCGCGGGGACCTTCCGTTCGGTGGCCTCGACACCCTGCTTCGCGAGGGCGCGCGCCTGCGCGTCGGTGAGGAACAGCTCGACGTTCGCCGTCCCCTTCTCGGGAGCTCGTTCCGTCAGTTCATGGGCGTCCTGGCCGGCCGCGAGAAGCAGCGGTATCTGCTCCTTGGTGACCTCGGCGTCGAAGACCTTCACCGCGTCCGCGCCCGGTGCCGCCTCGGCTCCCGGCGCGTCTCCGGGCCGTGCCTGGGCGATGGGTGCCGCCGTGATGCCCGCCAGCAGCAGCGCGCCCGCCGCGAGGATCGATCCCGCTCTTCGTCTCATGTGCCCCCCTTGCTGTTGTCTGCCACATCCGTGGACAGACGCCAGGCTCACCACCCTCCATGATCATGTCAAGGGTGTGTCGATGGGCGGCAAAATGCCTGCTGCCGACACCTATTCGGCGTCGGCAGCGGGCAGTTGGGGACTTCGGACCGTCCAGAGACTTACTCGTCCTCGTCCGGAGACCTGCTCGTCCGGCTCAGCCGACGAGCCCGTCGGCCAGATCCTCGCTCAGATTGGACTCCGTACCCGGAATCCCGAGGTCCTGTGCCCGCTTGTCGGCCATGGCCAGCAGCCGCCGGATCCGGCCCGCGACCGCGTCCTTGGTGAGCGGCGGGTCCGCGAGCGCGCCCAGCTCCTCCAGGGAGGCCTGCTTGTGCTCCATCCGCAGCCGGCCCGCGGCGGCGAGATGCTCGGGCACCTCCTCACCAAGGATCTCCAGCGCGCGCTGGACCCGGGCGCCGGCCGCGACGGCGGCCCGCGCGGACCGGCGCAGATTCGCGTCGTCGAAGTTGGCGAGGCGGTTGGCCGTGGCGCGGACCTCGCGGCGCATCCGCCGCTCCTCCCAGGCCAGCACCGACTCATGGGCGCCGAGCCGGGTCAGCAGCGCGCCGATCGCGTCGCCGTCCCGTACGACCACCCGGTCCACCCCGCGCACCTCACGGGCCTTGGCGGCGATCTGGAGCCTGCGGGCGGCACCGACCAGCGCGAGGGCCGCCTCGGGGCCCGGGCACGTCACCTCCAGCGAGGAGGAGCGGCCGGGCTCGGTGAGCGAGCCGTGCGCCAGGAACGCGCCGCGCCAGGCCGCCTCCGCGTCACAGGTGGCACCGGAGACGACTTGCGGGGGCAGTCCGCGGATCGGGCGGCCACGGCCGTCGACCAGTCCGGTCTGCCGGGCCAGCTGATCACCGCCCGTAATCACCCGTACGACGTAACGGCTGCCGCGGCGCAGTCCGCCCGGGGCCATCACGACGAGCTCGGAGTTGTGCCCGAAGATCTCCAGGATGTCCTTGCGGAGCCGGCGCGCGGCGATGCTGGTGTCCAGCTCCGCCTCGATCACAATGCGGCCGCTCACCAGGTGCAGCCCGCCCGCGAACCGGAGGATCGCCGAGACCTCAGCCTTCCTGCAGCACGTCCGGGTGACGGGGAGGCGGGCGATCTCGTCCTTCACCGCTGGCGTCATCGCCATGGGCCGATCCTTCCATGCATCCGAAAAATACGGTCGTACGCGGCTGCCAACAGCTCCGGATCATGGACCGGGGAACCGTCGGGCGCTGCCACCGGCGCCAGCTCGACCGCGGCACCGAACCGCTTGGCGGCATCGGAGAGTGATTCGCGGTCGGGCACGGCGGCCTGGTCGGCCAGCACCGCGTCCAGGGCGAGTTTAGGGGCGTGTCGCCCCAAAACCTCCAAATGACGCTGCGGTGAGAAGCCTTCGGTTTCACCGGGTTGCGGTGCGAGGTTCAGCGAGAGGACCCGGCGCGCCTTCGTCTCGACGAGCGCGTCGAGCAGTTCGGGCACCAGAAGATGCGGGATCACCGAGGAGAACCAGGAGCCGGGGCCGAGCACCACCCAGTCGGCGTCCAGCACCGCGGCGACCGCCTCGGGGACGGCCGGCGGGTCGTGCGGCACCAGATGGACGGACTGCACCTCACCGCGGGTGAGCGCGACGGTGGCCTGGCCACGCACCGTGTCGACCTGGTCGGGGCGCGCCGGGTCATGGCCCCGTACGAGCGCCTGGAGCTCCAGCGGTACGGCGGACATGGGCAGCACCCGGCCGTGTGCCCCCAGGAGCTTGCCGACCAGATCGAGGGCCTGCACATGGTCGCCCAGCTGCTCCCAGAGGGCGACGATCAGCAGATTGCCCACCGCGTGCTCATGGAGGTCGCCCTGCGACTGGAAGCGGTGCTGGATCACCCGCGCCCAGGTCTGGCCCCAGTCGTCGTCGCCACAGAGCGCCGCCAGGGCCTTGCGCAGATCGCCGGGTGGCAGAACACCCAGCTCCTCCCTGAGCCGGCCGCTGGAGCCGCCGTCGTCGGCGACGGTGACGACGGCGGTGAGATCGCCGGTGATCCGGCGGAGCGCCGCGAGGGAGGCGGACAGGCCCATTCCACCGCCGAGCGCGACGACCTTGGGCTGAGCGCCACGCCCCCGCGCCGACAGCGCGGGGACACCCCTGCGCAGCCGGCGCATGCGGAAGGTGCGTCCGGTCACTCGCGCCCCATGTCCCGGTGGACGACGACGGTCTCGATGCCTTCGGAGGCGAGGCGCGCGCCGAGCCGCTCGGACATGGCGACGGAACGGTGTTTGCCGCCGGTACAGCCCACGGCGACGGTCACATAGCGCTTGCCCTCGCGGCGGTAGCCCGCGGCGATCAGCTGGAGCAGCTCGGTGTAGCGGTCGAGGAACTCCTTGGCGCCCGGCTGGTTGAAGACATACGCGGACACCTCCTCGTTGAGCCCGGTGAAGGGCCGCAGCTCGGGGACCCAGTGCGGGTTGGGCAGGAAGCGGCAGTCGACCACCAGGTCGGCGTCGACCGGCAGACCGTACTTGTAGCCGAACGACATGACGGTGGCCCGCAGCTCCGGCTTCTCGTCCCCGGCGAACTGGGCGTCCATCTTGGCGCGCAGCTCATGGACGTTGAGGCTGGAGGTGTCGATCACCAGATCCGCGTCACCGCGCAGCTCGCGCAGCAGCTCCCGCTCCGCCTCGATGCCGTCGACGATCCGGCCGTCGCCCTGGAGGGGGTGCGGACGCCGTACGGATTCGAAGCGGCGCACCAGCGCCTCGTCGGAGGACTCCAGGAAGACGACCCGCCGGGTCACCTGCTTGGCGTCGAGGTCGGCGAGGGACTCGCGGAGGTTGTCGAAGAACCGCCTCCCCCGTACGTCGACCACGACCGCGATCCGCGCCACATTGCCCTGCGAGCGGGCGCCGAGCTCCACCATGGTGGGGATCAGCGCGGGCGGCAGGTTGTCCACGACGAACCAGCCGAGGTCCTCCAGACACTTGGCCGCGGTGCTGCGGCCGGCGCCCGACATACCGGAGATGATCACCAGTTCGGGGATGGCCGCCTCGACGGCGTCACCCGTCTCGTTTGTGATGCCCGTACTCACGTGCCCTGCTCCGTCCCGGTCGTGCTCAGTCATGCGTGCTGCCCCCGTCGTCTTCCATGATCTCTCCTGTTGCCGTGTTCACGGCAGGTGCCGCCGGGGCCGCCTTGGCGAAGGCCACGACGACGGACTCGGCCGTCTTGCGACCCACGCCCGGAACCTCACAGATCTGGTCGATTGTCGCCTGCCGCAGCTTCTTCACCGAGCCGAAATGCTTGATCAGCGACTGTTTCCGGGACTCGCCGAGGCCCGGCACATCGTCCAGTGGGCTGGACCTGACGCGCTTGGCCCGCTTGACGCGTTGATACGTGATGGCGAAGCGGTGCGCCTCGTCCCGTACGCGCTGGAGCAGATAGAGCCCCTCGCTGGAGCGGGGCAGGACCACCGGGTCGCTTTCGCCGGGCACCCAGACCTCTTCGAGGCGCTTGGCGAGACCGCAGACGGCGACATCGTCGATGCCCAGCTCGTCCAGGGCCCGCTGGGCCGCCGCGACCTGCGGCTGGCCGCCGTCGACGACCACCAGCTGGGGCGGGTAGGCGAAGCGCTTGGGGCGGCCGTCGTCCTCACGGTCTGCCTGTTCCAGCCGTTCCAGCGGGCCCGGCCCCACCGAGGGATCCTCGGGGTCCTCGGACCGATCCCGCCGCTCCGGCTCCTCCGGCCACTCCCCGGTCCGCTCCTTCTCCTGGAGATAGCGCCGGAAGCGCCGCCCAATGACCTCGTGCATCGACCGGACGTCGTCCTGGCCCTCGAACCCCTTGATCTGGAACCGGCGGTATTCACCCTTACGGGCGAGGCCGTCCTCGAAGACGACCATGGACGCCACGACATCGTCACCCTGGAGATGGGAGATGTCGAAGCACTCGATACGCAGCGGCGCGCTGTCCAGACCAAGGGCCTCCGCGATCTCCTCCAGGGCCCGGGAGCGGGTGGTGAGATCGCTGGCGCGCTTGGTCTTGTGCAGGACCAGCGACTGCTGGGCATTGCGCCCGACCGTCGCCATCAGGTCCTTCTTGTCACCGCGCTGCGGAATCCGCAGCGAGACCTGGGACCCGCGGCGCTCGCTGAGCCACTGGGCGACGGCCTCCGCGTCCTCCGGCAGGGCGGGGACGAGTACTTCCTTGGGGACGGCGTCGCCGCTCTCCTCCCCGTACAGCTGCTGGAGCGCGTGCTCGACGAGCCCCGCCGTCTCCACGGCCTCGACCTTGTCGGTGACCCAGCCGCGCTGCCCCCGGACCCGGCCGCCGCGGACATGGAAGATCTGTACGGCGGCTTCCAGCTCGTCCTCGGCCACCGCGATGAGGTCGGCGTCCGTGGCGTCGGCGAGCACGACCGCGTTCTTCTCCATCGCTCGGCGCAGCGCGCCTATGTCGTCCCGCAGTCGGCCCGCCTTCTCGTACTCCATCTCCTCGGCGGCCTCCGTCATCCGCTGCTCAAGGCGGCGGATGTACGTGCCGGTGCGGCCGGCCATGAAGTCGCAGAACTCCTCGGCCAGTTCACGGTGTTCCTCGGGGGTGACCCGGCCGACGCAGGGCGCCGAGCACTTGCCGATGTAGCCGAGGAGACAGGGGCGGCCGGTCCGGGCGGCGTTCTTGAACACCCCTGCGGAGCACGTCCGTACGGGAAACACACGGAGCATCAGATCGACGGTCTCGCGGATGGCCCAGGCATGTCCGTAGGGACCGAAGTAGCGCACGCCCTTCTTCTTGGCGCCGCGCATCACCTGGACCCGGGGGAACTCCTCGTTCAGCGTGACGGCGAGGAACGGATAGCTCTTGTCGTCGCGGTACTTGACGTTGAAGCGGGGGTCGTACTCCTTGATCCAGGAGTACTCCAGTTGAAGCGCCTCGACCTCGGTGGAGACGACGGTCCACTCGACGGACGCGGCGGTGGTGACCATGGAGCGGGTCCGCGGGTGCAGACCCGCGAGGTCCTGGAAGTAGTTGGCGAGCCGTTGACGCAGGCTCTTCGCCTTCCCGACATAGATCACCCGCCGGTGGTCGTCACGGAACCTGTAGACCCCCGGCGAGTCGGGGATCTGTCCCGGCTTGGGGCGGTAGCTGGAGGGGTCGGCCATGCCGTCCACCCTACTGTCGGGGACCGACAGCAGAGCTCCGCCGGGGTACCCCCAGGGACGACGCTCAGGCCCGGGGGCCCGCGATGAGCTTGCCGCCCTCCGCCGTGATCGGGACCTCGGGCAGTGACGCGGTCGCCGGTCCCTGTAGCGCCTTGCCGGTGGTGACATCGAACTTGCTGCCGTGGCACGGGCAGTCACCCACCGTGCCCTCCAGCTTCTCCAGGAGGCAGCCCGCGTGGGTGCACTGCGCGCCGAACGCCCTGTACTCCCCCTTCGCGGGGCAGCTCACCACCAGTCGCTGCTCCCGGTAGAGCTTCGCGCCGCCGACCGGCACATCCGCCGCCGCGCCGAGGTCGACCGGTGCGGTGGGGGTGGGGTTCTCGGCGTGGCCCAGCTTCGACTCGGTGGAGCAGGCCGCCGCCCCCAGCCCGGCCGCACCGGCGAGCGCGGCGCCCTTCAGCACGGTACGGCGAGCGGCGGACGGGCCGGCCATGGTGTCTCCACTGGGTCAGGGGTCGGTGACATACGCGACGATACCGGGGCCGTTCCGGCGGTCCTTCAGCGGCTGTCCCCCCGGCGGCGCACACCCCCGAGGAACGCCCCGACCGCCGTCCGGAAACCCTCCGGGTCCTCGGTCCAGGGCAGGTGTCCGGCGCCCGCCAGCGTCGTCCTGGTCACATCGGGGAGCGCGCTCTCCAGCGAGTCCACGGACCACCGGGGCCGGATGTCGTCCTCCCCGTCCACGATCAGGACGGGGACACGCAGCGCCGCGCACCGCTCCCGTAGCCCATGGGTGGCCTCGGGCCGGCGCAGCTCCGCGCCAATGGTGGCGTTGCACGTGTGGTTGACGCCGAACCACGGGGTCGCCATGGCCTCGGCGTGCGCCAGGGCGCGGTCGCGATCGGCGAAGTCCACCGACCACTGGAGGATCGCGTACTCCCGGTCCTGCGCGTCCGTACGGCCGTCGCCGAGCCCGCGCAGTTCCTCCCAGCGCTCCCGGTGGCCAGGGCGCGCACCGAGCCTGCGGTGGAACGCCTCCTTGTACGCCGGATGCCAGGTGGAGTCGGCGTCGATGCCGGTGCCCGAGACATAGATCAGCCCGCTGACCCGGGCGGGATGGGCCAGTGCGTACGCGAGGGCCAGCCGCGCGCCCCAGGAGTGGCCGAGCAGCGTGACCCGGTCCAGCCCGAAGTGACGCCCGGCGTCGTCGAGATCGGCCACCGAGCGGTCGACGCTGTACGGCCCCGAGCGCTGGGAGCGACCGCAGCCCCGCTGGTCCCAGCGGTACGCCGGGGTGTCGGGGAGCAGCCCGGCCGGCTCCTCCAGGGTGTCCCAGAGGCCCGGCCCGCCATGGCAGAGGATCACCGGCTCTCCGGCGCCGCCGCCCGTGCGGATGGCCCAGAGCCGTACCCCGTCGTCCGTCAGAACCGTCTCGTCCCTGTCGCCTGTCACGGCTGTCCCGTCCATCCCAGGATTGTGCCGAGTGAGGGAGGGACGGGACAGCCGCTGCGCGGGGCGGAGCCGGTGCGGGCGGCACGCCGGGTGAGAGGGTCAGCCGCGGCGCGAGCGCGCGGCGGTCTTCTTCGCCGCCACCGCCTTGGCCGGCGCCGCCTCGGCCGGCACCTTCTTCGCGGCCGTCTTCTTGGCGGCACTCTTCCGCGTCGTGGCCTTCTTCATCGGCGCCGCGTCGCTGATGCTCTCGGCGTCCAGGATGTCGCGCAGGAACTTTCCGGTGTGGCTGGCCGGGACTCCGGCCACCTGCTCCGGGGTGCCCTCCGCGATCACCAGACCGCCGCCGTTGCCGCCCTCCGGTCCCATGTCGATCACCCAGTCCGCCGTCTTGATGACGTCCAGGTTGTGCTCGATCACGATCACCGTATTGCCCTTCTCGACCAGTCCGGAGAGCACCGTGATCAGCTTGCTGATGTCCTCGAAGTGCAGACCGGTCGTCGGCTCGTCCAGGACGTAGACCGTACGGCCGGTGGAGCGCTTCTGCAGCTCGCTCGACAGCTTCACGCGCTGCGCCTCACCGCCCGAGAGGGTCGGCGCGGACTGGCCCAGCCGGACATACCCGAGGCCGACCTCGTTGAGCGTCCTGAGATGCCGCGAGATCGTCGGGACGGCCTCGAAGAAGTCCAGGGCCTCCTCGATCGGCATGTCCAGCACCTCGGCGATGGACTTGCCCTTGTAGTGGACCTCCAGGGTCTCCCGGTTGTAGCGGGCTCCATGGCAGACCTCGCACGGGACATAGACGTCCGGCAGGAAGTTCATCTCGATCTTGATCGTGCCGTCACCCGAGCAGTTCTCGCAGCGACCGCCCTTGACATTGAAGGAGAAGCGCCCGGGGAGGTAGCCGCGGACCTTGGCCTCCATCGTCTCGGCGAAGAGCTTGCGGACATGGTCGAAGACGCCGGTGTACGTGGCCGGGTTGGACCGGGGCGTACGGCCGATGGGCGACTGGTCGACATGGACGACCTTGTCGACCAGATCGTCGCCGTCGACCCGGGTGTGCCGGCCGGGCACCGACTTCGCGCCGTTCAGCTCGCGCGCCAGATGCGTGTACAGGATGTCGTTGACCAGCGTCGACTTGCCGGAGCCCGAGACGCCGGTGATGGCCGTGAACACACCCAGCGGGAACGACACGTCGATGTCCCGCAGATTGTTCTCCCGGGCGCCGTGCACGGTCAGCTGCCTGCCCGGGTCGATCGGGCGGCGGATGCCCGGGGTCGGGATGGCCCTCTTCCCTGAGAGGTACTGGCCGGTCATCGAGTCCTTGTTGGCCAGCAGCCCCTTCAACGGTCCCGAGTGCACGACCTCGCCGCCGTGCTCACCGGCGCCGGGGCCGATGTCGACCACCCAGTCGGCCACCTTGATGGTGTCCTCGTCGTGCTCCACGACGATCAGGGTGTTGCCCATGTCGCGCAGCCGGACCAGGGTCTCGATCAGCCGGTGGTTGTCCCGCTGGTGCAGACCGATCGACGGCTCGTCCAGTACGTACAGCACACCGACCAGCCCGGAGCCGATCTGGGTCGCGAGCCGGATCCGCTGGGCCTCGCCGCCGGAGAGCGTCCCGGCCGCGCGGTTCAGCGAGAGGTAGTCCAGGCCGACGTCGACCAGGAACTTCAGCCGTTCGTTGACCTCCTTGAGCACCCGCTCGGCGATCTTCTTGTCCCGGTCGTTCAGCCGCAGCTCGCCCAGGTAGTCGGCGCAGTCGCTGATCGACAGCGCGGCGACCTCGGCGATGGACTTCCCCATGACCGTGACCGCGAGGACGATCGGCTTGAGCCGGGTGCCCTCACAGGTCGGGCAGGGCACCTCGCGCATATAGCCCTCGAAGCGCTCCCTGCTGGTGTCGCTCTCCGCTTCCGTGTGCCGCCGCTTGACGAAGGAGACCGCTCCCTCGAAGGCGGGGCTGGTGTAGGCGCGCTCACGGCCGTACCGGTTGCGGTACCGGACCTCGACCTGGGTCTTGTGGCCGTACAGCAGCGCCTTCCTGGCGCGCTGCGGCAGCCCGGCCCACGGGATGTCCGTACGGAACCCGAGGGCCTTGGCGAGGCCGCCGATCTGCCGTCCGAAGTACTCCTTCGTATGGCCGTGGGACCAGGGGTGGATCGCGCCCTCGTCGAGAGACTTGTCCTCGTCGGGGACGATCAGCTCCGGGTCGACCTCCATGCGCGTACCGATACCGGTGCAGTCGGGGCAGGCGCCGAAGGGCGAGTTGAAGGAGAAGGAGCGGGGCTCCAGCTCCTCGAAGGAGAGATCGTCGTACGGGCAGTACAGATGCTCGGAGTACATCCGCTCGCGCTCGGGGTCGTCCTCGGGGAGGTCGACGAAGTCGAGCACGACCATGCCGCCGGAGAGACCGAGCGCGGTCTCGACCGAGTCGGTCAGCCGGCGCTTGGCGCTGTCCTTCACCGTGAGGCGGTCGACCACCACCTCGATGGTGTGCTTCTCCTGCTTCTTGAGCTTGGGCGGCTCGCTGAGCTGGATCGTCTGCCCGTCGACCCTGGCCCGGCTGTAGCCCTTGGTCTGGAGGTCGGAGAAGAGATCGACGAACTCGCCCTTGCGCTCACGGATGAGCGGCGAGAGCACCTGGAACCTGCTGCCCTCGGGCAGTTCGAGCACCCGGTCCACGATGGCCTGCGGCGACTGCCGGGAGATCGGCCGGCCGCACTCGGGGCAGTGCGGCTTGCCGATCCTGGCGAAGAGCAGCCGGAGGTAGTCGTAGACCTCGGTGATCGTGCCGACCGTCGAGCGCGGGTTGCGCGAGGTCGACTTCTGGTCGATGGAGACTGCCGGGGAGAGCCCCTCGATGAAGTCGACGTCCGGCTTGTCCATCTGACCGAGGAACTGCCGGGCGTACGAGGAGAGGGATTCCACGTACCGGCGCTGTCCCTCGGCGAAGATCGTGTCGAACGCGAGAGAGGACTTGCCCGACCCGGAAAGCCCGGTGAAGACGATGAGGGAGTCACGGGGGAGGTCGAGCGACACGTTCTTGAGATTGTGCTCGCGCGCGCCACGGACGATGAGACGGTCGGCCACGCCGGTCCGCACCTTTCTGAAGAGAACCTGAGGGGCGGAGCCCCCTTCCCACACTCATGGGGGTCGCCAGAACGATGGATGTGCCAGTGGTCGATTGCCGGGCTTCGGAGCGCCGGGCGGGATTGCCTATATGCCAGGATGCCTCCACTGAGCCTATAGCACGTGCATTCGATTTACGGCGGCCCTTCACCGTCTTCACCCGATCGAGTGGCAGCGCTATGGTCGGCGGCATGATCGATCACGAGCGTGACCTGGCGGCTGTACGTGAAGCGACGGATCGGCTCCTCAGCGCAGCCGCCGAACTGGACAACGCGGCCCTCGCCGCACCGTCACGGCTCCCGGGCTGGAGCCGTGGACATGTGCTGGCACATCTCGCCAGGAACGCGGACGCACTGGTCAATGTGCTCGAAGGCCGGCCCATGTACCGCGACGCCGAAACGCGCGACGCGGACATCGAGCGGGACGCGGCCCGGCCGCTGGATGTCCAGCTCGCCGATGTACGTAACACCGCCGAGGGCTTCCAGCATTCCGCCGCCGCCCCGGCGGACTGGACGCGCGTGGTCACGATGCGCAACGGCGTCACGGATGTGGCGGCCCGCGTTCCGTTCCGTCGGCTCATCGAGATCGAGCTGCACCATATCGATCTCGGCATCGGCCGCGAGCTGGAAGATCTGTCCGAGGAGTTCGTCGAGCGCGAGACCGCCTTCCTCGTGGAGCGCTTCTCCGGGAACGCCGCGGTGCCACCGCTGGCCCTGACCGCGACCGACGGGCGGACCTGGCGCACGGGGGGTACGGAGGGCACCCCGCTCGCCGTGAGCGGACCGGCCCCGGACCTGATGGGCTGGCTCGCGGGCCGCGGGGACGGGACCGCACTGAAGTCCCCGGACGGCCCCCTCCCCGTACTGCCCCCGCTATAGGCTGATCCGTATGACGTACAGCGGAGCGGTGAAGGTCGGCGGACCGGCGGACGTGCATGAACTGCCCGCCCTGATGATCTCCAAGGTCGCCGTCGGGCCGATGGACAACAACGCCTATCTGCTGCGCTGCCGGGCCACCGGTGAGCAGCTGCTGATCGACGCGGCCAATGACGCCGGTACGTTGCTGACGCTGATCGGCGACGACGGCATCGCGTCCGTCGTCACCACGCATCGCCATGGCGACCACTGGCAGGCTCTGGCCGAGGTCGTGGCGGCCACGGGCGCGCGGACGTACGCGGGGCGGTACGACGCCGAGGCCATCCCGGTGCCCACCGATGTCCCGGTCGAGGACGGGGACACGATCCGTGTCGGCGAGATCGAACTCACCGCCCTGCATCTGGTGGGCCACACCCCGGGCTCGATCGTGCTGGTCTACGACGACCCGCACGACCACGCGCATCTGTTCACCGGCGACTGTCTGTTCCCGGGCGGCCCCGGGAAGACCGGGACCCCCGCGGACTTCACGAGCCTGATGGACGGGATCGAGACCAAGATCTTCGCGACCCTGCCCGACGAGGCGTGGATCTACCCCGGCCATGGCAACGACTCCACGCTCGGCGCCGAGCGCCCGCACCTCGCGGCCTGGCGGGCGCGCGGCTGGTGACCAGCCGCTGACGCCATGGGGCTGCTGCTGGAGACCGCGCTGGCCGTGTACGCCCCGGACACCATGGCCGTCTTCGATGTGGACTTCGGCCATACCGACCCTCAGCTGGTCATCCCGTACGGCGGCACGGTGCGGGTGGACGGGCCCGCGCGGCGTATCAGCGTCACGTACTGAGGTCAGGTACCTCAACCGAGCTCAGATACCGAGCTCAGATACCGAGCCTTACGGAAACGCGGAAGGGGGCGAGCGGCAGTGCTGCCGCTCGCCCCCTCCTTCTCCGCGCGGATCAGGCCTCGATGCTGTCCTTGCTGTCCTTGCCGCTCTCCGTCTCGGCGGCGGTGGCCGCGTCGCGCTCCGCCTGCTTCTTCGAGGCGATCAGGCTGGTGATCGTGGTGATGATCAGGACACCACAGATGACCGCCAGCGAGACCGGAATGGAGATCTCGGGGACATGCACCCCGGTCTCGTGCAGCGCGTGGAGCACCAGCTTCACACCGATGAAGCCCAGGATGACCGACAGACCGTAGCTGAGGTGCACCAGCTTCTTCAGCAGCCCCCCGATGAGGAAGTAGAGCTGCCGCAGACCCATCAGGGCGAAGGCGTTGGCGGTGAAGACGATGTACGGGTCCTGGGTCAGACCGAAGATCGCGGGGATGGAGTCCAGCGCGAACAGCACGTCGGTGGTGCCGATGGCCAGCATGACCACCATCAGCGGGGTCAGGATCCGCTTGCCGTTGCTCTGGATGAAGAGCTTGGTGCCGTGGTACCTGTCGGCGACGCCGAAGCGCTTCTCGATGGACTTCAGGAGACGGTTCTCCTCGAACTCCTCGTCCTCGTCGTCGGAGCGCGCCTCCTGGATGAGCTTCCAGGCGGTGTAGATCAGGAACGCGCCGAAGATGAAGAAGACCCACGAGAAGCTGGCGATGATCGCGGCGCCTGCCGCGATGAATATGGCGCGCAGCACCAGGGCGATCAGCACACCGATGAGCAGCACACGCTGCTGGAGGTGCGAGGGAACCGAGAACTTCGCCATGATCAGGACGAAGACGAAGAGATTGTCGACACTGAGCGACTTCTCGGTGATGAATCCGGCGAAGAACTCGCCAGCTGCCTGGCCCGTCCCGAACACCATCAGGCCGACGCCGAACAGCGCGGCGAGGGCGATCCAGACGATCGTCCAGATACCGGCTTCCTTCATCGACACGTCATGGGGCTTGCGCCCGATGAAGAAGTCGACAGCGATCAGGGCGGACAGACCAAGAATGGTCAGCACCCACAGGGTCAAGGAAACGTCCACTGTGCCTCCGGCTTCGTACGGCTATTGATCAGCGTCGTCGCTGCCGGAGGTCTCTTCCACCCGGGCGGCTTCCACCGCTCCCCGGGCCGACGCCCCGGGATCGATGGCGATCCGTATTGACGGGCACGTCGCGATGTGGGAATACTCCCCTCCGCTGAAAAGAAGAGTACAGGAAGGACCAAGAAAAGGTAAAGAAATCAGTAAAGGATCACCAAGTGTGCAGGGCGGGCCCGGTCAGCGGCGCCAGGAGCGGCGAGCGGACGCCACCTGTTCGAGGACCTGGAGGAGCACCCGGCTGCCCGGCGGCACCGCCGGCGGCTCATAGGTCCAGGCATGGCCCACCCAGGGATCAGCGAGATGGTCGTCCGGGACGGGGGTGACCCGCAGCAGCGTCCGCCAGAGCGGATCCAGCACCGGTCCGTATCCGCTCGCGTCCTCGCGGTCCGCGACCATCAGCAGATGCACGCCGACCGCCGGACCCTCGTCGGCGAGATAGCGGAGCTGGGTGACCGCGCGGTCGTCGAAGCCGTGCGGGAAGTCATTGACGATCAGCAGCTGCTCGGCGGTGTCCAGACCGGGCGGCAGGGACTCGGCGGCCCCGCCGCGGACCGCCATCTGCACCAGGTCCACGCGCTGCGTGAGTGTCGCGAGGACGGTCGCCACTCCCCCGGCGCCCGCCGCGGGCGGCCGGTCGAGCACCCCTGACGCGGTCAGCGGGGCCAGGGAGCGTGCCCCCGAGCCCGCCGGGTCGATCACATGGACGGTGAACTCGCCGGGCGGGTAGGCGGCCAGCAGGCGCGCGGCATGGGCGACCGCGGTGTCCATGGCCAGCCCGCGCAGCTGGGCGTCGTCCATCATCAGCGCGGCCTCGGAGCCGGATCGGCCGCTGTCGACCCAGAGCCCGCGCTCCAGGGGCAGCCGCACCAGCATCGGTATTCGCAGATCGGGGCGCTCGGGCAGATGGACATCGCCGAGGCGGAGGGCCATCGGGATCTCCATCGGAACGCGGTAGGCGTGCCAGACGGGGTTGTCCCAGCGGGCGTAGGCGGGGGGCAGCGCGGGCTCGACGACCTCGGACTCGGCGACGAGCTGCGCCAGATCGCGGTCGAGGACCTCGCGTGCCCGGCCCGCGAGCTGGTCGTGCTTGGCGCGGGCGGCCTCGCGGGCGGCGTCCCCCGCTCCGCCGATGCGATGACGGGGGTCGGAGAGGACACGGTCCAGCTCCTGATCGAGCCGGGACTCGGCGAAGTCCATGGCGCTGCGGTACGCGGCGGTCGTACGGGCCAGATCCTCGAACATGCCCCAGACCTGGTTGTAGAGGCGCTCGTCCATGGTCCAGCCGGTTGCGTCGCCCGCGACAGGGCGGGGCGGCCGGCCCGGCTGGGCGGGCACCGCGGCCGGGGGCGGAGTCGGCGGCGTGGACGTACGGCGGCCCGGATGCGTGTAGTTGACCGCCCCGCCCGCGCCGGACTGCGGACCTCCGGACGACGGCGGTCCGGCTACCGGCGCTCCCGCTACCGGCGGTCCGGCGGACGGTACGGTCCCGGGCGTGGTCCCCGGGGCCGTGGCGGGCCCCGGGGCGGGGGCCAGGGGCAGCCCCTCGGACCTGTGCCGCCCGCCGTCCGTCGCGCCGGGCAGCGGTGTCTGTACGGCGCTGGCCAGATGGCGGGCCACCGCCTCCTGGATATCGGCGGCGAAGGCACGGGCCTGGGGCAGGCCCTGGTCGCCGAACAGCTCGGCGAGGCCGCCCGCGTACCCCTGGCCGACGGCCCGGACCTTCCAGGCACCCTGGCGGCGGTAGAGCTCCAGGGCGACGACGGCGGTCTCGGAGTCCAGTCCGGTGAGGGTGAAGCTGGCGACCTCGGCGCCCTCGGTGGAGGTGACGGCCGCGAAGGGGGCCGCGGTGGCGCCGAAGCGGTCGGGGCCGCCGATGCCCTCGGGAAGGGCGAGCAGTACATGGACCAGCTGCACTCGCGGGGGCAGCGCGTCCAGATCGACATGGAAGCGCAGGGCCGCGGCGGCCTGGCGGGACACCTCGATGCCCGGGAGGGAGGGCGAACCGGGGTGGACGATCCACTCCGTGCCGCCCACGGTGCCCTGGGCGTCCGCGAGCGTGGCGCAGGCCATGACCGGTGCGCCCGCCGTCACCCGGATCTCCAGTCGGGTGTGGGGCAAGGGGTGGTTCTGCCCCCGGACCAGCTCGGCCGTCATCGCCTCTGTCCCCTCATCGGTTCATCGGTTACGCGTCGGTGTTCAGGTGTGGTGGTACGGCTCGGTACGGATGTTCCGGTGCGGATGCCCGGGTGCGGGGTATTCCTGTGTGCCCGCAGAGGCGCAGCCCCCGGTGGCCTGCGCCGGCCTCCGGGAGCTGCGCGTACTGGACGACGTCGCCGCCGCGTCCTACAGATGCGGCAGGATCGACGGCATCAGGTCCTGGAACGTACGGCCGTTGGCCGGGTTGCCGAGGGCCGTCATCTGCCACCCGGAACCCACGCGGTGGACCTTCGCCATGATCTGCGCGGTGTACTGGCCCCCGCCGTCGAGCGTGTAGCGGGCCATCTCCTGGCCGTTGGTCTCGTCGACGATGCGGCAGAAGGCGTTCTGGACCTCCTGGAACGTCTGGCCGGTGAACGAGTTCACCGTGAAGACGATCTGGTCGATATGGACCGGGATCCGTTGGAGGTCGACGAGGATCGCCTCGTCGTCGCCGCCCTGGCCGGCGCCGCCGACCAGATTGTCACCGGTGTGCCGTACCGAGCCGTCGTCGCTGACGAGATGGCGGAAGAAGACCACGTCGACCGGCTGCTTGTCGGCGAACAGCACCGCCGAGGCGTCCAGGTCGATCTCGCGGGTGCGGGAGCCGAACAGGCCCCGGCGCGGGGCGGCCTGCCAGCCGAGCCCCATGCGCACCGCCGTCAGGGTGCCGCCGCCCTTCTTCTCCAGGCTGATGGCCTGACCCTTGGTCAGATTGACGCCAGGGCCTCCGGGCGCACTGCCCTTGGATACGTCCACCACGCGCTGTCCCCTCTCGAATGGTTCCCCCGCAACCGTCCGTTTGCGGTTGCGGAGCACCCTACGCAGTCCCGCGCACCTCGCAGGAGGCTTGGACCGTTTTTGTGTCGGTCTTGCAACACACCACGTGTCCCGGTGTGTCAGGCAAGTCCCACTTCCCTCATCTGCCGCAGTTCCTTCTTGAGTTCGCTCACTTCGTCGCGCAGCCGCGCGGCGACCTCGAACTGAAGCTCTGCCGCGGCGGCCCGCATCCGGTCGGTCATCTCCTCGATGATCCCGGCCAGTTCGGCGGCGGGCCGGTCGGTGAGCACCGCGCCCGTCGTCCCCGCCTTGCCGCCCTTCGCGGTCTTCGCCCCGAGCGAGGGGACCGGGGCCTTGGCGGGCTTGCCGTCCTTCGACTGCCGGTAGCCCGTGCCGAGCAGGGCCTCGGTGTCGACCTCCTCGCGCGCGATGGTCGCGACGATGTCGTTGATCTTCTTACGGAGCGGCTGGGGGTCGATACCGCGCTCGGTGTTGTACGCGATCTGCTTCTCCCGGCGCCGGTTCGTCTCGTCGATCGCCTGCGCCATCGCGGGGGTGATCTTGTCCGCGTACATATGGACCTGGCCGGACACATTGCGCGCGGCTCGCCCGATGGTCTGGATGAGGGAGGTGCCCGAGCGCAGGAAGCCCTGCTTGTCGGCGTCGAGGATCGCCACCAGGGAGACCTCCGGGAGGTCGAGGCCCTCACGGAGCAGGTTGATGCCGACGAGGACGTCGTACTCACCGGCGCGCAGCTCACGCAGCAGTTCGACCCGGCGGAGGGTGTCGACATCGCTGTGCAGATACCGCACCTGGATGCCCAGCTCCAGGAAGTAGTCGGTGAGGTCCTCGGCCATCTTCTTGGTGAGCGTGGTCACCAGGACGCGCTCGTCCTTCTCGGCGCGCTCGCGGATCTCATGGACCAGATCGTCGATCTGCCCTTCCGTGGGCTTGACGACGACCTCGGGGTCGATCAGACCCGTGGGACGGATGATCTGCTCCACGAAGCCGTCGGAGCGGGACAGTTCGTAGGTGCCCGGAGTGGCGGAGAGATAGACGGTCTGGCCGATCCGCTGCTGGAACTCCTCCCACTTCAGCGGGCGGTTGTCGAGCGCGGACGGCAGCCGGAAACCATGGTCGACCAGGGTCCGCTTGCGGGACGCGTCGCCTTCGTACATCGCGCCGATCTGCGGCACGGTGACATGCGACTCGTCGATGACCAGCAGGAAGTCCTCGGGGAAGTAGTCGAGGAGGGTATTGGGCGCGGAGCCGGGCGCGCGGTCGTCGAAGTGCATCGAGTAGTTCTCGATCCCCGAGCAGGAGCCGATCTGGCGCATCATCTCGATGTCGTAGGTCGTACGCATCCGCAGCCGCTGGGACTCCAGCAGCTTGCCCTGCTTGTCCAGCTCGGCCAGCCGGGTCTCCAGCTCCTGTTCGATCCCGTTGACCGCCTTCTCCATGCGCTCGGGACCGGCCACGTAGTGGCTCGCCGGGAAGATGTACAGCTCGTCGTCGTCGCTGATGACCTCGCCGGTGAGCGGGTGCAGCGTGGACAGCGCCTCGATCTCGTCGCCGAACATCTCGATACGGACGGCCAGCTCCTCGTAGACCGGGAAGATCTCGATGGTGTCGCCCCTGACCCGGAAGGTGCCCCGGGCGAACGCGAGGTCGTTGCGCGTGTACTGGATGTCGACGAAGCGGCGCAGCAGCTGGTCCCTGTCCAGCTCCAGGCCGACCTTCAGCGGCACCATCCGGTCCACGTACTCCTGGGGCGTACCGAGTCCGTAGATGCAGGAGACCGAGGCGACGACGACCACATCGCGCCGGGTGAGGAGGGAGTTCGTCGCGGAGTGGCGCAGCCGCTCGACCTCCTCGTTGATCGAGGAGTCCTTCTCGATGTAGGTGTCCGACTGCGGGACATACGCCTCGGGCTGGTAGTAGTCGTAGTACGAGACGAAGTACTCGACGGCGTTGTTGGGCAGCAGCTCACGGAATTCGTTCGCCAGCTGGGCGGCCAGCGTCTTGTTCGGCGCCATCACCAACGTGGGGCGCTGGAGCTTCTCGATCATCCAGGCGGTCGTCGCCGACTTTCCCGTGCCGGTCGCGCCGAGCAGGACGACGTCCTTCTCGCCCGCGCGGACACGCCGCTCCAGGTCGGCGATGGCCGCGGGCTGGTCGCCACTGGGCTGGTAGGAGCTGACGACCTCGAAAGGCGCCACCGTACGTTCGATCTTGGAAACGGGCCGCATGGATCCACCGTACGACCCCGCACTGACAGTGGGACGGCGAGCGGCCCCGGATCACCCGGAGTGACCGACGGGTCACCCGCGTCACCAGTCGTGGAGGTCCTGGGAGCCGCGGCGCGCGGACCTGGCCGCCGCCCGGTCGGCGTGCTCGCGCAGGGCCGGCCGCGGCCGGATCCGCTGTGCGGGCACCCCGCGACGCCCGCACGGCCCGGTCACGGCCGCCGCGGAGCGTGACCGTTCACGGCGGTCCGTCACCAGCAGCGGGTCGACCAGCACCGCGACACCGGCCAGCAGCAGGAAGAAGGCCGGGCCGACCAGCATCGGGGCCAGCAGTTCGGCGGGCGGGGCGCCGCCCGAGTCGCCGACGGCGCCGCTCAGATGGACGTGGACCGCGGCCATCGCGGTGTAGTGCATCCCGGTCGACGCGACGCCCATGACCCCGCTGGCGGCCAGACCGGCCAGAAACCCGCGGTGCGAGACGACCACCCAGAGGGCCGCCGTCGTCATGATGACGGCGATCATGACGGAGAGCGCGACGGTGACGATGTCGTATCCGACGCGGCCGTGCAGCCGTATGCCCGCCATGCCGAGGTAGTGCATGGTGGCGAAACCGAGGCCGGTGATGGTGCCGCCGGTGACGAGGGTCATCGGGGTCGTGCCGCGGTACCCGACGATGAAGATCCCCACCCCGACCATGACGATCCCCACGACGAGGCTGGCGAATGTCGTGAGTCGGTCGTAGCCGATCGGCACCTCCGAGACGCCGAACCCCATCATCGCGATGAAGTGCATCGTCCAGACGCCGGAGCCGATCGCGGCCGATCCCAGCGCGAGCCCGCCCGGCTTCCAGGAGCGCCTGGTACGCAGGGACCTCGCGGTGCAGCGCAGCCCCAGAGCCGCGCCGAGACAGGCCATGAGAAAGGCCGCCACGGGTGTGACGAGACCGTAGCTGAATCCGTCGATCGTGCCCTGCATAGCGATATGCCCCTCGCCCCTCGTGCTCCCTGTGCGAAAGCGCCGGCTCGGGCGAGGGTAGGACGGCCGGCCCGGTTAGCAAACAGGCCACCGGCGATTTGTCGACACGAAACGGCGCGGCTCCGTGGTGCGGGGCGGCCCCTCGCCGGTGTGGCTTCATGATCTCACCCCGCCCTTCCGGTCCTCGGCGTGACTTCACGTTGTGGCCAACCTTCGCCTGTTCCCTGTTGGCCGCGGGCTGCGACGCTCTGGCCGACTGTCATCGCACGACCTGTCATCGCCCGACGCGAGGAGTACACGTGTACGCACGCACCTCAGTGACAACGGCCGCCGCACTGCTGGGAGTCACGGCCCTGGTTCTGCCCGGCGCCGCCACCGCGAACGCGGGCCCGGCCACCGAGTCCAGGAGCGGGAGCCCGGTCGTCATCGCGCACCGCGGCGCCTCGGCCTATGCCCCGGAGAACACGCTCGCGGCCGTCGACGCGGCCGATGACCTGGGCATCGACTGGGTGGAGAACGACGTCCAGCGCACCAAGGACGGCCGGCTGGTGGTGATCCACGACGACAATCTCCGGCGGACCACCGATGTGGAAGAGGTCTTCCCCGACCGGGCGCCCTGGAAGGTGAAGGACTTCACGGCGGCGGAGATCGCCCGGCTGGACGCGGGCAGCTGGTTCGGCGAGCGGTGGGCGGGCGAGCGCGTACCCACGCTGAAGCAGTACCTGGGCGCCGTGGAGGGCAACCGGCAGAAGCTGCTCCTGGAGATCAAGGCCCCCGAGCAGTACCCCGGCGTCGAGAAGGACATCCTGCGGGTGCTGCGCCAGGAGGGCTGGCTGAACCGCGCGCACGTCAGGAACAAGCTGGTCATCCAGAGCTTCAGCGCGGACAGCGTCCGTACGGTGCACCAGCTGCGCCCGGACCTCACCACCGGCTTCCTCGGCGCGCCGGCGGTGGCCGAGCTGCCCGCGTACGCCGCGTTCACGGACCAGATCAACCCCGCGTACGCCGCGCTCACCGGCGAGTACGTGGCCGCGGTGCACCGGCTGAAGGGCCCGAAGGGCAAGCCGCTCACGGTGAGCACCTGGACGGTCAATGACGCGGCGGCCGCCGTGCGGGTCCGGGATCTCGGTGTGGACGGGATCATCACCAACAACCCCGACGTGGTGCGGGACGCGGTGGGCTGAGCCCGGAGGCCGGTCGCAGGACCGTTGTCAGTGGTGGCCCGTACCGTGGTCGGCATGAACAACTACGGGCAGTCGCCGGTGGAGTGGACGGTCGTGTCCACCGGCATCGGGCCACTGCTGCTGGCCGCCACCGGCCAGGGGCTGGTGAGCGTCGTCTTCCATGTCGACGGACCGGTGCGGCGGAAGGCGCTCGGACAGCTGAGGGACCGGCTGGGCACCGAGCCCGCCGAGTCGGCGTCGGGGCTGCTGGCCGAACCGATACGCAGGCTGTCCGCGTACTTCGCGGGCGAGCTGCGGGAGTTCGGGCTGCCGCTGGACTGGTCGCTCGCCACGGGCTTCAACCGGCAGGTGCTGCGCGAGCTGGCGACGGGTGTCCCGTACGGCACGGTGGTCGGTTACGGCGATCTGGCCGAGCGGGTGGGCCAACCGAGGGCCGCCCAGGCGGTCGGCGCGGCGATGGGCGCCAACCCGTTGCCGGTGGTGGTGCCGTGTCATCGCGTGGTGGAGAGCGACGGCGGGATCGGCGGCTTCGGGGGCGGCCTCGAAACGAAGCGGCGGCTGCTGGCCCTGGAGGGCGTCCTCCCGGAACCGCTCTTCTGAGCCCGGCCACCGCCCCGGACGGGTCGGATTGGGTGCATTTACCGGCACTTGTCCGCTTTACATGGCGGGCTTAGGCTTATGTGTGGAGAACCACCGCGCGTACTGCCCGGCGGGCAGTGGACGTCGGCCCGGGGCGTCCCGTACCGGCGGGCACGTCGACCGGACCGCCCGAGCGGTAGCCGACTCCATCGCACACACAGGCCGAGTCATCCGCTGGACGAGGAGAGCCGAAGGGACGGCGAGTCAGGATGAGCGGAGGAAACAAGGCAGTCGCATACATCAAGCCGGGTGAGGTGGATGTGAGGACCACCGACTACCCGACGCTCGAACTTCAGGACGGGCCGGGTGTGGCCCCCGCGAACGTAGGCCGGAAATGCCGCCACGGGGTCATCCTCAAGGTACTCGCGACCAACATATGCGGCAGCGACCAGCACATGGTGCGCGGCCGGACCACGGCCCCCGAGGGCTTGGTCCTCGGCCACGAGATCACCGGTGAGGTCATCGAGCGCGGCCCCGACGTCGAGTTCATCGACGTCGGCGATGTCGTGTCGGTGCCCTTCAACATCGCTTGCGGCCGCTGCCGCAACTGCAAGGAGCGCCAGACCGGTATCTGTCTCAACGTCAATCCCGCCCGTCCCGGCGCGGCGTACGGCTACGTCGACATGGGTGGCTGGGTCGGCGGACAGGCGGAGTACGTGATGGTGCCGTACGCGGACTTCAACCTGCTCCGCTTCCCCGACCGGGACGCGGCGCTGGAGAAGCTGCTGGATCTGACGATGCTGTCGGACATCTTCCCCACCGGCTACCACGGCGCGGTGACGGCGGGCACGGGCGTCGGTTCCACGGTGTATGTCGCGGGCGCGGGACCTGTCGGTCTGGCCGCCGCGGCTTCGGCCCAGTTGCTGGGCGCCGCGGTCGTCATCGTCGGCGATCTGAACGCCGAACGGCTCGCGCAGGCCCGCAGTTTCGGCTGTGAGACCGTCGATCTCACCAAGGGGTCGGTCGAGGACCAGGTAGCCCAGATCCTGGGCGAGCCCGAGGTCGACGCCGCGGTCGACGCGGTCGGCTTCGAGGCACGGGCGCACGGCAAGGACTCCAAGGAGGCTCCGGCGACCGTCCTCAACTCCCTGATGGGTGTCGTCAGAGCGGGCGGCGCGCTCGGTATCCCGGGGCTGTACGTCACCGACGACCCGGGCGGTATCGACGAGGATGCCAAGAGCGGCACGCTGAAGGTCAGGCTGGGCCTGGGCTGGGCGAAGAGCCACACGTTCAGCACGGGACAGTGCCCGGTGATGAAGTATCACCGGGGCCTGGCGATGGCGATCCTGCACGACCGGGTCCATATCGCGAAGGCCGTCAACGCCACGGTGATCTCGCTGGAGGACGCCCCGCGCGGCTACGAGGAGTTCGACCACGGCGCCAGCCGCAAGTACGTGCTCAATCCGCATGGAGCGCTGAACGGAGTGGTGGCCGCCTGAGTGATTCCCGAGCGGTGGAGGGCGCGGTCGGGCACCGCGCCCTCCACGGGTACGTCCTTGGGCGTGTCCTGGGGCGTGTGGGCACAGTAGCGCCGTTCGCCCGCGCGTCGACGTTTGCGTCCGCGCGGGATGTGCCATGGATGGGGACATGCCAGACATCACTTCGCAGCTCTCCCCCGAGGTACGGGAGGCGCTCGCCGGGCACCGTCCCGTGGTCGCCCTGGAGTCGACGATCATCGCGCACGGACTGCCGCGCCCGCGCAATCTGGCCGTCGCGGAGGAGCTGGAGGCGCTCGTACGGGCCGGTGGCGCCGTACCCGCCACGGTCGCCGTGCTGGACGGCCGGCCCCGGGTGGGCCTGTCCAAGGACGAGTTGGAACGGATCGCCCAGGACGACTCCGTACGGAAGCTGGGCCATCGCGATCTGGCGCCCGCGCTCGCGGCGGGGGCGAGCGGCGCCACGACCGTCTCCGCCACGGCGTTCCTGGCCGCGCGGGCCGGGATCCGGGTCTTCGCGACGGGCGGCCTCGGCGGGGTCCACCGCGGCTGGACCGACACCCAGGACGAGTCGGCCGATCTGCGCCTGCTGGCCAGGACCCGGATCACCATGGTGTGCGCGGGCGTCAAGTCGATCCTCGACGTACCGGCGACGCTCCAGCGGCTGGAGACGCTGGGGGTGGGCGTCCTCGGCTACGGGACCGACCTGTTCCCCGGCTTCTATCTGACCTCGTCCGGTGAACCGGTCGACTGGACGGTCCGTACGCCCGAGGAGGTCGCGGCGGTGATGGACGCTCAGGACGCGCTCGGCGGACCGGAGTCGGCGCTCATCGTCGCCAACCCCGTGCCGGAAGCGGAGCAGTTGGATCCGGCGCGGCACGACCGGGTCCTCGCGGAGGCGTTGACGGAGTGTCATGAGCGGGGTATCAGCGGCCAGGCGGTCACTCCGTTCCTGCTGGACCAGCTGATGCGCCGGACGGGCGGCGCCTCCCTGGAGGCCAATCTCGCGGCGGTGCGCGGCAATGCGTGGCTCGCGGCGCGCATCGCGGCGGCGTGGGCCGCGCCGGCCAGGACCGCGGCGGGCGGATGAGCACGGATACGCGGATGAGCACGGATACCGGGGGCGGTGCGCTGCTGGTGATCGGGGACGTGGTCACCGATGTGGTGGCGCGGTACCGCACCCCGCTCGCGCACGGTACGGACACGGCCGCCGAGATCCGTACGCTGCCCGGCGGCGCCGGGGCCAACGCGGCCTGCTGGGCGGCGCACTCCGGGTGCGCGGACGTGCGGCTGCTGGCACGGGTGGGGACGGAGGCGCGGGAGTGGCACGAGGAACGGCTGCGGCGGGCGGGGGTACGCACCCATCTCGTCGTCGACGACCTGGTGCCGACCGCGACGGTGATCTGTCTGGTCGACGCCTCCGCGGAACGCACCCTGCTCACCGACAGCGGCGCGGCGCTGCGGCTGTCTCCCGCCGACTGGTCGCCGTCCCTGCTGGACGGGGTGGGCCGGCTGCATCTCTCCGGTTATCTCTTCTTCGCGGACACCGGCCGCCGACTGGCCCTCGCCGCACTGGAATCGGCTGGGGAGCGGGGCGTCCCGGTGAGTGTGGACCCCGCTTCGGCGGGGTTCATCAAGGAGCTGGGCGTGGACCGTTTTCTGGCGTCGGTCGAGGGCGTGGAGGCACTGCTGCCGAACGCGGACGAGGCCAGGCTCCTCACCGGGCTGACGAACGTGGCGGACGCCGCCGCCGCGCTGAGCCGTCGGGCGGGGGTGGCGGTGGTGACCCTGGGCGGGGACGGCGCGCTGGTGGCGGAGGCGGGGGCCGTCCTGGCCCGGGTACCGCCGGTCCCGGCCCGCGCCCGGGACTCGACGGGTGCGGGCGACGCCTTCACGGGCGCGTTCCTCGCGGCCCGGCTCACGGGGGCGGACCCGGTGGCGGCCGCGGCAGCGGGCTGCCGGGCGGGGGCGCGGGCGGTCGCGACGGTGGGCGGCCGGCCCTGACTCAAGGGCCGCGGCGGCCCACGCCGTCCGAGACCGGTGCCCGCGGCCCACGCCGTCCGAGACCGGTCCTGCGGCCCGCGCCGACCGGGACCGGTGCCCAAGACCGGTGCCCGGGACCATTGTTCGAGACCGCCCGGTGCCCGGGACCGCTTATTCGAGACCGCCCCACGCCGGATGGCGCGGATCGTCCGTCCGTACGACCACATCGGCGGCCTCGGCCGGGTCCACCTCCTGCTCGTAGCGCTCGAAAGCGGGAAGTGTCCAGCGTTCGCTCTCGTCCGTACGACGCCGGAGCGCGGCCGGTGACAGCCGCAGATGCACCGAGAGGTCGAACGGGAACCAGTGCCCCAGCAGGAGCGGACCGTGCAGCACCAGCACACCGCCGGGCGCGAGTTCGCTGTGCGGGCTGCGGGTCGCCCGGTCGGTGGCGGGGTCCCAGAGATCGGGCAGGACCCGCCCGGTGCCGCCGGGCTCCAGCGGCCCGAAGACCTCCCGCCACAGCGCCCCGGTGTCGAACCAGCCGGTGTAGTACGTCTCCGGGTCGTCGCGACCGTACTCGTACCGCAGCGACGCCGGCCGGAGGAATCCGCCGGTGCCGACGACCAGTACCGACCGGCCGCGCAGCCGCAGCGCCTCCGCGAGCGCGTCGGCCCGCTCCCCGGTTCCGGCGGCCGGTGCTCCGTCGATGGCGACACGGAGCCAGGGACCGCCGTCCGCGGCCCCGGTCTCCAGCACCCGGTCGGCGACGGCCTCGGTCAGCCGCTCCCACGTGATCGCTTCGAGTCGCACGCGCCCATCATCGTCCAGCGCCGCTCGCTCATGGCGCGTCGGCCCCCGTCACCCCCGTCACCCCCGTCACCCTCACCGGCCTCACCGGCCTCACCGGCCTCCGGTCGGCAGGGCTCAGATCCCGACCACGGGGAGCGTCTGCTCGGCCCAGATGGTCTTGCCTGCCGTGCCCTGGCGGGTGCCCCAGCTCTGGGTGAGCTGAGCGACGAGCAGGAGGCCGCGGCCCCCCTCGTCGAACACCCGGGCCCGGCGCAGATGCGGGGCGGTGTTGCTCCCGTCCGAGACCTCACAGATGAGGCTGCGGTCATGGATGAGGCGCAACTGAATGGGGGCCTCGGCGTATCGGATGGCGTTGGTGACCAGTTCGCTGACCACCAGTTCCGTGGTGAAGACGGCCTCCTCCAGCCCCCAGACGGCCAGTTGTTCGGCGACGTCCCTGCGCGCCTGGGCCACCCCGGCGGGATCGCAGTCCAGCTCCCACGTCGCGACCTGGTTCGCGTCGAGAGCGCGGGTACGGGCGAGGAGCAGGGCGACGTCATCGGCCGGGCGGCTGGGGAGCAGCGTCTTCAGTACGTTGTCGCAGGTGTCCTCCAGCGGGGCCGCGGGCTGTGCGAGGGCGGTGCGCAGCACGGCGAACGATTCGTCGATGCCGCGCTCGCGCGATTCGACGAGGCCGTTGGTGAACAGCGCGAGCACGCTGCCCTCCCGCAGCTCCACCTCGACGGATTCGAAGGGCAGATTGCCCAGACCGAGCGGGGGCCCCGCGGGCAGGTCGAGGAAGTCGACAGTGCCGTCCGGGGTGACCATCGCGGGCTGCGGGTGTCCGGCGCGCGCGAGGGAACAGCGCCGGGACACCGGGTCGTAGACCGCGTAGAGGCAGGTGGCGCCGACATCCCCGGCCCCCTCGGCCGCGGCGCCGGGGGTCTGTCCGGCCGACGCCTCCGCGGCCAGATGGTTGACGAGGTCGTCGAGGTGGGTGAGCAGTTCGTCGGGCGGCAGATCGACATCGGCGAGGGTGCGTACGGCCGTACGCAGCCGGCCCATCGTGGCCGACGCCTGGACGCCGTGGCCGACCACGTCGCCCACGACCAGGGCCACCCGCGAGCTGGACAGCGGGATCACGTCGAACCAGTCGCCGCCGACCCCGGCTCCGGTGTCCGCGGGGAGGTAGCGGAAGGCGAACTCGACCGCCGCGTGGTCGGGCAGCGCGCGCGGCAGCAGGCTGCGCTGAAGGGCGAGCGCCGTTTCGCGTTCACGCGTGTAGCGGCGGGCGTTGTCGATACAGACGGCCGCCCGCGCCGTGATCTCCTCGGCGAGCAGCAGATCGTCCAGCTCGAAGGGGGCCGGGCTCCGGTGCCGGGAGAAGGTGGCCACACCGAGGATGGCGCCGCGGGCACGCAGCGGTACGGCCATGTTCGAGTGGAACTTGAACGCGCGCAATTTGGCGGCGCGCACCGGGTCGGTGAGCTCCCAGAGGGCCACGGAGGAGTCCGTCACCCTCTTCATGACGCCCCGCTGGGTGAGCAGGGACTCGGCGGCGGGTGAGCTGTCGGGGTAGAAGGAGGTGTCCCCGACCTCGACCGCGGCTTCGGGGGCCCCCTCGAAGACGGACCGGAGGGCCACGCGCCGCAGCCTGATCTGGCCGGGCAGCGGTCCCGCGGGGGTCTCGCGGCTGCCCCCGCTGACCTCGGGGAGCAAATCGACCGTGACGTAGTCGGCGAGGACGGGGACCGCGACATCGGCCAGTTCCTGCGCGGTGCTCACGACGTCGAGGGCGCTGCCGATGCGGGTACTGGCCTCGTTCATGAGAAGCAGCCGCTGCTGGGCCCGGCTCTGCTTGGTCATGTCGTGTACCGCCACGACGACACCGCATGTCCGGCCGTCGCCGTCCCGCAGCGGGGCGATGGAGACCGACCAGGCGAACTCCTGGTCGCGGCCCGGCAGGCGCAGCGAGAATTCGAGGCGTTGCGGTTCGCCGGTCTCCAGCGCCCGCAGCATGTGCCGTTCGGTGTTGTCGATCTCCGGGGCGGGCATGGCCTCGGGCAGCCGCAGCCCGCGTACGTCGTCCTCGGCGAGGCCCAGCAGCCTTTCCATGTCCTCGCTCACGTGCCGCAGCCGCAGCCGCGCGTCGTAGACGGCCATCGGACAGGGCGACTGGCTGAAGACCAGTTCGAGCAGGCGCGGGGCCTCGGAGCCCGGGGCCGTCCCCGTCAGCGGGGAGACGAGAAGCCACTCGGTGGCGCCGTCGTCCGTCGTACGGCGGTGTGCCAGCAGCCGTACGTCCAGACGCTCGCCGTTCCGGTGCAGCAGCGTCACCGTCCCGCTCCATCTGTCCGGCAGGGCGGCCGGGTCGAGCGCCGCCGGATCGAGCGTGCCGGTGCGGGACCGCCCGACCGCACCGTCGGCGAGCAGCGCGGCGGCGGACCGTCCAACGATCTCCGACGGCCGGTGGCCGAGCAGCCTGCGGGCGCCCTCGCTCCACTCCGTTACGGTGCCCCGGGCGTCGATGACCGCCTTCGCCGTGGCCGCCTCGTCAAACGGATCGGTCTCGCGGAGGTCGGTCTCGTGGAGGTCGGTCTCCGGGGGATCGTTCGACCGGACGGGCTGGTCGTCCCGCCCGGAGTCCGGTCGCCTCATCGTCGCTCATCTCACCCTGCCCGGACCCGAGCGCCGGGGAGCAAGGTCCCGGCCCCGGCGGGCCTCCAGTGGCTCCAGTGGCTACTGACGCCTCCAAGTATGACATCAGTGACGAATAATGCTATTTCTGTCACCTTCCGCGGCAAGAGACGGCCTCCTATTCCGCGGCAAGGAACGGCCTCCCACTCGCTCACTCCCCCCGCAGCACCTTGGCCAGCGGCCCGTCGCCCGACACCTCGATCCGTCCGTCCCGCACTCCGTCCCCCACCGTCAGCGCGCCCCCGCTCAGCTCACGGCAGGTGTCGGCGTCGAGCACGAGGCGGGCGTCCGGGCTCTCCGCCGGTCCGTCGCCGTACACCGGATCGCCCGCTCCGAGCCGTACATGGAACGCCCCTTCGTCCAGCCGGACTTCCACCACCCCCTCCCCCGACCCGCCGCCCACACCCGAGCCCGCCGGACCCGACAGCCCGTCAAGCACCGGCAGCAGCGGTACGGCGAACCAGTGCGCCCGTACGGCGTCGGTGGGCCTGCGCTCCTCCAGTGCCGGCGCGCCCCACTCCGCCAGAGCCGTGAGCACCGGCAGCAGCCCCCGCCCCCGCTCGGTCAGCTCGTACACATACGCCCCGGCCGGGGGCGGCAGCTTGCGGCGCAGGGCCAGATCGTCGCGCTCCATGTCCTTGAGCCGGGAGGCGAGCACATCCGTGCTGACACCCGGCAGATCGGCGTGCAGATCGGTGTACCGGCGGGGGCCCGCCAGGAGCTCCCGGACGATCAGCAGGGTCCAGCGGTCGCCCACGGAGTCGAGGGCACGGGCGGTGGCGCAGTACTGGTCGTAGCTTCGGCGACGTGACATGTGACGGATTCTAGACATGTTGTTGGACTTTCCAAGCTCGGACTTGGTAAAACCAAGTATCGCACCAAGGTCTGGGAGGCCACCGCATGGAATTCCGGCAGTCGAGCAAGCTCAGCGAGGTCTGCTACGAGATCCGCGGCCCGGTGATCGAGCACGCCGACGCCCTGGAGGAGGCGGGCCACAGCGTCCTGCGTCTCAACACCGGCAACCCCGCGCTCTTCGGGTTCGAGGCCCCGGAGGAGATCCTCCAGGACATGATCCGGATGCTGCCGAGCGCACACGGCTACACGGACTCGCGCGGTGTCCTCTCCGCGCGCCGCGCCGTCGCCCAGCGCTACCAGACCATGGGTCTGCCCGAGGTCACGGTCGATGACGTCTTCCTCGGCAACGGCGTCTCCGAGCTGGTCTCGATGGCCGTCCAGGCGCTCCTGGAGGACGGCGACGAAGTCCTGATCCCGGCCCCCGACTTCCCGCTCTGGACCGCCGTGACGACGCTGGCGGGCGGCCGTCCCGTGCACTATCTCTGCGACGAGTCCGCGGAGTGGTACCCGGACCTGGCCGACATGGCGTCGAAGATCACCGACCGTACGAAAGCCGTCGTGATCATCAACCCCAACAACCCCACCGGCGCGGTCTATCCGCGCGAGATCGTCGAGGGCATCCTCGATCTCGCCCGCCGCCATCAGCTCATGGTGTTCGCGGACGAGATCTACGACCAGATCGTCTATGACGACGCGGTCCACCACACCGCCGCGGCCCTCGCCCCCGATCTGGTGGTCCTCACCTTCAGCGGGCTCTCGAAGACCTATCGCGTGGCGGGTTTCCGCTCCGGCTGGCTCGTCGTCTCCGGACCCAAGCAGCATGCCCGCAGCTACCTTGAGGGCCTGACGATGCTCGCCTCGATGCGGCTCTGCCCCAACGCGCCCGCGCAGTACGCCATTCAGGCCGCGCTCGGCGGCCGGCAGTCGATCAAGGACCTCACCGCGCCGGGAGGCAGGCTGTACGAGCAGCGCGACCGCGCCTGGGAGAAGCTCAACGAGATCCCCGGGGTCTCCTGTGTGAAGCCGAAGGGCGCGCTGTACGCCTTCCCCCGGCTCGACCCCAAGGTGCACAAGATCCATGACGACGAGCGGTTCGTGCTGGATCTGCTGCTGCGGGAGAAGATCCAGGTCGTGCAGGGAACGGGGTTCAACTGGCCGCGTCCCGACCACTTCCGGATTCTGACGCTCCCTTACGCGGACGATCTCGACGCCGCCATCAGCCGGATCGGCCGCTTCCTGAGCGGCTACCGCCAATGAGAAAAGGAGCGGACCCGGGGGCGTAGCCGGCCCCCGGGCCCTGAGATGCCGCCCATCGGGCACGCCGGCACGTTTAAGAACCCAGGTCAGTGATGAAGTCGCCGCGTCCTGCCTTTGGACCACCGCGCATCGAGCTGCGCAGGCCGGACTTGAACCGGCATTTCGACGTCCGGGGCCTGGGCCCGTTCGATCCGGCGATCGGCGGCGAATGCTGAGTCTGGAGCAAGAGTCTGAGATTGATCGCGGTCTGCCTCTGCCCGTTGGGCTACCGCGGCCCGCCCATCCTTGTGGATGTGCCGCGGGGAGGACTCGAACCTCCACTGGAACCACGCCATCACGACAAGCCTCAGTTTCAGCTTGCGCTCCTCGCGCACCCCGGCCGCCCTCAAGGGCAGGCCGGGGAGTCATTGAGGCTACCCGAACAGGTAGCCGAACACCGCGTCCCCCACCCGCTGGTCGGTGACCTCGGCGCCATTGGCCTCCTCACGGGCGAACTTGACCGCCTGCTGGAGCTTCTCGACCCGGTCGAGCAGCTCGTTCACCCGCCGTGCCGGCAGCGCGCCGCTGAACTTCACCGTGGTCCAGTACCCGACCGGTATGTCCTCGTAGTACACCTCGACCTGGGCCGGGTGCTTCTCGGTCGCCTCGGCCTTCACATGGTTACGGGGGACCTTCTTCGTACGGAGCGTCCGTACCGCCTCCGTCTTCCACGCGTCGGTCGACGGGTCCTGGCTCCAGGACTCCGAGGCGTCGAGGACCGGCAGCTTGCGCACAAAGGTGTTCAGGTCCGTCAGCTGCTTCTCAAGGAAGAGCAGATAGGCCACGGGTACGTCGCTCACCAGCACCCGTCCGTCGACGGTGACATCGGCGCGCGCCGTGCAGTTCGCCCAGTCCTTGGTGGCGGTCACATCGAACAGCCGCGTCAGGGTCTTCGCGGTCTCGCGCAGTACGTCCTCGGCCTTGACCTGGACCCGGGTGGACTCGGGCGGAAGCTGCTCGCCCTCCTCGTCCTTCGTCTGGTACGTACGCGAGATACCGGCCAGCAGCGCCGGCTTCTGGAGGCCGTGATGAGCCGCCGTCAGGTCCTGATGCGCCTTGGACTTGACGCCCTTCTCCACTGCGATGATCTGATTGAGTTTCGCCACAACAGGGACGTTAGCAAGGCGGACACCCGCCATCGAACGAATTACCGGGTCGCCGGACGGCTCCGCGTTCCGTCCGGACGATCGGCCAACTTCTCATAGTTCGATGGGGAGATGGCGGGGCCCGCGCAGCATGGCGTTGCGCCGGTAGGGGGGCGGGTCCTGGAGGAGGCGCGCGGTGCCGAGGCGGGGGATCAGCGCGCCCAGGGCGATCTGGGCCTCGATCCGGGCCAGCGGTGCGCCGTAGCAGAGGTGGATACCGCTGCCGAAACCGAGATGCTGGTTGTCCGGGCGGGCCGGGTCGAAGCGCTCGGGGTCACGGAACCGCTGGGGATCCCGGTTGCCGGCGGCCAGCGCGAGCACGACGGTGGTACCCCTGGGGATGGTGGTGCCCGCGACCTCGATATTGGCGAGGGGGATGCGCTCACGCATGTGGACCGGAGGCTCGTAGCGCAGCAGTTCCTCCACCGCGTTCGGCAGCAGGCCGGGGTCCTGGCGCAGGCGGTCGAGTTGGTCGGGGTGGCGCAGCAGGGTGAGCACCCCGTTGGTGATGAGGTTGACCGTCGTCTCATGGCCGGCGATGAGCAGCAACACGGCCGTGGCCGCCAGTTCCTCGTCGGTGAGCCGCTTGGCCGGGTCCGGCTCGTTGACGAAGGCGGAGAGCATGTCGTCCGTCGGGTGGCCGCGGCGCTGCTCGGCGAGGTCCACGAGGTATCCGCCCATCTCCGCCCGCGCCTTTGAGCCCGCCTGTTCGCGTGGGGTGGAGTCCTCCTCCGACCTGACATCGGCGGAGGCGACGATCGCGTCGGACCATTCCCGGAACAGCGGCTCGTCCTCGCGCGGCACACCGAGCAGCCGGCAGATGACCGTGACGGGCAGCGGGTAGGCGATGTCGTCGACGACATCGATCTGACCGTGATCCTTGAGCGTCTCGATCAGCTCTTCGGTGATCCGGGAGATCTCGCCGCGCATCGCGTCGATACGGCCCGGGCTGTGCGGTGGGCCGAACGGTCGCATGGCCAGACCGCGCAGCCTCTGGTGTTCGGGGTCATCGAGCCGGAGGAACGGCGGCTTCGGCCCGTCCTCGGCCCAGCCACGGGACGGGGCGGTGTGATTGCGGGGGTCCGCGCTGATCCGCGGGTCGTGGAGCAGGGCAGCGATGTCGTGGTACGTGCCGACCAGGTAGCTGCCGTCCTGCTGCCGGGCCACGCCCGCCTCGCGGAGTTCCGCGTACAGCGGGTAGGGGTCGGGGCGGTTGGCGTAGTCGGTGATCCGCTCCAGCAGGTTGTCGACGGCCATGCGGGGGCTCCTTGTGGACGGGCAGGGGACGGCGGGGACAACGGGGACGACGTGGACGGGCAGAGACGAGACGGGAACGGGCAAGGGGCAACGGCGAGGGCGGGGAACGGCGGGTTCAACGGGCGGGCCGCACCACCGTCAGCCGGCGGTCCAGCAGATGACCGGTGAGCGCGACGGTGGGACCGTGGGAAAGCCCCTTGGGGTCAGGCACGTTGGAGGGGACCGGGAACTGGGTCAGCGGCGCGAGACCGTCGGCCGCGCCGGGACCTGGCGGGAACGGGGCGGCGGTCTCGATCAGGTTCTGGTAGTACTCAAGCGACTTGGCCATGTCGACGGTGACCGCGGCGGTCACACGGCCCTGGTAGCCGTAGACCATCGCCAGCCGGCGTTCTTCGAGTGAGCCCTGCGCGATGACCACCTGGTCGGAGAGGGTGGGGACGCCGACGGACTTGATGCTGAGTCCGAACTGGCTCGACCAGAAGACCGGGACCGCGAGGTGCGGCAGCCGCCGCGGCCCGGGGTTGACCATGTTGTGCGCGGCCACCCTGGCCTGCTCGACCGCGTTGCCCCAGTGCTCCAGGGCGATCAGCTGGTACTCGAAGAGCGGATGCGGGAAGCGCGCCACATCGCCGGCCACGAAGACGTCGTCGGTGACGATCCCGTACATGTTGAAGACGCGGCACCCGGCGTCGCAGGCGACCCCGCGCGGGCCGGCGGCCAGCCCGGAATCCGCGATCCACTCCGTGTTGCGCACCGCACCCATGGCGACGACGCACACGTCGGCGTCGACGCGGCTGCCGTCCGACAGGTCCGCACCGGTGAACCGGCCGTTCCCGCGCAGCGCGGTCACCGTCACCCCGCAGCGCAGGTCCACGCCGTGGGCGCGTTGCAGGCCGGCCGCGAGCTTCGCCAGCGTCCCGCCGAGCGCGCCCACCAGCGGCGCGGGGCCGCGTTCCGCGACCGTGACCTCGATCCCCCGCTCCCGGCAGGACGAGGCGATCTCCGAGCCCGTGAAGCCCCCGCCGATCACCAGCACCCTGCGCGGACCGGCGGCCAGCCGCTCGGCCAGGAGAGCGGCGTCGTCGCGGGTGCGCAGGGTGAACACCCCGTCCAGGGCGGCTTCCTCCGGGTTGTGCCAGGGCCGTGCCCGAGTCCCGGTGGCGATCAGCAGCCGGTCGAAGGGCAGTGACTCGCCGTCGGCCAGCAGCACCCGCTTCCCGACGGCGTCGAGCCCGGTGGCACGTACCCCGAGCCGCCACTGTGCCTCCGGGTCCCGGTATGTCGGCAGCCCGGTGGCGTCCGCGGCCACCTTGCCGAGCAGTACCTGCTTGGACAGCGGCGGCCTGTCGTAGGGCGGATGGGTCTCGTCCCCGACCATGGTCAGTGAGCCGGTGAAGCCCTCCTCGCGCAGCGCCTCGGCGGCGCGTAACCCGGCCAGCGAGGCGCCGACGATGACGATCCGCCCGTGCCACAGGTCATCGGGCACCGATACTCGCCTCCTCTCCCACGAGGATGGCCTGGACGGGGCATGCCGCCGCTGCCTGACGTACGCGTTCGAGCTGGTCGTCGGGGATGGTCGGGTCGTACAGCAACGCCTCGTCCCCGTGCAGCTCGAACACCTCCGGCGCGAGAAACACGCACTGCGCGTAGCCCTGACAGCGCGTGAGGTCCACCACCATCCGCATCCCGAGCCGCTCCCTTCAGCGCGCCGGCGTCCAGTCCCTTTCTAGCCGCGGGAAGGACAGGGCGCTCGGCCGACTACGCCACCGGGGTTCCGGCACGGCGCGACGGACTCGGAGGGTTTCCGGAACGGACCACTCGGCTCCGGACGACTGGAATCGGGCGGCTTGACTCCGGGCGGCTGGAATCGGGCGGCTCGGCTCGGGACCGCTCAGAACCGTACGGGCAGCGCGACCAGGCCCCGGGCACGGGTCGAGGGGCGCCACCGCAGTTCCTCGTACGGCACATCGAGCGCCAGCCTCGGAAAGCGTTCCAGCAGCGCGTTGAGCGCGATCTCCGTCTCCAGCCGGGCGAGCGGTGCGCCGAGGCAGTAGTGGATGCCGTACCCGAGAGCCACCTGCCCCGCCGTGTCCCGGTCGAGGTCGAGCCGGTCCGGCTCGGCGCGCAGCGCAGCCAGTTGCTCGGGGTGCCGTAGCAGGGCGCGGACGGCGTTGCCGCGGGATCGGGGGCGATCAGGGCGTCCGTCCGCCGCGCGGTGAACGCCCGGGCGACAAAACGCCGGATACGGGTGTGATCCGGCGGATCCATGTTGAGCAGGTTGGCGTCGAGGGCGGGCGGCAGCCCGAAACCCCGGTAACCCCCGGGCAGCGCACGGCTCTTGTCGAGGGAGAGCCGCGGGTCGGCGAGCAACCGCCGTACGTCCTCGTAGCGCGTGACGATCCAGGCGGGCCGCCCGTCGGGCCCGACGATCCGCTGTACGGGCGCGGTCTCGCGCAGCCTCGCGTACACCTCGTACGGGTCCGCCAGCAGCTCGTTCGTCGGATCGTGGAGCGCCCGCGATGACGCGCCGGATGCGGTGAGTGCCATGATCCCATCCTGAACAGCCCGAAGAGGAACGGCTGTTGACGACGCGTGGCGATGACGGCACCCCGCGTCGCACCGGCCAAGGGCGCCGACCGGCGAGGATCCCTGGATCCTTCCGCTTGGCATGGACCTGCTCATGATCCTCGGCTACGCTCCGGCTGGCACCGCCTGAGAGCGCTCTCAGTCGCCTGCTGTTCCACCCCCACCATGCTGGAACACAGAAGGGCCACATCCCTTGAGACGTACGACAGTGATACGCACCGGTCTGTCCGCACTCCTTCTCCTCGGCACCTGGGCCGCCGCCGGGCTCGCACCGGCCGCCGCGGCCCCCTCGCCCACCGCCGAGGCCCCGGCCTCCGCCGGTCTGCTCACCGCCATGCAGAAGGACCTGGGGCTGACGGAGAGCCAGGCCAAGGCGCGGCTGGCCGCGGAGAAGACAGCGACGGCTGTCGAGAGCAAGGCGAAGCACGTGGCGGGAGCCTCCTACGGAGGCTCCTGGTTCAACCCGGACAGCGGCACGCTGACCGTCACGGTCACCAGCGCTCAGAAGGCCGACGCCGTACGGGCGACCGGCGCGACCGTGCGGCTCGTCGAGCACAGCGCGCGGCAGCTCGACGCGGCCAAGGAGCGGATCGACGAGCTCTCCGCGCCGGCCGGTGTCAGCAGCTGGCATGTAGACCCCAAGGCGAACCGCGTCGTGGTCAATGTCGTCGCGGCGCAGAAGAACGACAACGATGTCCGTGACTTCCTCGACCGCGCCAGGCAGGCCGGCCCCGTCACGGTCAAGGAAACCGCCCAGGCTCCCCAGACCTTCGCCGCGGGCACCGTCGGCGGCGACCCGTACTACACGGGCAACGTCCGCTGTTCCATCGGCTTCTCCGTCCACGGCGGCTTCGTCACGGCCGGCCACTGCGGCCAGGCCGGCGCCTCGGTGAGCGGCTGGGACGGCTCGTACATCGGAAACTTCCAGGGCTCGTCCTTCCCTGACAACGACTACGCGTGGGTGAACGTCGGCAGCGGCTGGTGGACCGTCCCGGTGGTCCTCGGCTGGGGCTCCGTCTCCGACCAGCTCGTCCGCGGCTCCAACGAGGCCCCGATCGGCGCCTCGATCTGCCGTTCCGGCTCCACGACACACTGGCGCTGCGGCAACCTCCTGGCCAAGAACGAGACCGTCAACTACAGCCAGGGCGCCGTCCACCAGATGACCAAGACCAGCGTCTGCGCCGAGGGCGGCGACTCGGGCGGCTCCTTCATCAGCGGCGACCAGGCCCAGGGCGTGACCTCGGGCGGCTGGGGCAACTGCAGCGGTGGCGGCGAAACCTGGTACCAGCCGATCAACGAAATCCTGGGCCGCTACGGCCTGACACTCCACACAGCCTGACCCACTACGAGATGTGACCGCCAACTCCGCCTGCCCGGCGGGAAGATCGGCCCCTGGGGCGGGCGGACACGGCGGCTGTCGAGCCGGGGGTACGGAGCGAGCGCGCGCAGCGGTACGGCGCGGTCGTCCCGTACCCCCGGCTTCGGCCGTTCCGGCGGCTCCCCGGCACGCCACCGCTCCGCGATACCCCTCCGCGTCATCGGCCCAGCAGGGCCGTCAGGGCGCCCACCGGGTCGGTGTCGGGGGTTCCCCGGGGCCACCAGTCCTCTCTGTCCCGGTCCGATTCATACCCGTACCAGAGGGCGTCGCGGCCGAAGCGGAGTTGGAGGGACGGGGTGGAGAGGCGGTTGCGCCAGGGCCGGAAGTGGGGGAAGTCGGCGGCGGCCAGGGCCGGGCGGGCACGGTCGAAGGGGCCGGCGGGCGGGTCCCAGGGCTCTTCCAGTACGGCGAGGCCCGCCAGGCCGCCCTGGCGCCAGGCCGCCACGGCGCGGGCCAGGTCGGTGGGGGTGCGGTCGAGCGCGGTGGCCAGATCCCGGTAGAGGGCGCGGGTGGAGGCGGTCAGCCCGGAGCCGGGATGCGCGGCGGCCAGCCGTACCGCGTCCTGCCAGGGGGTGAGAGCGCCGATCGGGTCGAGGCCGGTGGTCAGGAACGTATGGGCGCGGGCCGCCGCCTCGGTGGCGAGCAGGTCGAGAGCGAGTGGGTCGGGCGCGCCGGGGGTCTGCGGATAGACCGGCGGGCGGCCCGGCTGCGCGGGGACGGGGAACGGCGGCGGCAGCATCGGGCGCGTACGGGGCGCGAGGGCGACGCGCGCCTCGACCGTGGGCATCGGCGGTGCGGCGGTGGTCCGTTCGGCCGCGGAGCGGGTGGCGTTGCGCCAGGTGAGATCGGCCAGCACCTCGTGTTCGCCACGACCGCGCATCAGGAACAGGACGAACGGGTCCTCGTCGAGGAGTCGCGCCGTCTGGTAGCAGAGGGCCGCCGCGTGCTTGCACGGATAGCCGTCGTCCGGGCACGAGCAGTCCGGCGTCAGATCGCCCCCGGTGGGAAGCAGATCCGCGGACGCCGCCAGGGTGTGCGGCATGTCCTTGTCGAGCAGGGCCGCGATGTGGTCGGGGCGGGCCGCGGCGGCGTCCAGAAGATCCTCCCAGCCGGTGTCGTCGAGGGTACGGAGGCGGATCTCCGTACGGTACGGGCGGGGTCTCGAACCGTGGACGTACGCCATGACCCGGCCCGGGGTGACGGTGATCGCGTCGACATGGCCTCCGCCCGCGTAGGCACGGCCGCGCTGGAGGCGGGCCGTGTCGAGCGCGGTGTCCTCCATGGATTCCACCCACGCGTTGCCCCACCAGGTGGTGGCGAAGTCGCCCGAGGCGCCCGGTCGCGGGGGCAGCGCGGGGAACGTACGCCGACGGTCGTCGTGCCTCGGGGCGGGGGCGCGGCGCGGGGTCATGACGGCCTCCGCAGGGAAACCAGATCCGCGAGATCCCGGTCGGTCAGCTCGGTCAGGGCCGCCTCGCCCGAGCCGAGGACCGCGTCGGCCAGCGCCCGCTTGGACGAGAGCAGGTCGGCGATCCTGTCCTCGACCGTGCCCTCCGCGATCAGCCGGTGCACCTGTACGGGCTGGGTCTGGCCGATGCGGTACGCGCGGTCCGTGGCCTGTTCCTCCACGGCCGGGTTCCACCAGCGGTCGAAGTGGACGACATGGCCGGCCCTGGTCAGATTGAGACCGGTGCCCGCCGCCTTGAGGGAGAGGACGAAGACCGGGACCTCGCCGGACTGGAACCGGTCCACCATGCGTTCGCGCTCGGCGACGGGCGTGCCGCCGTGCAGAAGCTGGGACGGGATGGCGCGCGCCGTGAGATGTGCGGAGAGCAGCCGTGCCATCGATACGTACTGGGTGAAGAGAAGGACGGAGCCGTCCTCCGCGAGGATCGTGTCGAGCAGCTCGTCGAGGAGGGCGAGCTTGCCGGAACGGCCGGTGAGCCGGGCCGTGTCCTCCTTCAGATACTGCGCGGGGTGGTTGCAGATCTGCTTGAGGGCGGTGAGCAGCTTCATGATGAGGCCGCGGCGCGCGATGCCCTCGGCCGCCTCGATGGCGGCCATCGTCTCGCGGACGACGGCCTCGTAGAGCGACGCCTGTTCGCGGGTGAGCGCGACGGGGTGATCGCTCTCCGTCTTGGGCGGCAGCTCGGGCACGATCCCGGGGTCGGACTTCCTCCTGCGCAGCAGGAACGGCCGGACCAGCCGGGACAGCCGCTCCACCGCCTCCTCGTTCGCCGCGTCCCTGACGCCGGCGCTCTTCGCGTTCTCGACGTTCTCCACGATCCGCGCGTGCCGGGCCCGGAAAGCCTTGAGCGGGCCGAGCAGCCCGGGGGTGGTCCAGTCGAGCAGCGCCCACAGCTCGGACAGGTTGTTCTCGACGGGCGTGCCCGTGAGCGCGATCCTGGCGGGCGCCGGGATCGTACGGAGCGCCTTGGCGGTCGACGAGAAGGGGTTCTTGACGTGCTGGGCCTCGTCGGCGACGACCATCCCCCAGCCGTGCGCGGCCAGCGCGTCGGCGCTGCTGCGCATCGTGCCGTACGTGGTGAGTACGAAGCCGCCAGGGCCCCCGGCCCCCGGGACCCCGTCCTCCGGAACCCCGTCCCCGGAGTCCTCGTCCCCCGAGACCCCGGCCAGGGTCCGCCCGGCGCCGTGGAAACGGTGTACGGGGACGCCGGGCGCGAACCGGGTGATCTCGCGCTGCCAGTTGCCCAGGAGAGAGGCCGGGCAGACGACGAGTGTGGGGGCGGTGCGGGCCCGGTGCAGATGGAGGGCGATGACCGTGACCGTCTTGCCGAGACCCATGTCGTCCGCGAGACAGCCGCCGAGACCGAGGGAGGTCATCAGGTCCAGCCAGGCGAGACCGCGTAGCTGATAGTCGCGCAGGGTGGCGGCGAGGGCGGGCGGCTGGGCGATCGCGGCGGTGCCGGTGGTGAGACGGTCGCGCAGCGCGGCCAGCGCACCGGTCGGCACCGCTTCCACCGTCTCGCCGTCCACCTCGGCGCTGCCGGTCAGGGCGACGGCGAGCGCGTCGACCGGTTCCAGCAGCCCCAACTCCCGCTTGCGCGCCTTCCGTACGAGGGCCGGATCGACGACGACCCACTGGTCGCGCAGCCGCACGATCGGCCGGTGCGACTCGGCGAGCGTGTCCATCTCCTGCTCGGTGAGAGGGTCGCCGTCGAGCGCCAACTGCCAGTTGAACTTGAGCAGTTCCACGCTGTCGAAGAACGGCGTGCCGTCAGTGGCAGAACCGGGCGCGGGGCGGACGACCGCGGCGGCGGTGAGCGTACGGGCGAGCTCCCTCGGCCAGTGGACGGCGACGCCCGCGGCGGCGAGGCGGGCCGCCCCCGGGCCGAGCAGTTCGTACAGCTCGTCCTCGGAGAGCGGCAGCGCGTCGGGGACATCCCGCTCCAGCAGCCGGGCGAGTGGGGTCCAGACGCGCGCCGCGCGGCGCAGGGCGAGCATGGCGTCGATCCGGGCGCGCGGGCCGAAGCTCTCGTCGCCATGGCCGGCCCAGAGCCCCGAGGCGTCGATGACCAGGGTCGGGTCGGCCAGGCTGTGGATCTGGACGAGAGCGGCCCCGGCCCGCCGGACGATCTGGGACTCATCGGCACCGGGCCCGATGCCGGCGCCCGCGCTACCGCTCGGGCCGGGGGCGGTTTCCTGACCGGGTTGATCGGGTCGACCGGGTTGGCCGGGTTGATCGGGTTGATCAGCTTGATCGAAGAGGTCGTACGCGGAGAGGTCGAGGCGTAGCGAGACCCGTACCCCCGCGTCCATACCCGCCGCCGCCTCCGCCGCCCAGGGCCGGGCGCCCGGCAGATGCTGCGCCTCCCTCGCGGCGAACGGCGCGCCCGCCGCATAGGCCGCCGCGGGCGTACGCGGCAGGGAGTCCGCCACCGCGTCCAGGAACGCCCGCACCAGGGCTTCCGGATCGGGCAGCTGGAGCGGACTCAGATCCGGGACCGGTACGGCATGGGCCTCGGGGGGCATGGCCGCGGCGATGGCTCTCAGCTGTGCGATGTCATCGGCGTCGAGCGGACCGGCACGCCAGGCGTCATGGTCGGACGCGGTGAGCCCCGGCAGCAGTCTGCCCCGCCCGGCCAGCTGGAGCGCGTGCAGCGCGGCGGCGCCCCAGCACGCGGCAGCGGGATGCGCGGCCCTGTCGCGCCGGGCGCGCACCAGCAGCGGGATGGCGTCGGCGACGGACAGCAGCACGGCGGGGACCGTGCGCGTATCGACATCGCCCCCACCGTCCACGCCGTCGGCGCGCTCCCCGCCGTCGTCCCGAAGCCGTACGACCGTCAGCTCCCCTGGTCCGAGCCCGACCGCGCCCGGATCACCCGGACCACCCGGATCGCCGGACTCGCCGAGCGCCGTGCCGGCCTCGGCGAAGGCACCGACGGGCGGCTCACCGTCCGGGGACCAGAAGGCGACCCGGCCCTCGCGCGGCAGTCCGGCGGGCAGGAAGACGGCGGCGCAGCGGGCCAGGACCGCCGGCGCGGCGTGCGCGGACAGAGGGGTGTGGATATGTGCGGATCGCACCACGGTCATCGACTCCCTCCTGTCCGGGGATCACCTCAGGATCTGATTCCTCTGCGAGTCTAGGCCGGGGGTCTGACAGTCGATCTCGATACGACGTTTCCGCAGCTCAGCGTCCGGATCGAGAGCAGGCAGCGGGCAGCAGGCAGCGGGCAGCGGAGCGGGCAGCGAAAAGGACGACCCCACAGCGCCCGACCGCGGGATCGTCCGGTTTCTTGGGTTTCCGAGTGCCGCCGACCGTTGAGGAACAGCCTCAGACGGGCTGCGCGTCCTGCCGCTCCGATGGCTTCTCGTCCAGCGGTGACGCCGACGTGGGTACGGACGGCACCTTGGGCCGCGTGGTGGCCACCGCCTCCGGCGCGGCGGCGGGAGCGGGAGCAGAGGCAGGGGCAGGGGCCGCCTCGGGGTGATCGGCAGCGGAATGGTCGGCTACGGGACGGTCGGCCGCGAGCGACGGAGTCGCCTGTACGGCTCCCGAGACCGCCTGCACGGCCTGTACCGCCTCGGCCGGTGTGGCGCGTTCGAGGAAGCGCAGCAGTTCGACGGGGAAGGGCAGGACGAGTGTCGAGTTCTTCTCCGCGGCGACCGCCACGACCGTCTGCAACAGCCGCAGCTGAAGTGCGGCGGGCTGGCCGGACATCTGCTTGGCCGCCTCGGCGAGCTTCTTGGACGCCTGTAGCTCCGCGTCCGCGTTGATCACTCGGGCGCGGCGCTCCCGGTCGGCCTCGGCCTGGCGCGCCATCGACCGCTTCATGGTCTCCGGCAGCGACACGTCCTTGATCTCGACGCGGTCGATCTGCACGCCCCAGCCGATCGCCGGGCTGTCGATCATCAGCTCCAGGCCCTGATTCAGCTTCTCCCGGTTGGACAGCAGATCATCCAGATCGCTCTTGCCGATGATCGACCGCAGAGACGTCTGCGCCATCTGCGACACCGCGAACCGGTAGTCCTCGACCCGGACCAGCGCTTCCGCCGCGTCGATCACCTTGAAATAGATCACGGCGTCCACGCGCACGGTCACGTTGTCCCGCGTGATGCCGTCCTGGGCGGGCACCGGCATCGTCACGATCTGCATATTGACTTTGTGCAGCTTGTCCACGAACGGAAGGATCGTGGTGAACCCGGGTCCTCGGATTCCTTCCTGCAGCCTGCCGAGGCGGAAGACCACGCCTCGTTCGTACTGCCTGACGACCCGCGCGGCCGCCATCGCGTACAGCCCGCACGCGCATACCGCCGCTATGACAGCAATGACCAGTTCCTCGACCATCTTGGGCCCCCTGACGACGCCGGACCGAGGTGCTATTAACCACGGTATGCCTTGTACGACCGGGGGTCGAGAAGCGCGCGTCGGGAAGATACCGGCGCGTAGACACCGGACGGCATAGCCCGCCCGGCCGCGCATCTGGTGCCGCCGTCCCGGGGATCCGGCAGTGTGACCAGCAGGCTCATCGTGACCAGCAGGCTCATCCGCACCCCACCCCCACCTTCCCGGTCACCCGCCTTCCCGGTCACCCACCCTCCCCAGGCATCCACACCCCCACACCCCCACACCCCCACACCCCCGCACCCCCGCACCCCGCGACCGCGCACTCAGCACAGACGAGGACCCGCTCATGTCCGTGACCCATCACCGGCGCCTCGGCATCGCTGCCGGGGCCGCGTTCCTGACCGTCACCGTCGCGGGCTGCTCCGGCCTCGGCCGGAACGCCGTGGGAACGATGTCGTACGACACCCCGCGCGGCCGGCACGTCCAGGTCTCCAACCCCCTGGTCACGGGCTGTCACCGGCTCGCGCCCGGCGGTGCCGTCTCGGCCACGAACCGCACCCTGGTCGACTTCGTGATGTACGGGACGCCCGACTGCACGGGCAAGGGCACCACGTACCTCGCCACCACGCTCTCCGATGTGATCGCCCCCGGGGAAGGACCGTGGCGCAGCTACACGATCGTGCACTGACGCCGGGCGCGGGCCGCCACATGGGGTCAAAAGCCACAAACCCGGGTAGGGGGGCTCGTGGGGGCGTATGGGATGGGGGCGTATGGGAGGTGGAGAGTCATGCGCACCGGGAGTGAGCCTGTCACCGCACGCAGTCCGCTGCGGACCCGGTTCTGGCTGAGCGTATGGGGCCTGATCTGGACCGCCTTCGGAACGGCGGCGTTCGCGATCACTGGGCGCTTCGGGTGGGCACTCGCCTGCGGCGTGCTGCTGCTGATCGTCCTCACGAATCTGGTTCTGGTCGTGCGGCACCTCAGACAGGGGTCGCGCTATCAGCCGGGGAGGGACGTCCCGCCGTACGAGCCGGGGCGCCATGGCTCGGATCCGGACCGCGAGCGGAGTCTCGACCATGATCTCGGCAGTCGTGTCCGCGAGTGGATGCGGGAGCCGGACCCCGCGCAGCGCGGCGGCCGTGCCCGCCATCACAGCGCGCACGGTCATCACCCATGACCGGCACCGGCACCGGCACGCACCGGCACCGTACGACGGTCAGTCGTCGGCCCGCGGCTCCGCGTCGAACTGGGCCGCCTTCACATACTCCGGCTTGGGATCCAGCGCCGCCGCCAGCCTGAAGTGGCGTTTCGCCTGCTCGGGCCGGCCTGAGCGCTCATAGGTACGGGCCAGCGCGAAGTGGGCGAACGCGTTGTCCGGCTCCCGCTCCAGCACCAGCTCGAATTCGAGCTCCGCGGGCCGCAGTTGAGCGGCGGCGAAGAAGGCGCGGGCACGCAGCAGCCGGGCCGCGGTGTTCTCCGGATGGGCCGCGATCACCGAGTCGAGCAGCTTCACGGCCCCGCGCGGATCCCGCGCGGCGAGAAGCTGCTCCGCCGCGCGATAGTCGATGACGTGGGTTTCCGGACTCTCGGGCACGGTCGCATCCTTCCCTAGCTGCGCGCGTTCAACGCCGTGTATGACGACGCTATTCCTCATATCGGCCCGCGCCGCTGGTCACCTCCCCGTCGCGGCGCGGTCCCTCAACGTCTGCCACACCCGCTTGACCTGCGGTTCCAGCAGCTCCAGCGGACCGTCGTTGTCGATCACGACATCCGCGGCGGCGCGGCGCCGCTCGCGGGTCGCCTGGGCCGCCATGCGCTTGCGTGCCTCGGTTTCGGCCATTCCCCGCAGCCGTACGAGCCGGTCGAGCTGGGTCTCCGGCGAGGCATCCACGACGAGGACCACGTCATACAGCGCCGTCATGCCGTTCTCGACGAGGAGCGGCACATCGTGCACCACGATCGAGTCGGGTCCGGCCGCCTTCTCCAGTTCGGCGGAGCGTGCGCGGACCAGCGGGTGCACGATCGCGTTCAGCGCCCGCAGCCGGTCCGGATCGCCGAAGACGATCCCACCGAGTTTCGGCCGGTCGAGGCCGCCGTCCGGAGTCAGTACCTCCGGCCCGAACTCGGCCACCACGGCCGCGAGACCGGGCGTCCCCGGCTCCACCACATCGCGTGCGATCCGGTCGGAGTCGATCAGCACCGCTCCATAACTGGTCAACAGGCGCGAGACCTCGCTCTTTCCCGCACCGATTCCGCCCGTGAGTCCCAACCTCAGCATGCGGTCAGCCTAGACGGACCAGGGCCGGGACAGGACGGGTACCCGGATGGGCCGCCGGGACGGGTGCCTCAACAGCGAGCGGCCGTACGGCTCCCGAGGGAGTCCGTACGGCCGCTCGCCCCTGACTCGGGCCGGCCGAGCACCCGGCCCGGACAGGGCCTACGCGCCGCCCTCGCCCTCCCGCTCCGCGAGGAACTTCTCGAACTCGCGGCCGATCTCATCCGCGGACGGCAGTTCCGCGGGCTCGGCGACCAGGTTGCCGCGGGTCTCCGCGCCCGCGATCGCGTCGTACTGGTGCTCAAGCCCCTGCACCATCGTGACCAGCTCTTCGTCCCCCTCGCCCAACTGCCGCTCGATCTCGGTCTGGGTGCGCTGCGCCTCCGTACGGAGCGAGTGCGCGACGCTCGGCAGCACCAGGCCGGTCGCGGCCGTGATCGCCTCCAGGGCGGTCAGCGCCGCGTCGGGGTAGGAGGACCTGGCGACATAGTGCGGTACGTGCGCGGCGACCCCGAGTACATCGTGGTCCGCCTGCATCAGCCGGTACTCGACCAACGACTCGGCGCTGCCCGGGACCTGCGCCTCGTCGAACGGGCTGCGATGGCCCGGCATGAGGTCGGTGCGGTTGCCGTGCGGGGTCACACCCACCGGGCGGGTATGCGGAACGCCCATCGGGATGCCGTGGAAGTTGACCGAAAGACGCACACCGAGGCGCTCGACGATCTGCCGTACGGCGGTCGCGAATCGCTCCCACTCCACATCCGGCTCGGGGCCGGACAGCAGCAGGAAGGGTGCGCCGGTGGCGTCCTGTACGAGCCGTACATCGAGCGTCGGCGTCTCGTAGTCGGCCCAGCGGTCGCGCCGGAAGGTCAGCAGCGGGCGCCGTGCGCGGTAGTCGACCAGCCTGTCGTGGTCGAAACGGGCCACCACCTGATGGGGCAGCGACTCCAGCAGGTTCTCGACGATCTGGTCGCCGGTCTCACCCGCGTCGATATAGCCGTCGAAGTGGTACAGCATGACCAAGCCCGCCGACTCCTGCGCCAGTGCCATGTCGACGACGGCGAGGCCCTTGGGCTCCCATTCGTACAAACCCTGCGGATCAAGCACGATTACCGCTCCTCCTCGTGTTCATAACGAAGAACGCCCCACAGGGCGCGGGCATTCCCCGCCCCCCGCTGGGCTAACCCCGCGACGCGACACTCACGCGTGGGCCGTGGCGGCACCCCCGGCATTCATGTTCACATTCCTGAACATCCCCGAACATCCCTGAACGTCCCTGAACATCCGTACGGAGCCGCCCAGTTCACACCCGCAGCCCATCACGACCGTCAACTACGGCTTCTGAGGAGGCTTTGGTCCAGACCTTGACATGCCCAAGACGCGTCCCTACCGTCACGGGGCAGCGGTCATGTTCATGGACTCGACCATCGTCCAGATAAGGGAACAGATCCGCCAGGCTCGTACCTCATCGGACCTCAATGGGAAGGCTCCCCCCATGCGCATCCGTACGCTGCTTCCTGCTCTGCTGACCCCGCTGCTCGCCACCGGCTCGCTGTCCCTGCTCGTCGCCCCGACCGCCGGGGCCGCGCCCGCCGGCGCCGCCGCGGTCATCCAGGTCTCGACCGCGGCCCAGCTCAAGTCGGCCCTCACCGCCGCGCGTCCCGGCGATACGATCCAGCTCGCCGACGGCACGTACCAGGGGAACTTCAAGGCGACGACGCCCGGCACCTCCGGCTCCCGTATCACCCTCACCGGTTCGTCCGCCGCGATCCTCACCACCGGCGGCGGGGGGTACGGCCTGCACCTCAACGGGGCCGGCTACTGGACCGTCAAGGGCCTCACCGTCACCAACGCACAGAAGGGCATCGTGACGGACGGGGCCAACGGGGTCGTCATCGACTCCGTGACCGTGCACAACCTGGACATGGAGGGCGTGCACTTCCGCCAGTCCAGCAGCGACGGCGTCCTGAAGAACTCACGGATCTACAACACCGGCAACGACGGCCGGGGCATGGGCGAGGGCGTGTACGTCGGCAGCGCCAACACCCGGTCCGACCGCAGCGACAACGCGCAGATCCTCAACAACACCATCGGCCCGGACATCGGCGGCGAGAACATCGACATCAAGGAAGGCACCACCGGCGCGCGCGTCATCGGCAACACCTTCGACGGCAGCGGCCTCACCGGCGCCAACTACGACGACTCCTGGGTGGACGTCAAGGGCAACAACGTCCTCGTCGAGGGCAACACCGGCAAGAACACGACCAACAACGGCTATGAGACGCACACCCAGCAGAGCGGCTGGGGCTGCGGCACGGTCTTCCGCTCCAACACCTCGGATCTGCGCGGCTCCTCGGGCGCCAACCAGCTCGCCATCAATGTCACCAACAACAGTTCGAGCTGCCGTACCACCGTCTACGGCAGCAACACCGTGACCGGCGGCAAGGGCCTGACGAACATCACCGTCACCCCCTGATCCACCGCCCCCGGATCCCGCCGCCCCACCACCCGCTCCTCACACGTCCACGCACGCGTAAGGCCCGCTCCCCCGAGGGGGAACGGGCCTTACGTTCAGCTACCTACGCTGCCTACGAACGGGACCGGAGCGTCAGCTCTGGCCACCGGCCAGCTTCTCGCGAAGGGCGGCCAGCGCCTCGTCCGACGCCAGGGCGCCGGAGTTGTCCGCGGACTCCGAGGAGTACGAGCCGCCACCGGAGGCGGCCGGAGCGCTGCCCCCGCCGGCGGGCGCGGCAGCACCCTCGGCAGCGGCGGCCTCGTCGGCCTCGCGGGACTTGATGACCTGGGCCTGGTGCTGCTCGAAGCGCTGCTGCGCCTCGGCGTACTGGCCCTCCCACGCCTCACGCTGGGTCTCGAAGCCTTCGAGCCAGTCGTTGGTCTCGGGGTCGAAGCCCTCGGGGTAGATGTAGTTGCCCTGGTCGTCGTAGGACGCGGCCATGCCGTAGAGCGTCGGGTCGAACTCGACCGAGGCCGGGTCGCTGCCGAAGGACTCGTTGGCCTGCTTCAGCGAGAGGCTGATGCGGCGGCGCTCCAGGTCGATGTCGATGACCTTGACGAAGATCTCGTCGTTGACCTGGACGACCTGCTCCGGGATCTCCACGTGGCGCTCGGCCAGCTCGGAGATGTGCACCAGGCCCTCGATGCCCTCGTCGACACGGACGAACGCGCCGAACGGAACGAGCTTGGTGACCTTGCCCGGGACGACCTGACCGATCTGGTGCGTCCTGGCGAACTGCTGCCACGGGTCTTCCTGCGTCGCCTTGAGCGACAGGGAGACACGCTCGCGGTCCATGTCCACGTCGAGCACCTCGACGGTGACTTCCTGGCCGACCTCGACAACCTCGGAGGGGTGGTCGATGTGCTTCCAGGACAGCTCGGAGACGTGCACGAGACCGTCGACGCCGCCGAGGTCCACGAACGCGCCGAAGTTGACGATCGAGGAAACGACGCCGGAGCGGACCTGGCCCTTCTGCAGGGTCGTGAGGAAGGTCTGGCGGACCTCGCTCTGGGTCTGCTCCAGCCAGGCACGGCGGGACAGGACCACATTGTTGCGGTTCTTGTCCAGCTCGATGATCTTGGCTTCGAGCTCCTTGCCCACGTAGGGCTGGAGGTCACGGACGCGGCGCATCTCGACGAGGGAGGCCGGCAGGAAGCCACGGAGGCCGATGTCGAGGATGAGACCACCCTTGACAACCTCGATGACGGTGCCGGTGACGATGCCGTCCTCTTCCTTGATCTTCTCGATCGTGCCCCAGGCGCGCTCGTACTGCGCACGCTTCTTGGACAGGATGAGACGGCCTTCCTTGTCCTCCTTCTGGAGAACCAGGGCCTCGATCTCATCGCCCACGGCGACGACCTCGTTGGGGTCGACGTCGTGCTTGATCGAAAGCTCGCGGGAGGGGATGACGCCTTCGGTCTTGTAACCGATGTCGAGCAGGACCTCGTCCCGGTCGACCTTCACGATGACGCCGTCGACGATGTCGCCGTCGTTGAAGTACTTGATCGTCTCGTCGATCGCGGCGAGGAAGGCTTCCTCGTTACCGATGTCGTTGACCGCAACCTGCGGGGTGGTGGCGGTGGTCTCGGTGCTGCTCGTCATGTGGGAAAGGGCTCCGGTGCGGACAGTGAGTCGTAGGTACTGCTACGCCGTGAGCCTGTATCGCCTCTGCAGAAGCCGGACAGCCAAGGAAGCGCCGGCCCCGGACAGTAGGGAAAGCGCCTCGACAACCGAGGGAACTTACATACAGATGCGAGCGCGGCTGCTACGTCTGAGGCGCGCAAGCCCGCAGCGCAACCTTTAGCATACGGGGGCAGCCGGGCACGGTCAATGCGCGAAGGCGCACACCCGGGGCGGAACTTCTCATACCCGGCACAACAAGCGTTCCATGAGGCCAGGACGGCCCCATACCGACTCCTCGCACACTACGACGACGGACACGATGATCCAAGAGCACGTACCCGAAACCGTTCGCGAAACCGCTGACGAGACCGCTGACGGGACCGCTTTCGAAGGCGCCACCGCCGCGCCCGGAGGCGCGCCCGGTGCCGAGCCCGGCGCCCCGTCCGAAGCCGAGCCCGAAGCCGAGCCCGAGGCGACACGCCGCGACAGCGGGGCCACGGAGAGCAGCCGGGCCAACCGCGGCTGGTGGGACCGGAACGCGGACGACTACCAGATCGAGCACGGCACCTTCCTCGGCGACGACCGTTTCGTCTGGTGCCCCGAAGGGCTCGACGAGGTGGAGGCCGGCCTGCTGGGCCCCCTGGAGTCCCTGCGGGGACTGGACATCCTGGAGATCGGGGCGGGCGCGGCGCAGTGCTCGCGCTGGCTGGCGGCGCAGGGCGCGCGCCCGGTGGCGCTCGATCTCTCCCACCGCCAGCTCCAGCACGCGCTGCGGATCGGCGAGGGCCGTTCGCTGAGCTTCCCGCTCGTGGAGGCGGACGCGGGAGCGCTGCCGTTCCGGGACAGCTCCTTCGATCTGGCCTGCTCCGCCTATGGCGCCATTCCCTTCGTCGCCGATCCGGTGGGGGTGTTCCGCGAGGTACGGCGCGTGCTGCGGCCGGGCGGACGCTGGGTCTTCTCCGTCACGCACCCGGTCCGCTGGGCGTTCCCTGACGAGCCGGGGCCCGAGGGCCTGTCGGTCGCGGCCTCGTACTTCGACCGCACGCCGTATGTGGAGCAGGACGAGGAGGGCCGCGCGGTCTATGTGGAGCACCACAGGACGGTCGGTGACCGGGTGCGGGACGTGGTGGCGGCCGGGTTCCGGCTGATCGATCTGGTCGAGCCGGAGTGGCCGGCCTGGAACACCCAGGAGTGGGGCGGCTGGTCCCCGCTGCGGGGGAACCTGATCCCGGGCACGGCGATCTTCGTCTGCGTACGGGACTGACCGAGAGACCGAGAAGCCGGGGACGGACCGAGGAGCCGAGGGACCGAGGGACCGAGGGACCGAGCAGGGGCCGTACGGGGTCGTCCGCGCGTACGACCCCGTACGACACTGTGCGGGTGATCCGCGACGACATCCTCGGCAGTCTGCCCGTACACACCGCCGTCCCCGCCCTGGAGCGAGCCCTCGACGAGCACGGGTGCGCGGTGCTGTGCGCGCCTCCGGGGACGGGCAAGACGACGCTGGTGCCGCTGGTGCTGGCGGGGCTGCTCGGGGACGGCTCCGGGCCACGGCCGGTACGCCGCGTGATCGTCGCCGAGCCGCGCCGGATCGCCGCGCGTGCGGCGGCCCGCCGGATGGCCTGGCTGCTCGGGGAGCGGGTCGGGGAGCGCGTGGGGTTCACGGTGCGCGGGGAGCGCGCGGTGGGGCGCGCGACGGTGGTGGAGGTGGTGACCACCGGGGTGCTGCTCCAGCGGCTCCAGCGGCTCCAGCGCGACCAGGAGCTGGCCGGGGTCGATGTGGTGATCCTCGACGAGTGCCATGAACGGCATCTGGACGCGGACACGGTGGCCGCGTTCCTGCTGGACGTACGGGCCGCGCTACGGCCGGAGCTGCGGCTCGTCGCCGCGTCGGCGACGACCGACGCGGCCGGATGGGCGCGGCTGCTGGGAAACGCGCCGGTGGTGGAGGCGCGGGGCGTGTCGTATCCGGTGGAGGTGGTCTGGGCGCCGCCCGGCACACCCGTACGGCCACCGCACGGGATGCGGGTCGATCCCGCGCTGCTCACGCACGTGGCGTCGGTGGTCCGGCGGGCGCTGGCCGAACGGGACGGTGATGTGCTCTGCTTCCTGCCCGGTGTGGGGGAGATCGGCCGGGTGGCGGGGCTGCTGGGGGACGCGGCGGCCGAGATCCTCCAGGTGCATGGACGGGCGTCGGCCGCCGCGCAGGACGCGGTCCTGGCGGGATCGGCGGGCTCGGGCGGCCGTCGCGTCGTACTGGCCACGGCGGTGGCCGAATCGAGCCTGACGGTCCCGGGCGTACGGATCGTCGTGGACGCGGGGCTGGCGCGCGAGCCGCGTACCGACCACGCGCGGGGGCTGAGCGCGCTCACGACCGTACGGGTGTCGCAGGCGGGCGCGCGGCAACGGGCGGGACGGGCCGGGCGTGAGGCGCCCGGCACGGTCTACCGCTGCTGGACGGAGGCCGAGGACACCCGGCTGGCCCGCTTCCCCTCTCCCGAGATCAAGGTCGCGGATCTGGCGGCGTTCGCGCTCCAGGCCGCGTGCTGGGGCGACCCGTCGGCAGCGGGCCTGGCGCTGCTCGACCCACCGCCCGCCGGAGCGCTGGCGGCGGCGCGATCCGTACTGGTGGCGATCGGCGCGGTGGAAAGGGCGGACCGGGACGGGGACAGATACGGAGACGGGGGCGAGGACGGGAGCGGGTACGGGGACGGGGACGGGCGCAGCGGCGGGCGGGTCACGGAGCGGGGCGTACGGATGGCCAGGCTCGGGCTGCACCCCCGGCTGGCCCGCGCCCTGCTGGACGGCGCGCCCGAGGTGGGCACGCGGCGGGCGGCCGAGGTGGTGGCCCTGCTGAGCGAGGAGCCGCCGCGCGCGTACGGCGACGATCTCGCGGCGGCGTGGCGTACGGTCCGCCGGGGCGAGGACGGTTACGCGGCGCGCTGGCGCCAGGAGGTACGGCGGCTGGAGCGCGCGCCGGAACTGACCGCGTCCGCCGGACGCCGGGGTAACGGGTCGACCGGGTCTACCGGTTCGACCGGGTCCGACGACGCCGTCGCCGGGCTGATCGCCGCGCTCGCCTTTCCCGAGCGCGTGGCGCGGGCCCGCGGCGAGGGCGCCTGTCTCATGGTGTCGGGCACCGGCGGCGAACTGGGCGAGGGCTCCCGGCTGCGCGGCGCGCCCTGGCTGGCGGTGGCGGTCGCCGACCGTCCCGCCACGGCCGCTTCCGCGCGGGTACGGCTCGCCGCGGTCATCGACGAGGAGACCGCGCGGACCGCGGCCGGCCGGCTGCTGGTGGCGGGCGAGGAGGTGCGCTGGGAGGACGGCGATGTCGTCGCCAGGGAGGTGGAACGGCTCGGTGCGGTCGAGTTGTCCGTGCGTGCCCTGCGAGCGCCGGACGGCCGGCTGGTGCGTGCGGCGCTGCTGGACGGGCTGCGCCGCGAGGGGCTCGGGCTGCTGCACTGGACCCGGGACGCGCGGGGGCTGCGCGACCGACTGGACTTCCTGCACCGGGAGTTGGGCGGCGGCTGGCCCGATGTCTCGGACGCCGCGCTGCTGGCACGCGCGGACGCGTGGCTGGAGCCGGAGCTCTCCAGGGCCCGGCGCCGGTCGGATCTCGGTCGGCTGGACGCGGGACAGGCGCTGCGCCGGCTGCTGCCCTGGACGACAGGCGAGGCGGCGCGGCTGGACGAGCTGGCGCCGGAACGGATCGAGGTGCCGAGCGGTTCGCGAGTACGGGTGGAGTACGGCGGGCCGCAGCCCGTACTGGCCGTGAAGCTCCAGGAGTTGTTCGGTCTGCGCGAGACCCCGCAGGTCGCGGGGGTGCCGGTGCTGGTGCATCTGCTGTCCCCGGCGGGCCGGCCGGCGGCGGTGACGGCGGATCTGGCGTCCTTCTGGCGCGAGGGCTATCGCGCGGTACGGGCGGAGCTGCGGGGCCGCTACCCGCGCCATCCCTGGCCGGAGGACCCCTCGACCGCGGTGCCTACGCGCCGTCTGAACCAGCGGCGTTGAGCGCGGACGCGCCGCCGCCCTCCGGCGGATCGCGCGGAGGGCGGCGGCGTTCGGTGCCTCTCAGGTCCAGGGCTTACGGGGTGTCCGCCGGCGGGGCGGTGACCTTCAGCTCGACGGTCAGCGTCGCGCCGCCCTCGGTCTCGATACGGAGCAGGAATGTGCCTGTCGTGTCGTCCGCGTAGATCTTCGGGAGCTGGAGGGCACCGTCGGCGTCCGTCTTCAGCTCCGTCAGCTCACGGAGCGGTTCGCCGTCCGCGTCCTTGAAGTAGGGCCCGTCGGCGCTCGGGGCGGAGCCGCCCACGGCCGTGATCACGGCGGTCGCGGCGACATCCGACGCGGCTTCCCCCTGGTAGGTGGCCTTGACCGAGACCTGGTCCTCGAACGCCGTGCCGGACTCGGCCGTCAGCTCCTTGTCGCCGGTCCTGGTGAGTCCGTCCGCCTGGCGGGCCGTGACCGACGCGGCGTACTCGACGTCCGCGACGCCCTTGACGTCCACACTGGCCCGGATCGCGAACTCGCCGGTCTGCTCGCCCGCTTGGACGGGCGGGGCGGTCGCCGTGCCGTCCTCGCCGGTGCTGAGGGTCAGCGCGGACTTGCCGGACACGAAGCGGGCGTCGGTGTCGCCGACGATCTCGAACCGCACCGGGACGTCCGCGACGGGCTCGCCTGCCGCGTCCACGGCGCGTACCGAGGTCCGCTCCGTGAACTGGCTGCCCGCCATGGCCGTGAGCGTGCCCGTGTCGGTCTTCTCGATCCGCTTGACGACGGGCTTCGGGGCGGGCGTGGTGGGCGGGGCGGGCGGGGTGGTGGAGCCGCCGCCCGGCTTGGTCGGGCCGCCACCCGGGGTGGACGGGCCGGTGCCGGGAGGGGTCGGGTCGCTGGGCTTGGGCGGCTTCGGCGTGTCGGGGCTCGGCGGCGGGGTCGGGCTGGGCGAGGGGCCCGGGTCGGCGGGGCCGGTGCCGACGGGCAGCACGCCCGTACCGTCCGGGACCTCGTGCGTGCCCTTGTTGTAGTACTCGAACCAGGTCAGGACGGTGGTCAGATACTCCTGCGACTGGTTGTAGCTGAGGATCGCCCGACGGAGATCGGCGTCGACGGACAGATCGCGGTCCGCGTGGCAGAGGTACTCCCCCGCCGCGAGCGCCGCGTCGTAGATGTTGCTGGGGTCCTTACGGCCGTCGCCGTTGGCGTCCCGGCCCCAGGTCGCCCAGGTGGACGGGATGAACTGCATCGGGCCGACCGCGCGGTCGTGCGTGGAGTCGCCGTCGTACTCGCCGTTGTCGGTGTCGGAGATATTCGCGAAGCCGATGCCGTTGAGCACCGGACCGAGGATCGGCGACGTCGTGGTGCCATTGGCGTCCACCCGGCCGCCGCGCGCCTGGCCCGACTCGACCTTCCCGATGGCGGCGAGCAGTTGCCAGGGCAGATTGCAGCCGGGCTTGGTCTCCGCGAGGGACTGCTCCGCCTGCTTGTACGCGGCCAGCACCGAGGCCGGTATGCCCGCTTCCGCCGGGCCTGTACCGATGGCCGGCAGATCGATCGAGGTGCCGGGCTTGTCGGGCGTGGTGAGCGGTGGAAGCTCGGTGTAGTACGGGGAGTTGCCGGTGGCCGACGAGCCGGCGGGCGGGTTCGCGTCGGCGGCCGACTGGGCACCGCCCGCGTCGGGGGGGATGGCGCCCGGTGCTTGGGAAGCGGAGAGGGCCGCGATCGCGGCGGCGGCCACCGCGGTGGTGGTCGCTCCTCTGCGCAAGCGCCTGCCGAATAGCGCGGACATATGTCTGGCCCCTCCCGTGGTCGGCTGTTCGCGCTCCCCGCGCGAGGACTCAGGCGACCCTATGTCAACTCCTCGCCCCAGCACACCGGTCCGTGACCGCTTTTCACCAGTTCGCCACCTGTGAGTCGCCCTGATGCCCGAAGAGCCCTCACCAAGGGCACCTCGGGCATCATCGTCAGGGCATCGCCGGTCCCGCGTCCGTCCCCGGCACCGCCCGTCAGTGCGCCGCCGACTCCCAGTCCCCGCCCACGCCCACCGACACATCCAGCGGCGCGCGCAGTTCGACCGCCGTCGACATCTCGCGGCGCAGCAGCTCCTCCACCGGCTCGCGCTCGCCCGGCGCGATCTCCAGGACGATTTCGTCATGGACCTGGAGGAGCATCCGGGAGGTCAGTCCCGCCTCGGCCATCGCGCGGTCGACCTTGAGCATGGCGACCTTGACGATGTCCGCCGCGGTGCCCTGGATGGGGGCGTTGAGCGCCATCCGCTCGGCCATCTCCCTGCGCTGCCTGTTGTCGCTGTTGAGGTCCGGGAGATAGCGGCGGCGGCCGAGCATCGTCTCCGTATAGCCGGTGGCCCTGGCCTCCACGACCGCGCGCTGCAGATAGTCCCGTACGCCCCCGAAGCGCTCGAAGAACGTGTCCATCAGGGCGCGTGACTCGGCCGCCTCGATGTTCAGCTGCTGCGAGAGCCCGAACGCCGAGAGACCGTAGGCCAGTCCGTACGACATCGCCTTGATCTTGCGGCGCATCTCGGGGTCGACCGCGGACTTCTTCACCCCGAACACCTGGGAGGCGACCGTCGTGTGCAGGTCCTCGCCCGAGGTGAAGGCCTCGATCAGCCCGGCGTCCTCGGAGAGATGGGCCATCACCCGCAGTTCGATCTGGCTGTAGTCGGCCGTCATCAGCGACTCGTACCCCTCGCCCACGACGAAGCCGCGCCGGATCGCCCGGCCCTCGTCGGTGCGGACCGGGATGTTCTGCAGATTGGGGTCGGTGGAGGAGAGCCGGCCGGTCGCCGCCACCGTCTGGTTGAAGGTGGTGTGGATGCGGCCGTCGGCCGCGATCGTCTTGATCAGGCCCTCGACCGTCACCCGCAGCTTCGCCTGTTCACGGTGGCGCAGCATGATCACCGGCAGTTCGTGCTCGGTCTGGGCGGCCAGCCAGGCGAGCGCGTCGGCGTCCGTCGTATAACCGGTCTTGGTCTTCTTCGTCTTGGGCAGGCCCAGCTCACCGAAGAGGACTTCCTGGAGCTGCTTGGGCGAGCCGAGGTTGAACTCATGGCCGACGGCGGCGTGCGCCTCCTTCACGGCCTGTTGCACGGCGCCCGCGAACTGCTGCTCCATGGCCTCCAGATGGGCGCGGTCGGCGGCGATGCCGTGCCGCTCCAGCCGGGCGAGCAGCTCGGAGGTGGGCAGCTCCACGTCCTGGAGCAGTTCGGTGGCACCGACCTCGCCCAGCCGCTCGGTGAAGGCGTCACCCAGATCGAGGACGGCGCGGGCCTGTGCCATCAGCGCCTCGGCCTCGGCCTGCTCGTCGGTGCCGAACGCGAGCTGTCCGTCGGCGGTGGCCGGGGCCAGCTCCCTGCCCAGATATTCGATGGCGAGCGTGTCGAGCGCGAAGGAGCGGCGGCCCGGCTTGACCAGATAGGCGGCGAGGGCGGTGTCCATCGTGACGCCGCCGACCCGCCAGCCGTGCTCGGGGGCGACACGCATCGCGCCCTTCGCGTTGTGCATGACCTTGGGCCGGGCCTCGTCGGCGAGCCAGGCCGCGAAGGCCCCTTCGTCGGACTCGTCCAGCTGGGTCGGATCGAACCAGGCCGCCGCGCCGCCGGCCGCGGCGAGCGCGACCTCGCTGACGCTGCCCGTACCCAGCGACCAGGTGTCGGCCGTGGCGACACCGAGCGGCTGCGCGCCGTGCTCCGCGAGCCAGGGCGCCAGCTCGCCCGAGGCCAGCACCGAACCGTCCAGCTCCACCCCGGCGGCCGGCGCCGGGGCCTCGTCCTCGGCGGCGCCGGGATCCACCGCGAGCAGCCGCTCGCGCAGGCTGGGGTTACGGATCTCCAGAACCTCCAGCACGCCGATCAGGGCCGTACGGTCGTACGGGGCGCGCTCCAGCTCCTGCGGGGTCTTGGGCAGCTCGACATCGCACGACAGCTCCGTGAGCCTGCGGTTGAGCTTGACCGACTCCAGATGGTCCCGGAAGTTCTGTCCGGCCTTGCCCTTCACCTCGTCGGCGCGCGCGACCAACTCGTCGAACGAGCCGAACTGGTTGATCCACTTCGCGGCGGTCTTCTCACCGACGCCCGGGATACCGGGGAGATTGTCGGACGGGTCGCCGCGCAGGGCCGCGAAGTCCGGGTACTGCGCCGGGGTCAGTCCGTACTTCTCCTGGACCTTCTCCGGGGTGAAGCGGGTCAGTTCGGAGACACCCTTGGTGGGGTACAGCACCGTCGTGTGCTCGCTGATGAGCTGGAACGAGTCCCGGTCGCCGGTGACGATCAGCACCTCGAAGCCCGCGGCCTCGGCCTGGCGGGCGAGCGTCGCGATGACATCGTCCGCCTCGAACCCCTCGATCGCGAACCGGTCGGCGCGCATCGCGTCCAGCAGCTCGCCGATCAGCTCGACCTGCCCCTTGAACTCGTCGGGCGTCTTGGAGCGGTTGGCCTTGTACTCCGGGAACTCCTCGGAGCGCCAGGTCTTGCGGGACACGTCGAAGGCGACGGCGAAATGCGTGGGCGACTCGTCACGCAATGTGTTCGCCAGCATCGACGCGAAGCCGTAGATGGCGTTCGTCGGCTGGCCGGTCGCGGTCGTGAAATTCTCCGCGGGCAGCGCGAAGAACGCCCGGTACGCCAGGGAGTGCCCGTCCATGAGGAGCAGGCGAGGACGGTTGTCTGCGGTCTTCTTCGATGCTGTCTCAGCCACGTACCCGATCCTGCCACGTCGCACTGACAATCCCGGCCGCGCCGACCGTCCGCGACGGCCCCGTACCCGCGTCGCCCCGGCCTCATCCGCCCTCCGCGCGTGACGAGTCAGACATGGGCCGGACGTATCGTGGCCACAGAGGCGTGAGATGATTGTCTACTGTAGACAATCGGATTCAGCCTCACTGAGTTCATAGGAGAGCGTGATGGCCAGCAAGCCGCCGGCAGGCGATCCGGTACAGGATTCGCCGCAGGTCAAGGCCCCCAAGCACGCCGCGGCGGGAATTCCCGCGGTCGCGCATTCCCTGCTCATCTCACACCAGCAGATGGGTACGCGCCGCACCGCGCGGACGCTCCTGAAGGTCAACCAGAAGAATGGTTTCGACTGTCCCGGCTGCGCCTGGCCCGAGGGCGACCACCGGCACACCGCCGAGTTCTGCGAGAACGGCGCCAAGGCCGTCGCGGAGGAGGCGACCGTCCGCAGGGTCACTCCGGAGTTCTTCGCCGAGCACCCCGTGTCGGATCTCTTCGAGCGGAGCGGCTACTGGCTCGGCCAGCAGGGCCGGATCACGCACCCCATGTATCTGCCCGAGGGCGCCGACCAGTACGAACCCATCAGCTGGGAGCGCGCCTTCGCGATCATCGCCGAGGAGCTCAACGCCCTAGCGTCACCCGACGAGGCCTGCTTCTACACCTCGGGGCGCACCAGCAACGAGGCCGCGTTCCTCCTCCAGCTCTTCGCGCGCGAGTTCGGCACGAACAACCTGCCCGACTGCTCGAACATGTGCCATGAGTCCTCCGGTTCCGCCCTCTCGGAGACCATCGGCATCGGCAAGGGCAGCGTCTCCCTCGACGACATGCACCAGGCCGATCTGATCATCGTCGCGGGCCAGAACCCGGGCACCAACCACCCCCGGATGCTCTCCGCGCTGGAGAAGGCCAAGGCCGCCGGTGCGAAGATCATCTCGGTGAACCCGCTGCCCGAGGCCGGTCTGGAACGGTTCAAGAACCCGCAGACCCCGCTCGGCATGATCAGGGGCGCCGCCCTCACCGACCTCTTCCTGCAGATCCGTATCGGCGGCGACCAGGCGCTGTTCCGGCTGCTCAACCGGCTCGTCCTGGAGACCCCGGGCGCCATCGACGAGGCGTTCATCGAGGAACACACCCACGGGTACGAGGAGTTCAGGGCCGCCGCGCTCGCCGCCGACTGGGACGAGACCCTTGTCGCCACCGGTCTGCAGCGGGCCGAGATCGAGAAGGCCGCCGAGATGGCCCTCGCCTCGAAGCGCACCATCGTCTGCTGGGCGATGGGCCTGACCCAGCACAAGCACTCCGTGCCGACCATCCGCGAAGTCGTCAACTTCCTGCTGCTGCGCGGCAACATCGGCCGCCCCGGCGCGGGGGTCTGCCCGGTGCGCGGACACTCCAATGTGCAGGGCGACCGCACGATGGGCATCTTCGAGCGGCCCGATCCGGCCTTTCTCGACCGCCTTGACCAGGAGTTCTCCATCACCTCGCCCCGCCACCACGGTTACGACGTGGTGCGCTCCATCGAGGCGATGCGCGACGGCGACGCCAAGGTCTTCTTCGCCATGGGCGGCAACTTCGTCGGGGCGACGCCCGACACCGAGGTCACCGAGGCCGCGATGCGCCGAACGCGGCTGACGGTGCATGTGTCCACCAAGCTCAACCGCTCGCACGTGGTGACCGGCGTACGCGCGCTGATCCTGCCCACGCTCGGCCGTACCGACAAGGACATCCAGGCCGGCGGCAAGCAGATCGTCACCGTCGAGGACTCCATGGGCATGGTGCACGCCTCGCGCGGCAATCTGCCGCCCGCCGGCCCCCATCTGCTCTCCGAGCCCGCCATCATCACCAACATGGCGCGCGCCGTCCTCGGCCCCTCCTCGACCACGCCCTGGGAGGACTTCGAGAAGGACTACGCGAACATCCGCGACCGGATCGCGCGCGTCGTCCCCGGCTTCGAGGACTTCAACGCGCGGGTCGCCCGCCCCGGCGGCTTCGAACTGCCGCACGCGCCGCGCGACGAGCGCCGCTTCCCCACCGCCACCGGCAAGGCCAACTTCACCGCCGCACCCGTGGAGTACCCCAGACTGCCCGAGGGGCGGCTGCTGCTCCAGACGATGCGCTCGCACGACCAGTACAACACCACCATCTACGGTCTTGACGACCGCTACCGCGGTATCAAGGGCGGTCGCCGCATCGTCATGGTCAACCCCGACGACGCGCGCGAACTCGGCCTCGTCGACGGCGCGTTCACCGACATCGTCAGTGAGTGGAAGGACGGTGTGGAGCGCCGGGCCCCGGGCTTCCGGGTGGTGCACTACCCGACCGCCCGCGGCTGCGCCGCCGCCTACTACCCGGAGACCAATGTGCTGGTGCCGCTCGATGCCACGGCCGATACGAGCAACACCCCGACGAGCAAGTCCGTCGTGGTGCGCTTCGAGTAGCGGAGGGAACCGGCGGGGCCAGGACGGGGGCTAAGCGTTCGCTCAGTCATCTGATATGCAGGACGGTGCACAGAGCACGTACGTCACGTACTCCGCGTACGTCACGTACTTCGTACGCCATCACCGCAGCCGATCGGAGCCGGGCCCATGGGTGAGCAGCCCTCCACGAAGTTCCCTCAGGAGATCATCGACGAGTACGCCGCGCTCGGCGTCGACCTGCCCGCGCTCTTCTCCGCGGGCCATCTCGGCACCCGCATGGAGGTGCGGATCGTCGAGGCCGCCGCGGAACGCGTCGTCGGCACCATGCCGGTGGAGGGCAACACCCAGCCGTACGGACTGCTGCACGGCGGCGCCTCCGCCGTTCTCGCCGAGACCCTCGGCTCCATCGGCGCCATGCTGCACGGCGGCACGAGCAAGGTCGCGGTGGGCGTGGACCTCAACTGCACCCACCACCGGGGCGTACGGAGCGGACTGGTCACGGGCGTCGCCACCCCCGTCCACCGCGGCCGGTCCACCGCGACCTACGAGATCGTCATCACCGACGAGCGGGACAAGCGGGTCTGCACCGCGCGGCTGACCTGTCTGCTCCGCGACGCGGAGGCGGACGCCGCGCCGAACGAGAACGTGTAGCGAGGATCCCGCCTTCCGCTGCCACGAGGGCGCGTACGGGAATGCCCGTACGCGCCCTTGTACATGCCCGGAGCACCGCCTACTCTGCGCCCATGACCACGGCCGGACAGTGCGGGCGCCGCCCGGCCGCCCGATGCTCGCTCGCACTCTGCGCCGCCCTCCTCGGCGGCGCGCTGGCCGGTTGCGGCGGTGGCGGGGCGGCCGTCCCCGACCCGGACGCCACCCCCGCGGCACACCGCACCACCCCGGCCGAGCTCTGCACCGCGCTCGTCTCGTACTGGGCGAAGGAAGCGCTCAAGGGCTCCGAGTGGGCAGGGCTCGACTGGGAACAGAAGGGGCTGTCCAATGAGCAGTACGCCATCCACGAAGAGGTCGTGGCCGCGGCGCGCGCCGAGCGGACGAAGCACGGCGACGCGGCGGCACAGGCTCTGATCGACCGCAGGACCGCGGCACGGTGCGCCGCCATGAACGGCGCCACCGGCAGCTCCGAGAATTGGCGCGAATCGGACTGGACACGGTCCGGACAACGCCTCGGAACCCCCGTCCGACATCACGCTGTGTAACAATCAAGTGAACGAGGACTCTCACACTGCCCGCACAGACACCCCCGCTGCCCGCTTTCCCGCCCTCCCGTGCCCGATTGAGCGGTCAGCACCAAAATGGGCCCAAGTACCTTAGCGGAACTGGGCGTTCTCACCATGTGGTCGTTTTGGGAAAGCGCGGAAACGCCCCATTTGCCCCAGCTGTGGCCGCCAAGCGTTGGCCCGGGCATAACAAGACAGTCACATCCTTCGCGCACCACTCCACGAGTCCCTCACCTGCGCTTAGAGTCACGGCCAGTCACCGCGCCGCCAGGCACGCACCCCAGTGCGCTCCACGCGACTGAACCCGTGTCCCGGCGAACGCGAACGGCACCTCAGCAGAGGAGGCCGCGCCAGGGAAAGGATTCATCGTGCGACACCGTTCCTTGCTCATCCTCACCACCGTGATCACCACGGGAGCGCTCACACTCACCGCTTGTGGTTCTCGCGACGAAGGCAAGAGCACCGGCGCGAGCGACAAGATAACCGTCGTCATCGGTGTCGACGCGCCGCTCACCGGTTCGCTGTCCGCGCTCGGCCAGGGCATCAAGAACTCGGTCGACCTCGCCGCCAAGACCGCGAACAAGACCAACGAGGTCCCCGGCGTCGAGTTCAAGATCGAGGCCCTCGACGACCAGGCCGTCCCGGCCTCCGGCCAGGCCAACGCCACCAAGCTCGTCGGCAACAAGGACGTCCTCGGCGTCGTCGGCCCGCTGAACTCCGGCGTCGCCCAGTCGATGCAGGGTGTCTTCAACTCCGCCGAGCTCCTCCAGGTCTCCCCCGCCAACACCAACCCGTCGCTGAGCCAGGGCGACAACTGGGCCAAGGGCGATCTGAAGCGCCCCTTCGCGTCGTACTTCCGCACGGCCGCCACGGACGTCGTCCAGGGCAAGTTCGCCGCGCAGTACTACTACAACGACGCCAAGAAGCGGAAGGTCTTCGTCGTCGACGACAAGCAGACCTACGGCGCCGGCCTCGCCTCCATCTTCTCCGAGGAGTTCAAGCGCCTCGGCGGCACGGTCGTCGGCACCGACCACGTCACGGTCAAGGAGACCGACTTCTCCTCCACCGCCGACAAGGTCAAGGCCGCGGGCGCGGACTCCGTCTACTTCGGCGGCCAGTACCCCGAGGGCGGACTGCTCTCCGACCAGATCAAGAAGACGGGCGCCAAGATCCCCACCATGGGTGGCGACGGCATCTACGACCCGAACTTCATCTCGGCCTCCGGTGAGTCCAACGACGGTGACTTCGCCACCTCCATCGGCTACCCCGTGGAGAAGCTCGACACCGCCAAGAAGTTCATCGCCGACTACGCGGCCGAGAACTACAAGGACCCCTACGCGGCCTACGGCGGCTACTCCTACGACGCCGGCTGGACGATCATCCAGGCCGTCAAGGCCGTCGTCGCCGCCAACGACGGCAAGCTCCCCGACGACGCCCGCAAGCAGGTCGTCGAGGCCACCAGCAAGGTCAGCTTCGACGGGGTGACCGGCAAGGTCTCCTTCGACGAGTACGGCGACACCACCAACAAGCAGCTGACCGTGTACAAGGTCGAAGGCGGCGCCTGGAAGGACGTCAAGAGCGCCACATTCGAGGACTGACCTCCCGGACAACAGCCCCCACACCACGACCGGACCGCGCGAGGGCGCAACAGCGCCCTCGCGCGGTGTCATATCCGACACGCTCATCGGAGGCCCTGCGGTGAACGAACTGCCGCAACAGCTGGCCAACGGCCTTGCCCTCGGTGCCCTTTACGGCTTGATCGCCATCGGGTACACCATGGTCTACGGCATCGTCCAGCTCATCAACTTCGCCCATGGCGAGATCTTCATGATCGGGGGCTTCGGTGCCCTCACCACCTACACCTGGCTCCCCGGCGGAACCTCCCTGCTGGTGGCGATCCCGCTCATGATCATAGGTGGCGCCATAGCCGCGGTGGCCGTGGCCACCGCCGCCGAACGCTTCGCCTACCGCCCCCTGCGCGGAGCGCCCAGGCTCGCGCCGCTGATCACCGCGATCGGCCTGTCCATCACACTGCAGCAGCTCGTCTGGGCCTTCTACCCCGATGCCAAGAAGGCCGTCAGCTTCCCCGAGTTCAAGGGTGAGTCCTTCCAGCTGACGGACAACCTCTACATCCAGCGGGCCGACGCGTTCATCTTCGTCCTCGCCCCCCTGTGCATGCTCGCCCTCGGACTCTTCGTCTCCAAGAGCCGCAGCGGACGCGCCATGCAGGCCACGTCCCAGGACCGGGACACCGCCAAGCTCATGGGCATCAACACCGACCGCATCATCGTGATGGCCTTCGCCATCGGCGCCGCCTTCGCCGCGGTCGCCGCGGTCGCCTACGGACTCGACAAGGGCCAGATCAACTTCGAGATGGGCTTCCTCCTCGGACTCAAGGCGTTCACCGCAGCCGTCCTCGGAGGCATCGGCAATATCTACGGAGCCATGGTCGGCGGCGTCGTGCTCGGCCTCGCCGAAGCCATGTCGATCGCCTACATCGAGGAAATCCCCGGCATGCAACAGCTCGGCGGCGGCGCCTGGGCCAACGTCTGGGCGTTCGTACTTCTCATCGTCGTACTCCTCGTCAGGCCACAGGGCCTGCTCGGTGAGCGCGTCGCGGATCGGGCGTGAGAACTATGACCGACACAGCCTCCTCCCGCACCACGCGGCTGCGCGCGCTCGCCCTCGCCGGCGGCATCGCCACCGTAGCCAGCACGTTCCTCTCCTGGACCTACACCACCGAGTTCCCCGGCGACCTCACCGTCTACGGCTACCCGGGCGGCCTCCAGCTCCTCACCCTCACCGCCGGACTGCTCACCGCGCTCTTCGCGCTCTCCGCACTCGGCGTCAAGGGCCTGCGCTGGCTCACCCCCACCGGCTCCACCAAGGCGCTCCAGCTGCTCGCCCTCGGCGGCCTGGCCACCACCTGGTTCACCGTCATCGCCATCGCGGTCGAACTCGGCGGAGTCGTCAACCTCGAACCCGGCGGATTCGTCGCGGCCGTCGTCACCGTCATCCCGGTCGTCGCGGCCTTCCTGCTCCCCGACGACACCCGCAAGGCCACACGGCCCAAGGAACTCCCCTCCTGGGCAGAGATCCTGATCATCGTCGCCGCGTTCGCCATCGGGCTCTTCGTCTTCACCTACGGCATCGACACCGAGTACGCCGAACTCTTCACCGGCTTCCTGCTCACCGTCGGATTCACCGCCACCGCGCTCTTCAAGGCCGGCCTCATCGCCCGCCTCAACGGGCTCACCGCCAAATACCGGATGATCGCCGTCTCGGCCGCGTTCGTCGCCGCCGCGGCCTTCCCCTTCACCCAGAGCACCGACCAGTTCACCCTGATCGCGGTCAACATCCTCATCTTCGCGACCGTCGCCCTCGGACTGAACATCGTCGTCGGCCTGGCCGGCCTGCTCGACCTCGGCTACGTCGCGTTCCTCGGCGTCGGCGCCTACACGGCGGCCCTCGTCTCCGGAACCACCGCGTCCGTCTTCGACATCCACTTCCCCTTCTGGGCCGCCGTCCTCACCGGCGCCGTCGTCTCGCTGGTCTTCGGCGTCCTCATCGGCGCACCCACCCTGCGACTGCGCGGCGACTACCTCGCCATCGTCACCCTCGGCTTCGGAGAGATCTTCCGTATCGCCGTCGGCAACCTCGACGGCGTCTCCGGCCCCCGCATCACCAACGGCCCCAACGGTGTCCCGAACATCCCCGACCTCAACTTCTTCGGGTACAACTTCGGCGAATCCCACACCGTCCTCGGCATCGAACTCGGCTCCTACGCCAACTACTACCTGCTGATGCTGCTCGCCATGATCCTCGTGGTGATCGTCTTCAGCCGGGCGGGCAACTCCCGCATCGGCCGCGCCTGGGTCGCCATCCGCGAGGACGAGACCGCCGCCACCGCCATGGGCATCAACGGCTTCCGCGTCAAACTGATCGCCTTCGCCCTCGGCGCCACCCTCGCCGGCCTCGCCGGCACCGTACAGGCGCACGTCCAGCACACCGTGGTCCCCGAGATGTACGTCTTCGCCGGACCCGTACCGCCGAACTCCGCCTTCCTGCTCGCCGCCGTCATCCTCGGCGGCATGGGCACCATCACCGGCCCCCTCATCGGCGCCTCGCTGCTCTACCTCATCCCGGCGAAGCTCCAGTTCCTCCAGGACTACCAGCTCCTCGGCTTCGGAATCGCGCTCATCCTCCTCATGCGCTTCCGCCCCGAAGGGCTCATCGCCAACCGGCGCGCACAGCTCGAATTCCACGAGACCGACCAGCTCGACGTACCCGACGACAAACCCGGCGCGGGCGTCAGCACCGCCAAGGCGGGGGCGTGAACGATATGACCACCACGACCACGAGCACCCGGACCACCGTGCTCGACGCCAGCGGCGTCACCATGCGCTTCGGCGGACTCACCGCCGTACGCTCCGTCGACCTCCAGGTCAGCAGCGGCGAGATCGTCGGCCTCATCGGCCCCAACGGCGCCGGCAAGACCACCTTCTTCAACTGCCTCACCGGGCTCTACGTACCCACCGAGGGCAGAGTCAGCTACAAGGGCACCGTCCTGCCGCCCAAACCCCACCTGGTCACCCAGGCGGGCATCGCGCGCACCTTCCAGAACATCAGGCTCTTCGCCAATATGACCGTCCTGGAGAACGTCCTCGTCGGACGCCACACCAGGACCAAAGAGGGCCTCTGGTCCGCACTCCTGCGCGGCCCCGGCTTCAAGAAGGCCGAAGCCGCCTCCCATGAGCGCGCCATGGAACTCCTCGAATTCATCGGCCTCCAGGACAAGGCCGACCACCTCGCCCGCAACCTCCCCTACGGCGAACAGCGCAAGCTCGAAATCGCGCGCGCCCTCGCCAGCGACCCCGGCCTGCTGCTCCTCGACGAGCCCACAGCCGGAATGAACCCGCAGGAAACCCGCGTCACCGAAGACCTCGTCTTCGCCATCCGCGACCAGGGCATCGCCGTACTCGTCATCGAGCACGACATGCGCTTCATCTTCAACCTCTGCGACCGCGTCGCCTGTCTCGTCCAGGGCGAGAAACTCGTCGAAGGCACCGCGGAAGTCGTCCAGGGCGACGAACGCGTCATCGCCGCCTATCTCGGCACCCCCTTCGACGGCGCGCCCGGCGCCGAGGAAGTCGCCGAAGTCGAGGCGGCCGAAGCGGACGCGCAGGGCGACACCAGCACCACCGGTTCGGAAGGGGACGCGAAGTGACCGCACTCCTGGAGGTCGAGGACCTCAAAGTCGCCTACGGCAAGATCGAGGCGGTCAAGGGCATCTCCTTCAGCGTCGAAGCCGGCCAGGTCGTCACCCTCATCGGCACCAACGGTGCGGGCAAGACCACCACCCTGCGCACCCTCTCCGGACTCCTCAAGCCCTCCGGCGGGCGCGTCACCTTCGACGGGAAGCCCCTCTCGGGAATCCCCGCGCACAAGATCGTCGCGCTGGGCCTCGCCCACTCCCCCGAAGGCCGGCATATCTTCCCCCGGCTCACCATCACGGAGAACCTCCAGCTCGGAGCGTTCCTCCGGACCGACAAAGCCGGTATCGAGAAGGACATCCAGCGCGCCTACGACCTCTTCCCCATCCTGGGCGAACGACGGAAGCAGGCCGCGGGCACCCTCTCCGGCGGCGAACAGCAAATGCTCGCCATGGGACGCGCGCTGATGTCCCAGCCCAAGCTGCTCATGCTCGACGAGCCCTCCATGGGCCTCTCCCCGATCATGATGCAGAAGATCATGGAGACCATCGTCGAGCTGCGCCAGCAGGGCACGACGATCCTGCTCGTCGAACAGAACGCCCAGGCGGCGCTCTCACTCGCCGACCAGGCCCATGTCATGGAAATCGGCAAGATCGTCCTCTCCGGCACCGGACAGGACCTGCTGCACGACGAGTCCGTACGCAAGGCGTATCTGGGCGAGGACTGACCCCGCGCGGGCACCGCGTGAAACACCTCAGGAGGCCCGCCCCGAGCGAAACGGGGTGGGCCTCCTGACGTACGTACGTACACACCGGCCGCGGGGCCGCCGACGGCCGGGGCCGGTCCGGCGGACCGGCCCCGGGGGCCTACTGGCCGCCCTTCGCCGCCTTCTTCTCCGCCGCGTCCTCGATGACCGCCTCCGCCACCTGCTGCATCGACATCCGACGGTCCATCGACGTCTTCTGGATCCACCGGAACGCCGCCGGCTCCGTCAGCCCGTACTGCGTCTGCAACACCGACTTCGCGCGGTCCACCAGCTTCCGCGTCTCCAGCCGCAGCGTCAGATCCGCGACCTCCCGCTCCAGCGTCTTCAGCTCCGTGAACCGCGACACCGCCATCTCGATGGCCGGCACCACATCACTCTTGCTGAACGGCTTCACGAGATACGCCATGGCCCCCGCGTCCCGCGCCCGCTCCACCAGATCCCGCTGCGAGAACGCGGTCAGCATCAGCACGGGCGCGATGGACTCCGCCGCGATCCTCTCGGCCGCGGAGATCCCGTCCAGGACGGGCATCTTCACATCCAGGATCACCAGATCCGGCCGATGCTCCCGCGCGAGCTCGACGGCCCGCTCACCGTCTCCGGCCTCGCCGACGACCGAATAGCCCTCTTCCTCAAGCATCTCCTTGAGATCGAGACGGATCAGTGCCTCGTCCTCGGCGATGACGACACGTGTCGTCAGCGGCGGAACATGCGACTTGTCGTCATCGTCGACGGGCTGGGGCGACTCGGGGGCGGTCACGGGGGCTCCTCGTTCCAGACAGGGTGCTGCTCCCCATGAGCCTACCGAGCTGCGGTAAAGTAGGCCCGAGCGGGGGACCCTAATCCCTTGCATTCTCAGGCCCCAGTACTCCAACTGGTTAGAGAGGCCGCTCTCAAACAGCGGACAGTGTGGGTTCGAATCCCACCTGGGGCACTTTCCTTCGATTCCAAAGGTCGCGCGGGAACGCGCCGCGACCGCGTGTTACTTCGGACTGTCGTCCTCGCCGATGTGGTGTACGCGCACCAGGTTCGTGGAGCCCGCGACACCCGGCGGGGAGCCCGCCGTGATGACGACGATGTCGCCCCTGTCGCAGCGGCCGATCTTCAGCAGATGGTCGTCCACCTGCGCGACCATCGCGTCCGTCGAGTCGACGTGCGGGCCGAGGAAGGCTTCCACACCCCAGGTGAGGTTCAGCTGGGCGCGGGTGGCCGGGTCCGGGGTGAAGGCGAGCAGGGGGATCGGGGAGCGGTAGCGGGAGAGGCGCTTGACCGTGTCGCCGGACTGGGTGAAGGCGACCAGGAACTTCGCGCCGAGGAAGTCGCCCATCTCCGCCGCCGCGCGGGCCACCGCGCCGCCCTGGGTGCGGGGCTTGCTGCTCTCGGTGATCGGGGGGAGGCCCTTGGCCAGGAGGTCTTCCTCGGCGGCCTCGACGATACGGCCCATGGTCTTGACCGTCTCGATGGGGTACTTGCCGACGCTGGTCTCGCCGGAGAGCATCACCGCGTCCGTGCCGTCGATCACCGCGTTGGCGACGTCGGAGGCCTCGGCTCGGGTGGGGCGGGAGTTGTCGATCATCGAGTCGAGCATCTGGGTGGCGACGATGACCGGCTTGGCGTTGCGCCTGGCGAGCTTGATGGCGCGCTTCTGGACGATCGGCACCTGCTCCAGGGGCATTTCGACGCCGAGGTCGCCTCGGGCGACCATGATTCCGTCGAACGCCGCGACGATGCCGTCGATGTTCTGGACGGCCTGCGGCTTCTCGATCTTGGCGATGACGGGGACCCGTCGGCGCTCCTCGTCCATGATGCGGTGGACGTCGTTGATGTCGTCCCCGCTGCGTACGAAGGAGAGCGCGATGACATCGGCGCCGACGCGCAGCGCCCAGCGCAGGTCCTCGATGTCCTTGTCGGAGAGCGCCGGGACGGAGACGGCCACGCCGGGGAGGTTGAGGCCCTTGTTGTCGGAGACCATGCCGCCCTCGATCACGAGGGTGTGGATGCGCGGTCCGTCGACGGAGGTGACTTCGAGGGTGACCCTGCCGTCGTCGACGAGGATGCGCTCCCCGGAGCTGACGTCGGCGGCGAGTCCCTCGTAGGTGGTGCCGCAGGTGTGGCGGTCGCCTTCGAGGGGTTCGACGGTGATGGTGAATTCATCGCCGCGTTCAAGGAGTACGGGGCCTTCGCGGAACCGGCCGAGGCGAATCTTCGGACCTTGAAGGTCGGCGAGGATTCCGACGCTCCGGCCGACCTCTTCCGCGGCTTCCCGTACGCGCTGGTAGCGCTCCTCGTGCTCGGCGTAGGTGCCGTGGCTGAGGTTGAGTCTGGCGACGTCCATTCCGGCTTCGACCAGTGCCTTGATCTGGTCGTACGAGTCGGTGGCGGGCCCCAGGGTACAGACGATCTTTGCTCGGCGCATATATCGAGAGTAGGGCTTACCGACCGGTAGGGATTTGGCGCCGCATGACGACTCAACAACCTTTACATGAAGGGTTATTGACAAGGCTTGAATGGGCGCGGTGGCGCTCCTATGAGCATTTCTTCGGCGTCAAATCGGGGGGCGTCATCGTGAAGCGCGCGTTCACCTGCGCGTAGACGGTCTGGCGCTGTGGTTCGAGGTCGAGCACGGGCGCCGCGTCGGCCGTTTCGGTGGCTCCGTAGCCGCTGCGGCTGCGGAGACCGCCGGGCGCGGGCGGCAGGCCGTACGCGGCGGTGTTCTCCGCGCCGAGGTCGGCCAGCTCGACCAGGGCGGCGAGCCGGGCGCCGAGGGCTTCGGCGTACTCCCGGGCGCGCTGGACGGCTTCCCGTACGGCCTCGCGCCGGGCGTCGCCGTGGGCCGGCGAGTCGGGGCGCAGGGCCCACCAGGGTCCGCTGACCTCGGTCAGTTCGAGGTCGGCGAGTCGGGTGGTGAGTTCACCCAGAGCAGTGAAGTCGGTCAGTTCGGCGGTGAGATGCACCCGGCCGTGGTACGCGCGGACGCGCTCGCCACGGCCGTGTTTGGTGAGTTCTGGGCTGATGGAGAACGCCCCGGTCTCCAGTTTCTCGACGGCGTCGCCGTAGGACTTGACGAGTGCGAGGACTTCTCCGTTGCGGCGGGTGAGGTCGTCGAGGGCGGTGCGCCGGTCGGTGCCGCGCGCGCTGACCGCGATGCCGATTCTGGCGATCTCCGGGTCGACCTCCAGCCGTGCTTCGCCGCGGACGGCGACCCTCGGCGTCTCGGGGGTGCCGTAGGGCGCGGCGGGGGATGGTGTGTCGGCGGTGGTCACGGGCGGCTCCCTCGTGGAACGGCTACGGCTACGGCATCGGCATCAGGTCCACTGTCGCACCCGGGTACGACAGTCGGGTGCGACAACCGGGTGCGACAACCGGCAGTCATCTGATCGCAACCCTGTGGGGGTGTTGCCGACGCCTCGTCTGAGCCACAATCTACGCGCGTTGTGCACGTATCGAGTTGTGCACGTATCGACGCGATGTCCCGAGTGAGAGAAGAGAAGGAAATGCCGCTGAACCGTAGGACGTTCCTGGGCAGCTCGGCTGCCGTCGGCGCGGGTGCCGCGCTGGTGGGCGGGGCGACGATACCGGCGGAGGCCACCGGCCATGCTCATGGTCCCGCCCATGGACGTCCGCAGAAGCGGTACTCGTTCACCGTGCTGGGAACCACCGATCTGCATGGCAATGTCTTCAACTGGGACTACTTCACCGACAAGGAGTTCGACGACGCCGCCCACAATGATGTCGGGCTGGCGAAGATCTCCACGCTGGTCGACCGGATCCGTAAGGAGAAGGGCCGCCACAACACGCTGCTGATCGACGCGGGTGACACCATCCAGGGCACTCAGCTGTCGTACTACTACGCCAAGGTCGACCCGATCACCGCGAAGCGCGGTCCGGTCCATCCGATGGCGCAGGCGATGAACGCGATCGGCTATGACGCGGCGGCGCTCGGCAACCACGAGTTCAATTACGGAATTCCGGTGCTGCGGAAGTTCGAGGAGCAGTGCCATTTCCCGCTGCTCGGTGCCAACGCGCTGGACGCGAAGACCCTGAAGCCGGCTTTCGCGCCGTATGTGATCAAGAAGCTGCGGACGCCGCACGGCCGTGATGTGCGGGTGGCCATCCTCGGGCTGACGAACCCCGGCATCGCGATCTGGGACAAGGCGAACGTCCAGGGCAAGATGACGTTCCCGGGTCTGGAGGAGCAGGCCGCGAAGTGGGTGCCGAAGCTGCGTTCGATGGGCGCGGACGTGGTCATCGTCTCCGCGCACTCCGGTACGAGCGGAACGTCCTCGTGGGGCGATCAGGTGCCGTATGTGGAGAACGCCGCGACGCTGGTGGCGGAGCAGGTGCCGGGGATCGACGCGATTCTCGTCGGGCACGCGCACGCCGAGATCCCGGAGCGCCGGGTGGTCAACAAGAAGACGGGCAAGGACGTCGTCCTGTCCGAGCCGCTCAAGTGGGGCCAGCGGCTGACGCTCTTCGATTTCGATCTGGTGTGGGAGCGGGGCTCCTGGACGGTCGAGAAGGTCGGCTCGCAGGTCCTGAACTCCAACACGGTCCCCGAGGACAAGAAGATCACCGGGCTGCTCTCCGATGAGCACCGCAAGGTCGTGGCGTATGTCAATCAGGTGATCGGTACGTCCACGGCCCCCATGTCCACGGTCGACGCGCCGTGGAAGGACGAGCCGATCATCGATCTGATCAATCATGTGCAGACGGAGACGGTGAAGGCGGCGCTGGCGGGCGGCGAGTGGGCGGCGCTGCCCGTGCTGTCGCAGGCGTCGTGTTTCTCGCGTACGGCGGCGATCCCGGCCGGCAATGTGACGATCAAGGACGCGGCGGGGCTGTACCCGTTCGAGAACACGATGGAGGCGCGGCTGCTGACCGGCGCGCAGATCAAGGCGTATCTGGAGTTCTCCGCGCGGTACTACGTGCAGACGGCGGCGGGTGCGCCGGTGGACACGTCGAAGCTGACGAACGCCGACAACACGCCGGACTACAACTACGACGTGGTGTCCGGGCTGACGTACGACATCGACATCGCGAAGCCGGCCGGGTCGCGGATCGTGAACCTCAGGTTCGAGGGCAAGGATCTGGACCCGGCGGCGAAGTTCGTACTGGCTGTCAACAACTACCGGGCGAACGGCGGCGGTAACTTCCCGCATGTGGCCGCCGCGCAGCAGCTGTGGGCCAATTCGGACGAGATCCGCAACACGATCATCGGGTGGGTGCAGTCGGCGGGCACGGTCGACCCGGCGACGTTCGCCTCGGTGGACTGGAAGCTGACGCGGGACGGCACGCCGGTCTTCTGACCGGTCGCGTCACCTTTCCCCGCGTACGTCTTCTCTCCGCGTACGTCTTCTCCTCGCGTACGTCTTCTCCCCGCGTACGCCGGCCTCGGTCAACGTACTTCGGTGAGCGGGACCAGACCCCTCGGTGCGGGCACCGTGCGGGTCCGGTCCCGTCCGTCGAGTCCGAAGCTGGTGAACGCGGTACGCCGGGGCAGGGGGTAGGACTCCTTCCCGGTGAGGTGGTTGAGGATCGTGGCGCTGCGCCAGGCCGCGAGCCCGAGGTCGGGCGCGCCGACGCCATGGGTGTGCCGTTCGCCGTTCTGGACGTAGACGGAGCCGCTGACTCCGGGGTCCAGGATCATCCGGTGGTGCTGGTCGATCCGGGGGCGTCCTGAGCTGTCCCGGCGCATGTACGGGTCGATTCCGGCGAGGATCCGGTCGAGGGGGCGCTCCCGGTAGCCGGTGGCGAGGACGACGGCGTCGGTGGTGAGCCGGGACCTGGACGCCTGCTGGGCGTGTTCCAGATGGAGTTCGACCTTCGTCGTGGCGACGCGTCCCGCGGTACGGACGGAGACGCCCGGCGTGAGGACGGCGTCGGGCCAGCCGCCGCCCAGGGTGCGCCGGTACAGCTCGTCGTGGATGGCGGCGATGGTGTCGGCGTCGATGCCCTTGTGGAGCTGCCACTGCCGGGGGATCAGATCGTCGCGTACATGCTCGGGCAGGGCGTGGAAGTAGCGGGTGTAGTCGGGGGTGAACTGCTCCAGGCCGAGCTTGGAGTACTCCATGGGCGCGAAGGCCTCGGTGCGGGCCAGCCAGTGGATCCGCTCGGCTCCGGTGGGCCTGGCGCGCAGCAGGTCGAGGAAGATCTCGGCGCCGGACTGTCCTGATCCGATGACGGTGATGTGCCCGGCGGCGAGCAGCCGGTCGCGGTGGTCGAGGTAGTCGGCGGAGTGGATGACCGGCACGGCCGGCGCTTCGACGAGTGGTTTGAGCGGCTCGGGGATGTACGGCTCGGTGCCGATGCCGAGCGCGATGTGACGGGCGTGGGCGCGGCCGAGGGCTTCGACCTCGCCGTCCTGGTCAAGTTGGGTGAAGTCGATTTCGAACAGGTCGCGTTCGGGGTTCCAGCGGACCGCGTCGACCTGATGGCCGAAGTGGAGTCCGGGGAGCTGTTCACTGACCCAGCGGCAGTACGCGTCGTACTCGGCGCGCTGGATGTGGAAGCGCTCCGCGAAGTAGAAGGGGAAGAGCCGGTCGCGGGCCCGCAGATAGCTGAGGAAGGACCAGGGGCTGGCGGGGTTGGCGAGGGTGACCAGGTCGGCGAGGAAGGGGACCTGGAGGCTGGCGCCGTCGATGAGCAGGCCGGGATGCCAGCGGAAGAAGGGGTTCTGGTCGAAGAAGGTGGTGGCGAGTCCGCCGCGGATTCCGTCGGCGAGGGCGGCCAGGGAGAGATTGAACGGGCCGATGCCGACACCCACCAGGTCGCAGGGCTGGTTGAGGTCGGTTGGCTGGGCGATCATCGGCGGGTGCTGCCTTCCACGAGTCGGGCACCCGGGGGGTCCGGGGGTCGGAGTTGGTGCCTACGGAGCACAACGAGCTCACCCGCGTGGAGTATTGGCGCCCGGCGAACGACGCCGGAAGTCGGCTGAAAACGCTCGTGGATCCGGCGTGCGCGACGCGTGTGAGCGTGTAGGCGTACGCCGGATCACGAGCGGCCCCGGACGAGTAGGTCCTGGTCCGGGGCCGGCGGTCGGGTGGTCAGGAGCCGGTACGGACCCGCAGCGCCCGGTGCAGGTCGTCGAGCTGGTCGACGAGCTTGCGGCGCAGCGCCGGGATCATCTCCGCGGTGTCCAGGCACGTCCGGCCGAGCCGCAGCGACTCCTCGTCGACCGCGTACATCGGGAAGGCGTAGCGGCCCGCCGCGTCGGCGATGGCCGGTCCGCGCCGATCGGCGAGCGCCACGGCGTCGGCGTAGTAGCGCGGCACGTACTCCCGTACCAGCGTGGCCTGTTCGGGCTGCCAGAAGCCCTGGGCGGTGGCGGTGAAGAGGTAGTTGGAGAGGTCGTCGGTCTCGAAGAGCCGCGCCCACGCGCGGGCCTTGGCCCCGGGGTCGGGCAGGGCGGCGTGGCAGCGGGCGGCGCCTTCCTGGCCGGTGGCGCTGGGGTCGCGTTCGAGTTCGGCGTCGATGGCCGTGGGGCCGACGGCGCCGAGGACGGCGAGCCGGTTGAGAACACGCCAGCGCAGTTCGGGGTCGAGCTCGGGGCCGCCGGGAACACTGCCGGATTCCAGCCATTCCTGGAGGGTGTCGGGCTGGGTGGCTGCGTCGATGAAGTGGCGTACGGCGGTGAGGCGCAGCCCGGGGTTCTCGCCGTCCTCGGTGCGGCGGATCAGGTCCCGGGAGATCGCGGTGAGGGTGGCGAGGGCGACCGGGCGGTCCGTGTCGGACAGATAGCGGTCGGTGATCTGGACGGCGGCGAAGTCCAGGACGCCCTGGACGACGGCGAGGTCCGTCTCCCGTGGCAGCTGGACACGGGCGGCGTCCAGATAGGCGGTGGGGGCGAGGTCGCCGTCGCGGACCATGTCGCGGGCCGCGTTCCAGACGACGGCGCGGGTCAGCGGATCGGGGATGCCGGAGAGGGCGCGCAGGGCGGTGTCCCAGGACGCGGCGTCGAGCCGGACCTTGGCGTAGGTCAGGTCGCCGTCGTTGAGAACGACGAGGGCGGGGCGGCGGCCGGGCGCGGTGACGGGCGCGGTCAGCGGAAGGTCGAGTTCGAGCAGGTCGCGCCGGATCAGCCGGGCCGGTTCCGCGGGGTCGGCGTCGTACGCCCCGACGGTGACGCGGTGTGGGCGGCTGCCGTCGCGTACGACGTCGAGGGTCCAGCCGGTGCCGCTGCCGCCCTCGGTGCCGGTGTCGGAGATCCGCGGGGTGAGGGTGTCGACGCCGGTCGTGCGCAGCCACTGCCCGGCCCAGGCGTGTACGTCACGGTCGGTGGCGTCGGCGAGGGAGTCGATGAAGTCGGCGAGGGTGGCGTTGGCGAACTTGTGCCGGGCGAAGTGGGTGTTGATGCCGGCGAGGAAGTCCTTCTCGCCGAGCCAGGCGACGAGCTGACGCAGCGCGGAGGCGCCCTTGGCGTAGGAGATGCCGTCGAAGTTGAGCAGCGCGGAGGCGGTGTCGGGGACGGCGTCGGGGTCCGGGGCGACGGGGTGGGTGGAGGGCCGCTGGTCGGCGTCGTACCCCCAGGATTTGCGGCCGATGGCGAAGTCGACCCAGGTGTCCGTGCCCCACTTTCTGGGGGGATTCCCCCCAGACCCCCCGAGGGTGGCTTCGGTGAGGGTCTGGTAGCCCATGTACTCGGCGAAGGACTCGTTCAGCCAGATGTCGTCCCACCAGGCCAGGGTGACGAGGTCGCCGAACCACATGTGGGCCATCTCGTGGGCGATGACCATGGCGCGGGTCTGGCGTTCGGTGTCGGTGACGGCGGAGCGGTAGATGAACTCGTCGCGGAAGGTGACGAGTCCGGGGTTCTCCATCGCGCCGGCGTTGAACTCGGGGACGAAGGCCTGGTCGTACGAGTCGAAGGGGTACGGCTCGGTGAACTTCGCGTGGTACCGGTCGTAGCAGGCGCGGGTGATGTCGAGGATCTCGTCGGCGTCGGCGTCGAGGTAGGGCGCGAGGGAGCGCCGGCAGTGGATACCGAACGGCAGTCCGGCGTGTTCGGTGCGTACGGAGTGCCAGGGGCCCGCGGCGATCGCGACGAGATAGGTGGAGATGAGCGGGGTCGCGGCGACGGTCCAGTGGCGTCCCTCGGTCCGCGTGGCGACACCGTTGCCGAGGACGGTCCAGTCGTCGGGCGCGGTGACGGTCAGCTCGAAGACGGCTTTGAGATCGGGCTGGTCGAAGGCGGCGAAGACGCGCTGGACGTCGTCCATGAACAGCTGGGTGTAGACATAGGTCTCACCGTCGGCGGGGTCGGTGAAGCGGTGCATGCCCTCGCCGGTACGGGAGTACCGCATCGCGGCGTCGACGCGCAGCTCGTGCTCCCCGGGGGTGAGCCCGGTGAGCGGGAGCCGGTTCTCGACGAGCGCGGCCGGGTCGAGGGGCCGGCCGTCGAGGGTGACGGAGCGCAGGGTGTCGGGCTTGAGTTCGACGAAGGTGTCTCCGGCGGCCAGGGCGGTGAATGTGATGACCGTGCGGGAGTCGAAGGTGTCCTCGCCGGTGGTCAGATCGAGTGCGATCGTGTACCGGTGGACATCGAGGAACTGGGCTCGGGTCTGCGCTTCGTCGCGCGTCAGTACGGACATGGGGGCCATGCTGCCTGATCCGCCGCGAGCGGCGCATCAGGGTTCATTGCGCTCTGAGCGCACGTGCGGCGGGGCCTCAGCCGGTGCTGTCCCGTGTCTCGCCCGCGATCGTCTCGTGGTGTCTGATCACCTCGGCGATGATGAAGTTGAGGAGCTTCTCGGCGAAGGCCGGGTCCAGTCTGGCGCTCTCGGCGAGTTCCCGGAGCCGGGTGATCTGGCGGGATTCGCGGGCCGGGTCGGCGGGCGGGAGCTGGTGTCGGGCTTTGAGTACGCCGACCTGCTGGGTGCATTTGAAGCGCTCGGCGAGCATATGGACGACGGTCGCGTCGATGTTGTCGATGGACTCGCGGAGGCGGTTCAGTTCGGCCCACACCGCCTCGTCAACGCCGTGCCGGTCGGTTCCGGGGTCACTCGTGGTCATGGTCGAGCAGCGTAGATGAGCGCGGCGCGATGGTCGGCGGATGATCAGGATGCGGGATCTCGTTGCTCCAGCCGCCGGGGACGGCGCGCGCCTGCTGGTCGCGGAAGCGGATGGGCGGGATACCGACGCGACGGGTGAACAGCCGCGAGAAGTACGCCGGGTCGTCGTACCCGACGCGCCGGGCGACCGCCGCCACGGGCAGCTCCGTCGCGGCGAGCAGCTCCTTGGCACGGCCGAGGCGGATGCCCAGCAGATAGTCCTTGGGGCTGCACCCGGCGGCCCTGCGTACGGCCGTGCGCAGTTCGGCGGGGGTCATACCGTGCCGGGCGGCGTGTTCGGCGACCGAGAGCGTCCGGCAGGCGTCGCGGGCCAGCGTCCGGAGGACCGGGTCGCCCTCGGCGTCGGTGTCGGCCCGCGCCCGCCGCAGCGCGACGAGCAGTTCGTGGACGGCGGCGCCGGTCTCGACTTCGTGCAGCGGGTTGCCCCGGCGCGCGGCGCGGGCGATTCGCGCGATGGCCGCCCGTGCGCCCGTCGCGTCGGAGAGCGGTACGACGGGCCGGTCCGGCTCTATGTAGCCGAGTTCCGTGTAGGTGGCGGTGGCGGGTCCGGTGAAGTCGACGAAGCTCTCGTCCCAGCCGTGCTCCTCGTCGGGTCCGTAGTGATGGGTGGTGCCGGGTGTCAGCCAGAGCAGCGCGGGCGCGCTGACGGGGGTGCGCGGCCCGTCGGCCGCGCGGAACCAGCCGCTGCCCGCGCTGATCACGACGGCCACATGGTGATCGAGGGTGCGCGGCCCGACCGTCGGCAGAAGGCCGTGCTGGAGCCCGACGCCGAGGCAGACCAGCCCGAGCCGGTGGTGGACCGGGCTGGGGGTGAAGTACCGCATCCAGGTGTGATACATCCGCTCCCACCTCATCTGTTCCTCGGCATCTGTTCCTCCGCCACCGCCGGTCGCGCGGTTGCGTCAGCTTCGTCCAAACAGAGGCGATCTTTGTCCATGGACCGTGCCACCGCCAGAGGGAGAGGGTGAGCCACGGGACATGAGCCACGGGACATGAGAGCCGCGGGGGCATGAGCCACGGAACGGAAGAGCGGGGACGGTGACTGAGTCGGTGGCTGAGTTCAAGGTGGGGGACGAGGACTTTCTGCTGGACGGACGGCCGGTGCGGCTGCTCTCCGGGGCGCTGCACTACTTCCGGGTCCATGAGGAGCTGTGGGGCCACCGGCTCGGGATGCTGCGCGCCATGGGCCTCAACTGTGTCGAGACCTATGTCCCGTGGAATCTGCACGAGCCCGAGCCCGGCCGCTACCACGATGTGACCGCGCTCGGCCGGTTCCTGGACGCGGCGCGCGAGGCGGGGCTGTGGGCGATCGTGCGGCCGGGCCCGTACATCTGCGCCGAGTGGGAGAACGGCGGGCTGCCGCACTGGCTGACCGGCCCGCTGGGCGCCCGGGTACGGACCGGGGACACCGGATATCTGACCCATGTGGAGCGGTGGTACCGCGAGCTGCTTCCCCAGGTCGCCGAGCGCGAGATCGGCCGGGGCGGTCCGGTGATCATGGTGCAGGTCGAGAACGAGTACGGGAGTTACGGCTCCGACCGGGACTATCTGGCCCGGCTGACCGAGCTGACCCGGGCCTGCGGGATCTCCGTACCGCTGGTGACCTCCGACGGCCCCGAGGACCATATGATCACCGGCGGTTCGGTCCCCGGGCTGCTGGCGACGGTCAACTTCGGCTCGGGCGCCCGAGCCGCCTTCGAGACGCTGCGCGGGCACCGCCCCGACGGGCCGCTGATGTGCATGGAGTTCTGGTGCGGCTGGTTCGACCACTGGGGCGCCGGGCATGTCGTACGGGATCCGTCGGAGGCGGCCGGGGCGCTGCGCGAGATCCTGGAGTCCGGCGCGTCGGTCAATGTGTATATGGCGCACGGCGGTACGAACGTCGCGGGCTGGGCGGGCGCCAACCGGGCCGGTGAGCTGCACGACGGCGCGCTGCGGGCCGACATCACCTCGTACGACTACGACGCGCCCATCGACGAGGCGGGCCGGCCGACGGAGAAGTTCTGGCGGTTCCGCGAGGTGCTGGCGGACTACCGGAGCGGCCCGCTGCCCGAACTGCCGCGGCCACGCCCCGCCCTGGCCGATCCCGTACACGCCGGGTTCACCTCGTGGGCGCCGCTGGACGAGGTCATGGAGCGACTCGGCGGACCGGAGTCGGAGACGGCGCTGCCGCCCACCTTCGAGGAGCTGGGCGTGGACCGCGGTCTGGTGCGCTACCGGCTGGAGGTGACCGGTCGCCGGTCGCCCCGGGCGCTCACGCTCGCCGGGCTGCGCGATCTGGCCGTGGTGTACGTGGACGGGGTACGGGCGGAGGTCCTCGACGGGGAGAGCCCGACCCTAGCGAAGCCGGTGGCCGGGCCCGCGTCCGTCGAGATCTGGGTGGAGTCGCTCGGCCGGGTCAACTACGGGCCGCGCCTCGGCGAGTCCAAGGGCATAACGGGCGGGGTACTGCACGAGCGGCAGTACCTGCACGGCGTACGGTCCCGGGGGCTGCGTCTCGACGCGTTCGACGACGCGCGGGCGGTGGCGGAGCTCCCGTTCCGCGCGCCGGACGGCGAGGCGGGACGGGGGCCCGACTCGGGACGGGGGCTCTATCGCGCCGCCTTCGAGGTCGCGGGCGCGGGCGACGCCCGGCTCACGCTCCCCTCCTGGGCCCGGGGCTTCGTCTGGGTGAACGGCACATGCCTGGGCCGCTACTGGTCGCGGGGCCCGCAGGAGTCGCTGTATGTGCCAGGTCCGGTGCTGCGCGAGGGCGGCAACGAGGTGTGGGTGCTGGAGCTGGAGGCCGCGGGCGAGCCGTACGTACAGCTCGCCACGTACTAGCCACCCACGGGGGCCGGTCCCGGCGGGGCGCCCGGGACCGGCCCCCGTCACCGGCTCATGCCTCCCGCACCTCGAACGCGTCCAGCGTGAACTCCGCCGTCCCGTCGCCGCCCGTCCTGCGCAGCCCGACCCACGCCTCGCCCCGCTCCGGCGCGGTGAACTCGTAGCTCAGTACGGTCGGTTCGGTCGCGACGGGCAGCGCCGCCCGCGCCAGCTCCCGTTCCGCCGGCTCGTCCACGGCCGTGACCCAGGCGTACTGGCCCGCCTTCTCGTTCTCGTACCGGAACGAGACCCGGTAGCGCCGGCCCGGCGCGAAGCGGACGGTGTGCTGGACGGTCCGGTAGACCAGTCCCCCGTTCTCGCCGCGCGACTTGAGCGATTCGGTGCCGTCGATGACATCGTCGATCGCCTTGCCGTTCCAGCCGCGCTGAGTGAACGGCGCGTGCCGCTGCGCGATATGCGTACGGGGGTCGGTGGCGCCGCCCGCGTCCCCCTTCACGAAGACGCCCCACCCCTGCGGCACCCGCTGGAAGTCCTCGAAGGCGAGCGTGCCCGGCTTGACGGTCGGCCGGGCGCGGACGATCCGTACGTTGTCGAACCGCACCCGCGCCCCGCCCTCCGCCGCGCGCAGCGTGAGCCGGACCGGGCCGCCGCCCTCCGGGACGGTGAAGTACGTGAACATCCGCTGGAAGCGGCTGCCGTGCTTGCGGTCCGCGGCGACGTAGTTGCCCGCGGTGGAGCTGTCGGTCCAGTTGACGGCCGTGACGCCGTCGGCGGTACGGACCTCCAGGGCGGCTCTGCGCCGGAGCCCGGCCGTCTCACCGACCTCGACCTGTACGGACGCCGCGTACGCGCCGGGCGCGAGCCGCTCCAGACGCTGGCCGACCGCCGCCGCCGCGCCCGCGCCGATCACCAGTTCGTAGTCGCCGAGCGCGCTCCGTTCCACGGTGGCCGGGCCGCTGACGGTCCAGCCGTCCAGCGAGCCGGAGTGGAAACCCGGGTCGTGCAGCGGGGTGGCCTGGCCCCAGTCCGGGTCCGCCGGGTGCTGCCGGACCCGGCTCCGGTACAGCACGTACGGCTGTCCCGCCTCGGCGTCGAGCGTCACCCGGCCGTCCCGTACCGGTAGGTCACGCACATGGACCCGGCCCTGGTCGGTGAGCCGGTACAGGGCGACCTTCGACAGCCCCGCCCAGCCGCGCGGCAGCCGCCAATCGCCGCTGCCGCCCGCCGGGTTGTAGTGGTAGAGCCTGTCCGGGTCGGTGGCCCGGCGCGGCTCCCAGGGCAGCAGATAGCGTCCGCCCTCGTACACGACCCGTCCGTCGGTCGTGATGCGGCGGGTGCCGTCCGCGTCGGAGACGACGGTCCGTGTCGGTCCGGAGAGCCGGATCTCGTGGTCGCTCCAGCGCGCGATGGGATACGCCTGGAGGTATTTCGCGGGAAGGGAGTGCGTCCAGATCAGCCGGTAGAAGTCCGTCCAGTCGGTCTTGCCGACCCAGCCCTCGAAGTTGCCCGTGCGCGGGATGCCGAGCAGCGTCGGCCACTTGTCGGCGAAGACGTCCTTCTGGTGGTTGCGCAGGAAGCGGATCAGCTGGGAGTTGATCCCGCGCGAGGTGTCGCCGCCGTAGTCGGTCTCGGTCGCCCAGTGCGCCCAGAGCGACGAGCGCTCCAGGCCGTGGCCCCATTCGGTGGTGATCTGCCAGCCCTGCTCGCGCAGTGCGCGCTGGAGCCGGTCGGAGTTCCAGCCGGACTCCCGGAAGACATCGATATAGAGGGTGTTCAGCGCGGGATCGGTCTGGTCGCGCAGATCCTGGAAGCGCTTGACGATGTCACCGGAGACCAGATCGCGGCGGGCGTCGATGCGGTAGCTCTGGTCGAGCCAGTCCCACTGTTCGTCGTTCTTGTCCACGAGCGTCTCGGAGAAGGCGTGGGCGACGGGGTAGGACTCGGTGGCGTTGACATGCACCCCGAAGTCGCTCTGCCACTTCTTTCCCTCCCTGACCAGGGTGTTGAGATCGTCGAGGCCGCCGGCGCGGTGGTTGTAGTTGCCCGCGTAGTCGGGGTGCGCCGAGTCGTGTCCCTCCGACTGATAGCCCTTGAGCAGGGTGTACTGCCGCAGCCCGTCCGTGGCCAGCGAGATCCGCTTGACCTGGTCGAGGGTGGCCAGGAACGGATTGGTGGCCTGGCTGGCGAAGTTGAACGGGATGTGCGGGACGACCCGCAGATGCTGCCGGTCGGCGCCGAGCGGGCTGACCATGATGTCGCGGAAGGCGGTGGCCACGTCCTGCCAGTCGACCACGCGGTCGGCGCGCCCGTCACCGTCTTCGGCGTCGTCACGTGTACGGGTGACGATCACGGTGGCGTAGGGCAGCGGTTCGGTGGCCTCCACGGGTGAGGTCGCCGCGCGGTGGGTCCACTGCCCGCACCGCAGCCGCCCTTCCGTCACACCGTCGTCGGCGCGTACGACGCGATGCCAGAGCCGGCCGTTGTCCCAGGTGGCGCCCGGGGTGTCGGCGGGCCGGTCGTAGACGGTGTTGGTCTCGACCGCGCCGCCGAGCCGGTCGTGCACCACCACGGCGTAGGCGCAGCCCGCCGACGCGCGTTCCGGGGTGTCCGCGGTGATCGCGGTCAGGGTGTCGCCGCTCTTGGCCTTGTCCAGCTCGACGCGCGCGGTGAGCAGTACGGCGCCGGGCTGGTCGGCGCGTACGGACAGCAGCGCCAGTCCTGGCAGTTCCAGGGTCCCCACGCGCAGGGCGGGTGTGTCGGCGATCCGGGTGACCCGCCAGTCGACGCGCCATCCGGAGACCGCGATCTCGATGTCGATCTCGGTGCCGCCGTCGAAGGCGAGGGTATACGCGATCCGGCCGCTCCCGCTCCGCGCCTTCCGGGTGCGCACCATCGGGGTGCGGTCCGTGCCGTCGATCCGTACGGAGGTGACCGGGTCGCGCTGCCCGTGGAGCTGGGCGCCGGTCTCCCGGTCGGTGTACGAGACGACGCGCGGGAAGCCGCTGTCGACCCGTACGTCCAGCTCCCGGGAGCGCAGTACGGTCCCGGTCCCCGGTACCGCGCCGGACGACGGGCCGGCGGCGAGCCCGGGGGACGCGCCGAGGGCGACGCCGGCGCCCGCGAGTGTGGTGGCGGCGACGACGGTTCTGCGGCGGGGGCCGCGCTCTGCTGCGTTGACGTGCACGCTCGCTCCTCTTCGTTCACGGATTCGACAGACGGATGGGGGGATCCGTGCACGTCAATCTCCGTCGGAAGGTGCGAGCGCGCCCATGGACAAAGGCGGGGCAGGTGTTGGACTAACGCGTCCGGCCACCTGCCCCGCCCCGAGGTCCTACGGCGTCATGTCAGAGAGTCGACGCGGCCGAGGCGATCTGGGAGGCGAAGGTCGAGACCTCGGTGTAGACACCGGGGTAGTTGGGCCGGGCGCAGCCGTTGCCCCAGCTCACGATGCCGACCTGGATGAAGGCTCCGGCGCTGTCCTTGCGGAACATCGGACCGCCCGAGTCACCCTGGCAGGTGTCCGTGCCGCCCTGGGGGAAGCCGGCGCAGATCTCCTCGCCCGTTATGATCTCGCCGCCGTACGACGAATTGCAGCTGGCGTCGGAGACGAACGGAACGGTGGCCTTGAGCAGGTAGCGCTGCTGGGCGCCGCCCTCGGTGGCCGCACCCCAGCCGGCGACGGTGAAGTTGCCGTTGTTGTACGCCGTGGTGGTGGCGATCTTCAGCGTCGGCAGGTTGATGGGCGCGGCGAGCTTGATCAGCGCCCAGTCCTTGCCCGCGCCGTTGTAGCCGGGGGCCTGGAGCACCTTGGTGGACTTGACCTTGATGGCGCTGGTGCTCTGGAGGTCGACGACACCGGCGGTGGCGGTGATGCTCGTGTTGTTACCGGATCCGCTCACACAGTGCGCGGCGGTCAGCACGACGGTCGGCGAGTACAGCGCGCCACCACAGCCCATGGAGAGCCGGACCATGAAGGGGAATTCGCCCTGAGCGGCGCGGGTGCCACCGACGACGGGCGGTGCGAGCGGCGCCGCGGCCTGGGACTTGGGCGCGACCGGCGCGGGCGCGGCGGAGGCGGACGACGGCTGGAGGCTGATGGCGGCGAGCACGACCGCACCGGCGGCGGCGGTTCTCTTGAGAACACCCAGAATGCTCAACAGTCTGCCTTTCATGGGGGGTTTGAGGGATTCGCGTCCTGGGCGGGCTCCGGTCAACGCGCGTCGCACGGCGCTGGCATGAGCCCGACAAGAAAGCGTGATCCGGATTATGCGGAGGGGATCAGCCACGCCACAAGAACCTGCTTCCAGCCATCCAGCAGGGACATTTGTCAGCCACTGTCCTGTGACCGGACGCACCGTCCGATCACAGGACGCACCGTCCGCCGGTCAGACAGGGCGTCCACCGATCAGACGCGCCGTCCGCTGAACGGACGTGCGCCGCCGGGCACGACCCTCCGGCGCCCAGCGTGCGCCCGTACAGTTGAGGCGAGCGGGCTCGGCCGTCCCGCGCGGGGGACCGGACGCGGGACGCAGGGGGTACGGACGTGACGAACGGCGGCGAGGTCCAGCACGGCTATCCGCACCTCGACACGGCGCGCGCGGCCATCACGGCGCTCTACCGACGGCTCTCGGCCGACGGAATCCGCGCGTACGCCGCCAGCGTGGCCCCCGCCGATGTCGCCTTCTCCGATGTGGACGATCTGTATCTGGGCACCCAGCGCGTGGCGCACGCCCTGGTCCAGCAGCTGCGGCTGCCGGACGCGCGCGTGATCGTGAGCTTCCGCGACATGGAGCACGCGGCGAATGTCGAGCTGACCGCCGGGCCCGAGTACTTCGTCGAGCTGAACAACCGCTTCCGTACCCACCGCAGGGACATCGGCGCCGCCCTCGCCCACGAGATCACCCATGTCCTGCTGCACCGTCTCGGCCTCTCCTTCCCCGGCACCCACGACAACGAGATCCTCACCGACACCGCCACGACCTATCTCGGCGCCGGCTGGCTGCTTCTGGACGCCTACCGTGAGGACCGCGATTCCAGCCAGAAACTCGGCTATCTCACCCCCGAGGAGTTCGGCTATGTGCTGGCCAAGCGCGCGCTCGTCTTCGACGAGGACCCCCGGATCTGGTTCACCAGCCCGCAGGGGTACACGTCGTATACGAAAGGCAGGGCGCAGTCGCTGCGTGACGAGCAGCAGCCGCCGCTGACGACCGCCGGCTGGTCGGGCCGACACCGTTACGCCAAGGACCGCCGTTACGCGATGGACCACCCGGGCTTCGCGCCCGCTCCCGCCACGCCGTACGCGCCGTACGCCTTCGAGCACCTGGCGGACGGTCTGAGGGTCTCGTTCCCGTGTCCCACCTGCCTCCAGCGCATCCGGGTGCCGGTCCGCGGCCGGGTACGGGCGCGGTGCGGACTGTGCGGGAGCGTGCTGGACTGCGACACCTGAGCGGGGCCCGGACGAGTGGGTCCGACGTCCCGTGTCCCCCGTATCCCGGACGACGGCGGAACGCGGGCGAACGTAGGGTCGAAGCATGACGAATGAGCCGACGACGGGCGCGGGCGTCGACGAGCTGTTCGCGGCGGTGGGCGGCGGCGCCGCCGACACGGTGGTACGGCTGCTCCGCGCCGGTGTCTCCGCCGAGTCGACCGACGAGACCGGCGAAACGATCCTCTACCGCGCGGCGGTCAGCGATGTGCCGGGCCTGGTACGGCTGCTGCTCACGGCGGGCGCCGACCCCCGCAGGGCCAGCGGCCGGGACGGCGGCGATCTGCCGCTGTGCGGGGCGGCCTGCGGCGGGCACACCGAGGTCGTCCGCGCGCTGCTCGCCGCAGGCGCGCCGCCCGATGGCCGCGAGGAGTTCGGTTTCACGGCGGTCGCCTGGGCGGTCGTGCAGGGCTTCGCGGACACCGTCGAAGCGCTGCTGGAGTACGGCGCCGACCCCGATCTGCCGGGCCCCGGCGGCGAGCCGCCCCTGCTGCTCGCCGCCCGCCGCGGCTCCGCGCCCGCCGTGCGGGTCCTGCTCCGCTACGGCGCGGGCGCACCCGACGGCGTCCACGCGAGGACGCGCGACACGGCGCTCGCCGAGGCACGGCGCTGGCTGGCCCGCGATGTCGAACAGGAGCTGCGGGCCGGACTGCTGACTGCCTACGGCGACGGTTACGAGACGGTGGTGCGCCGGATCGAGGAGGACGGCTCGGAGACCGTCATCGTCGAACTGCTGCGGGACGGCGAGCCGGTGGCCGGCCGCGAGCAGCAGACCGGGCACGCGGCCGTCGCGACGATACTCGAAGCGGATCTGGGGATTCCGACGCCGTACGAGGAGCTGGCGGCGCGGGCCCTGCGCTGCGGGGACCCCGGCCGGGACGACTGGACGGAGTCGGTGTCCGCGCTGTGGCGGCGCGGTGACGAGGAGACGTTCCAGGCCGCCGCCGCGTGGTGCGTGAGTGACGAGCCGCTGCGACGGGCCTTCGCCGCCGATGTGCTGGCGCGGCTGGGCGCGGCGGACGGGGAGACTCCGTTCGCCGCCCGCGCGGTGCCGCTGCTGCGCGAGCTGTCCCGGCGGGCCGTGGAACCGGAGCTGGTCCGCGCGGTCGTGGTGGCTCTCGGCCAGTACGGGGATCCGGCCGCGCTCCCGGAGATCCTGCGCCACACCGGCCACCCGGACCCCGGGGTACGACGCAAGGCCGCCCTCGCGCTGACCGGGCTCGTAGCGGGCGACGACCGCGACGCGGTATGGGCGCTGACGCTGCTGAGCAGGGACGCGGAGGCGTCGGTCAGGGACCGCGCGGTGGTGGCGCTGGCGGGCCTGGACGCGGACACACGCGAGCTGCGCGAGGCACTGGCGGCCCGGCTGAACGACCCGGAGGCGAATACGGCCGCCGAGGCGGCCAAGGGGCTGGCGGCCCGCCGCGATCCGCGCGCGGTCGACGCGCTGGCCCGGATCCTCGCCGACGAGGACCCGGAGGGATACGCGCGCAGGACAGCGCTGGAGGCCGTGCGGTACGTACCGCGGGGCCCGGAGCGACGGCGCCTGGAACGAACGCTCCCGCGCCGCCGCTAGGGCATGGCTTCCATGCAGGGGCGCTTTTCAGAGGAGCCGGAGCACCCCGGGCGCCTCTTCCTCGATCAATCGCACCAGTTCGTCGAAGACGGTCGGGCCGTCGCCGGCCCGGACGGCGTCCAACTGCCCTTGGACGGCAGCCCTGTTGGTGGGGTGCGCACGCTCCAGCCGCCGCTGGAGCGTACGCACGGTCTCTTCCCGGCCGAGTGCGCGGCGCGAGAGTTCGTGCCGGCGCCATTCGATGACGAAGTCGCCGTCGTCCGGCGTGCCGTATCCGCCGCGCAGACAGTCGGCGAGCGCGTCGAGATTGCTCCCGAAGTATCCGCCGGGCCCGTTCACGGCCGCGCCGATCACCTGCCAGAAGCGTTCGAGGCCGGTGACCTCCGCCCCGTCGATCACGTATGTCACCGTCATGGGACGGAGGTTACCTTCCGGTTCCGGTCGACGACCGGTCAGCAGCTGTAGTTGACGAGGGAGAACGACGCGTAGTGGTCGGCGGTGTAGTAGTCCTCGTTGTTCCGGTTGCCCGTGACGATGCGGCGCGCGCCACGGGTCGACGAGCCGGGCGTCTTGACGGTGTACTCGTGGTAGTAGCCGTTCGACTGGCTCGGCAGGATGCCTTCCCGGTTCTGGAAGACACCGCCGTCCTGCGGGTACGGGTACGGCCCGCCCCGGTCGATGAGGTCGAGGGTGTCATGGGCCTGGACCGGCAGCCTGGAGTAGCAGATGCTGCCGACCGCGGTGGGGGCGGCGGTGGCGGTGGCGGTGACTCCGCCGACGAGGAGGGTCGAGGCCAGAGCGGCGATGCCACCGAGGGTGGCGATCCGTGGGGGAATTCGCATGCCCCATGATGACGCGCGTAGACGCGTACACGTCAATGGCAACTGTGTGGAGTTTCCGGGAAGTTAACCAACCGGCCCGTCTCCGTAGCGCCCCGTACACCCCGAACTCGGCCCCCGGACGCGCCCCCTGGGCCCGGACACGCGGAAGCCCGGCGGCGCGCCGAGCGCGTCACCGGGCTTCCGTTGTTCCTCGTGCGTAGAACTACGTGCGTGGGACTACGTACGTCCGCGTCAGGCGGCGGTGCGGCGTCCGCCCTCGGCGCCGCGGTCCGGACGGCCGCGCCGGCCGCGGCTGCCGCGCGAGGCCCCACCGCTGCCGCGCGAGGCCCCGCCGAGACGGGCGGCGCCGCCCCCGGTGCCCGAGCTCCCGCCCGCGCCCCCGCCGGTGTTCTTCCTGGCCGGGCGTGACGTGCGCGTCTTCGGCTTCGCCTGGACCGGCTGCTGCTGCGGCACCTCGATGGTGACGGCCACCCCGGAGGGCACCCGTGCGCCGGTGAGCGTCGCCAGCTCCTCGTCCGTGGACTTGATCCGCGCGGAGCGGGGAGCGATACCCGCGTCCGACATCAGCCGGGTCATCTCGCGCCGCTGCTCGGGCAGGACCAGCGTCACGACACTGCCGGACTCCCCCGCCCTGGCGGTGCGTCCGCCGCGGTGCAGATAGTCCTTGTGGTCGACCGGCGGGTCCACGTTCACGACCAGGTCGAGATCGTCGACATGGATACCGCGGGCCGCGACATTCGTCGCGACGAGACAGGTGACCAGACCGGTCTTGAACTGCTCCAGCGTCCGGTTGCGCTGCGGCTGCGAACGGCCGCCGTGCAGCCCCGAGGCCCGTACGCCGCTCGCCAGCAGCCGCTTGACCAGCCGGTCCACCGACCGCTTGGTGTCCAGGAAGAGCAGCACCCGGCCGTCGCGCGCCGCGATCCGGGTGGTGACTTCCTTCTTGTCCGTCTCGTCCAGGACGTAGAGCACATGGTGCTCCATCGTCGTCACCGCGCCCTGCGAAGGGTCGACGGAGTGCACGACCGGATCCGTCAGATACTGCCGTACGAGCCGGTCGATGTTCTTGTCCAGCGTCGCCGAGAACAGCATCCGCTGCCCGTCCGGCTCGACCTGCTTGAGCAACGCGGTGACCTGCGGCATGAAGCCCATGTCGGCCATCTGGTCGGCCTCGTCCAGCACGGTGATCGACACCTGGTCGAGCCGGCAGTCGCCGCGCTCGATGAGGTCCTTCAGCCGCCCGGGGGTCGCGACGAGCACCTCGGCGCCGCGCCGCAGCGAACCCGCCTGCTTGCCGATCGAGAGCCCGCCGACGACCGTCGTCAGCTTCAGATTGACGGCGGTGGCGTACGGGGTGAGCGCGTCGGTCACCTGCTGCGCCAGCTCACGCGTGGGGACGAGCACCAGCGCGAGCGGGGCGCGCGGCTCGGCGCGCCGGCCGGCCGTACGGGCCAGCAGCGCCAGCCCGAAGGCGAGCGTCTTGCCGGAGCCGGTACGTCCACGGCCCAGGATGTCGCGGCCCGCGAGGGAGTTGGGGAGCGTCGCCCCCTGGATGGGGAACGGGGTGGTCACACCCTGGGCGGTGAGTGTCTTGAGCAGTCCTGCGGGCATGTCCAGCTCGTCGAACGCCTCGACGGCCGACAGCGCGGGGGTAAGGGTCTCCGGCAGCGTGAACTCCTGCGGGCGCGCGGCGGGGCGGCGGGCCGCCGGCCTCGCCGAGCCCTTCGCGGGCGCCTTCGCGCGGGAGTTCACCGGGCGCTTGCCGGCGGGGCGGGCAGCGCGAGCCGGGCGTTCGGATCGAGTCATTCGGAAAAAGCCTTCCTGGGCCTGAGAACAGCGCGAGCCGGGACCCGCACCTGCACGGTGCGGGCCCCGGCTGCGAGGTACACGTCCGGAAATTAGGCCGGGACGATGTTCTCCGCCTGCGGGCCCTTCTGGCCCTGCGTGACGTCGAACGAGACCTTCTGGCCCTCCTGGAGCTCACGGAAGCCCTGGGTGGCGATGTTCGAGTAGTGGGCGAAGACGTCGGCGCCGCCGCCGTCCTGCTCAATGAAGCCGAAGCCCTTTTCCGAGTTGAACCACTTCACGGTGCCAGTAGCCATGTCATTCTCCTAAAACAGGTGCAGAGCCGGAAATCCGCACTTTACGGATTCCTCGTCGCCGCATTGAGCCCCATCCGGAGAAGCCGGCAAAAACAATAATGCGCCTGAGGAACATTCCCGTCAGGCGCACATAAAGTTCATGGGTACCAAAACTGCAACGCAGTCAGCCTAGCACGCCCGCGCACCGGTGCGACGATCACCCGTGATCCTCACGCGGCGGGTCCTCGCCGGAACCGCGCCGTACCGTGCGCAGCGGCCGGTTCGGCCGCCAGACCTGTACGACCAGGTCTTCTCCATCGAGTCCGGTCCACACCACCTCGCCGAGATCCACTCGGAAGAGGTGAAACGGAAGCGGAGGCTCGACCTCCGCAGCGAACCGTACGAGCGTTTCCTGGTCCATGACCTCGACCGCCCGTCCGGCGACCCTGACGTCGCCGTCCGCCATCTCGGCGCCCTCGCCCGGATTCGCGTGCACGGCGAAGCGCGGGTCACGCTTCAGGTCCAGCGCCTTACGGGAATTCGGCATCATGCCGAGCCACAACTCCCCGAATCGGAAGGTGACTTCGAGCCCTGTCACGCGCGGTGAGCCGTCCTTGCGGAGGGTGGCCAGGACATGGTGGGTGTGCTTCTCGAAACGCCGCTGAACGGTCTCGGCGAAGCGCGGCTCCGCCGAGACGAAATCGGCCCAGGTGAATGTCATGCGTCCAGCCAACACGGGATACCGGACATCTTCTGTCGCCTTTTACGGCTCTTACGGCTGAGGGCCGAGACGGGTGCTCAGGGCCTCGGTGTCGGGGACGAACCAGAGCTGTGTGCCGCGGTTGCTCTCGCGGACGAAGTCCCGCAGCGCGGTACTCCCGGCGGTGTGCCGCGCGATGTCACCGACGACGGCGACGCGCAGCCGGTAGTTGACGAACTTCTGGACGATGTCACCGGCGACGCGGGTGCTCAGCTGGAAGAAGGCGTCCTCGAACCGGCCGGCCGGTATGACGACCCAGGCGGCGCCGAGGGAGAACGCGTCACCGATGAGGTCGAGCGCCTCACGCTCACCGCGCAGCGGCTCACCGTCGGAGGCACAGAAAAGAACGGGTACGCCATGGATGTGCTGGAGGCCCTGGGGGGCCTGAGGGGTCTGAGGGGTCTGATCGACCTGAGGCGTCTCGGTGGGTTCTCTCATCTCCGGCTTCCTGTTCATTCCGGTTGCCCGATCAGGGCGTTGACGATCTTGAGCAGTTCGGCGGTGCTCTCCAGGCCGCCCAGGATGATGACCTTCAGCACGGCCCGTTCCTCGTCGTAGACGGTCTCCACACGCAGGCGCTCCCCGCCGTCCTGGCCGTGCGCGATGGCGGCCATGACCGTATTCGTCAGACGCATGGCCGCCTCGGGGCCGATCACCTCGATCCGCACGATGACCGATGCCTCGGCATGGCGCCCGCCCCGGCCGACGGAGGAACCGGAGGAAGAGGAGGAAGAGGGCGCCGTACGGCCGGTGAACGCCGCCAGATCCTCGCGCGCGATCCGGTACTGCTTGCCGATACGGGTCGCCTTCAGCCGGCCGTCCCGTACGTAACCGCGCACCGTCCGCACATGGAGATCCAGCAGCTCCGCCACCTGGTCCACCGAGTAGTACTGCTGTGGCACCGCTTCCGCTTCCTTCCGGCTTCCGGATACATCCCTATCACTCCTCAAACTACCATCCAATGGGGAAGCTCAGGGAAGGATAGGGAGGGGCGGTTGAGTGTGTGAGTGTGACGGTGCCGATCGGCTCGCGAGTGTGGCCGGTCGGACGGCGAGCATGGCCGGTCGGCCGATGCACCGGTACGGGGCCGGTACCTAGCATCGTTCACGGATCAGACACCGCACCGGCGTCAGCGCCGGCCACCCGCACCCGAGGGGAACCGCCCGATGGAGAACGACACCGTGCACCCAACGCCCACCGATCCCGAGCGCACCGCCGCCGAAAGCGCTCGGTTCGACACGGAGTTCGGGTTCGACGTCATCGGACTCCTCGTGGAAGTGCTGGCCCGCGCGCTCAAGCACGAATCGCGGACTGTCGGCACGGAGGACCTCCTCTCCGCCCTGGTGATGGGTGACTCGGCGGCCGGCGAGGCGATCGCGCCCGGCATGCGGAACGCCGGCTCACTGAGCGGAATGGTCGCCGGCCGGGCGGGGAGCGGATGGGCGAGCGACGACCACGACGACGAGACGTCGGGCGAACCCGCCGATGAGCACGAGGTCGCCGCCGCCTGGCGGATCGCGCGATGGCAGACCGCACTGCGCCACCGTAAGACGGTCGCGAAGGACGGCCTGGAGTGGCCCGAGCCGTCCGGGGCGCTGAGCGCCTGCCTGTTCCTCGCGCTCGGGCTCGCCCGGCTGGAGGCCGCTCCTGAGGTGTACGCGCGGCATGTGGCCCGTGCCTTGCTGGACCTGCCCGACAGCAGGGCACGGGAAGCGTACGCACTGAGGCGGCTGGACCGGGCCGCCGCGTACACCGCGCTGGACGCACTCGACGCCCGCGACACACCGGCCGCGCCCGAGGCCGACCGGCCACGTACCCCCGCCGTCACCGTCCTGGCCAGGACCGGGCTGCTGGGGGACCGGAGCAACTGGCTGGCGCGCAAGATCATGTCGTGGCCGTCCCAGCAACTCGGCGACGGCTCGCCCGTCCTCTTCGCGGTGTCCGTCGAGTCCCAACGCCAGGCCGTACGGTGGGGACGGAGCACGGCGGAGCCGATCGATCTGCTGCTGGCCATCCTGGGTCTGGACCGCGCGCTGTCCCTCGCCGGACGGTCACTGCCGGAGAAGGTCGCCGCCCCCAACGAGGCCGCGAATCTGCTGCGTTCGCACGGAGTACGACCGGACGCGTCGGCCCTGTCGGCCGAGGCGGCCGAAGCGGCCCTCGCCGTCGACCCGGCCCCCGTATCCGATGAGATACGGTTCTCCGCCGCCGCCGAGCGGACCTTGGCCTCGGCGCGGCTCCTCGCGGCCGAGCACCACGCGTCCTCGGCCGGAACGGTGCACCTCCTGGCCGCCCTCCTCGACAACGCGACGGACGGCGAGGAGACACCGGTCCGCCAGTGGCTGCGCGCCCGGAGCGTGGACATCGTCGCGCTGAAGGCGGATCTGGGTCCGCGACTGACCGCGTGAGGGTCCGCCCCCACGAGGCACCGTGCGGGCCGCCGACGCTACCGTGGCGACGCGGAGATCCGCCGGTCAGGGGCTTGGGCGAAGACCCCGACGAGGGGCGAGGGTACGAGGAGCGAGGGCGGGGATGGACGTGAGGCGGCTGCCGCCCGAGCGCACGCGAGGGGCCTGGGCACGCGCGGGGATCGCGACGGCGCACGCCGCGCGGTCGGTACGGCGCGAGGTGACGGAAGGCTGGGCCGCCGCGCGCCGGGCACCGCGCCGTACCGTCGCCACCGGAACACTGGCGGTGGTGTCGGCGGCGGCCCTCGGGCTGATCCCCTTGCTGCTGTTGCCGCCGGAGCGGCCGGTACTGGCCGTGCTGGAGGCGCTGTTCGCGGGGTGCCTGATACCGCTGCGGCGATACCGGCCGGTGGTGGCGGTCCTGGGCACGGGACCGTTGCTGGTGGGCCCCAACGTCTGGGTGCTGGCGCTGGTACCGCTGATCGTGGTGTCCGCCACCCGCCGGATCACGCCGCCCCGCCGGGCCTGGCTCGCGGCCGGGACCGCCTGCGCGGTAACCCTCGTACTGACGACCGCCGGAAGCCTGATCGTGCCCGGTCCCTGGCTGACGGACGCGGTCGGGAACGCCGTCTCGGCCGTTCTCCTCGTACTGCTCCCCGCGCTCGCCGGGACACTGCTGGGGCGGCGCCGTCCCCTGGTCAGTCTGCTGCGGGAACGCAACGCCTATCTGGAGCAGGCCCGTTCACTGACCGCGGCGGCGGCGCGGATGGAGGAACGTACCCGTATCGCCGGTGAGATGCACGATCTCCTCGGCCACCGGCTGAGCCTGATCTCGGTGCACGCCGGGGCGCTGGAAATGGCCGCCGCGCGCCAGGCGCCACCGCTGGCGGGCCAGGCCGAACTGCTGCGTACCACCGCCGGTACGGCGATGGAGGAACTGCGCGACATCCTGGGCCTGTTGCGGCGCGAGGAGGTGGCATCGGAGCCTGAAGCGGGCCGGGGGACGCGCGAGGACATCAGCGCCCTGGTGGCGGAGTCCCGGCGGGCGGGCGTCGGCGTCGAGCTGGTCTGGTCGGTCCCCGACACGGCTGATCCGAACCCGCGCACCCGTCAGTCGCTGCACCGCGTGGTCCGCGAGGGACTGACGAACGTACTCAAGCACGCGTCCGGGGCGCCCACGCGCGTGGAGGTCATGGAGGTCTCGGGCACAGCCGGCGAGATCGAGGTCTCCGTCACCAACGCGGCGCCGGGCTCGGATCGTCACCCACAGCCGGGAAACCGCAGCGGGCTGGTCGGCCTGGAGGAGCGGATCACCCTGCTCGGGGGTTCGTTCATGGCGGGCCCGCTGCGGGACGGCGGGTTCCGGGTGGCCGCCCGGCTGCCGTCGCGTCCGAACGGAATGCCCCCGCTCGCCGTCCCCCCACCGCCCACGAACGAACCCGCCGACGGCCGGACGGCCCGCACGGGCACCCGCCCTCCCCTGTCGACGGAAGTCCTCACCTGGCCAAGGGTGCTGGGCGCGGGCTGCGCAGCCTCACTCGTCATCCTGCCCACCGCGGCGTTCCTGGTCGTTCTCCTGGCAACGGCCGTCCTGAGATGACGGAGAACCGTCCTGAGATGACGGAGAAGTCGTGTCGTCACGGCTCAGCCGCGCCATCGGAGCTCTCAGACCGCTCCGGTGGGGAAGCACGCCATCATCTGGTCGGCGACACGCCGTAGTTCCTCCCGCGGTGCTCCCGAGGCCGCCTGGACGGCCAGCCCTTGGATGACGGTCATCAGGAGCCCTGCCAGCGCGGAGGGGTCGCAATCCGACGGAAGATCGCCGCTGTCACGGAAAGCTCGCAGCCGGTGGCTCAGTAGATCGAGTTTGTTCCCGCTGACCCGGGCCAGGACCTGCTGGGCGGACCGCGAGCCAGGACCCACGAGAGCACCATGGACGGTCAGACAGCCGTGCGGGGTGTGGTCGCCGGCGACCGTGTCGATGGCGGCGTCCAGGAGGGCGCGTACGAGCGCCGAGGCCGTCGGCTGTTCCAGGGCGGCTTCCACGTACGCGCCGGGCCCGGCGAGGTAGCGCTCCAGGACTCGTCTGAACAGAGTTTCCTTGTCGCCGAAGGCTGCGTAGATGCTGGGGGCGCTCATCCCCATGGCCGCCGTGAGGCCGGACACGGAGGTGCCCTCGTAGCCATGGGTCCAGAACATCAGCATGGCTGCGTCCAAGGCGGCATCGGGGTCGTAGCTGCGCGGACGGCCACCCGGCATGGGGATTCATCACCTTTCAAGAGGTTTCCCAACGACGCTAACACGCCGGCGCGAACCCCAACTGACGTACGTCTCCTGGCGATCCGCTCATCCGCGGGATTGACACGGCAGTGGCCCGTCGATAGTTTCCTAGCGATCGATACAAAACTATCGATCCGCTGAGAAGGAGCATGAGTGAGCCTGATACAGCCCTCCGCCAGTGACCCCCGGTACACCAAGAGAAACGCCGTCTTCGTGCCGCCCGCGGCGGGGAAGAACATCTGGGCCGCCGGTGACACCTACACCGTCAAGGTCGGAGCCGAGGAGACCAACGGATCCCTCACCTTCCTGGAGGCGACCGTGCCGCCCGGCGGAGGACCCGATCCGCATGTGCACAACGACCACGACGAAGCCTTCTACCTCATCTCCGGCGAGCTGGAGTTCCTCAACGGGGACGAGTGGGTCAAGGCGGGCGCCGGAGGGTTCTTCTTCGTTCCGCGCGGCACCAGGCACCGCTTCATCAACCGCGGATACCACGCCGCCCGGATGATCTTCTTCTTCACCCCCGGTGGCATAGAGGAACTCATGGTCGGCTCCTCGGCCCCCGCCAGGCCCGGTGTGAGCCCCTCCGTCGAGGAGGTCAGCATGCCGCCTCTCATTCCCGAGCTCATGGAGCGCTACGGCACCGAGCAACTGCCGGATCTCGGTACGTCCTGAGCGGACCGTCCGCACTCCGGAACCCACACGGACCGCACCGGCAACGAAAGGAAGCAGCGACGTGCCGACCGGAATCAATGGTTTCGAACACGCCTACGCCCATGTCAACGGGGTGACACTGCACTATGTGAGCGGCGGCTCGGGAGATCCGCTGGTGCTGCTGCCGGGCTGGCCCCGCACCTGGTGGCAGTACCGGAAGATGATGCCGGCTCTTTCCGAGCACTTCCGGGTCATCGTCTGCGAATACCGCGGCATGGGCGACTCGGAGAAGCCCGAGACGGGTTACGACAAGGCCACCATGGGCCAGGATGTCTACGAACTCGTCCGGCGTCTCGGCTATGACCAGGTCAACATCGCGGGCGAGGACGTCGGTTCCTGGATCGCCTATTTCTTCGCCGCCAGGCATCCGGACGCCACAGCGAAGCTCGCGCTCTGGGACCCGGGAGCCCCCGACCGGCTTCTGGCCAGTGTTCCGGCCCTGCCCGCGGCGGAAGAGGTCAACGCGTGGCACTTCGGGTTCAACCAGCTCGACGGCCTCCCCGAGCGCCTGCTCACCGGCCGGTACCGCATCATGATCGACTGGTACGCCGACAAGATCTCCGGTGATCCTGAGGCGATCGACGAGGAAAGCCGCGCCATCTACGCCAGGGCGTACGACTCCCCCGAAGCGATCCGAGCGGTCGCCGGCTGGTACCGGACACTCCACCAGGACATCCAGGAAGCGGCCGACTACCCGAAACTCACCATGCCTGTGCTGGTACCGGGCGGACGTTTCATGGAGATGTCCCGCGCATCGAACGAACACCGGGCGAGCGATATCAGGTTCGTCGAGTTTCCCGGAGCGGGACACTACCTGGCGGAGGAGCGTCCGGAGCAGTTGAGCCTGGAACTGATCAACTTCTTCGGCAGGCCGACGGCATGACAGAGGTCGCCCGGGCGTCCGGTGACCGGCCCGGAGCAGGCGGTGGCCCGCTCCCGACCTAAGATGAAGCCGTGATCCGAGTCCTCATAGCCGACGACGAGACGCTGATGCGCGCCGGCATCCGGCTGATCCTGGAGAACGCCGAGGACATCGAGGTCGTGGCCGAGGCGGCGGACGGCCGCGAGGCCGTGGCGGCCTGCCGCGAGCGAAGTATCGACGTGGCGCTCCTCGACGTCCAGATGCCCGGCACGGACGGGATCGCCGCCGCCGAGGAGATCGCCCGTATCTCGCCCGCCACGTACGTGGTGATGCTCACGGCCTTCGGCGAGGAGCAGAGCGTGACGCGCTCCCTGCGGGTCGGCGCGAGCGGCTTCCTGCTCAAGGACACCGGCCCCACGGAGCTGATCCGCTCGGTACGGCTCGCCGCGAACGGCGAACCGGTGCTGGCGCCCCGGATCACCCGGCGGTTGATGGAACAGCACGTACGGTCCACCAAGGACACCCAGGCCGCCCTGCGCCGAACGGAGAATCTGACCGCCGCCGAGAGGGAGGTCCTGCGGTTGGTCGGGACGGGCCTGTCCAACGCGGAGATCGCCGATCAGCTCTATCTGAGCGCCGGTACGGTCAAGGCGCACATCAGCCGCATCCTGACGGCCACGGGCTGCGCCAACCGCGTACAGGCGGCGGTCCTGGCCCACGACGCGGACCTGCTCGCCGACCGCTGAGCCGGGCGGGGCCGGGGGGAGGGTCTACGAGGCCCCCGGCGGGAGCGAGAGATGCGCCCAGACCGTCTTCCCGGGCCCGTGCCGCTCACTGACACCCCAGACATCGGCCAACGCCTCCACGAGGACGAGCCCCCGCCCGTCAGTGGCATCGGGCGCGGGCACCCGTGGCCTCGGCCGCTCGTCCGACGCGTCATGCACCTCGATACGGAGCCCGCCGGGACGCGGCACATACCGGGTCTCGATCTCGCGCCCGGGAGAAACGCGGGCGTGCCGGGCGGCGTTGGTCAGTAACTCGGAAAGAATCAGCACGGCGGAATCCTCCAGCGCGGAAAGCCCCCATCCGGCCAGCGCTTTGCGCAACTCCAGTCGGGCGAGCCCGACACAACTCGGATGACGGGTCCAGCGCAGTACGACGGAGCCGTAGTAGGGGGAGTTGGGATGGCTGGTGTCCGGCCGGCCTTCCATCACCATGGTGAGCACCTTTCCGTTCTGGCCATGCGAAATAGACCCCACGGCATCTATTGAATTCCCAACGGAATAGCCACACTTCGGCGGTTTGAATGTCGGGAAGGGGTGGCCATTACGATCCCCTATAGGGCACACTGGAGACGTATCCGGGCTGTCACCAAATCGCTTCTGTGGACGGCGACTTAGGCGAAAGAAGGTTCGATCGAAGTGGAGTTCAGCAACGAATCAGGCAAGCTCACACCGCGGTTGAGGCTGGGAAGGCGGGTCCGTCGCCTGCGAGAACGGAGAGGCCTGTCGATCCGTCAGCTCTCCGAACAGGTGGGTGGTTACTCGCACAGCTATCTCGGCCGGGTCGAGTTGGGGGATCAGCTACCATCCGAGGCGTTGGTGAACTCGCTGGACGCGTTCTTTGACGCCGATGGGGTGTTGGCCGATCTGTTGGAATTGGCCCACGACAGCTCAATTCCCGACTACGGGAGGGTGGTTGTGAGCAAGGAGGTCGAGGCCGAACGGATCCAGGTTTTCACGAGCAGCCTCATTCCAGGGCTTCTCCAGACCGAAGAGTACGCGCGCGAGTTGTTCCGCACGTCTCTTCCAGGCTCCTCCGAAGAAAGGGTGAACGACCTCGTAGCCGTTCGTATCGGCCGGAAGGGCATCTTCGACCGCGCTGATCCGCTCCTCTATTGGGCGATCATCGATGAAGCGGCCCTGAAGCGCCCAATGAAAGACGCGAAGCTGATGTCGAGGCAGCTCAATCACCTGCTGAAGGCCGCCGAACGCTTCCACTCCACGATTCAAGTGCTCCCGTTCAGCGAGGGGGCGCACCCCATGCTTGGCGGTTGCCTGACCCTGCTCACGCTGCGCGACGGCGGGATGATGGCTTTCGTCGAGAGCTTCAAGACCGGTGAAACAGTAGAGTTGCCGAAGAGAGTAATCGAGCTGACACAGTGCTTCGATGTCGCCCGATCTCTGGCTCTTCCAGAGGACAAGTCCCTCAACCTGATCCGCAGATACCTGAGAGAGTATGAAGATGAAGACGATTCCTGACGCGTCCGCGCTGTCCGCATGGCGCAAGTCGAGCTACAGCAACAACGGTGACGGCGCGTGCGTTGAGGTCTCCGACGGCCACCCCGCCACCGTCCCCGTACGCGACAGCAAGAACCCCCACGGCCCCGCCATCCTCATCCCCACCCACCACTGGTCCACCTTCATCACCGCCGTCAAGCAGGACGAGTTCCCCGCCTGACCAGCGTCACCCGGGGCCGTATCGTCACTCCGGTTCGGAGCGGTGGGTCGGGGCGCGGCGGGACTCTCCGGACCACTGGAGGAGGAAGCCCAGCGCGTCGTGGGACTTCGCGTCGTGCGCGGTGTAGGCGGCCAGAAGTTGATCGGCCTGGGTGTCGACGGAGAGCTGCTGGACGTCCAAGGTCAGGTCGCCGACCGTCGGGTGGTGGAGGAGCTTGGTCAGTTGCCGGGCTCCGGCGACGTGGTAGTCGGCCCACCAGGTACGGAAGTCCGTGGATTTCTCGTTCAGTTCGGCGATCAGGGCGTTGAGGTCCGGGTCGTCGGGGTGCCGGCCGGACTCGTTGCGCAGGACCGCGACGCACTCGCGGGCGACCTTCGGCCATTCGACGTACAGCGACCGGAACGCGTCGTCGAGGAAGGTCAGGCGGATGATGTTGCGCCGGGCCGGGGGCAGCGCGTCGAAGTCGACGAGCAGGGCGACCGCTCCGCGGTTCCAGGCCAGGATGTCCATGCGCCGGTGGATGATCATCGCCGGGACGTCGTGCATGTCGTCCAGGAGCTGCTGGAGGCGCGGTGCCACGTCCGGGAGTCCCGGCGCGCGGGCGGGCTTGGGCGGGGAGATGTCGGCGAGGCCGAAGAGATAGGCGCGCTCGTCCGGCGTCATCTGGAGGGCGTCCGCCAGAGCGTCCAGGACGGCGCGGGAGACCTTGCGGGTACGCCCCTGTTCGAGCCGGACGACATAGTCGAAGCTCACATGGGCGAGTTGCGCCAGCTCCTCCCGGCGCAGGCCCGGCACCCGGCGCAGCCCGCCGTAGTCGGGCAGCCCGGCCCGGCGGGGATCGAGGCCGGCGCGGCGGGTACGCAGGAATTCGCCCAGTTCGTTCGCGTCTCCGGGTTCACCGCGCTGGTTCATACCGCCAGTTTCCTCCGGGACGCGGCGGGGTGCCTGGTACCGGACTCCACAGGGACACTCCACCGGGGCGTCATCCGCGTGGACGGCATCGGCCGGCCGGTCGCCTTCGACGTCCCCGCGCCGGACGACGCGCGGCTGACGCGGGCGATCGACGACGCGTACGGCCACAAGTACGGGGCTCTCGGCGCGATGAGCGACCGGATGCGGGAGGCCACCGTCCGTATCGCGCCGCTGGAGAGCGGGCCGGGTCACGGGACAGGCGTGTCCGGGGAGTCCAACCACACCCGCTCCTCATAGGCGTCCACGGTCAGCCCGAAGCGGTCGAACCCGGGGCGGTCCCGCTCCTCCCACCACCGGAACGCGGTCTCGACCTCGTCCCAGAGCTTCCTGGGGCCGGACTGGTAGACCTCGTACTCGTACCGCCCCTTCTCGTGGTCGGCCGTGGCCCAGCTCGTACCGGCCGTGTCCCGTAGCCACAGGGTGTACGAGCCGTCACCGTACGGCTCCATCCACGGGTACGCGCCGGGCACCCGCGTGCCGATCGCGAACATGACAGGCCACTCGCCCACCTCCTCCGGGGAGAGCGCTGTCATACTTCTGCTGCCGTCCGCCGGCCAGTCGCGGCCCTTGAGGTACGCGCGGACGTGCCTACGGTCGGTTCGCTGGGCCCGCAGGCGCATGAACGCCGACGAGCCGACGAACGGTCCTGACGCGGTCCCGTCGTCGGCCACCCTGAGACGGGCAATCGCTTCCCCTCCGTACGTCGGACCCCAGGGCGTGACGATGATGCCGCCCGGCTCGGTCTGGGCGGTCCATGCGCGCGGGACGCTGCCGACGGAGCAGGTGGCGATGACGCGGTCGTAGGGCGCGGCGTCGGGGAAGCCCCGGGCGCCGTCGCCGATGACTGTCGTCGGGTGGTTACCCGGCCGCCTCAAGGCGCTCGCGCGCGTCGCGCGCGCTCGCTTCGTCGACCTCGACGGTCACCACGTTCTCATCGCCCAGCCGATGGGACAGCAGCGCCGCGTTCCAGCCGGTGCCGGTGCCGATTTCGAGCACGCGGTGACCGGGGGCAACGTCCAGCTCGCGCAGCATGGAGCACACCATGGTGGGCATGGAACTGGAGCTGGAGGGGATCTTGCCCCTGCCGGGGCCGGTGTACGTACCGTCGTCCCACTGCGTAGTGATGGGCGCGTCCCGGTAGACGGCGGTCCACCACGTGCCGGGGTCCTCGGCGCGGATGACGCGGTCGCTCTGCCTGTTCATTCCCGCGCGGCCGGGCCAGATCATGTCCGGTACGAACAGGTGGCACGGTACCCCCTCGAAGGCGGGCAGCCAGTCGCGGCTCAGCGCCCCGTTCTCCGTCAGCGCGGAGGCGAGCCCCTGGGGGCCCGCCTCCTCCTTCTCGTCGGCGCTCACTCAGCTGCCGTCCGCCGGACGCTGACCGTCATTGGTGTTTCCGCCCTCGTCCGAGCCGCCCCCGCCGTGCTTGTTGCCGCTGTCGCTGTCGTCCTGGGGGTTGCCGTCATCTGCCCTCATCAGCCAGCACGTGCGCATGTCGATACCTCCGGAATGTGCGTGTCACGACGTTCGTCAGGTGACACAGCTGCCCGGACATGACTTCCGCGCCACCGATACCCGAGCGCAAGACTGATTCCTCCACGAGGAACGCGAAGCGACGGCCTCCCTTACTGAGCACGCGCTGACGCTCCATACGCGCCGCCGTTGTGTAGGCACGTGTCTGGATCACGCCTGGTACGAGCCAGGAGGAGTAGGACCGGAACCGGCGTGTGCGTTCGTACAGTGGCAAGCGGGCTTCCTGCGCCTGGCGCAGGCCCGCACGTTCCATCCGCCGCCACTCCACGAACATGCCCTCGACAGCCCGCAGGGTGGCAATCAGATCACCGGATCGCCCCTCTGCCCCGCAAGCCCGGCACCACGCTCGGATGTCGTCGGCCGACGGGGGGGTCCGGGCGTTCTCAATGCGGGAGGACTTGGATGCGTGCCATCCGCAGCGCCGGGCGAGCTCACGCCCGGTGAGCCCGGCGTCCCGGCGCAGTTCCGCAAGACGGTCGGCGAGAAGCTGCCGAGCCTGCTGGACACTTGAGGACGCGGATGTGGCCATGGCTGAGGCTCGTCAGACGGGCCGGTACTCCGTGTGGGGAATCGCCCGCTCCCACGCTGCCTCGTACGCCGTCGCGTACTGCTTGGCCAATGCGGGGTCCGGACAGACCTCCATCCCTGGGCCAGTCCACTGCCCCTCACCGCTGAAGTGGTGCAGGATCAAAGTCCGTTCGTCCATGACCCAGCCGTCCAAGGCCGGAAGCAGCAGGTCACGAGCTCGCGGGCGCGGGAGCCAGCGCACGATCTCACCCGCCGCGACGTTGGTGAACGTCCCGTCGTACTCGTACCGCAGATAGTCACTCAGCGGCTCGGAGACGACCCGCAAACGACGCATGACAACGCCTCGGCCGGTCGCCTCCGTCACCACGTCCAACCACGGTCTCCACCAGGACGCTCTGTCGTCCGGATTCTCCCGGTACCCCTCCTGCCAGCGGATGAACGCGGGGTCGTCGAGCATGTAACTGTCCCGCATCTCAAGATGTATCGCTGAGCGCTGAGCTTGTGCCAACGCCTCACGTACCACGGTTGCCACTGCTGACCTCGCTGTCCGGGCGCGGGATGAACTGAAGCATGTTGGCGGGCGGCCGAATCACGGTCTCCTCTGCCGAGCGGACTGCACCACTGCGCACGACTGTCGGCCCTACGTCACAAACCGTCAAGAATGCCTCGGTTGCCGCGCGACCAAAGAGCCCGGACCGTCCGCCGGATAAACACCCGGACTACCTCCCGCCGAGGCCGACGGCACCGCGCCGGCCGCTGTCGGCCCGTACTTCCGTCACGGACACCACGATCGCGGCCAGGATCAAGGGGAACGCGACAGCGTTCGCGACTTGGGGGATGTCGGCGGCGCGCAGCAGGCTGGCCGCGGTGGACAGCAGCACGAGGCCGAGGGGAAGGAATCTGCGCCACGTGGGCAGGTCGCGCAGTCTGGTCACGCGCCACGAGGACCACAGGGCGAATCCCAGTATGGAGATTCCGATGAGGGCGACGACGAACAGCATGAGGTGTCTCCGATGCGGGGCGGTGAGGGGAACTCGGGGGGGTGAGGGGGACTCGGGGGGTGAGGGGAACTCGGGTCTCAGCTGACGCTGCCGACTCCCGTGCCCGGCTCAGTCACGGGAGCCGCGCAGGAGGAGTTGGACGAGGTCGGCGGCGAGGATGTCGGGGTGGTGCGCGGGCGGGAGCGCGTCGCTCGCGGCGAGTGAGGCGATGCCGTGGAGGCCGGCGAGGAGGATGACCGCGAAGCGTTCCGGGTCGGCCACGGGCGTGTCGGTGCCGGCGAAGAGGCCGAGCAGGATCGCCGCGCACGACTCCGAGGCCGCGCGCACCTTGTCCTCCGGGTCGCGGTACTTGCGTGCGTACATCACCTCCAGCAGCGCCGGGTGCCGGGTGGCGAACCCGACGTACGTCAGGGCCACCCTCGTCAGCCGGTCCTCGAACCCGCCGTCGCCCGACGCCGCCTTCTCCAGTTCCGCGCCGAGCCGTTCGAAGCCTTCGACGGCGAGCGCGTCGAGCAGTGCCTGACGGTCGGGGAAGTGCCGGGAGGGTGCCGCGTGCGAGACCCCGAGGTCCCGCGCCAATGAGCGCAGCGAGAGCGCCCCGACGCCGTCCTCGGCGAGGACGGTCTCGGCGCGGGCCAGCATCTCGGCACGCAGGTTTCCGTGGTGATACGCCATGGCGCCCATCCTACAAGGCATGTAGCCGATGCCACCATTGTTGTCATTGACAGCTTTGTTGCCGCCGTCTACATTGGGTTGCATGAACACCCCCAAGTGGACCCTCGCCGACATTCCCGACCAGACCGGACGGACCGCCGTCATTACGGGCGCCAACACCGGCCTCGGCTTCGAGACCGCCGCCGCACTGGCCGCACGCGGCGCGCATGTCGTGCTCGCCGTGCGCAACCTCGACAAGGGCAAGGAGGCCGCCGCCCGGATCACCGCCCGCACCCCGGGCGCGGCCCTCACCCTCCAGCGGCTGGACCTCAGCTCGCTCGACTCCGTCCGCACCGCGGCCGGTGAACTGCGTGCCGGCCATGAGCGCATCGATCTGCTGATCAACAACGCGGGCGTGATGTGGACGCCGAAGGCGGTGACCAAGGACGGGTTCGAGCTCCAGCTCGGCACGAACCACCTCGGCCACTTCGCCCTCACCGGCCTGCTCCTCGATCGCATGCTGCCGGTCCCGGGCTCGCGGATCGTCACCGTCAGCAGCCAGGCCCACCGCCTCAACGCGACGATCGACTTCGACGACCTCCAGTCCGAGCGCCGCTACAGCAGGACCGGCGCGTACGGGCAGTCCAAGCTCGCCAACGTCCTGTTCACCCACGAACTCCAGCGCCGCCTGGCCGGCACGTACGGCACCATCGCGCTGACGGCCCACCCCGGCGGCGCCGCCACCGACCTGGCGCGCGATGCCTACCCGCCCGTACGTCTGCTGTTCGACAAGCTCATCGTCCCCCTCGTGGCCCAGGGCCCCGACATGGGCGCCCTGCCGTCCCTGCGCGCCGCGACGGACCCGGGGGCCACGGGCGGTCAGTTCTACGGGCCCGACGGCCTCTTCACGATGCGCGGCCACCCGAAGGCCGCGAAGTCGAACGCGAAGTCGTACGACCTGACCACGCAGCGCCGGCTCTGGACCGTCTCCGAGGAACTGACCGGCGTCAACTACCCCGTCTGATGTCCGCGCCCGCTCGGTGAGGGCGCCCGCTCGGTGAGCGCGCCGGGCCGCCGCGCCGCCGGACCGCTCAAGCGGCCGGGCTCAGCGCGGATCCGCGGCGGGGGCCGGGTCCGTACCGGTCAGTGCGACGCTCGCCGTCCACAGGCGTCGCGCGGTGTCGATGTCCGCGAATCGCTCGCGCACCGGCTCGAACCGTGGCCTGCCGCGCAGACCGAACACGCGGGGGCCGACCAGCTGCCCCCCGCGCACGGCCGGGTCGAGGACGGCCCGGACCGCCGGCCACGCGCCCGCTTCCTTGCCCTGGAGCAGGAGTCCCAGCGGCAGACCGCGCAGCCGCCGGCCCATGGTGCGCACGTGCAGTGGGGCGCGGGACGGCGTCAGGGTGTCCAGGGCGCCGCCGGGGTGGGACACCACGCTGATGGTCGTGCTGTGCGCCGCGCGCAGCCGGCGGTCGAGTTCGAGGCCGAACAGCGTCTGCGCCAGTTTCGAGCGCCCGTAGGTGCGTTTGGGGCGGTAGTCGCGCGCGCTCTGGAGGTCGTCGAGGTCCAGGCGTTCGCTTCTGGCGGCGAAGCTGCCCGTGGTGACGACCCGCGCGGCGGGGGCGGCGTGGAGCAGTGGGGCGAGACGCGCGGTCAGGGCGAAGTGCCCCAGATGGTTGGTGGCGAACATCAGCTCATGCCCGGCGGCGGTCTCGCGGCGCGGTGGATCGTCCAGCATGACACCGGCGTTCAGGACCACCGCGTCGAGGGCTTCGGTGTCGAGCGCGCACACGCTCCGCTCGATCGAGGCGGGGTCGGCGAGGTCCAGCGGGATATGGCGCACGCGCCCGTCCGGCACGCGCGAGCGGATCGAGGCCGTCGCCGCTTCCGCTTTCGACGCGTCGCGGCCCGCGATGACGACCGTGGCGCCCGTCGTGGCGAGCTGCTCGGCGACGAAGTAACCGATCCCCGCGTTCCCGCCTGTGATCAGGAAGGTCTTGCCCTCGGCACGCGGCAGGCGGTGTACGTCCCAGGTCATGACGAGTCTCCTTCGGAGGGTACGGGCGATACCGGAGTGAACGAACAGTGTTCGTCAACGACAGAGTGCACTTAGCGAACGGTGTTCGTCAAGCTAGGATGAGGTCATGCCCGCCCGCCCCCGGACCCGGTCCGCGAAAACCACCCTGAGCCTCGACGCGATCGTGGCCGCCACCCTCGCCCTGGTGGACGAGCTGGGATGCGAGGCGGTGAGCATGCGGCGGGTCTCCCAGGCCGTACAGACAGGACCCGCCTCGCTGTACGTGTACGTGCCCGACCGGGACGCGTTGATGGCCCTCGCCCACGACCTGGCCGTGGCGGACGTCCAACTGCCCACCGACGCCGACGGGGACTGGCGCGCCCGGCTCGAACTGCTCGTGGACCGTGCGGTGGCCGCGCTGGCCGCCCACAACGACATCGCGAGCGTCGGTATGACGGGCGCCCTGCCCGGCCCGCACACGCTGCGTATCACCGAGGAGTTGCTGCGGCTGCTGCGGACCGGCGGGATCGGTGACGCCGCCTGTGCCTGGGCCGCGGACCTGATCGGCCAGTACATCGCCTCGTCCGCGCTGGAGGAGGGGGAGAAGGCGGAGGAGGCGTTCGCCGCCCGGCTCGACACCCTCTACCGGTCACTGCCCGCCGGGCGCTACCCCACGATCCACGCGCTGGCCCCGCTGCTCACCAGCGGTGACGGGGCGACGCGCGCCGCGTGGAAGATACGCGTGCTCATCGACGGGCTGCTCGCCCCGTCCAGGAGCGGCCCGTAGTCAGAGAGGGCTCAGCGGGAGCCGGGGCCTCAGGTCACGATGCCCAGCTCCCGCGCCCGGCCCAGCCACTGCGGGAACTCGCCGACCAGCCGGTCGTACAGGACCGCGTCCTCGACCCCGCGCGGGTCCTTGCCCGCGTGGAAGAACCCGGCGTTGTCCACGCGCCGTTTCGCCGGGACGGCGAGGTCGTCGAGCTTGCGGAGGAAGTCGAACTGCCGGCTCTCCGGGTCGCCGAAGCCGATGAACTGCCAGAACAGCGGCAGTTCGGCCGCCTTGCAGAGATACCGCTCGGCGGCCGGTTTGCTGATCGGGCCGCCGTCCGTCTGGAAGACCACCAGCGCCGGAGCGGTCGACCCGCTGTCCAGATAGTGGTCGATGACGGCGTCCATGGCCAGGTGGTAGCTGGTCCTGCCCATATGGCCGAGCCCGGCGACGATCGCGTCGATCCGGCCGTGGTGGTCGGCCAGGGAGATGTCCGACTCCGCGTCGATGTCCGTGGAGAAGAGGACGACGGGCACGATGCCGTCGTCGTCCAGATGCGCGGAGAGCCCCAACACCCGGTCGGCCAGGGCCTGGACGCTGCCGTCCTTGTAGTACTCCCGCATCGAGCCCGAATAGTCCAGCACCAGATAGACGGCCGCGCGCTGTCCGCTCAGGCCGTTCTTCGTCAGCGAGACCGCCGCGCTCTTGTAGAGGCTGACCAGCGCCGGGGCCGTCTCCTCCACCTTCCGGAGACTGATGGCGGGTCCGGACACGGCGGGGGCGGTGACCATGCTGGGTCCTCTGTGGTCGACGGGCGGCGAGTCACGCGATTATGCCAGCCGTCACGCACCACGGCGCCTGCCATCGTCCGGTCGGGGACTGGGGCAGGCGCCGCGTCCTGCGGGACGGCCCGGGAGACGCTCCCCGGGCCGACACCGCCCGTACGCCGTTGTACGGGAGTCTTGTTGAGGTGGAGGTTGAGGTGGAGGCGGTGACGTATCAGACCGTCAGCGCACGGTCCGTCGGACGGATCGGGGCCGGCAGATCGCTCGCGCCGGTCAGCATCCGGTCCACACCTCGCGCCGCCGAGCGGCCCTCGGCGATCGCCCACACGATCAGGGACTGGCCGCGGCCCGCGTCCCCGGCGACATACACGCCGGGCACATTGGTCGCGAAGTCCGCGTCACGCGCGATGTTGCCGCGCTCGTCCAGCTCCAGGCCGAACTGCTCGACCAGGCCGTTCTCCTGATCGGTGCCGGTGAAGCCCATGGCGAGCGTGACCAGCTGGGCCGGGATCTTCCGCTCCGTGCCCGGCTTCTGCTCCAGCTTGCCGCCCTTGAACTCCACCTCGATCAGGTTCAGGCTCTGGACGTTGCCGTCCTCGTCGCCCTCGAAGTGGGTGGTGGAGACGGAGTAGACCCGCTCGCCGCCCTCCTCGTGCGCGGAGGTGACCTTGTAGAGCATCGGGAAGGTCGGCCACGGCTGGTGCGCGGCGCGCTCCTCGCCCGGCTTCGGCATGATCTCCAGCTGGGTGACGGAGAGCGCGCCCTGGCGGTGCGCCGTACCGACGCAGTCAGCGCCGGTGTCGCCGCCGCCGATGACCACGACGTGCTTGCCCTCGGCGGAGATCGGGGAGACCGTCAGGTCGCCCTCCTGCACCTTGTTGGAGAGGGGCAGATACTCCATCGCGAAGTGGATGCCGTTCAGCTCACGCCCCGGGACGGGCAGATCGCGCGAGACGGTGGCGCCCGCGGCGATCACGACGGCGTCGTACCGCTTGCGCAGCTTCGCCGCGTCGATGTCCCGGCCGATCTCGATCTCGGTACGGAACTTGGTGCCCTCCGCGCGCATCTGCTCGATACGGCGGTTGATGTGCGACTTCTCCATCTTGAACTCGGGGATGCCGTACCGCAGCAGTCCACCGATCCGGTCGGCACGCTCGTACACCGCGACCGTATGACCGGCCCGGGTCAGCTGCTGGGCGGCGGCCAGTCCGGCCGGTCCCGAGCCGATGACGGCGACGGTCTTGCCGGAGAGCCGCTCCGGCGGCTGCGGGGTGACATCGCCGCTGTCCCACGCCTTGTCGATGATCGAGACCTCGACGTTCTTGATGGTGACGGCGGGCTGGTTGATCGCGAGGACACACGCCGACTCACAGGGGGCCGGGCAGAGCCGCCCGGTGAACTCCGGGAAGTTGTTGGTGGCGTGCAGCCGCTCGCTCGCGGCCGTCCAGTCCTCGCGGTACGCGTAGTCGTTCCACTCGGGGATCAGATTCCCCAGCGGACAGCCGTTGTGGCAGAACGGGATGCCGCAGTCCATGCAGCGTCCGGCCTGCTTGCTGATGATCGGGAGCAGCGAGCCCGGAACGTAGACCTCGTTCCAGTCCTTGACGCGCTCCTCGGCGGGGCGGGTCCTGGCGACTTCGCGCCCGGTGGTGAGAAAGCCCTTCGGGTCAGCCATTGGTCGCCGCCTCCATCATCTTCTCGGTGGTCTCGGTCTCCGAGAGACCGGCCAGCTCGGCGGCGTCCTTGGCGGCGAGCACTGCCTTGTACGTGGTCGGGATGATCTTGCTGAAGCGGTCCACGGCGGTGTCCCACTCGGCGAGCAGCTTCTCCGCGACGGTGGAGCCCGTCTCCTCCTGGTGGCGGCGCACCACATCGTGCAGCCACTGCTTGTCGGTGTCGTCGAGCTGTTCGACGGCGCCCAGGTTTCCGGCGTTGACGTTGTCGGCGTCCAGGTCGATGACGTACGCGACGCCGCCCGACATACCGGCCGCGAAGTTGCGGCCCGTCTCACCGAGGACGACGGCGTGGCCGCCGGTCATGTACTCGCAGCCGTGGTCGCCGACGCCCTCGGAGACGACGGTGGCGCCTGAGTTGCGGACGCAGAAGCGCTCGCCGGTACGGCCGCGCAGGAAGAGTTCGCCGCCGGTGGCGCCGTAGGCGATGGTGTTGCCCGCGATGGTGGAGTACTCCGCGAGGTGGTCGGCGCCCCGGTCGGGCCGTACGACGACCCGGCCGCCGGAGAGGCCCTTGCCGACGTAGTCGTTGGCGTCGCCCTCCAGGCGCAGCGTGACACCGCGCGGCAGGAACGCGCCGAAGGACTGGCCGGCGGAGCCGGTGAAGGTGATGTCGATGGTGTCGTCGGGCAGGCCCGCGCCACCGAACTTCTTGGTCACCTGGTTGCCGAGCATGGTGCCCACGGTCCGGTTGATGTTCCGGATGCCGATCTGGGCGCGTACGGGCTGCGCGGCCTCGGCGCTCTCGGCACCCAGGGCGTCGGCGGCGAGCTTGATCAGCTCGTTGTCGAGCGCCTTCTCCAGGCCGTGGTCCTGGCCGATGGCCTGGTGGCGTACGGCGTTCTCGGGCAGCGCGGGCACATGGAAGAGCGGCTTCAGGTCGAGGCCCTGCGCCTTCCAGTGGTTCACGGCCCGCTCGGTGTCGAGCAGTTCGGCGTGGCCGACGGCCTCTTCGAGCGTACGGAAGCCCAGTTCGGCCAGGAGCTCGCGGACCTCTTCGGCGATGAACTGGAAGAAGTTGACGATGTACTCGGCCTTGCCGGAGAACCGCTCGCGCAGCACCGGGTTCTGGGTGGCGATACCCACCGGGCAGGTGTCCAGATGGCAGACGCGCATCATGACGCAGCCGGAGACGACGAGCGGCGCGGTCGCGAAACCGAACTCCTCGGCACCCAGCAGCGCGGCGATGACGACATCGCGGCCGGTCTTCAGCTGGCCGTCGGTCTGGACGACGATACGGTCGCGCAGGCCGTTGAGCAGCAGGGTCTGCTGGGTCTCGGCGAGACCCAGCTCCCAGGGGCCGCCCGCGTGCTTGAGCGAGGTGAGCGGCGAGGCGCCCGTACCGCCGTCGTGTCCTGAGATCAGTACGACATCGGCGTGCGCCTTGGAGACACCCGCGGCGACGGTGCCGACGCCGACCTCGGAGACCAGCTTCACATGGATGCGCGCCTGCGGGTTGGCGTTCTTGAGGTCGTGGATCAGCTGGGCGAGATCCTCGATGGAGTAGATGTCGTGGTGCGGGGGCGGGGAGATCAGACCGACGCCCGGGGTGGAGTGCCGGGTCTTGGCGACCCACGGGTAGACCTTGTGGCCGGGCAGCTGGCCGCCCTCGCCCGGCTTGGCGCCCTGCGCCATCTTGATCTGGATGTCGTCGGCGTTGACCAGGTACTCGCTGGTGACACCGAAGCGGCCGGAGGCGACCTGCTTGATGGAGGAGCGGCGGGCCGGGTCGTAGAGCCGGTCCGCGTCCTCGCCGCCCTCACCGGTGTTGGACTTGCCGCCGAGCTGGTTCATGGCGATGGCGAGGGTTTCGTGCGCCTCGCGGGAGATCGAGCCGTACGACATGGCGCCGGTGGAGAAGCGCTTGACGATCTCGGAGGCGGGCTCGACCTCGTCCAGCGGGACCGGCGTACGGCCGGCGGCGAAGTTGAACAGGCCGCGCAGCGTCATCAGCCGCTCGGACTGCTCGTTCACCCGGCTGGTGTACTGCTTGAAGATGTCGTAGCTGCGCGAGCGCGTGGCGTGCTGGAGCCGGAAGACGGTCTCCGGGTCGAAGAGATGCGGCTCGCCCTCGCGGCGCCACTGGTACTCGCCGCCGATCTCCAGCTTGCGGTGGCTCGCGGAGATGCCGGAGGCCGGGTAGCCCTTGGCGTGCCGGGCGGCGACCTCCTCGGCGACGACATCGAGACCGGCGCCGCCGATCTTGGTGGCGGTGCCGTTGAAGTACTTGTCGACGAAGGACTGGTCCAGGCCGACGGCCTCGAAGACCTGCGCGCCCCGGTAGGAGGCGACGGTGGAGATGCCCATCTTGGACATCACCTTCAGGACGCCCTTGCCGAGCGCGTGGATCAGGTTCCTGAGCGCCTGCTCGGGCGCCAGGCCCTCGATGAACGTACCGGCGCGGACCAGGTCCTCGACGGACTCCATGGCGAGGTACGGGTTGACGGCTGCGGCGCCGTAGCCGATGAGCAGCGCGACATGGTGCACCTCGCGGACATCGCCGGCCTCGACCAGCAGCCCGACCTGGGTGCGCTGCTTGGTGCGGATGAGGTGGTGGTGGACGGCGGCGGTCAGCAGCAGCGAGGGGATCGGGGCGTGCTCGGCGTCGGAGTGCCGGTCGGAGAGCACGATGATCCGGGCGCCGCTCTCGATCGCGGCGTCGGTCTCGGCGCAGATCTCGTCGATGCGGGTGGCGAGGGCGTCACCGCCGCCACCGACCCGGTAGAGACCGGAGAGCGTGGCGGCCTTCATGCCGGGCATGTCGCCGTCAGCGTTTATATGGACGAGCTTGGCCAGCTCGTCGTTGTCGATCACCGGGAAGGGCAGGGTGACACTGCGGCAGGACGCGGCGGCCGGCTCCAGCAGATTGCCCTGGGGGCCGAGCGAGGAGCGCAGCGAGGTGACCAGCTCCTCGCGGATCGCGTCCAACGGCGGGTTGGTGACCTGCGCGAAGAGCTGGGTGAAGTAGTCGAAGAGGAGCCGCGGCCGGGCGGAGAGCGCGGCGATCGGCGAGTCCGTACCCATGGAGCCGATCGGCTCGGCGCCGGCCCGTGCCATGGGTGCGAGCAGGACGCGCAGCTCCTCCTCGGTGTAGCCGAAGGTCTGCTGGCGGCGGGTGACGGAGGCGTGCGTGTGCACGATGTGCTCGCGCTCGGGCAGGTCCGACAGCTCGATCTCGCCGCTCTCCAGCCACTCCTGGTAGGGCTGCTCGGCGGCGAGGGACGCCTTGATCTCGTCGTCCTCGATGATGCGGTGCTCGGCGGTGTCGACGAGGAACATCCGGCCGGGCTGGAGGCGGCCCTTGCGGACGACCTTGGCCGGGTCGATGTCGAGGACGCCGACCTCGGAGGAGAGCACGACGAGCCCCTCGTCGGTCACCCAGTAACGGCCCGGACGCAGCCCGTTGCGGTCGAGGACCGCGCCGACCTGCGTGCCGTCGGTGAAGGTGACACAGGCGGGGCCGTCCCAGGGCTCCATCATCGTGGCGTGGAACTGGTAGAAGGCGCGCCGGGCCGGGTCCATGGAGTCATGGTTCTCCCATGCCTCGGGGACCATCATCAGCACGGAGTGCGGCAGCGACCGGCCGCCGAGGTGGATCAGCTCAAGGACCTCGTCGAAGGACGCGGAGTCGGAGGCGTCGGGCGTACAGACGGGGAAGATCCGCTCCAGCGCCTCGTCGCCGAAGAGGCCGGACGCGAGCTGGGACTCACGGGCGCGCATCCAGTTGCGGTTGCCCATGACCGTGTTGATCTCGCCGTTGTGCGCGACGAAGCGGTACGGGTGGGCGAGCGGCCAGCTCGGGAAGGTGTTGGTGGAGAACCGCGAGTGGACCAGCGAGATCGCGGTCGCGAAACGGCGGTCGGAGAGGTCCGGGAAGAACGGCTCCAGCTGCCCGGTGGTGAGCATGCCCTTGTAGACGATGGTCCGGGCGGAGAGCGACGGGAAGTAGACCCCGGCCTCGCGCTCGGCGCGCTTGCGCAGCAGGAACGCCTTGCGGTCCAGCGCGATGCCCGAGCTCGTCCCGTCCGCGACGAACAGCTGGCGGAAGGCCGGCATCGTCGAGCGGGCGGTGGCGCCCAGCAGCTCGGGGGCCACGGGGACCTCGCGCCAGCCGAGGACGTTCAGGCCCTCCTCGGCGGCGATCGTCTCGATGCGTGAGACGGCGTCCGTGGCGTCGTCGGCGGGCAGGAACGCGATGCCGACGGCGTACGAGCCGGCCTCGGGCAGTTCGAAACCGGTGACCTCGCGCAGGAAGGCGTCCGGGACCTGGAGGAGGATTCCCGCGCCGTCGCCGGAGTCGGGCTCCGAGCCGGTGGCGCCGCGATGTTCGAGATTGCGCAGTACGGTCAGCGCCTGCTCCACCAGCGCGTGGCTGGCTACACCGGTGAGGGTGGCCACGAACCCGACGCCACAGGCGTCGTGCTCGTTACGGGGGTCGTACATCCCCTGGGGGGCGGGGCGACCATCCATGGGCGACCAGGCGTCGAAACGCATCGGCTCTCCCGTCGTCGTCGTGGCATATGCGAGTACCGAGGGACGACGTTGGCCCTCCAAGAAATTTCGTGCAGGTTACATGATGGGCAGCTTCTCGGGAAGCGGATAGCTTGTTCCAACATGTGGACACCGCTCATAGCGGTGAAGGGGGGCGCAGACGGACAGATCGTCGTCCGGTCGGCTGAGACGGAGCAGGCTTCGTTGCCCGCGGCGCCTACGGCTCATGCCCGGTGATTACCGACTCGAAACCGCTGGGTAACGGCTGCAGGTATGGCGCTGGCAAAGTGTCGCATCCCGGAGGCCGGAACGCGCGGCGACGTACGTTACAGGGCGGGCGTTTCCGCCCGCCCGCCCTCGGGGGCCCTCCCCAGGTTAGAGCCTCGCTCCCGAATTCGGGATATCCCGGACCAGAGGAAAAATCCCCCGAAAGTGCACCCGCTCGGACACGCCCTAGATTGCCGCGCCGAACAGGGCCCCCAGCCCGTACGTGAGCGCCGCCGCCGTTCCACCGAGGACCAGCTGCCGCAGTCCGCTGTACCACCAGTTGCGCGCCGTCACCCGCGCCACCAGCGCGCCGCAGGCGAAGAGCCCGGTCAGCGCGAGCAGCACGGCGGGCCAGAGCGCGGTGGCGCCGAGCAGATACGGCAGTACGGGCAGCAGCGCGCCCAGGGCGAACGAGCCGAACGACGACACGGCGGCGACCAGCGGCGACGGCAGATCGTCCGGGTCGATCCCCAGCTCCTCGCGCGCGTGGATCTCCAGCGCCAGCTCGGGGTCCTTCGAGAGCTGCCGGGCCACCTCGCGGGCCAGCTCCGGCTCCACGCCGCGTGACACATAGAGCGCGGCCAGCTCCTCCATCTCGTCGGCGGGGTGCTTCCTCAGCTCCCGGCGCTCCACCTCCAGTTCGGCCTGGACCAGCTCGCGCTGGGAGGCGACCGAGGTGTACTCGCCCGCGGCCATCGAGAAAGCACCGGCCGCCAGGCCCGCGAGCCCGGTGATCACTATCGTCTGCTGAGAGAGCGCGCCGCCCGCGACACCGGTCATCAGCGCCAGGTTGGAGACCAGCCCGTCCATCGCGCCGAACACCGCGGGACGCAGCCAGCCGCCATTGACATCGCGATGCGTGTGATTGTCGCGGTGGGCCTCGTGGAGCGTTGCCTCGGTCTCGATGATGGACATGCTTCTCCTCTTCTCACGGGGGCGGAACCCGGTCCGCCGGAGACCGGCGCCACCCCTCTCAACACTTCGAAAATACGCACGAAAAATGGCTCCCGCCAGCAAGGAAGGCCGTACTTACCGGCCTTGGGCCGGGCCGCGACGGAGATGTCACCCGGGTGACAGCGGGGTTTCCCGGACTCCCACGGCCCTCCGTGTGGCACAGATGCGGAGACACCGACGCGGTGGCACAGGCTCGCGCGAAAGGGCCACACCATGGAGTCAGTCCGTCGCGACCCCGAGGTTGACGCGGTCGCGGTACAGCCCGAGGCCGACACGGCCCGGGCGCACCCCGAGGCCGACCCGGTCGCGGTGCTCCGGGACCGGGCGCGCGGTGCCCTGCTCGGGCTCGCCGTGGGCGACGCGATCGGCGCCCCGGCGGAGAACATGCGGCCCTCCGAGATCCGCCGCCGGTGGGGCCGTATCGAAGGGTTCGTGGCCGACAGCCCGGCGGGCACCGACGACACCGAGTACACGATCTTCTCCGGGCTGCTGCTCGCCCGGCACGGCTCGGCCCTGACCGTCGCCCATGTCGAGAACGCCTGGCACCACTGGCTCGCGGACCATGACGAGGGCCCCTTCCGCGGGGCCGGTTTCAGCGAACGCGGCACGCTGGAGAATCTGCGGCGCGGGCTCGCCGCGCCCATCACCGCCCAGCACCGGCACGCCTGGAGCGACGGGCTCGCGATGCGCGCGGCGCCCTTCGGCGTCTTCGCCGCGGGCCGCCCCGAGGAGGCCGCGCGGCTGGTCGCCGTCGACGGACGGGTCAGCCACGACGGCGAGGGCATCTACGGCGGCCGGGCGGTGGCGGCCGGGGTCGCCGCCGCGATGGGCGGCGCCGGGGTCATGTCGGTGATCGCCGCCGCGCTCTCCGTGGTTCCGATGGACTCCTGGACGGCCCGCACCCTGCGCCGCGGAGTCGTCGCCGCGCGGCGGGCGTACCCCGACACGCTCACGATGGAGCGCGCCGTCCGCTCCTCGGTGGTCATCGGCGGCTATCCGTGGACCGATCTGGCCCCCGAGGCGGTGGGCCTGGCCTTCGGCGCCTTCGCGGCGGCGCGCGGGGACTTCCGTACGTCGGTCCTGACCGCGGTCAACATGGGCCGGGACGCCGATACCACCGGGGCGGTCGCGGGCGCCCTGGCGGGGGCGATGTCGGGGGCGGCGGCGATTCCCGAGGAGTGGTCCTCCGCCATCGGCCCCGTCCGGGGCAGCTGTCTGCCCTCGATGCGCGGCTACCACGTACTGGACATCGCGGACCTGCTCATGCCGGACTACGACGAAAGGGTGGCGTCATGACAGCGATCGAGGGGGACCGGGCGTACGGCGAGGGGGCGTGGGCCGGCGCACCGCACGCGGCGGCGCCCCCCGGCGACCGGGCCTGGCCGGCCGGACACGGCTCCCCCGCCGCTCCCCTCCGCCGGATCGAGGGGCTGCTCCTCGGGCTCGCCGCCGGGGACGCCGCAGGGTGGCCCGCCGCCCGGCACCGGGCCGCGCGGATGCCGGAGTGGACGCGCCGGCTCACCCGGGAACTGGACACCTTCGCCGAGCAGAACGCGACCACCACCCTCCCCGTGCCCATCGCGCTCAACCAACCCCCGGAACCGCTCAAGCTCGGCCCCTCCGACGACGCCGAGTGGGCCGCCTTCGCCGCCGAGTCCGTGCTCACCGCCGCCGGCGATCACTTCCCCTCCCTCGGCGCCGACCGCCGGACGCGGGGCGCCGTCGATCTCGCGTGGAACTCCCTCGCCGCCGAGATCGCCGCCGCCGCGGCCCGCGCGCCCGAGGTGGAGTCGGCCGTACCGCCCCTGCGTGCGCGGATCTCCGTACGCGCGGGGCTCGGGAATCTCGCCACCGGGCTGCGCCCGCCCGCCACCGGCCATGACAACCCGCACTACTTCGACGACGCCGCGTGCGTACGGGCGTCCGTTCTCGCCGTCGTCCACCCCGGCGATCCGTCCGCCGCCGCCGAACTCGCCGAGTTCGACGCCCGGTACACCCAGGACGGCGACGGGGTGCACGGCGCCCGCGCCATGGCGGCGGCCGTCGCGACCGCGCTCGGCGGCGGGGACACCGAGGCCGCCGTCGAGGCCGCTCTCGACCAGCTGCCCGAGTCCACGGAGATCGGCCGCAACGCCCGCCACGCCGTCAAGCTGGCCCGCGACTTCGCCGACGAACCGGCCGGCGCCTTCGCGCTCGTACCGCTGCTGGAGCATCAGATCGTCGACCACGTCTACAGCTACGGCATCGCCGCGGCCGAGACCGTCCCCGTCGCCCTCGCCCTGACCCTCGCCGCCGGTGGCCGGGTCGCCGGAGCGGTGCCCGCCGCCGCCTGTCTCTCCAGGGTCGCCGACTCCGCGCCCGCCCTGGCCGGCGCGCTGACGGGCGCGCTCGGCGGGGGCGACGCCGTACCGGCCACCTGGCGGGATGCCTGCCGGACCCTGGCGGGGTGTGCGCTCCCCCGGCTCGCGGGGACCGATCTCGTCGAACTCGCCGGACTGCTCGCAGCCACGGAACTGACCACTCCGGGTGGACAATTCCGGACATGACCCCACAGAACGCAGCCCCGACGACCCTCCCCCTCACGGACCGGATCACCGGCTGTCTGATCGGCGCGGCCGTCGGTGACGCGCTCGGCGGTCCGGTCGAGGGGTACTCCCCCGAGCAGATCGTGGAACGCCACGGCGGCCGGGTGTCCGGCATCGTCGGCCCCTGGAACGAGGACTGGCGCACCGCCCGGCCGCTCGCCCCGTACCACAAGGGCGACGGGCACATCACCGACGACACCCTGATGACACACGCGCTGATCCGGGTGTACGAGAAGGTCCGCGACCATCTCGACGCGTACGCGGTCGCCGACCATCTCGTCCCGGACCTGATCTCCAATCCGCGCTGGATCCCGGAGCTGGAGACCGAGGCGCTGCCGCTCCAGCGGATCTTCCTCGCCGAGAAGTGGCTGGTCACCCGGTTGCACTACGGGCATATCGATCCGCGCGAGGCGGGCACCGGAAATATCGTCAACTGCGGTGCGGCGATGTACATGGCGCCCATCGGCCTGGTCAACGCGGCACATCCGGCCGCCGCCTACGCCGAGGCGATCGAGGTGGCGGGCGCGCACCAGTCCTCGTACGGGCGGGAGGCCGCCGGGGTGTTCGCCGCCGCCGTGGCCGCCGCGTGTCTGCCGGACGCCACGCCCGCTTCGGTCGTGGCGACCTGTCTGGACCTGGCGAAGGACGGCACACGCGCGGCGATCGAGGCGGTGTGCGCGGTGGCCGCCCGGCATCGCGACACGGAGTCCTCGTTGCGTGGGCTGCGCGAGGCGGTCGCGCCGTTCGACACGGTGGGCCCGCACTACCGTGCCCCGTCGCTCGGCGCCCGCCGCCCCTCCCGGCTGCACGCCATCGAGGAACTGCCCATCGCGCTCGGCATGTTGCTGATCGGCGCGGGCGACTACCGCCGTACGGTCCTCGGCTCGGTCAACTACGGCCGGGACTGCGACTCGATCGCCACCATGAGCGGCGCGCTCGCCGGGGCGCTGGGCGGCGAGGCGGCCGTTCCCGCCGAGTGGGCGCGGGACGTGGCCGAGGCGAGCCGTCTCGATCTGCACACGCCCGCGCTGGCGCTGACGAAGGTGGCGTACGAGGTGTTCGCCCGCGACACGGAACGCCGCCGCGCGCACGAGGCGGCCTTCATCGAGCTGACGCCGTCCCGGGTGACCGGTCCCGGCGCCCCGCACCTCGCCCCGGCTCAGCAGTCGGCGGGAGCCCGATGACGGATCCGCGTCACCGGGGCTTCGAGACCGTGAAGAAGCCTCCGGGGAAGCCGCAGAAGGAGCCGCGGCGGAAGGCGCGTCGCACATGAGCGGCATCGTGGTGCTCGGCAGCAGCAATATGGATCTCGTCGTGTACGTCGCGCACGCCCCGAAGCACGGGGAGACCGTGACCGGACGGGATTTCCGTACGATCCCCGGTGGCAAGGGCGCCAACCAGGCCGTCGCCGCCGCCCGCGCGGGCGGCGAGGTCGCGATGATCGGCGCGGTCGGCGCGGACGAGTACGGAGAGCTGCTGCGGCACACCCTCGAAGCCTCCGGCGTCGACACGGATCTCCTGCGCACCGACGAGGGCGCCTCGGGCACCGCCCATATCGTCGTCGACGACGAGGGCGGCAACGCGATCGTCGTCATCCCGGGGGCGAACGGTACGGTCAGCGGGCTCGGCCCCGGCGACGAGACCGTGATCGCCGCCGCCGACGCCCTGCTCCTCCAGCTCGAACTTCCGCTGAGCGCCGTGCTGGAGGGCGCGGAGGCGGCGCGCCGGCACTCCGTACGCACCATCCTCACCCCGGCGCCCGCCCAGCCCCTGCCGCCGGAACTCCTCGCCGCCGTCGATCTGCTGGTCCCCAACGAGCACGAGGCGGCCACCCTCACCGGGATCGCCGCCCCGCACGCGGCGGCCGACGCCCTGCTCCTGCGGGTCCCCGAGGTCGTGATCACCATGGGAGCCGCGGGGAGTCTGTACGCGGCCAGGGACACGGCGTCCCTCATGGTGCCCGCGCCCCGGGTGACCGCCGTGGACACGACCGGCGCCGGTGACACCTACGTGGGCGCTCTCGCCGTCGCACTGTGCGAGGGCCGCCCCATGCCCGAGGCGATGCACTGGGCGTCGGCCGCCGCCGCGCTCTGTGTGCAGCGCCCCGGGGCGTCCACCTCCATGCCGTACCGCACCGAGATCGAGGCCCGATGACCGCGCCCGCCCCCAGCAGCCCCGCCCCTCAGCAGCCCGGACCCGGCAGAGGGCCCCTCGCCGGGCTGCGCGTCCTCGACCTCGCGACGCTCTTCGCGGGCCCGCTCGCCGCCACCATGCTCGGTGACTTCGGCGCCGACGTGATCAAGGTCGAGCACCCCCGCCGCCCAGACCCGTCGCGCGGGCACGGTCCCGCGAAGGACGGCGTGGGTCTGTGGTGGAAGCTCCTCGGCCGCAACAAGCGCGCCATCACCCTCGATCTCTCCTCCCCCGGCGGCCGTGATCTGTTGCTCAGGCTCGCCGCCGGAGCGGATGTGATCATCGAGAACTTCCGGCCGGGCACCCTGGAGAAATGGGGGCTCGGCTGGGACGAGCTGTCCACCGCCAACCCCCGGCTCGTCCTCACGCGGGTGACGGGCTTCGGGCAGTTCGGCCCGTACTCCCACCGCCCGGGGTTCGGCACGCTCGCCGAGGCGATGAGCGGGTTCGCCGCCGTCACGGGCGAGCCGGACGGGCCGCCCACGCTGCCGCCGTTCGGCCTGGCCGACTCGATCGCCGCGCTGGCCACGGCGTACGCGGTGATGACGGCGCTCAACGGCCGGGCCGTCACGGGCCGGGGTCAGGTGGTGGATCTGGCGATCATCGAGCCGATCCTCACCGTCCTCGGCCCGGGGCCCCTCTGGTACGACCAGCTCGGCTACGTACAGCCGCGCACTGGCAACCGCTCCCGCAACAACGCCCCGCGCAACACCTACCGCACGGCCGACGGCTCCTGGCTGGCGGTCTCCACATCCGCGCAGTCCATCGCCGAACGCGTGATGTGCCTGGTGGGGCGCCCGGAGCTGATCGAGGAGCCATGGTTCACCACCGGCAGCGGGCGCGCGGACCACGCGGACCTGCTGGACGCCGCCGTCGGCGACTGGATGGCCCGGCACACCCGCGAGGAGGCCATGGCCGCGTTCGAGAAGGCCGAGGCGGCGGTCGCGCCCGTCTACGACATCCGCGACGTCATGGCGGACCCCCAGTACCAGGCGCTGGACACCGTCACGGAGGTCCCCGACCCGGAGCTGGGGCCCCTCAGGATGCAGAACGTCCTCTTCCGGCTCTCCGAGACCCCCGGCTCCATCCGCTGGGCGGGCCGTCCGCACGGCGCGGACACCGACACCGTCCTGGCCGAGCTCGGCCTGTCCCGGCCCGAGATCGCCGCGCTCCGCTCGGCGGGCGCGCTGTGAGCCCGCCGCTCATCCAGCCGGCCCCTCTCACCTGGCTGTATGTGCCCGGGGACCGTCCGGAGACGATGGCGAAGGCGCTGTCCTGCGGCGCGGACGTCGTGATCGTCGACCTGGAGGACGCGGTGGCGCCGGAGCGCAAGGAGTACGCACGCGCCGCCACGACCGAGTTTCTGTCCTCCCCCCACGAGACCCCGGTCCATGTCCGGATCGCCGACGAACGGGATCTGCCGTCGCTGGCGGGTCTGCCGGGGCTCGCCGGGCTGCGCGTCCCGAAGGTCGGCCATGCCTCGGACATCCACCGCGTCGCCTCGCGCGCCCCCGATGTCGGGCTCTACGCGCTGCTCGAATCGGCCCTCGCCGTGGAACACGCCCACGCCATCGCCGCCGCCCACCCGGCGGTCCGTGGCATCGCCCTGGGCGAGGCCGATCTCCGCGCCGATCTGGGGGTACGGGACGACGCGGGCCTCGACTGGTCCCGCAGCCGGGCCGTGGTCGCGGCCCGCGCGGCGGGCCTGCCACCGCCCGCCCAGTCGGTCTACCCCGACGTACACGACCTGGACGGTCTCGCGTCGTCCTGCCGCCGCGGCCGGGCGCTGGGGCTCGTCGGCAGGGCGGCGATCCACCCGCGCCAGCTGCCGGTCATCGAGCGGGCGTATCTGCCGACCGCCCGGGAGATCGTCGAGGCCGAGGAGATCATCGAGGCGGCGGCGGCCGACGCGGGCGCGCACGCGCTGCCCGACGGCCGTTTCGTGGACGCGGCGATCGTGGCGGCGGCCCGCAGAACACTGTCGCTGGCGAGCCGCCGGTGAGCCGGAAGGCTCAGCTTCCGTCCTTGGCCGCCCCGGACACCGGATCCTCCGCCTTCGCGGTGGTCACCGCGACCGGACCTGACTCCTTCTCCGCGGCTTCCCCGGCGTCGGCGTCCTTCGCCGGGACGACGGCGTCCTTGTCGGGCTCCACGGCGTCCTTGTCGGGCTCCACGGCGTCCTTGTCGGGCTCCACGATCTCCTCGCGGCCGGGCCGCAGCTTGCTGGAGACCACGAGATAGACAACGGCGAGCAGGAAGATGATCATCGAGGTCCACAGATTGAGCCGCAGGCCCAGGATGTGGTGCGCCTCGTCGACCCGCATGTACTCGATCCAGCCGCGGCCCGCGCAGTACGCCGCGACATAGAGCGCGAAGACGCGTCCGTGTCCGAGCTTGAAGCGGCGTTCGGCCCAGATGACCAGCGCCGCGACCCCGAGACACCACAGCGACTCGTACAGGAACGTCGGGTGGTAGAGCCCGGCCTCCCGGTTGGGCCCCTCGCTGATCTTCAGCGCCCACGGCAGATCGGTCGACCTGCCGTACAGCTCCTGGTTGAACCAGTTCCCCCAGCGTCCGATGGCCTGGGCCACGGCGAGGGCCGGGGCCAGCGCGTCGGCGTACGGCGGAAGCGCGATCCCCCGGCGGCGGCAGCCGATCCACGCGCCCACGGCGCCCAGCATCACCGCGCCCCAGATGCCGAGGCCGCCTTCCCAGATCTTGAAGGCGTCGACCCAGTCGCGCCCCTCACCGAAGTACAGCTGGTAGTCGGTGATGACGTGGTACAGGCGGCCACCGAGCAGACCGAACGGTACGGCCCAGACGGCGATGTCCGTGGTCGTTCCCGGCTTGCCGCCACGGGCGACCCAACGCCGGTTGACGATCCAGAGGGCGACGAACAGCCCGACGAGAATGGCGAAGGCATAGCCGCGCAACGGGAGCGGTCCGATGTGGAGCACTCCGGTCGACGGGCTGGGAATGTATGCAAGGTCCATGGCAGAACCGACGCTACCGTGCCGGGCGGGATCTACGACAACCCGCCCGGCAACTTCTGCATAACGAGCTCAGGCCGACGGGGTCCCCGCGGGCGTCGATTCGACCGGGATCGAGGAGGGCGCGGACGGCGTGGTCGTACCCGCCTTCTTGCCCTTGTTGGCCTGGGTGACCCACTTCTTCAGATTGTCCGGGGTGATGTTCTCGGCGCCCTTCTTCGGGAACACCGACTCACCGTTGAGCAGCACCGTCGGCGTCCCGGAGAAACCACCCGTCCGGAACGCCTCCGCGGACTTGTTCACCCAGTCGTCGTGCGTGCCGCCGTCCACACACTCCCGGAAGCCGGGCGCGGACTCCAGCCCGTCGACCTTGCCCGCCAGCTCCAGCAGATAGCTGTTCTTGGCGAAGGCGTCGTCCGTCTCCGCCGGCTGGTTCTGGTACAGCACATCGTGGTACGGGGCGAACTTGCCGACGTCCTGCGCGCACGCCGCCGCGTTGGCCGCGCGCAGCGAGCCCGTACCACCCATATTGCCGTCGATGAGCGTGGCGAGGTGGTACTCGACCTTGAGCTCCCCCGCCTTCTCCAGCTGCTGGATCGTGCTCCTGAAGCCGTTCTCGAACTGGGCGCAGGCCGGGCAGCGGAAGTCCTCCCACACCGTGAGCGTGGACGGCGCGTCCGTCGCTCCCACGGGGATCGCCAGATCGTCCTTGCCCGTCAGCCCCGACGGCGCGCTGACCGGGCCCCCCGCGCTGTCGGCCTTGTCCTTGCCGACATTCGCGACGACCAGCCCGACCACCGCGACCAGGCCGAGAACCCCGACCACCGCCGCGGAGACGACCAGGGTCCGCCGGCGCTTCTCCCGCGTCCTGTCCGCCGCACGTTCCTGCTGGAGCCGCTCTCTCGCGCTCCGGTTTGCCTCACGGTTCTTCTCGCTCACGCCCACAGCAACGAACCGGGGAGGCGCCTACGCACCTCCCCGGTCCCAGGTCCACCCGTACGGGTGAGGTCAACCGTCAGCGCTTGCGAACGCCCTCGGCCAGCTCAGCCGCGAGCGCGCGGACCGCGGCCAGCCCCGCCACCTCGTCCTCGGCGTCCAGCATCCGCTTGACGAAGGCGGACCCGACGATCACACCGTCCGCGAATCCGGCGACCTCCGCCGCCTGCTCCGCGTTGGACACCCCGAGCCCGACACAGACCGGCAGCGCGGTCGTGGCGCGCGTACGCCCCACCAGGTTCCTGGCCTCCAGGCCCACCGAGGCACGCGTACCGGTGACACCCATCAGTGACGCCGCGTACACGAAGCCGGTACCGACAGCCGTGATCTTCGCCAGTCGCTCGTCCTTGCTGCTCGGAGCCACCACGAACACGGTCGCCAGCCCGTGCTTCTCGGCGTGCTCACGCCACAGCGCGGACTCCTGCACGGGCAGATCCGGCAGAATGCACCCGGCGCCGCCCGCCTCGGCCAGCTCGGCCGTGAACCGCTCGATGCCGTACCGGTCGATCGGGTTCCAGTACGTCATCACGAGCACCGGCTTCCCGGTCGCCTCGTACGCCTCGCGGACCGTACGCATGACATCCGCGATCTTCACACCGCCCCGCAGCGCGATGTCGTCGGCGGTCTGGATGACGGGTCCGTCGAGCACCGGGTCGCTGTGCGGCAGCCCCACCTCGACCACGTCCGCGCCACCGTCGAAGACGGCCTTCACGGCCTCGATCCCGCCGTCCACCGTCGGGAACCCGGCGGGAAGGTAGGCGATCAGCGCGGCGCGGTTCTCGGCCTTCGCCGCCGCGAGCGTGTCACTCAGCAGCTGGATGTTCCCGCTCACTTGGTGCCCTCCCCGTCGTACAGCCCGAAGTAGCGGGCAGCCGTGTCCATGTCCTTGTCGCCGCGCCCTGACAGATTGACGACGATCAGCCCGTCCTCACCCAGCTCCCGCCCGACCTCCAGCGCGCCGGCCAGCGCGTGCGCGCTCTCAATCGCCGGAATGATGCCCTCCGTACGCGACAGCAGCAGCAGCGCCCGCATCGCGTCGTCATCGGTCACCGCCCGGTACTCCCCGCGCCCGCTGTCCTTGAGATACGCGTGCTCGGGGCCGATGCCGGGGTAGTCGAGACCGGCCGAGATCGAGTACGGCTCGGTGATCTGGCCCTCCTCGTCCTGAAGAACGTACGACCGCGACCCGTGCAGGATGCCGGGCTCGCCCGCGGTCAGGGTGGCGGCGTGCTCCCCCGTCCCGATCCCGTGCCCGGCCGGCTCACAGCCCACCAGCCGTACGCCCGCGTCGGGGATGAACGCGTGGAAGAGCCCGATCGCGTTGGACCCGCCCCCCACACAGGCCACGGCGGCATCGGGCAGCCGCCCGGCCCGCTCCAGGATCTGCCGCCGGGCCTCGACGCCGATGACCCGGTGGAAGTCCCGCACCATCGCGGGGAAGGGATGCGGCCCCGCGACCGTCCCGAACAGATAGTGGGTACGGTCCACATTGGCGACCCAGTCGCGGAACGCCTCGTTGATGGCGTCCTTCAGGGTCCGGCTCCCGGACTTCACGGGCACGACCTCGGCACCGAGCATCCGCATCCGGGCCACGTTCAGGGCCTGGCGCTCGGTGTCGATCTCGCCCATATAGATGGTGCACTCAAGCCCGAACAGCGCACAGGCGGTCGCGGTCGCGACCCCGTGCTGCCCGGCCCCGGTCTCGGCGATGACCCGGGTCTTGCCCATCCGCTTCGTCAGCAATGCCTGCCCCAGAACATTGTTGATCTTGTGGGAGCCGGTGTGATTCAGATCCTCCCGCTTGAGGAACACCCGGGCACCACCGGCGTGCTCGGCGAACCGCGGGACATCGGTCAGCGCGCTGGGGCGCCCGGTGTAGTGGACCAGGAGGTCATCGAGCTCGGCGGCGAAGGCGGGGTCGCCCTTGGCCTTCTCGTACTCGACGGCGACCTCGTCGACGGCGGCGACGAGCGCCTCGGGGATGAACTTGCCGCCGAAGGCACCGAAGTACCCTTCGGCGCTGGGGACATGACCGTCAGGGTCAGGAACAAAGAACTCGGACACGCGAGAACTCCTCAGAAGCAACGGAGACGGAGAGAGAGCACCGTGTTGCGCCAAGGCGAGACGGCCCCGCACCCGGCAAGGGACGCGAGGGGACGGGCCGCAGTGGCCGGTTTCTGGACGTAAAGCGTCGCAACTCGCGCGAAGCGCGGTGACCACGCGGCGGAGCCGCATATGGACACCGCGCAGTCCAGGAACCGGTCACGGAGGCACGGCACCGCACGCACAACGCACAGACACCGCACCCCCGGGCACGGCACCGCACAGCCACCGCACCCACAACGCACCCGCACACGGCGACGGCACCGCACACACAACCCACGGACACCGCACCGCGAAGGCCACGCCTAACGCGCGGCCCCGCGCCATCGCATCCCGTTGACCTGACCCGGCTCATCGCCGATCACGTACCGCACCCGCCGCCCGTGCACCCGCCGCGCCGGCGCACGGCACCCACGCGGCCGGCACCCACGCGCCAGCGGCGCGTGCGGCACTCGCACGGCAACGAAAGTCGTGGACACGGGGAACTCAGTCCCTCCCGTGCCGCAGCGCCGGATGCGCACCCGCCGCCACCAGATCGGCCACCGCCGACTTCGGGTCCCGCCCCGTCACCAACGACTCACCGACCAGCACCGCGTCGGCCCCGGCGTTCGCGTACGCGATCAGGTCGTGCGGCCCGCGCACCCCCGACTCGGCGATCTTCACGATGCCGGCCGGAATCTCGGGGGCGACCCGCTCGAACGTGCTCCGGTCGACCTTCAGCGTCTTCAGATCGCGCGCGTTGACACCGATGATCTTCGCCCCGGCGTCCACGGCCCGCTCGACCTCGTCCTCGTCGTGCACCTCGACGAGCGGGGTGAGCCCGATCGACTCGGCGCGCTCGATGAGGGAGACCAGGGCCGGCTGCTCCAGCGCCGAGACGATCAGCAGCACCAGATCGGCGCCGTACGCCCGCGCCTCCCACAGCTGGTACGAGGTGACGATGAAGTCCTTGCGCAGGACCGGGATGTCGACCCTGGCGCGCACCGCCTCCAGGTCGGCCAGCGAGCCGCCGAAGCGCCGCTGCTCGGTCAGTACGGAGATGACGGCCGCGCCGCCCGCCTCGTAGTCGGCGGCCAGGGCAGCGGGGTCGGCGATCGCGGCGAGCGCGCCCTTCGACGGGCTGGAGCGCTTGACCTCGCAGATCACATGGACGCCCTCACCGCGCAGGGCGGCGACACCGTCCTTGGCCTGGGGCGCCTTCGCCGCACGCTCCTTGAGCTCGTCAAGGCCCACGCGCGCCTGCCGCTCTGCGAGGTCGGCGCGTACGCCTTCGATGATCTCGTCGAGCACACTCACGCGAGCGGCCCCCTTCCGGGACTGGTTCGAATCAAGCTCGGTCGCCGATCAGATCGGCCATTGGATCAGGATCAGCCATATCGATGCTAGCCGGAACTGGCCGGAGGACCCGCATCCGGTGGGCCGAGCATGACACCGCCTGGACCATCATGGCGCGAGCGACGAGCCGAAGGGCAAGTTTCTGACGACGCTGAAGGCCAGGATCACCCCGCCGAGGGCCCACCACCAGACGGGCCGGAGGTCGATCGTCACGGGGAGCGCCTTCCGGGCACGTACGAGCCATACGACCCACAGGACGGCGAAGACCGGGTAGCCGATGGTGGCGAGGGCGTTGTCACCGAGGGCGGCGATCCAGTCGCCGTGCGCGACGGCGTGGGCGCTGCGCAGCCCGCCGCAGCCGAAGCAGAGGACGCCGGTCAGGGCGTACAGCGGGCAGACCGGATAGTGGCCGGTTTCGTTCGGGTCGACCAGCCCGACGTAGGTGAAGGCGGCGGCCACCCCGGCGAGGGTGACGAGCGGCGGCAGCAGCCGCCGCGCCGTCGACGGACGGGCCGACCGGTCGGGCGCGGGCACAGGCAGGGCGTCATCCACTCGGTGATTGTCCCCGCTCATACGGAAAGACGCAGCCCGGCCTCGCCGGACTGCGTCTCGGTGCGTCTCAGTGCGTGTGAAGTCAGTGCGTGTGAAGTCGGTGCGCGTGAAGTCGGCGCCCGCGGAACCCGTGCCCGCGGCACACGCGGAATCCGTGCCCGCGGAGAAGCCACGCGGCGCGCGGACCCGGTCCGTCAGACGGCCTGCGTCTGCGGCGCCTGCGCCTCGGCCCGGACCTGCGTCCCCGCGGTGTTCTCGATCTGCTGCTGCACCGCGGCGGCCCTCGCCTCCGCCATCGCGGCCGACTCCTTCGGCATGCCCAGACCCGCGGCCTTCATCGCGAGGCCGACGACACCACCGAGGAGGACCACGCCGATACCGGCCCAGAACCCGGGCTGATTCGCCGCCACCATGAAGACTCCCGCGATGCAGAAGCCGATGAAGGCGATAGTGACGCCGGTCCAGGCGGCCGGGGTGTGTCCGTGGCTGGTGCCCGCCATGAGTTGCTCCTCGTTGCTGTTGCGCTGGGTGAGTCGGACGCTCAATCCACATTGTCCCGCATGCGGGACCCGTACAGGCCCGTGGGGTCCCCGGGTGTGAGTCAGCTCTCGCGCGTGGGGTCCTCGCCCCGGTCCAGGGCCTTCCACAGGTCCTCGGGACGGTCGGGGTCCACCACGGGAGCCCGGCGGGCCCCGCGTCCGCGCACGGCGGGATCTCCGCCCGGCCGCTCGTAGCGGCCCGACATCCCCGGCCAGCGCCGCCCGTACAGCAGGGCCAGAGCGCCCGCGAGCAGGATCAGCACACCACCGGCCGCGGTCACATAGGGCCACGCGGTATGGGTCAGGGCGTCGACGGTGGCGGAGCTGTCGCCGGTGGTCTTCGCGGCCAGTTCGTCGAGGGCCGTACTGTCCGACGCGCCGAGGAACGCGGCGACGGCCGCCCCCGCGCCGCTCAGCGCGAGCAGCGCCGCGACGAGGACGCGGCCCGCTCCGCGTACGGCGAAGACGGCGACGAGCGCCGCGAGTCCGACGATGCCGAGCGCGGCCGGAACGCCGGTGACATCCCGGCCGTCGGCGTCGAGCGGCACGGAACCGCCGCCGACGGCCGCCGTGCCCTCGGCCCAGATCTGGCCGGAGGCGATCAGCGCGACGGCGGCACCGGCGGCACCGAGCAGCAGCGCCGCGGCGAGGGCGCGACGGCCCCCGCCGCCGCCGCTCCTGGCGGTGGCCGCGGGTCCTGCGGTACGGGGCTGGGGTACGGGTACGGCGCTCACGCACCCCACTATCCCCTACGGCTCCAACCGCCCGGCCGCCCGGGGGTTGAAGGCCGCGCGGGTAGGTGGGGCGGCGCCCAACCCCGGGCGGCTTCCGACCCCCGCACGGCCTCTCTTACCCGGCGTTCAGCCGGTTCGCCGTGTGGACGGCGCGGAGCACGGCGGCGGCCTTGTTCCGGCACTCCGTGTCCTCCGAGACCGGATCGGAGTCGGCGACCACACCCGCTCCGGCCTGCACATACGCCGTGCCCTCGCGCAGCAGGGCGGTACGGATGGCGATGGCGGTGTCGGAGTCCCCGGCGAAGTCGAGATAGCCGACGCACCCGCCGTACAGTCCGCGCCGGGTGGGCTCCAGCTCGTCGATGATCTGCATGGCGCGCGGCTTGGGGGCCCCGGAGAGGGTGCCCGCGGGGAAGCAGGCGGTCAGTACGTCGAAGGCGGTGCGCCCCTCGGCGACCCGTCCGGTCACGGTGGACACGATGTGCATGACGTGCGAGTAGCGCTCGACGGACATGAAGTCGACCACTTCGACGGTGCCGGGCTCACAGACCCGGCCGAGATCGTTGCGCCCGAGGTCCACGAGCATCAGATGCTCGGCGCGCTCCTTGGGGTCGGCGAGCAGCTCGTCGGCGAGTGCCTGGTCCTCCCGCGGCGTGGCGCCGCGCGGCCGGGTGCCGGCGATGGGGTGGACCATCGCCCTGCCGTCCTCGACCTTGACCAGCGCCTCCGGGCTGGAGCCCACGACATCGAAGCCGTCGAAGCGGAAGAGGTACATGTACGGCGACGGATTGGTGGCCCGCAGGACCCGGTAGACATCCAGCGCGCTCGCGGTCACGGGGGTCTCGAAGCGCTGGGAAGGGACGACCTGGAAGGCCTCGCCCGCCCTGATGCGCTCCTTGATGTCCTCGACCGCGTCCTGATAGTCGGGGCCGCCCCAGAGCGCGGTGTAGTCGGGCAGTTCCGAGGCGGGCAGCGCGGTGGGCGCGGACCGTACCGGCGCGGTGAGATCCGCGGCCATGGCGTCGAGCCGGGCGATGGCGTCCGCGTACGCCTCGGCCACCCCGGTGTCGCGGTCGTTGTGGTTGATGGCGTTGGCGATCAGCAGGACCGTGCCGTCCCAGTGGTCGAGTACGGCGAGATCCGAGGTGAGCAGCATGGTCAGCTCGGGGATGCGCAGATCGTCGCGGCCGTGCTCGCCGATCCGCTCCAGCCGCCGGACGATGTCGTAGCCGAGGTAGCCGACCATGCCGCCGGTGAAGGGCGGCATGCCGGAGGAGAGATCGCGGGGGGTGTGCAGCGCCTCCACGGTGGCGCGCAGGGCCGCCAGCGGATCGCCGTCGACGGGGACGCCGACGGGCGGGGTGCCGAGCCAGTGGGTGACGCCGTCGCGCTCGGTGAGGGTGGCGGCGGACCGTACCCCGATGAAGGAGTAGCGGGACCAGGAGCGGCCGTTCTCCGCGGACTCCAGCAGGAAGGTGCCGGGGCGCTCGGCGGCGAGCTTGCGGTACAGGCCGACCGGGGTGTCGCCGTCCGCGAGGAGGCGCCTGCTGACGGGGATGACGCGGCGGTCCACCGCCAGCTTGCGGAAGGTCTCAAGGTCCATGGCCGCTGACCCTACTCGTTGGACGGGAGGCGTTGGGCGCGGAGGGTGGAACGCCCGCTCCGTACGGTCACCACGTGGAGGTCACCCCCGCGGGATCACCCCGTACGGTCGTCGCCGGGACACCCGGACGCCCGTGCGGTGTCGCCCGGACGTCAGCGGCCGAGCGGCAGTACGTCGGCGTCGAAGCAGGTCCGCGCGCCGGTGTGACAGGCGGCGCCCACCTGGTCGACCTGGACCAGAACGGTGTCGGCGTCGCAGTCCAGGGCGACGGACTTGACGTGCTGGACATGGCCCGAGGTGTCGCCCTTGACCCAGTACTCCCGCCGGCTGCGCGACCAGTAGGTGCAACGGCCGGTGGTCAGGGTGCGGTGCAGGGCCTCGTCGTCCATCCACCCGAGCATCAGCACCTCGCCGGTGTCGTACTGCTGGGCGATGGCCGGGACGAGGCCGTCGGCGCTGCGCTTGAGCCGGTCGGCGATGGCGGGGTCGAGTCCGCCTGCCGGACCCGAGGGTGGGGGCGTGCTGGTCATACGGCCATTGTGCCGCGCCCCCGGGGCGGGCGGATGGGGACGTCCACTGGGCGGACGGGACCGGGCCACCGTAGGCTTACGGTATGTCGACCCATGCGAAGCGTGAACGACTTCTGCTCGCCGACCTGTTGGAGGCGGCGGGCCCCGATGCGCCGACGCTCTGCGAAGGCTGGCTGACCCGCGATCTCGCGGCCCATGTCGTGGTCCGCGAGCGCCGCCCCGACGCGGCGGGCGGGACGGTACTGGCCGTGCTCAAGAACCGGCTCGAACGGGTACAGGCGGAGTATCTCGCCAAGCCGTACGAGGAGCTGATCCAGCTGATCCGTACGGGCCCGCCCCGGATGTCCCCGTTCGGCGTCAAGCAGATCGACGAGGCCGCGAACACCGTCGAGTTCTATGTCCATACCGAGGACGTACGACGGGCGCAGCCCGACTGGACGCCCAGGGAGCTGGACAGCGTCTTCGCGAACACGCTGTGGTCGCGGCTGGAGAAGGGCGGCCGGATGATGGGCCGGAAGTCCCCGGTCGGGCTGGTGCTGCGCCGCCCGGACGGCCAGACAGCCGTGGCCCACCGCGGCACACCGGTGGTGACGGTCACCGGCGAGCCGGGTGAGCTGCTGCTCTTCGCGTTCGGCCGGCAGGCGGCGGCGAAGGTGGAGCTGGACGGCGACAAGGACGCGATCGCGCGGCTCCAGGAAGCGAAGCTCGGTATCTGATCGCGGTACCGGGGCGCGTCCGGCAGGAGTCGTCAGGAGTGGTGCGGGCAGTTCCCGCGGTACTCCACGATGGCCGGGCCCGGCTGGGGCAGTGGGCAGAGGAACCGCTCGTAGCGGGTGTCCTCGTCGATGAACCGCTTCAGCCAGGAGACGCTGTACTTCGCGATGGTGGTGTTGGAGACGTTGGGCGCGTTGTGGCCGGCTCCCCTCAGCTCCAGATACGCCTTGTCCAGCGAGTCCGGCAGTGAGGTGTAGAACGGCTCGGAGTGCGACGCGACGGGCGCGACGGTGTCTCCGTCGGCCCCGACCACCAGGGTGGGGGTACGCACCTCGGGCCAGGTCTTGTCCAGGTTCCAGGCCGTCAGCGGGATGGCCGCCTTCAGTGAGGTGCGGCTCTTGGCGGCCTCCAGGGCGCCGCCACCGCCCATCGAGTGCCCCATGACGCCCAGCCGCGCACTGTCGATCCGGTCGCTGACGGCCGAACTTCCCGTCAGATGGTCCAGCGCGGCGAGGAGTTGACGGCCCCGGCTCGCGGGCTGGTCGAGGACGGTGAGGGTGTCGATGGTGAAGACGACGAAGCCCTGGGAGGCGAGCCGGGGTCCGAGCCAGGCGAGGCTCGACTGCGTGCCGGTGAAGCCGGGCGCGACGGCCACGGCGCCGAAGGTGCCGTCCGCGGTGGAGGTCGGGTAGTAGATGGTGCCGCCGCCGAATCCGCTGACGGCGCCCGGAGGGACCGGGGTCTGTGAGACGGCGTACGGGCCGCGGTCGGCCTCGATCGTGGCCACGGTCGGGGCCGGTCCGCGCTCGTACGGATTGTCCGCGGCCTCGGCGGGGCCGGCGGCCCGCGCGCCGGACGCGCCGGGGATCAGCGCGGCGGCCAGGGCGGCGGTCGCGAGCGCGCCCATCCATAACCGCGGGGAGTGGGAGGTGACGGGACGTGGTGGGGGATACGGGTGCACGGCGGGTGCCTCTCGGTCGTGACGGAGCCACACCGAAGCCGCCCGTAGCCGCCCGTAGCCGCTGCGAACCATCGGAGGCCGCGGCGCCGGGGCGCACCGGAGTGGAACCGCGATGATGACTGGCGATTCCACTGTCGCCGCGCGACCGCCGGACAAGCACCGGCGAGTTCACCAGTCTTCACCAGTTCCGGCCGGTTCTCACCGGACCTGACCGGCCTTCACGAACGGAGGCCGGCCCACCGGATCCGCACCGCGTCAACGCGCCGGATCCGCACCGCGCGTCAGCGCACCGGATGCCCCGCCTCGCGCAGCGCGCCCTTGACCTCCGAGATCCGCAGATCACCGAAGTGGAAGACGGAGGCGGCCAGCACGGCGTCGGCGCCCGCCTCGATGGCCGGCGCGAAGTCGGCGAGCCTGCCCGCGCCCCCGGAGGCGATGACGGGCACGGTGACATGCTCGCGTACGGCCGCGATCATCTCCGTGTCGTAGCCGTCCTTCGTACCGTCGGCGTCCATCGAGTTGAGCAGGATCTCCCCCGCGCCCAACTCGGCCGCGCGATGCGCCCATTCGACGGCGTCGATACCGGTGCCCTTGCGTCCGCCGTGCGTCGTCACCTCGAAGGACCCCGACGGCGTGCGCCGCGCGTCGACCGACAGCACCAGCACCTGCCGCCCGAAGCGTTCGGCGATCTCCCGTATGAGGTCGGGGCGCGCGATGGCCGCGGTGTTGACGCCGACCTTGTCCGCGCCCGCCCGCAGCAGCTTGTCGACGTCCTCGGGGGTGCGTACGCCACCGCCGACCGTGAGCGGGATGAAGACCTGCTCGGCGGTGCGGCGCACCACGTCGTACGTTGTCTCGCGGTCGCCGGAGGAGGCGGTGATGTCGAGGAACGTCAGCTCGTCGGCGCCCTCGGCGTCGTACAGCTTGGCCATCTCGACCGGGTCGCCCGCGTCCCGCAGGTTCTGGAAGTTGACCCCCTTCACCACCCGGCCGTTGTCCACGTCCAGGCAGGGAATGACGCGTACGGCGAGGGTCATCCGGCACCTCCCCGGTGCGCCTCGGGCCGGTACGCCTCGACCTCGACCTCGACGACCAGACTCGGGTCGATGAAGCCGGAGACGACGATCATCGACGCGGCGGGGCGTACGGCGTCGAACAGTTCCTTGTGGGCGCGGCCCACGTCGTCGGAGTCCCGTACGTGAGTGATGTACATACGTGTGCGCACCACATGCTCCGCGCCGAGCCCCAGCTCCTCCAGCGCCTTGACGGCGACCCCGAAGGCGACCCTGGCCTGTTCGTAGGGGCCGCCCGCCGAGATCCTGCCGTCGACCATCGCCGTGCACCCGGCCACCAGCACAAGGCCGTTGGGGAGCTCGACCGCGCGGGAGTAGCCGATGGACTCCTCCCACGGACCGCCGGACGAGATCTTCCGTACCTCTCCGGCGCGTGCGCCGTCGCGTACGTCGTCGCTCATCCGGACACCGCCGCCAGCGCCTCTTCCAGGGTGAACGCCTTGGCGTACAGCGCCTTGCCGACGATCGCGCCCTCGACGCCCGCGGGCACCAGCGTGGCGATCGCGCGCAGATCGTCCAGCGAGGAGACCCCGCCGGAGGCGACGACCGGCTTGTCGGTGACGGCGCAGACGTTCTTGAGCAGCTCCAGGTTGGGGCCCTGAAGGGTGCCGTCCTTGGCGATGTCGGTGACGACGTACCGGGCGCAGCCCTCGGAGTCCAGCCGGGCCAGTGTCTCGTAGAGATCACCGCCGTCACGGGTCCAGCCGCGCCCGCGCAGCGTCGTACCGCGTACGTCGAGGCCGACCGCGATCCGGTCGCCGTGCTCAGCGATGATCTTGGCGACCCACTCGGGGGTCTCCAGCGCGGCCGTACCGAGGTTGACTCGCGTACAGCCGGTGGCGAGGGCCGCGGCCAGTGAGGCGTCGTCGCGGATCCCGCCGGACAGTTCGACCTTGATGTCCATGGCTTCGGTGACCTCGGCGATCAGCGCGCGGTTGTCGCCGGTGCCGAACGCCGCGTCGAGGTCGACCAGATGCAGCCATTCGGCGCCCGAACGCTGCCAGGCGAGGGCCGCTTCGAGCGGGGAGCCGTACGACGTCTCCGTACCGGACTCGCCGTGGACCAGCCGGACGGCCTGGCCGTCGCGGACATCGACGGCGGGCAGGAGTTCGAGCTTCGGCACAGAGGGCCCCGTGGGCACAGATGACATCAGAGGGTTCCGATCCAGTTGGTCAGCAGCTGGGCGCCGGCGTCGCCGGACTTCTCGGGGTGGAACTGGGTGGCCCACAGGGCGCCGTTCTCCACGGCGGCGACGAACGGCTCGCCGTGGGTGGCCCAGGTGACCTTGGGGGCGCGGATCTTGGGGTTGGTGACCTCAAGGCCCCACTCGTGCACGGCGTAGGAGTGCACGAAGTAGAAGCGGGCCTCCGGGCCGAGCCCGGCGAACAGTTGGCTGCCCTCGGGCGCCTCGACGGTGTTCCACCCCATGTGCGGCACGATCGGAGCCTTGAGCGGCGAGACCGTACCGGGCCACTCGTCGAGGCCCTCGGTCTCCACGCCGTGCTCGATACCGCGCTCGAAGAGGATCTGCATCCCGACGCAGATCCCCATGACGGGCCGGCCACCGGCGAGCCTGCGGCCGATGATCCACTCGCCGCGGGCGGCGGTGAGCCCCTTCATACACGCGGAGAACGCCCCGACACCGGGGACCAGCAGGCCGTCGGCGTTCATGGCGCGGTCGAAGTCGCGGGTGATCTCGACATCGGCGCCGGCCCTGGCGAGGGCGCGCTCGGCGGAGCGGACATTGCCGAATCCGTAGTCGAAGACGACGACGTTCTTGCTCATCCCCAGATCCCCTGGATACGCAGGACTCCGGCCACCAGGCACAGCACGGAACAGATGCCGAGCAGCACGATCACACCTATGGGCAGCTTCTGCTTGTGGAACGAGTACACACCGCCGGCGAGGAAGAGCCCCACGACGATCAGAATGGTCGACAGACCGGTCACAGCATCTCCTCGTTCGCCCCGCCGCGGCTGCGGCTGATGTCACCGTCGCCCACGCGGCGCAGAGGTGCCGCTATCGTGCCCGCCTGCGGCCCGGCGGCCGCGCGTGCGTCGCTCACAAAGCACCCTTGGTAGAAGGAAGAATCCCAACAGCCCTCGGGTCGCGCTCGGAGGCGTACCGCAGGGCGCGGGCGAGCGCCTTGAACTGGCACTCCACGATGTGGTGCGCGTTGCGACCGTACGGAACGTGTACGTGCAGCGCGATCTGCGCCTGCGCGACGAACGACTCCAGGATGTGCCGGGTCATGGTCGTGTCGTACTCGCCGATCATCGGCGCCATGTTCTCGGGCTCGGTGTGCACGAGATACGGCCGCCCCGACAGGTCCACCGTCACCTGGGCGAGCGACTCGTCCAGCGGGACGGTGCAGTTGCCGAAGCGGTAGATGCCGACCTTGTCGCCGAGGGCCTGCTTGAAGGCGGCGCCGAGGGCCAGCGCGGTGTCCTCGATGGTGTGGTGCGAGTCGATGTGCAGATCGCCCTCGGTCTTCACCGTGAGGTCGAACAGGCCGTGCCTGCCGAGCTGGTCGAGCATGTGGTCGTAGAAGCCGACCCCGGTCGACACATCAACCCTGCCGCTGCCGTCGAGATCGATCTCGACGACGACGGAGGTCTCCTTCGTACTGCGTTCGACACGGCCGATGCGGCTCATGCGCGCTCCTTCTTCAGTTCACGTACCGCGTCGAGGAACGCGTCGTTCTCGGACGGGGTGCCCGCGGTGACCCGCAGCCAGCCCGGTACGCCGTTGTCACGGATGAGGACACCCCGGTCGAGGATCCGCTGCCAGGCCGTGTGGGAGTCCTCGAAACGGCCGAACTGGACGAAGTTCGCGTCCGACTCGGTGACCTCGTAACCGATCGCCCGCAACTCCCCTACCAGCCGGTCCCGCTCGGCCTTGAGCGTCTCGACGTACCCGAGCAGCGTATCCGTGTGCTCCAGCGCGGCGAGGGCGGTGGCCTGCGTGACGGCGGAGAGGTGGTACGGCAGGCGCACCAGCTGTACGGCGTCGACCACGGCGGGGTGCGCGGCGAGATAGCCCAGACGCAGCCCGGCCGCCCCGAACGCCTTGGACATCGTGCGCGACACGACGAGCCGCGACCGGCCCTCGATGAGCGGCAGCAGGGAGTCCCGGTGACTGAATTCGACGTACGCCTCGTCGACCACGACCAGGGACGGCCTGGCGGCCTGGGCGGCCTCGTAGAGCGCGCGGACGGTCCCGGCGTCGACCGCCGTGCCCGTGGGGTTGTTGGGCGAGGTGATGAAGACGACGTCGGGGCGGTGCTCGGCGATGGCCTTCCGCGCCGCCTCGACATCGATGGTGAAGTCCTCGTTGCGCGGCCCCGAGAGCCAGCCGGTGCCGGTGCCGCGGGCGATCAGTCCGTGCATCGAGTACGAGGGTTCGAAGCCGATCGCCGTACGGCCGGGACCGCCGAAGGTCTGCAGCAGCTGCTGGATGACCTCGTTGGAGCCATTGGCGGCCCAGACGTTCGCCGCGGTCAGCGGGTGCTTTCCGGTGCGGGTGAGATACCGGGCCAGCTCGGTGCGCAGCTCGATCGCGTCCCGGTCGGGGTAGCGGTTGAGGCCCCGGGCGGCCTCGCGGACGCGCTCGGTGATCCGCTCGACCAGCGGCTCGGGCAGCGGGTACGGGTTCTCGTTGGTGTTCAGCTGTACGGGGACGTCCAGCTGGGGCGCGCCGTAGGGGGACTTGCCGCGCAGCTCGTCCCGTACGGGCAGCTCATCGAACTCAGGACTACCGAATGTCACTTTCCGGGCACCTTCCACGCGAACCGCGCCTTGATCGCCGCGCCGTGCGCGGGCAGGTCCTCGGCCTCGGCGAGCGTCACCACATGGTGGGCGACCTCGGCGAGCGCCTCCTCGCTGTAGTCCACGATGTGGATACCGCGCAGGAAGGACTGGACGGAGAGTCCCGAGGAGTGGCAGGCGCAGCCGCCGGTCGGCAGGACGTGGTTGGAGCCCGCGCAGTAGTCGCCGAGCGAAACCGGGGCGTATGGACCGACGAAGATCGCGCCGGCGTTGCGCACCCGCGCGGCCACCGCGGCGGCGTCGGCGGTGTGGATCTCCAGGTGTTCGGCGCCGTACGCGTCGACGACCAGCAGGCCGTCCTCGACGGAGTCGACCAGCACGATCGCGGACTGCCGGCCGGAGAGCGCGGGGACCACCCGGTCGTCGATGTGCTTGGTCGCCGCGACCTGTGGCTCCAGCTCCTTCTCGACCGCGTCGGCCAGCTCGGCGGAGTCGGTGACCAGGACGGCGGCGGCGAGCGGGTCGTGCTCGGCCTGGCTGATCAGGTCGGCCGCGACATGCACCGGGTCGGCGGTCGCGTCCGCGAGGATCGCGATCTCGGTCGGGCCCGCCTCGGCGTCGATACCGATCCGGCCGGTGAAGTAGCGCTTGGCGGCGGCGACCCAGACATTGCCGGGGCCCGTGACCATGTTGGCGGGCGCGCAGCCGTCGGGGCCCGGGACGCCGTACGCGAACATCGCGACGGCCGAGGCGCCACCGGCCGCGTACACCTCGTCGATCCCGAGCAGCGCGCACGCGGCCAGGATCGTCGGGTGCGGCAGCCCCCCGAACTCCTTCTGCGCGGGCGAGGCCAGGGCGATCGACTCGACGCCCGCCTCCTGGGCCGGCACCACGTTCATGATCACGGACGACGGGTAGACGGACCGGCCGCCGGGCGCGTAGAGCCCCACCCGTCCGACCGGCACCCACTTCTCGGTGACCGTTCCGCCGGGCACGACCTGAGTGGTGTGGGAGGAGCGCCGCTGTGCGCGGTGGACCAGCCTGGCGCGCCGGATCGACTCCTCCAGCGCGGCCCGTACGGCCGGATCAAGCGCTTCCAAGGCGTCAACAAGGGCCTTTTCCGGCACCCGGACCCGCTCCAGCGTCACTCCGTCGAACTTCTCCGCGGACTCGATCAGTGCCGCCGTGCCCCTATGGCGTACGTCCTCGCAGAGCGGACGCACCTTCTCCAGGGCGGCTTCCACGTCGAACTCGGCTCGGGGCAGCAGGTCACGCAGGTCTCCACCCTCGGGGAGGGTGTCGCCGCGCAGATCGATTCGTGAGATCACGGGGTCAATTCTCTCAGACCGGCTCAGGCCGTCGGTCGCGCGTATCACTGGCTGATACACGCCATGTTCACTACGGGTCACCATTAGCGTTCAGTACGTCACTCAGCGGGAACAACGCATGTACGACCAGCTTTCATCAGTCGCACAGACCATCCGTCATCAGTTGTACGGACTATCCGTACGCACAGGGGAAGCGGAGGCGCGGCCGTGACCGAGCCGCAGAACGACGAATCTCCGGACTGGCTCAGCGCGGCGGAACTCGGCATGTGGCAGTCGTTCCGCAACGGCAGCACGTACGACCTGAGCACTCCGGACGCACTACTGAACGACCCCTTCGCGCCGCGCCCCTGGAGCACGGACCGCAGCGTCCGCGCCAGGGTCATCGCGCTGCTGCTGCTCAACGGCCCCGCGGCACTGCCCGGCCGGGTCGCCGCGCTCAAGCTCCGCGGGGTGCAGATCACCGGCACGCTCAATCTCGCGGGCGGCACCATCTCCCCGTACGTCGAGCTGAACCACTGCCGCTTCGAGAACGAGGTGGTGCTGCCCGAGTCGCGCTTCACCACCCTGCGGATGGTGGGCTGCGCCATTCCCCGGCTGGAGGCCGCCCGGCTGCACACCGAGGGGGATCTCCATCTGCCGCGCTGCCGGGTCGAGCGGGGCATCCGGCTGACCGACGCGCAGATCGGTACGGATCTGCTGATCAGCCAGATCGATGTACGTCCCGACCGGCTGGGCCGGGCGATCACCGCGGACGGAATGTCCGTCGCCCAGGACCTCCAGGCCGATCAGATCGAGACATATGGCGAGGTCAGTCTGCGCGGCGCCAAGATCGGGGTGTCGCTGAGCCTGCGCGGCAGCAGGCTGCGCGCCGCGGAGGAACGGCGCGCGTTCAACGCCCCGCAGCTGACGGTGGAGCGCTCGCTCTATATGACGGGCGCGTGGGTGAGCACGGAGACCGGCGACCCCGGCATGACGCCCCCGCACGGCGTCGGCAGCGTCGCCACGCCGCTTCTGGGCACGCGGTTGCAGCGCTTCGAGTGCCGGGGCGGGGTCCGGCTCGACGACGGCCGCTTCGGCGACGCGGTCGACATGGACCAGGCGCGGTTCTATCTCGCGCCCACGGAGGAGCTGTCGCTGCGCCGGATCAGCACCCCCGAGCTGCGGTTCAAGTGCGAGCGGCTGGAGGACGGCAGGGTCGTCCTGAACGGCGCGAAGATCGTCACGCTGGTCGACATGTCGACCAGCTGGCCGGGCCCAGGCGGGCTCGCCATGGGCGGCTTCGTCTACGAGAACCTCGTCCCGTTCGGCCACTTCCCGCTGCTCAGGCGGCTGGAGTGGGTGGCGGCGGCGACCCCGGAGTACTCCCCCGAGCCGTACGAGAGGCTGGCCCAGGTCCTGCGCAACACCGGCGAGGACGCGGACGCGCGCGAGGTCCTCCTCGCCAAACAGCGCCGGCGCCGGGAAACGCTGCCGCTCGCGGCGAAGCTCTGGGGCTATCTCCAGGACTGGACGGTGGCCTACGGCTACCGGCCCGGCCGGGCCGCGCTGTGGATGGCGGTGCTGTGGGGAGCGAGTACGGTCGCCTTCGCCCGGCACGCCCCGCCGCCGATCAAGGGCGACGGACACCCGGCGTGGAACCCGGCGCTGTTCGCCCTGGATCTGCTGATCCCGGTGATCGACCTGGGCCAGGACGGCCACTGGCTGCTGACGGGCGGCTGGCAGTGGGCGGGGGCGGTGCTGATCATGCTGGGCTGGATCCTGGCGACGACGGTGGCGGCGGGAGCGTCCCGGCTGCTGCGGCGAGGCTGAAAGACGGCAGCCGGAGCGTAGGCGCACCCGAGATGTGCACCTGAGATGTGCACCTGGGATGTGCACCTGGGATGTAACGACATCCAGGGTTTCTTTACCTTGCCTTGACTTTGGGCGCTACAACCTTTTCGCCCGATACGAAAGCTTCACAGCTGCCCCCTGGCGCGTCCGCGACCTGCGGTTTTCAATGGTCCGCACCATGTCATTGCTCCGCGCCCTGATCAGCACCGCGCGTATGGTCCGGCACACCCCGCAGCTCGCCGCCGGGCTGCCGCCGGACGACGCGGTGCTGCTCGACGCTCCCGACGAGCGGCTCGCTCCCGCGCTCGTCGCCGCCGCTCTCGGCGAGTACGAGCCCGCGGCGAAGCTGCTCGCGACAACACGCGAGGCCGCCGAGTGGGAGAACCGCGACCGGTATGTGATGCGGCTGGCCGCGTTCGCGCACGGCCGGGACGGCTGGCTCACGGCCTGGCTGCGCGCGGCGCCCCGCGATCCCGACGCGCTGCTCGTCCGGGCCGAGCTGGTCATCCGCAGGGCCTGGGAGTCACCGGCCCGCGCCGAGCGGCTGCGCGAGACGGGCCCGATGATCGACGCGGCGGCCGACGGCGATCCACGCGATCCGGTGCCCTGGCGGGTCGCGCTCGACCACGCACGCGGTACGCACGCCACCCACACCGCGTTCGAGGCGCTGTGGGAGCAGGCCGTGCGCCGCTCCTCGCACCACTACGGCTGCCATGTCGCGGCCCTGCAGTACCTCTCGGCCGAGTGGTACGGCTCGCACCGCGAGTGCTTCGACTTCGCCGAACAGGCGGCGTACGACGCCCTGCCCGGCTCCCTCGTACGCGCGCTGCCCGTGCGCGCCGCCTTCACCCTGCTGCTGAGCGGCGAGCCCACCTCCGTACAGGCGGACCGGATCGACGCGGCGGCCGATCTCGCCATCGCGGTCTCCGCCGAGTACGCGGCGGGCGACCCATGGCCCGCCGAGGTGCGCAATCTGCTGGTGTACGTACTGGTGGAGCGGGGACGCTGGAGGGAGGCGCTGGAGCAGTTCCGGCTGATCGGGCCGCACGCGACCTCCTTCCCCTGGACCTCGTTCACCGACGATCCACTCGGTCAGTTCCTCGAATCGCGGCACGCGGTACGGATCCAAGTGGCCTCGGCGATGCCTTTGCGGAGCAGGACAGAACGGAGAGGGCCCCGCGGCCACTACGCTTGACCGTTGTGACCACCGCACGCCTCCCTCTCTTCCCGCTGAACGCGGTGCTGTTCCCGGGCCTCGTCCTGCCTCTGAACGTGTTCGAGGAGCGCTACCGCGCGATGATGCGTGAGCTGCTCAAGACCGATGAGTCCGAGCCGCGCCGCTTCGCCGTGGTCGCCATCCGCGACGGACACGAAGTCGCGCCGACGGCGCCCGGGATGCCGGACGGCACCGCCCTGACCCACCGCGGGCCCGCCGCCGGCTTCGACCCCGACCCGATGAAATCCTTCCACCCGGTGGGCTGTGTCGCGGACGCGGCGACGATACGCGAGCGCCCCGACGGGAGCTTCGAGGTGGTGGCCACCGGCACCACCCGGGTCCGGCTGCTCTCGGTCGACGCGAGCGGCCCGTATCTGGCGGCCGAGCTGGAAGAGCTGCCCGAGGAGACGGGCGACGGCGCGGGCGCGCTCGCCGAGGGCGTGCTGCGCGCGTTCCGGAGCTACCAGAAGCGGCTGGCCGGGGCGCGTGAGCGCTCACTCTCCGGCGACGAACTGCCCGACGAGCCCTCGGTGGTGTCCTATCTGGTCGCCGCGGCGGCCGTACTCGACATCCCGTCCAAGCAGCGGCTGCTTGAGGCCCCGGACATCGCGGCCCGGCTGCGTGAGGAGCTGAAGCTCCTGCGGGCCGAGACGGCGGTGATCCGCCATCTCCCCTCGCTGCCCGCCGTGACGCTGACGCACACGCCGTCCAGCCCCAACTGACACAGCTCAACTCACCGGGGGAAGAACCGCCTTGGCGAAGAAGTCCAAGAAGCAGCAGTCCGGTGGCACGCCGGCGACGGTCGCCCTGACGACCGCCGGCACGCCGTACACCCTGCACGCGTACGCGCACGACCCGGCGTCGCCCTCGTACGGCGAGGAGGCGGCCGAGGCCCTTGGTGTCTCTCCCGACCGGGTCTTCAAGACCCTGGTCGCGGACGTCGACGGCGAACTGACCGTGGCCGTCGTGCCGGTCGCCGGATCACTCGATCTGAAGGCTCTCGCGGCGGCGGTCGGCGGCAAACGTGCCTCGATGGCGGACCCGGTGACCGCGGAACGTACGACAGGTTATGTACGCGGTGGGATCTCGCCCCTGGGACAGCGCAAGCGGCTACGCACCGTAGTGGATGCGTCCGCCGAGGCCCATGCGACGATCTGTGTCTCGGCGGGCCGCCGGGGCCTGGAGGTCGAGCTGTCCCCGGCGGATCTGACGTCGCTCACCTCGGCGGTCATGGCACCCATCGGCCGGAGCTGACAGCCAGGTCCTGTCCGGACAGGACCTAGGGCCTGTCCGTCGGGGCATCGTCCGGCGCCGGGCCGTACGCCGCCGGACCCCAGCCGTCCCAGCGCGGCTCCGGATCGCGTGGACCGAACAGCGCCGTCAGGGCCAGATGGACCACCATCGCCGCGATCGGCCACGCCAGCAGCGCGCCCTTCGCGTTCAGTTCGAGCGGCGCGTCGAAGGTGACGCCCTTGCCGACCGCCCTGGCGTGCGCCACCACGTCCGACGTGGGGCCGAACCAGACACCGATCCGCCAGGCGAGCACCGCGCCCAGCAGCCCGCCCAGCGCCAGGCCCACCACCAGCGCGATACCGCCGCGCCTGCGGAAGACGAAGACCAGCACCGCGCTGACCACCCCGAAGGCGAGCGCCAGCAGCAGGAACGTACCGTCCACCGCGATCGCCTCCTCGCCCTCGGTGTCCTTGAGGAAGACCGCCGTCTCGTCCGAGACCAACGGGATACGCGGCGAGAGCCACAGCCACAGCAGTCCGAGCGCCAGACCCGAGACGGCGACCGCCACCGTCACCACGACGGCCTGGCGCAGTTCGGTCGCCATATCGGGCCCCTTCTCCGCTTCGGCCCCGGAATAGGGCGATCCCCCGGCCGGCGGTGTCTGCCAGGGATCGTCGTGCGGCGGTTGGTGGGGCGGCGTCAAAGGTGCGGTCACTGTGCCATCGTGCCAGTCCTGGCCAGGGGGTGCCTCATCGGACCGCCGCCCGCCGGTACGCCCAGGTCGCCACGGCCAGCGAGCAGACACCCACCGCCGCGCACACCGCGAGGTCGAAAGCCACCACCAGCCAGTCGGGACGGGCATCGAACGTACGGGCGAGAGCCTCCACCCCGTACGTGGAAGGCAGCAGATCACGCGCGTACGCGATCGGTCCTGGCAGCCGGTCCGCGGGCAGCACACCCAGCAGCAGCGCCGCCGACATGCCCAGCTGGCCCAGCAGCGTCGCCAGCTCCTGCCGGGGCGCGAGCAGCCCGAGCGCCGCGCCCAGCCCTGCGAGTGCCGCACCCGACAGCGGAATCACGGCGACCAGCACCCAGAGATGGGTGAGCGGCAGTTGGAAGAGCACACTGCCGGTGACGGCCGTGACCGCCGTGCCCGGCACCGTGAACGAGGCATAGGCACCGGCCGCGCCGAGCACCACCGCCGCGGGCGGCACGGGCAGGGTGGCGTAGTGGTCGAGCCCCCCGCTCGCACGCAGCTGACCGAAGTACTGGGCGAGCAGATTGAGCGCCACGAACGCGACGACGAGCACACTCGACCCGGCGACCACCGCCCGCGCCTCGTCCCCGCCGTCCACCACGCCCCGCATCAGGATCATGATCCCGACCGACTGGAAGGTCGCGACGAAGAGCAGCGGGATCCGCGCGACCCGGGCCCGGGAGAGCTGGGCGCGGTACACGGCGGCGAGCGAGGGCAGCAGCCGCGCCCGAGGCGCGAGCGGCGCGGGCGCGCCGTCCGCCGGCTCGTTCACGGTCGCGGTCCTGACTCTCCCGGACACGGCCTCCGCGGGCACGATGCTCACGTGGTGCTGCTCCTGTTCGGTACGGGCGTACGTGCGTCGCTCGCGAAACGGCTGCTCACGCCTTGACCAGCCCCTTCGCCCGGCCGCCGAGCGCCAGATAGACATCTTCCAGACTCGGCGTCGCCAGCGTGAAATCGTCCAGCGCCGCGAAGGCGGCGCCGCCGGTCACCGCGGCGACCGCCGCGCGCGCCTCGTCCGGTGCGAGCCGCAGCACCCAGCGGCGCCCCGACTCCTGCGCCGAGTCCCGCAGCGCCGCGACCTCGGGAACATCGAGCGGCGCGCGCTCGCGCCACACCAGCTCCACCCGCACCTCACCGGCGACCTGTTCCTTGAGCCCGGACGGGGTGTCACAGGCGATGACCTTGCCCCGCTCCAGCACGGCGACGCGGTCCAGCACGGTCTCGGCCTCGATGACGTTGTGGGTGACGAGCAGTACGGTCACACCGTGCTCGGCCCGCCGCCGGTCCACGGCGGCCCACACCGCGCGCCGCGCGACCGGGTCCATTCCGGTGGTCGGCTCATCAAGAACCAGCACGGGCCGCTCCCCCACCAGCGCGGCGGCGAAACAGGCCAGCCGCCGCTGGCCCCCCGACAGCTTCTTCAGGGGCCGCCCGGCGATCTCGGTGAGTCCCAGCTCCGCCAGCACCTCGTCCCGCGCGGCCCGCGCGACCCGCAGCGACAGCCCACGCAGCCGGCCGGTGGTCTCCGCCGCGAGCGCGACGGTCAGTTCGTCCAGCGCGGTCGACTCCTGGCCGAGATAGCCGATGAGCCGGGAGGCACGCTCGGGATACCGCACCAGATCGTGCCCGAGGACCTCGACCTCACCGGAGTCGGGCCGCATCAAGCCCGTGAGCTGGCGTACGAGAGTGGACTTGCCCGCGCCGTTGGGCCCGAGCAGACCGAAGATCTCACCGCGCCGCACATCGAGGGAGACCCCATCGGTGGCCCGCACCGCCGGCGTCCCGGGAACGCCGCGTCTGCCGCGCGCGGCGGGGTACGTCTTGACCACATCGCGCACCACACACACCGTACTCACGAGCATGGACCTTACGTTGTAGGGGTTCGGCGGTCTTTGGCCGGGGCGGGTTTTCGTGTGCGGGTCCGCGGTGGTGCCGGGTGCCTGGGCCTCCGGAGGTCCGTGTCCGGACTGCGCTGCGTTCGATATGCGACTCCGTCGCGTGGTCACCGTGCTTCGCACGAGCTGCGACGCTTACGTCCGGACACGCGCCTCCTCCGACCCCGACCCCCTCCCGCCACGACCCACGCGGCCGTGCCCGAGGACGGGCGGACCGTCCCGCACTCGCCCCCAGCACCCCGGCCGGGCAGAGCCTGGAGGGTGACCACCGGGGGAGGGGGTCGGGGTCGTAGGAGGTGCGTGTCCGGACACTAAAGCGTGATTTGTGGCGCGCGGACGCCCGAACCAACGACTGGGCGGAGTCGCGCCGTAAATCATGCCGTCCGGACATGTACCTCCGGAGGCCCCGGCCCCCGGCACCACGACCACGCAACCGCACCCCGCACCGCACCCTCGCCGGAGGCGTACCCCCGCACCCCTACGGCGAAGCCGTATCCGCCGCCGCCCGCACATCGATCTCCCGCCAGAACCCCGCCCGAATCGCATACCGGTCATGCTCATCGATCTGGTCGTCCTTGTGCGCCAGCAGCCCGAACCGCGCCGCATACCGCAGCAGCTCCCCATCGATACGGTGCGGAACCCGCGGATACATCACGGACAGCTTCTGCACATGCCCCGCGTCCGGCAGCCGTTCCATCCACCGGCGCGCGAACACCTGCCCCACCTCGAAGGGGTCACCCCCCACCGTCGTGATGTCCTCCTCCCGGTCCGCCCAGCGCTGCTCCGCGCTGGTCAGCTGGGCCAGGGTCGGCAGCGAGGCCGTCTCCGGCGGTTCGCCCGCCGTACCGCTGCCCGGCCGCTCGACCCACCCCTTGTCGGAGGACCACCGCAGCGTCGCCCCCGCCGGATGCTGCGCGGACTGCTGACCGGTCTGCGGCCCGGACGGACCCGGGGCCGCGGCACCGGGGCCGCGCAGGCCCGCCAGGTCCTTGGGCGTCGGGACGCCCTTGCTGCCCGTGCCCGCAGGATGGGGTTCCGTGCCGGGCCCCCCGGGGGCTGCCGCCGACGACGAGCCGTTCCGCCCGGCTCCGGCGGCAGCGACAGCGGCGGCCGCCGCGGCGCCGCCCCCCGCCTCCGCCTCCGCCGCCCGCTCCGCCGACGCGGCCAGCGCCGATTCGGGCAGCGGCGCCGAGAGAATCGCCGCGATCTCGGGCCGCGGCGCGGGCGGTGGCGCGCAGACACCGCCCAGGTCCTTGGCCCGTACCGCCTTGGTGATCCAGGCCCGGTCGAGCACCCGCCGCTCATCGGCCTCGGCGACCAGGTCCTCGGACTGGTTGTAGTCGCCGTCGGCGGCCTGCACGGCCCAGAGATGGACCGCGACGCCATGCTCCTTCGCCGACATCAGACCGGGTAGCAGATCCCCGTCCCCGGTCACCAGCACCACATCCGAGCAAGCACGATTTCTGGCCAGCTCGGTCAGCTCCGCGTGCATCGCCGCGTCCACCCCCTTCTGCGCCCAGCGCCCGTCGCTGCGGGTGAGGGCGCCGAGCCGGACGGTGACGCGTGACATGACCCGCAGCCGACGGTGCTCGGGCTGTGGGACCCGGTCGGGGGCGCCGTCGAACCAGTAGATACGGAGCAGCGGCTGTTCCGTATCGGCCTCGGCCCGTTCTCGCAGGCCCTGGATGAGGGCGGCGTGGTCGACGGTGATGCGGGAACGGGCCGGTTCTCCGGCGAGGAGACTCGCGGCGGCGCCCAGCAGATAGCCGGCGTCCACCAGGACGACGCAGCGGTCCACGTGTTCCACCCTCTTTCGGGAACCTCGGGATCGTGAGATCAGGAGTTACTGCGGGTTTCCTTCGAGTCTGCCCGACGGCAAGAGGGTTAACGTCCGGAACTCGATCATCGGCGTGGCGTATCGATGCCCCGGAAGCCGATCAAGCCGCTGACAAGGGACCACTACACACGGCAATGATCCAAAATGCGCCGATTGGCGGCTTATGTGAGGCTGAACCCGGCCTGGCATCCAAACCCCGGCAGGAGGCAGCACCATGGCCAAGAACAAGAACCGGGATCGCAGCAACAAGCAGCACGCGCAGCACACCCGCTCGGACGCCGAGCGAGGCACCGAAGAGTCGAAGTCCTCGTCGATGGAGGACCGGTCGGAGCAGGTGCAGTCGAGGATCACGCCGACGGATGTAGCCCACAAGGGCAAGCAGAAGCGTTTCGGCCACAACTGACCCCACCACCCGCTGTCCGCAACCGTATGAGGGGCACCCCCTGCGCTGGGGTGCCCCTCATACGCGTCCGTCGTACCGAGGCGCGGCTATCCGGCCAGGCGGCTATCCGGCCAGACAGGCCGGGCCGAGCAGGACCTTCAGATCGCCGAAGAGCGCCGGGTCGGGCTGCACGCGGTGCCGGTCGAGCCGGAGCACCGTGGTCTTCCTGGCCCCCTGGAGCTTGATCCTGACCTCGGAGTTGCCCCGGTGATGGCTGAGGATCTCACCGAGCCTGCTGACCATCGGCGGGGTGAGCTTCACTGTCGGGATGGTGATGGTGACAGGAGCGTCGGTGCCCGCCGACGACACGTCCGGGACCTGGAGTTCCATGGCGACGAGGCGGGGGATGTCCTCGCGCTTGTCGAGCCGGCCCTTGACGAAGACGACGGTGTCCTCGACCAGTTGGGTGGAGACCAGCTGATAGGTCGCGGGGAAGAACATGCACTCGATGGAGCCGGCCAGATCCTCGACCGTCGCGATCGCCCACGCGTTGCCCTGCTTGGTCATCTTGCGCTGGAGGCCGGAGATGATGCCGCCGATGGTGACCACCGCGCCGTCCGCGTGCTCACCGCCGGTCAGTTGGGAGATCGCGGCGTCGGACTTGTCGGACAGGACATGCTCGATGCCGAAGAGCGGGTGGTCGGAGACGTACAGCCCGAGCATCTCCCGCTCCTGGGCGAGCAGATACGACTTGTCCCACTCGACATCCGAGAACTCGACGTCGAGTCCGAAGCCGGGCTCGCTGGTCTCCTCCTCGCCCATGCCGCCGAAGAGGTCGAACTGCCCCTCGGCCTCCTTGCGCTTGACCTGCACCACGTTGTCGATCATCGGCTCGTGATGGGCGACCAGTCCCTTGCGGGTATGGCCCATCTCGTCGAAGGCACCGGCCTTGATCAGCGACTCGACGGTCCGCTTGTTGCAGACGACGGCCTCGACCTTGTCGAGGAAGTCGGGGAACGTCGCGTACTTCCCCTTCGCCTTACGGCATCGGATGATCGAATCCACCACGTTCTGCCCAACGTTCCTGACCGCCGTCAGACCGAACAGGATCACATCGTCACCCTGCGCGGCGAAGTTCGACTGCGACTCATTCACATTGGGCGGCAGCACCTTGATGCCCATGCGCCGGCACTCATTGAGATAGACGGCCGACTTGTCCTTGTCGTCCTTCACGGAGGTCAGGAGCGCCGCCATGTACTCGGCGGGGTAGTTGGCCTTGAGATACGCGGTCCAGTAGGTGACCAGTCCGTACGCGGAGGAGTGCGCCTTGTTGAACGCGTATCCGGCGAACGGCACCAGAACGTCCCACAGCGCCTTGATCGCCTCGTCCGAGAAGCCGTTCTTCTTGGCGCCCGCCTCGAAGAGGACGAAGTTCTTCGCCAGTTCGTCGGCCTTCTTCTTGCCCATCACGCGGCGCAGGATGTCGGCCTCGCCGAGCGAGTACCCCGCGACGATCTGGGCGGCCTTCTGTACCTGCTCCTGGTAGACGATCAGACCGTAGGTGAGCCCGAGCACCTCCTTGAGGGGCTCCTCCAGCTCCGGGTGGATCGGGGTGATCTCCTGGCGGGCGTTCTTGCGCTCCGCGTAGTTCGTGTGCGAGTTCATGCCCATCGGGCCCGGCCGGTAGAGGGCCGAGACGGCGGAAATGTCCTCGAAGTTGTCGGGCTGCATCTGGCGCAGCAAGGAGCGCATGGGGCCGCCGTCGAACTGGAAGACACCGAGCGTGTCGCCGCGGCAGAGCAGTTCGTACGTCTTCGGGTCATCGAGCGGCAGCGAGAGCAGGTCAAGGTCGACGCCCTTGTTGGACTTCACCATCTTGACGGCGTCGTCCATGATGGTCAGGTTGCGCAGGCCGAGGAAGTCCATCTTCAGCAGGCCGAGCGACTCGCACTGCGGGTAGTCCCACTGCGTGATCGTCACACCGTCGGTGTGCCGGACCCAGACGGGGACGTGGTCGGTGATCGTCTCACTGGACATGATCACGCCGGCCGCGTGGACACCCATCTGCCGGACCAGGCCCTCCACACCCTTCGCGGTGTCGATGACCTTCTTCACATCCGGCTCGTTCTCGTACATCCCCCGGATCTCCCCCGCCTCGCCGTAGCGGGGGTGCTTGGGGTCGGTGATGCCGTTGAGGTCGATGCCCTTGCCGAGGACGTCGGCGGGCATCGCTTTCGTGAGCCGGTCGCCCATCGCGTACGGGTAACCCAGCACCCGCGCCGAGTCCTTGATCGCGTTCTTCGCCTTGATCTTGCCGTACGTGCCGATCATGGCGACCTTGTCGGCGCCGTACTTCTCGGTCACGTAGCGGATGACCTCACCGCGCCGGCGCTCGTCGAAGTCGATGTCGACATCGGGCATGGAGATGCGCTCGGGGTTGAGGAACCGCTCGAAGATCAGGCCGTGCTCGATCGGGTCGAGGTCGGTGATGCCCATGGCGTACGACACGATCGAACCGGCGGCGGAGCCACGGCCGGGGCCGACCGCGATGCCGTTGTTCTTCGCCCACATGATGAAGTCGGCGACCACGAGGAAGTACCCCGGGAAGCCCATGTCGATGATGATGCCCATCTCGTACTCGACCTGGCGCATGCGGTCTTCCGGGATGCCGTTCGGGAAGCGGCGGGCCATGCCGCGCATGGTCTCCTCGCGGAACCAGGAGACTTCGGTGAAGCCCTCGGGCACCTCGAACTTCGGCATCAGGTTCCGCTCCTGGAACCAGCCCTCGGTGTCGATCTGCTCGGCGACCAGGCGGGTGTTGGCGCATCCCTCCTGCCAGGCGTCGGACAGGTCCACCGCGTACATCTCGTCGGTCGACTTGAGGTAGTAGCCGGTGCCGTCGAACCGGAAGCGGTCCGGGTCGGAGAGGTTCTTGCCGGTCTGGATGCAGAGCAGCGCGTCGTGGGCGGTGGCCTCGTTCGCGTACGTGTAGTGGGAGTCGTTGGTGACCAGCGGCGGGATGCCCAGCTTCTTGCCGACCTCCAGCAGCCCGTCCCGCACCCGGCGTTCGATCTCGATGCCGTGGTCCATCAGCTCCAGGAAATAACGGTCCTTGCCGAAGATGTCCTGGTACTCGGAGGCCGCCTTCAGCGCCTCGTCGAACTGGCCGAGGCGCAGCCGCGTCTGGAGCTCCCCCGAGGGGCAGCCCGTCGAGGCGATCAGCCCCTCCGACCACTTCGCGATGGTCTCCTTGTCCATCCGGGGCCACTTCTGGAGCCAGCCCTCCTTGTACGCGTCCGAGGAGAGCCGGAAGAGGTTGTGCAGCCCGGTCCGGTTCGCCGCCCAGATCGTCTTGTGCGTGTAACCACCGGAACCGGACACGTCGTCCCGCTTCTGGTGCGGCTGGCCCCACTGCACCTTCCGCTTCAGCCGCCGGGATTCGGGCGCCACGTACGCCTCGATCCCGATGATCGGCGTCACCCCCGCCTTCTTCGCCTGATGGAAGAAGTCGTAGGCGCCATGCAGATTGCCATGGTCCGTCATCGCGATATGGGACATGCCCATCTCTTTGCAGGCGTTGAACATGTCCCCCAGCCGCGCGGCACCGTCCAGCAACGAGTACTGGGTGTGGACATGCAGGTGCGTGAACGGCGGCTTGGTCACGGCGAGGGCCTCCAGTGAGCGGACGACACGGTGTGGTTTCCAGGAGTGAACCTGTTGTTTCCAGGGCTGAACCCCGGGCCCCACAGCGCTGCGGACAGTCTGGGGGGACAGCCTCGAAGTCTACGTCTCGGGACTGACAGCGGCGGGCACTCGCGAGTAGCGTCACGCGTTGCCCACTCCGAGGGGCGGCCACGCCCCTCACTCCACTGTCAGGCACCAGGAGGCACCCCGCGATGTCCGTACCGCGACCCGTTGAAACAGCTGATGAGCAGCGCGGCGAGGAGATCCTCGCCGTTTTCGACACCGCGTTCGGTGAGCTCCTGGCGGCCGATCCCGCCGCTTTCCGGGTGAAGTTCCGGAAGATGGCGGCCTCCGCGTTCGCCTTCTACCGGGGCACGGCGTGCCTCTTCTACCACGACCTGGAGCGGGAGCGCGGGGCGAGCGCGGCCACCGGCTCGTTCCTCGACGAGCGCACGGGCCGGGTGTGGATCCACGGCGATCTGCACGCCGAGAACTTCGGCACGTACATGGACGCCAACGGCCGGCTGATCTTCAATGTCAATGACTTCGACGAGGCGTACGTCGGCCCCTTCACCTGGGACCTGAAGCGCTTCGCCGCCTCCCTCGCCCTGATCGGCTACACCAAGGCACTCAGTGACGGGCAGATCACCGAACTGGTGGAGATCTACGCGGGCGCCTACCGCGAGCGGATCCACGCGCTGGCCACCGGCGCCAAGAACGACGAGGTCCCGCCCTTCACCCTGGACACGGCGCAGGGCCCGCTGCTCGCCGCCCTGCGCTCGGCCCGCTCGCTGACCCGCTTCGGGCTGCTCGACTCGATGACCGAGATCAGGGAGTACGAGCGCCGCTTCGCGCCGGGCGGTGGCTCCATCGAGCTGGACGCCGCCACCCGCTACAAGATCCTCGCGGCCTTCGACGGCTATCTGGAGACCCTCCCCGAGTCCAGCCTGGCCCGCCCCGACTCGTACCGCGTGAAGGACGTCGTCGGGCGGCGCGGCATCGGCATCGGCTCCGCCGGGCTGCCCTCGTACAACATCCTGCTGGAGGGCAACAGCGACGCCCTGGAGAACGACGTCGTGATCTATATGAAGCAGGCGCAGACCCCGGCGGTCTCCCGGCACATCACCGACCGGGCCGTACGGGAGTACTTCCAGCACGAGGGCCACCGCACGGTGATCTCGCAGCGGGCGCTCCAGGCCCACGCCGACCCGTGGCTGGGCTGGACCGAGCTGGCCGGTACGGGACAGCTGGTGGCGGAGGTCTCGCCGTACGCCGTGGATCTTGACTGGTCGGATCTGGACGACCCCGAGGAGATCGCGGCGGTCGTCGCCGACCTCGGCCGCGCGACGGCCACGATGCACGCGGCGGCGGACAACGAGAGCGGCCACTCACTGGTGCCGTTCTCCACGGAGCGCTCCATCGACGCGGCGATCGCGGCCGACGAGGAGGGCTTCGGCGCGCTGCTGGTGGACTTCGCGCACACGTACGGTGCCCGGGCCAGGGCCGACCACCAGATCTTCGTCGACCTGTTCCGCAACGGCAGGCTGGGCTGAGCCCCGGCCCCCGGACGGATCCTTAAGGACCGCTTACAGGGACGCATGGCACACTCGGCGACAATGGACATATCGGGGACGCGGCTCAGGGCGGCGCGGGCAGCACTGTTCACGGCACTGGTCGTGACGCTGTCCGCGGGCTCGCATGTGCTGCTGTCGCAGGCCCCGCTGCCCCTGACGGTCGTCGCCGTGCTCAGCGTCGTGGTGTTCCTGGTCGCCTACGCGGCGGCGGGCCGCGAGCGGGGCTTCTGGCGGATCGCGGCCCTGCTGGTCCCGCTCGAACTGGCCGCGGACACCGTCTTCACCAGCGGTCAGCACGCCTGTTACGGACCGGCCGGCGGCCCCGTCGCGGGGTCGCTGCGCTCGGTCGGCTTCGATGCCCTGTGCGGGGGCGTCTTCGGTACTCAGCTGCCCGGTGTGGTCTCCCCCGAGGGCGCCGCGGCCACGCTGCTGAACTCCCCCGACCCGGCTCTGCCCTGGCTGCTGCTTGCCGCCCATGTCTCGATCGGGCTGCTCGCCGCGTACTGGCTGCGGCACGGCGAGTCCGCGCTGTCCCGGCTGGTCAGGGCCGCGGGCGTCCGCGCCTTCCGCCCGCTGCTGATCGCCGTCGCGGCGGCGGGCACGGTCCGTGGGACCGTACGGCGCGGGCCGCGCCCGGCGGACCGCCCGCGGCCGTCCCGTACCCGCCTTCTCGTGCACTCCGTAGGACGGCGGGGGCCACCGCGCCTCGCGCTCAGCGCTGTCTGAGCCCGCGCCCGTCCCCCCGTAGTAGTCATGTCATCACACGGAGTGAATTCATCATGAGCGCACGCAACAACAAGGCCAACAAGGCGGCAGCCCGCGAGCGACTGCGCGAGGAGCGCGAGCGCCAGGCGCGGAAGGACAAGGTCCGCCGGCAGTTCGTCGTCCTCGGCTCGGCCGTCGTGGTCCTCGCGATAGCCGGCGGCGTGGGCTTCGCCGTCGTTCAGGCCAACAAGCCCTCGCACTGGGAGGCGATGAAGGACGAGACGTCCGTCGTCGCCCCGAAGAACACCGAGGGCACGGACGGTACGACCGTCGTCATCGGCAAGGCCGACGCCAAGAACACGCTGGAGCTGTACGAGGACTCCCGCTGCCCGGTCTGCGCGACCTTCGAGCAGACGGTCGGCGAGACCGTCCAGAACGGTGTCGACTCCGGCAAGTTCAAGATCAAGTATGTCGGCGCGACCTTTATCGACAACTCCGACAACGGCACCGGCTCGAAGAACGCCCTGTCGGCGCTGGGCGCGGCGCTCAATGTGAGCCCCGAGGCGTTCCTCCAGTACAAGACCGCGCTCTACTCGGCGGAGTTCCACCCCGAGGAGACCAACGACAAGTTCGCCAAGGACAGTTATCTGATCCAGGTGGCGGACTCGGTGAGCGCGCTCAAGGGCAACAAGGCGTTCCAGAAGGACGTCACGGACGGTACGTACGACGCCTGGGCGATGAAGATGTCCGCCGCCTTCGACAAGAGCGGGGTGGGCGGCACCCCGACGCTGAAGCTGGACGGCAAGAAGCTCACCACCGAGGGCACCGAGAACCCGCCCATGACGGTGGCGGAGTTCAACGCGGCGGTCACCAAGGCCCTCAAGGGCTGAGGCCCCGGAGAGGGGCCCTCGGTCCGGAGACGGGACCCCCGGCCCCGCAGACGGGATCCCCACCCCGTAGGCGGGCCCCCCGGCCCGGAGGCGGAACCCTCCGGACCGTGACCGCCGGGCAGCCGGTGTTCGACGGGCAGGCGAATTTTCCCGATTCGCCTGCCCCGTCGCCGTACCGGTCAGTAATCTGCTCGTCCGTGACCAGTCTCCCGGCTCCTTCGCCGCGTCGCCGCACGGTCGTCAAGGCCGCTGCCGCCACCGCCACCGCCGCCGCTCTCGCCGCCCCGGTCGTTCTCGGCGGCACTGCCACCGCCACCGCCGCCGAGGCGCCCGCCTTCCTCCACGGTGTCGCCTCCGGCGATCCGCTCCCCGATGGTGTCCTGCTGTGGACCCGTGTCACCCCCTCGCCCGACGCCGTACCCGGCTCGGGCAAGGGAGCGGACACCGAAGTGCTCTGGGAGGTCGCCGAGGACCAGCGGTTCGCGTCCGTCGTCGCCCGGGGCACCACCACCGCGCGCGCCGCGTCGGACCACACGGTCAAGGTCGATGTCAGGGGTCTGCGCGGGGCGACCGTCCACTACTTCCGGTTCACCGCGGGCGGCACGGTCTCCCCCACCGGCCGTACGCGCACGACGTCCGCGCCCGACGCCGCCACTCCCGGTGTGCGCTTCGGCGTGGTCTCCTGTGCCAACTGGGAGGCCGGCTACTTCTCCGCGTACCGGCATCTGGCCGCCCGCGCCGACCTCGACGCCGTCCTCCATCTCGGCGACTACCTCTACGAGTACGCGACCGGCGGCTTCCCGGGGACGGATGGTGTCGTACGGCAGCACGAACCGACGCACGAGATCATCAGCCTCGCCGACTACCGCGCGCGCCACGGCCGCTACAAGTCCGATGCCGACCTGCGGGCGCTGCACGCCGCCCACCCCGTGATCGCCATCTGGGACGACCACGAGTTCGCCAATGACGCCTGGTCGGGCGGCGCGCAGAACCATACGCCCGGCACGGAGGGCACCTGGGCCGACCGGGCGGCGGCCGCCAGGCAGGCGTACTTCGAGTGGATGCCCGTCCGCGCCTCCACCGAGGGAACCGTCTACCGCAGGCTGCGCTTCGGCGCGCTCGCCGACCTCCATCTGCTGGATCTGCGGTCGTTCCGCTCCCAGCAGACGACGATCGGCGACGGCGCGGTGGACGATCCGGACCGTACGATCACCGGCCGCGCCCAGCTCGACTGGCTGAAGGCGGGGCTGGCGGGATCGGACGCCGCCTGGAAGCTGGTCGGCACATCGGTGATGATCTCGCCGGTCGCCTTCGGCTCGCTGCCCGCCCATCTGCTGGGCCCGATAGCCGAGTTGCTCGGCCTGCCCAAGGAGGGCCTCGCCGTCAATGTCGACCAGTGGGACGGCTATACGGACGACCGCAAGGAGTTGCTCGCGCATCTGACCGGGCGCGGGATCGAGAACACGGTCTTCCTGACCGGTGACATCCATATGGCGTGGGCCAACGATGTGCCGGTCACGGCGGCCACCTATCCGTTCTCCCGCTCCGCCGCCACGGAGTTCGTGGTCACGTCGGTCACCTCCGACAACCTCGACGACCTGCTGCAAGTGCCGGCCGGGACGCTCTCGGTGATCGCGTCGGCCGCGGTCAGGGCCGCCAACCGCCATGTGAAGTGGGTGGACATGGACCACCACGGCTATGGCGTGCTCGATGTCACCACCGAGCGGACGCAGATGGACTACTACACGATCTCCGACCGGACCGATCCCGCCGCGACCACCGCCTGGGCCCGCTCGTACCGCACCGCGTCGGGCTCACAGCGGGTGGAACGGGCCGATCAGCCCGTCCGCTGACCGGCGCCGACCGGCGCTGACCGCCGCGTGTGCCGCACGGCCACGCGCGCCTCGGCGCCCCCCGGCCCGGCGCGCGGGCCTCAGAGCGAGTCGATGAAGGCGAGCCCGGTCCGCCAGGTCTCCTCGGCGGCCGACTCGTCGTAGTCCGGCAGATCGGGGTCGGTGTAGAGATGCCCTGCCCCCGGGTAGCGGTAGATCTCCACATCGGCCCCGGCCTGCCGCATCCTCAGATACCAGGCGGTCAGCCAGTCGTGCGGCTCGAACGGGTCCGGGTCCGCGACATGCAGTTGTACGGGCAGATCGTCCACGGACGCGTTCTCCGCGATGTCGGACGTACCGTGCATCAGCAGCAGCCCGCGCGCCTTGGTGTCGCCGAGCGCCAGCGTCTGCGCGATCGAGCCGCCGAGCGAGAACCCCGCGTACACCAGACCGCGTTCCGAATACGGCGCGGCGGCCAGCACCGCGCGGCGCAGCAGTTCGTCCTTGCCGATCTTGTCCTTCAGGGCCCTGCCCTCCTCCACGGTGGTCGCGGTTTGGCCCTCGAAGAGGTCGGGCACGCGCACCTGGTGCCCGGCGGCACGCAGCCGGTCCGCGGCGGCGTGCACGGCAGGGCGCAGACCGTGGACGGAATGGAAGAGGATGATGTCCATCAGGCCATCCTGCCAGCCCGTATCCGAACCCGACGAGGGAGCCATGGAGAACGTACTGCGCCCACTTCTCGTACTCGGCGGCTCGGTGCTGCTGACGCTCGCGCTCGGCTGGATCGTCGATCTGGTGCTGCGCCGCGCGGACGCCCGGCACTCCGAGACCCCGCTGTGGGGGCTGCTGCGGCGCTGCCGGCTGCCGCTCCAGGTGGTCGTACTCACGGCCCTGCTGCGCGGCACGTTCCGGGAGACCCGGTGGCCGGTCATCGAGAGCCATCACGACGGGATCGGCCGGGCGCTCTCGCTGGTGCTCATCGGCGCCGGTGCCTGGCTGGTGGTACGGATCGTGTCGGCGGCGGTGGAGTCCACGTACGCGCGCTACGCGGCCTCGACCCGGGACGCTGCCCGGGTCCGGCGGGTCCGTACGCAGGTGACGTTGATCATGCGGATCGTGACGGCGGTCGTCGTGGTGGTCGCGGTGGCGGCGATCCTGCTCACCTTCCCCGATATGCGGGCCGTCGGCACCTCGATCCTGGCCTCCGCGGGCATCATCGGCATCGTCGCCGGTGTGGCCGCGCAGTCCACGCTCGGCAATCTCTTCGCGGGCTTCCAGATCGCGTTCGGGGACATGGTGCGGATCGGCGACACGGTGGTGGTGGACGGCGAGTGGGGCGTGGTCGAGGAGGTCACGCTCACCTTCCTCGCCGTGAGGACCTGGGACGAGCGGCGCATCACGATGCCGGTGTCGTACTTCACCAGCAAGCCCTTCGAGAACTGGTCGCGCGGCGGGGTCCAGATGACCGGCACCGTCTTCTTCCAGCTGGATCACTCGGCGCCGATGGGGCCGATGCGCGAGAAGCTCCACGAGATCCTGCTGGCCTGCCCGGCCTGGGACGGCAGGGCCTGGAATCTGGCGGTCACCGACACCGCCACGACCACGATGGAGGTACGCGCCGTGGTCACGGCCAAGGACGCGGACGACATCTGGACGGTGCGCTGCGCGGTACGGGAGGAGCTGATCGGCTGGCTGGTGGAGAACCATCCGTACGCGCTGCCCAGGATCTCGACGGATCTCGCCCATGGACTTCTCCCGCGCGGCCGGAGCCCGCTGCCCACGGAGCGGACCGAGCGCGAGACCGGCGAGCGGCGGGACCGCGAGGACACCGAGAACACCGAGAACACCGACGACACCGACCGTCCCCGCACAGGCCGGGGCTGAGAGCCCGCCCCCGGCTCGGCACGCCCGGCTCAGCGCATGCTGCGCACATCCAGGTGGCGCAGGACTCGGTCCACGATCTCGGGGTCGGAGCCCGGCTCGTTACGGGCCGACAGCACCTCATGGCGGGCCGCCGACATCATCTCGCGCTGGATGCGCTGGACGGTCTTCACGCGCTCCACCCGCTTGGTGAACCACTCACGCCGCTCGTCGTCGATCAGATCGGGGCTGATCCGCACACCGATGTCACCGGCGCCCCGCTGGAGCCGTTCGCTGACCTCCTCCGGCAGGTCCTCGACGTCCTCGATTTCCCTGAGCCGGCGCTTGGCCGCCTTCGCGGCGCGGATCGCGAGCGAGTGTTCCAGCTCGCGTTCCGCGTTCGCGTCCGCCCGTACGCCGAGCCTCCGCACCAGCCAGGGCAGGGTCAGCCCTTGGATGACCAGCGTCGCCATGATGACCGCGAACGCGATGAAGATGATCTCCTCGCGGCCGGGGAACGGCTCGCCGCTGTCGGTCTTCAGCGGGATCGCCAGCGCCAGGGCGACCGAGGCCACCCCGCGCATCCCGGCCCACCACATGATCACGGTCTCGCGCCAGCTGGTCGGGATCTCCTCGTCGTAGTCGCGGAGCTTGTGCATCCGCTTGGCCAGCCAGGTCGCGGGAAGCAGCCACAGCAGCCGTACGAACACGACGACCCCGATGACCGCCCCGCCCCAGCCGAGCATCTCGTACGCGTGGCCGCCGGCCGCGCCGAAGGCGTTGTGGAGCTCCAGGCCGATCAGCCCGAAGGCGACCCCGGTCACCAGGGTGTCGACGATCTGCCAGAAGGAGTTGCCGGCCAGCCGCCCCATCACGTCGTCGGCGTCCGCCGTGTGCGTGGCCAGGAAGAGCGCGGTGGTCAGGACGGCGAGCACACCCGAGCCATGCAGCTCCTCCGCCAGCACATAGCTGACGAACGGCACCAGCAGCGAGAGCCCGATCTGCAGCGTCGCATCTCCGAGCACCGACATCAGCTTGTTGGAGATCCAGCCGAGGACGAGCCCCACCGCCACGGCCACCACCGCCGACAGGACGAGGGAACCGACCGCGCCCGGCCAGGAGAACGTTCCGCTGACGACCGCGGCGATCGCCGCGTGGTAGAGCACGATCGCGGTGACATCGTTGAAGAGGCCCTCGCCCTCCAGGATCGAGACCAGCCGCCGGGGCAGTCCGAGGGAGCCCGCGACGGCGGTCGCGGCCACCGGGTCGGGCGGCGCGACGAGCGCCCCGAGCGCGACCGCGGCGGCGATCGGCAGTCCGGGCACGATGGAGTTGGCCACCACCGCGACGGCCGCCGTCGTCACGAAGACCAGGGCGACCGCGAGCAGCAGGATAGGGCGCACATTCGCGGTGAACTGCCGCCAGGAGGTGCGCTGCACGGCGGCGTACAGCAGAGGCGGCAAGAGAAGCGGAAGGATGAAATCCGGCGGCACATGCACATTCGGTACGAACGGCAGCAGCGCCAGGACGATCCCCACCAGGGTCATCAGCACCGGCGAGGGCAGCCCCAGCCGCTCCCCGAGCGGCACCGTGACCACCGCCCCCAGCAACAGCACGAGCAGCAGCGCCAACTGGTCCACGGTGGGCCCTCCGGTGATCGAAAGCCTTACGGCAGACATCGGTGATCAGGGGCTCCACCCTGTCACGCAGTCTGTCCGAATCTCCCCAGGGGGTGGCCGGAAGACGCTACGGAGGGGCCCTGCCCGCTACGAGAGCGTCCGGCGCATCGACCGGTGCGCGATGCCCGCGTCCTGGAACTCGGGGCCGTACGCCGTGTATCCCAGCCGCTCATAGAAGCCCAGCGCGTGTGACTGCGCGTGCAGGTCCACCACCGTGAGGCCGCGCTCGCGGGCCGCTTCCTCGACGGCCCGTACCAGCGCCACGCCGATACCGAGTCCACGGGCCGACGCGACGACCGCCAGCCGTCCCAGCGAGCCGACGGCCGGGTCCCCGCCGGTACGGTCGGCGGCCTCGGGCCCGTACAGCAGCCGCGCGGTACCCAGCGGCGTCCCGTCCTCGTGGAGGGCGAGCAACTGGAGCGCCCGCCCGTCACGGCCGTCGTACTCGATGTCCTCGGCGACCCGCTGCTCGACGACGAAGACCTCCTTGCGGACCGCGAAGCACGCCTCGATGTCCGCCGGTCCGGTCGCGATCCGCACCAGGAATCCGGAACCGTCACCGCCCGGGGTCATCCGTTGCTCTCCGCCCTGACCTTGTCCAGCGCGCCCTGGAGATCGTCGGGGTAGCCGCTGGAGTACTCCACCCACCGGCCGTCCGACGGGTGCTCGAAGCCGAGCCGTACGGCGTGCAGCCACTGCCGGGTCAGCCCCAGCCGCTTGGCCAGCGTCGGATCGGCGCCATAGGTCAGATCGCCCACGCACGGATGGCGGTGGGCGGACATATGCACCCGGATCTGGTGCGTACGGCCCGTCTCCAGCTTGATGTCCAGCAGCGAGGCCGACCGGAACGCCTCGATCAGGTCGTAGTGCGTCACCGACGGCTTGCCCTCCGCGGTGACCGCCCACTTGTAGTCGTGGTTCGGATGGCGGCCGATGGGGGCGTCGATGGTGCCGCTCATCGGGTCCGGGTGGCCCTGCACCAGCGCGTGATAGCGCTTGTCGACGACCCGCTCCTTGAACTGCGCCTTGAGCAGGGTGTACGCGCGCTCCGACTTGGCCACCACCATCAGCCCTGAGGTACCGACGTCCAGCCGGTGCACGATGCCCTGCCGCTCGGCCGCCCCCGAGGTGGAGATGCGGTAGCCGGCGGCGGCCAGACCGCCGATGACGGTCGTACCGCTCCAGCCCGGGCTGGGGTGCGCGGCCACACCGACCGGCTTGACGATCACCACGATGTCGTCGTCGTCGTGCACGATCTCCATGCCCTCGACGGGCTCGGCCACGATCTGTACGGGGACGGCGGCCCCCGGCATCTCGACCTCCAGCCACGCCCCGCCGTTCACACGCTCGGACTTCCCGACGACGGAGCCGTCGACCTGCACCTTCCCGGAGGCGGCCAGCTCGGCCGCCTTCGTACGGGAGAACCCGAACATACGGGCGATGGCGGCGTCGACGCGCTCGCCCTCCAGGCCATCGGGCACGGGCAGCGTTCTGATCTCGGGAAAGCTCACCTGTCGAGTATGCCTTGTGGTGACAGGGCACCGGACCGCGCGCCCGGGGACCCTCAGTCCTTGTGAACGGTCCCGTCGGGGTCGAGGCCCCGGAACGACAGCAGCACGATGAGGATGCCACCGCAGACGATCGCCGAGTCGGCGAGGTTGAAGACCGCGAAGTGCGCGGGCGCGATGAAGTCGACCACGGCGCCCTGGAAGACACCCGGTGCACGGAAGATCCGGTCGGTGAGATTGCCCAGCGCGCCACCGAGCAGCAGCCCCAGCGCGATCGCCCAGGGCAGGCTGTAGAGCTTGCGGGCCAGCCGCGCGATCACCACGATCACGGCCGTCGCGATACACGTGAAGATCACCGTGAACGCCTCGCCGATACCGAAGGCCGCACCCGGGTTCCTGATCGCCTCGAACTTCAGCAGATCGCCGATCACCTCGATCGGCTCGTGGTGCTCCAGCTTGGCCACCACGAGCATCTTGCTGCCGAGGTCCAGCAGATAAGCCACCAGGGCGACGGCGAAGAGGGCGGCGATCCTGCGCTTCCCTCTGGGCCGCTCGGCGGCAGCCGCGGCCTCGTCGTCAACCTCCGGCGTACCGATGCTGCGCTCCGCCTCTGCCACGTAAGTTCCTCAACCCTCTAGGTACCTGACTGAGGACGAGCGTACGGCACACGCGTACGCGTTCAGCCTCGACGTTCCTGTTTCTGCTTGTCCTCCACACAGAGTGTGGCCCGGGGGAACGCCTGCATCCTTGCCTTGCCGATCGGCTTTCCGCAGATCTCGCAGAGCCCGTACGTACCGGCGTCGAGCCGCTGGAGCGCGCGCTCGGTCTGCTCCAGCATCTCGCGGGCGTTGGCGGCGAGCGACATCTCGTGCTCCCGCGTGATGTTCTTCGTGCCGGTGTCCGCGTCGTCGTCACCGGCGCCGTCCCCGGAGTCCCGCATCAGCCCGGCCAGCGCGGTCTCGGACGAGGTGATCTCGGCGCGCAGTCTGGCCGCCTCGCTCTCCAGCACGGCACGGGCCGCCGCGACCTCCTCCGGCGTCCAGGGATCCTCGCCCGGCCGTACGGCCAGCTCCTGCGGGGGTGTGGCGGCGGCGCGCGCGGTGGGGAGCGCCGTCGCGGCCCCCGATCCACGCCGGCCGGCCGCCGTGCCCCCGCCGTCCGCGGTCTTCTTCGCTCCCACCGTGCTGGCTCCCGTCTGTTCCGCGGCCTGGGCCGCCCCCTCGGCCGCGGGCGCGGCCTTCTTCGCGGTCTCGTCGGCGCCCGCCCGGCCGGGCGGCGCCTTCTTGGCCGCGGACTTCCTCGCGGCCGTCTTCTTCGCCGGTGCCTTCTTGGTCGCCTTCTTCGCCGCGGACTTCTTCGCCGGTGCCTTCTTGGCCGCCGCCTTCTTGGCCGGTGTCTTCTTCGCCGCCGACTTCGCTGTGGCCTTCGCCGTGGTCCTGGCCGCGCTCTCGGTCGCCGGTTTCGCCGCGGTCGTCTTCTTCGCGGCGGTCTTCTTCGCCACCATGGCCGCGGCCCCTTCACATAGGGTGATCTTGCTCGCGAATCGTGCTGGGACGATAAATCGACCCCAGCCCCGCGGCAACGGGGCACGCCGCCGGATCGACCCTCCCCACGTCTGCGACAAGACCAGCCTGCATCCGTTGTGCCCAGCTCGCCGCCCGGTAATCCGCCGAGGTGCCGCGGCCGAGCCCTCCGGGGCCGGTATAACCATTCGGGTCATACGCTCGGCCGTACGGCGCTCCCCGCGAAATCCGGTCGGCCGCGTCCCGCCCCGCCCCGTACACTGGGGCCAGCGAAAGGCGTGGATGGGGACGAGTAGCGTCGTACGCGGCCATGAGCGACCCGGGGACGGTGAGAGCCCGGGGGCAGAGCGCGAGGTGAAGCATCACCCCGGAGCCGCCGGAAGAAAGCCCCGGTCCCACCGGAGCGAGTAGAACCGGCAGCGCGACCCCAATGAGGGGGCCGCGGGCGGCGCACGCCCGGGGCCAAGGAGGGTGGTACCGCGGGAGCAGTGCTCTCGTCCCTCCGACGGAGATGCCGCAGTTCCGCCGGAGGAAGCGCCCCATGACACCAGTGACCCCGCCCCAGTACCGCCAGGTGCCCGCCCAGGTCGACCTGCCCGCGCTGGAGCACGCCGTGCTCGATTTCTGGCGCGAGAGCAAGGTCTTCGACAAGACCCTCGAACAGTCCGAGGGCCGCCCCGAGTGGGTCTTCTACGAGGGCCCGCCCACCGCCAACGGCATGCCCGGCGCGCACCACATCGAGGCCCGTGTCTTCAAGGACGTCTTCCCGCGCTTCCGCACCATGCGCGGCTACCACGTCGCCCGCAAGGCCGGCTGGGACTGTCACGGCCTGCCCGTGGAGCTGGCCGTCGAGAAGGAGCTGGGCTTCACCGGCAAGAAGGACATCGAGGCGTACGGCATCGCGGAGTTCAACGCCAAGTGCCGCGAGTCCGTCACCCGGCACACCGACGCCTTCGCCGAGCTGACGACCCGCATGGGGTACTGGGTCGATCTGGACGACGCGTACCGGACGATGGACCCGGAGTACATCGAGTCCGTCTGGTGGTCGCTGAAGGAGATCTTCAACAAGGGCCTGCTGGTCCAGGACTACCGCGTCGCGCCCTGGTGTCCGCGCGACCAGACGGGCCTGTCCGACCATGAGCTGGCGCAGGGGTACGAGACGGTCGTCGACCCCTCCGTCTTCGTACGCTTCCCGCTCACCTCGGGCCCCCTCGCGGGCGAGGCGGCGCTGCTGGTCTGGACGACCACCCCCTGGACCCTGGTCTCGAACACCGCCGTCGCCGCGCACCCCGACGTGACGTACGTCGTCGCGACGAACGGCGAGGAGAAGCTCGTCGTCGCCCGGCCGCTGCTGGAGAAGGCGCTGGGCGAGGGATGGGAGACCACCGGCGAGTCGTTCACCGGCCGCGAGATGGAGCGCTGGACATACGACCGCCCCTTCACGCTGATCGACTTCCCGGACGGGACCGAGGCGCACTACGTCGTCAACGCCGAGTACGTCACGACCGAGGACGGTACGGGTCTGGTCCACCAGTCCCCGGCCTTCGGCGAGGACGACCTCAAGGTCTGCCGCGCGTACGGCCTTCCGGTCGTGAACCCGGTCCGTCCCGACGGCACGTTCGAGGAGCACGTCCCGCTGGTCGGCGGGGTCTTCTTCAAGAAGGCGGACGAAGCGCTCACCGAGGACCTGCGCGAGCGCGGCCTGCTGCTGCGCCATGTGCCCTACGAGCACAGCTATCCGCACTGCTGGCGCTGCCACACCGCGCTCCTCTACTACGCGCAGCCGTCCTGGTACATCCGTACGACGGCCATCAAGGACCGGCTGCTGGAGGAGAACGAGAAGACCAACTGGTTCCCGGACTCGGTCAAGCACGGCCGGTACGGGGACTGGCTGAACAACAACGTCGACTGGGCGCTGTCCCGTAACCGCTACTGGGGCACCCCGCTGCCCATCTGGCGCTGCGAGGACAACCATCTGACGTGCGTGGGCTCGCGCGCGGAGCTGAGCGAGCTGACGGGCACCGACCAGTCGGCGCTGGATCCGCACCGCCCGTTCATCGACGCGGTCACGTTCGGCTGCCCCACCGAGGGCTGTTCACTGGAGGCCGTCCGGGTCCCGGAGGTCATCGACGCCTGGTACGACTCGGGTTCGATGCCGTTCGCGCAGTGGGGCTACCCGTACAAGAACAAGGACCTCTTCGAGAAGCGCTACCCGGCGCAGTTCATCTCGGAGGCGATCGACCAGACGCGCGGCTGGTTCTACACGCTGATGGCCGTCGGCACGCTGGTCTTCGACAAGTCGTCGTACGAGAACGTGGTCTGCCTCGGCCATATCCTCGCCGAGGACGGCCGCAAGATGTCCAAGCACCTGGGCAATATCCTCCAGCCGATCCCGCTGATGGACCAGCACGGCGCGGACGCGGTCCGCTGGTTCATGGCGGCCGGCGGCTCCCCGTGGGCGGCCCGCCGCGTCGGCAACGGAACGATCCAGGAGGTTGTCCGCAAGACGCTGCTCACGTACTGGAACACGGTCGCCTTCCAGGCCCTGTACGCGCGCACCGCCAACTGGGCGCCGAGCGAGGCCGATCCGGCGCCGGCGGACCGCCCGCTGCTCGACCGCTGGCTGCTGAGCGAGCTGCACGCGCTGGTCGACCAGACCACCCAGGCCATGGAGGCGTACGACACCCAGCGCACCGGCAAGCTGCTCTCGGCCTTCGTCGACGATCTCTCCAACTGGTACGTACGCCGCTCGCGTCGCCGCTTCTGGGGGGCCGACAAGGCGGCGCTGCGCACGCTGCACGAGGTGATCGACACGGTCACGCGGCTGCTGGCCCCGCTGACCCCGTTCATCACCGAGCGGGTCTGGCAGGACATGATCGCGCCGGTGACGGCCGAGGCGGAGGAGTCGGTCCATCTGGCGAGCTGGCCGGAGGCCGACCTCACGGCGATCGATCCGGCGCTCTCGCGGCAGATGACGCTGGTGCGCAGGCTGGTCGAGCTGGGCCGCGCGACGCGCGCCGAGTCGGGCGTGAAGACCCGCCAACCGCTGTCCCGCGCGCTGATCGCGGCGACGGGCTTCGAGGACCTCTCCGCCGAGCTGCGCGCCCAGATCACCGAGGAGCTGAACGTCTCCTCACTGGCGACGCTCGCCGAGGTGGGCGGCTCGCTGGTCGACACCACGGCCAAGGCGAACTTCCGCGCGCTGGGCAAGCGCTTCGGCAAGGGCGTCCAGGCGGTGGCCAAGGCCGTCGCCGAAGCGGACGCGGCGGCCCTCTCCGCCGCCCTGCGCGACGGTACGGCCACGGTGACCGTGGACGGCGAGACGATCTCGCTCGCCCCCGACGAGGTGATCATCACCGAGACCCCGCGCGAGGGCTGGTCGGTCGCCTCTGACTCCGGCGCGACGGTCGCCCTGGATCTGGAGATCACCCCGGAACTGCGCCTCGCGGGCCTGGCCCGTGACGCGATCCGCCTCATCCAGGAGGCCCGCAAGAACAGCGGCCTCGACGTGGCCGACCGCATCGCGGTCCGCTGGACGGCGTCGTCCCCGGCCACCACGGAGGCCCTGACGGCCCACGCCCCGCTGATCTCCGAGGAGGTCCTGGCGGGCGACTTCGCCACGGGCGAAGCGGACGAGGCGTACGGCACGGCCTTCACGGACGAGGGCCTGTCCCTCACGTTCCACCTGCGCAAGATCTGACGCACCCCTTGAACGGCCCGGCCCGGCATCCCCGGTCCGGGCCGTTCGGCGACCGGATACCGAAGCCCCAGCCGCGAAGCCGACGCACCCGGGGACGCGGGATCCCGCCCGCCGTCGGCAACGCCGCGAAGCCGACGCACCCAGGACGCGGACCCCGCCCTGCCGTCCGCAACGCCGCGCCCCACGAACGCGAGAGCTCGCGCCGCGAAGCCGGCGCACCCAGGACGCGGACCTCGCCCTGCCGTCCGCAACGCCGCGCCCCACGAGCGCGGAGGGCTTGCGCCACGAACCTGGCGCACCCGGGACGCGGGGTCCCGCCCCACCGTCCGCACCCCACGGGCCCGGGGCTGGCGCCGCGAAGCCGGCGCACTCGGGACGCGGGCCCCGCCCGCTGTCCGCGCCCCACCGGAACGGTGGGACCGGGGTCCGGGGCAGCGCCCCGGTTTCGGGAAGGGGCGGGTCAGGGGAGAGCCCCGCGCAGCGGCCAGCACCCGCACCAGCCACCGCACCCACACCCACCCCCCGCCCACAAAAAGGGCTGGGCCCGAGGTAAAAACCCCGGGCCCAGCCCCCAGCCTGCCGACGGCTACGCGCTGCTCACGCGCAAACCGCCCTCAGTTGTCGTCCTCGTCGATCAGAAAGCCCCGCATCGGCGACGGCGCCTGCTGCATCGGCTGCGGCGCCTGCGGCCGCACCGGTGCCATCGGCTGGGTCATCGCCGGCGACATCTGCTGCTGACCGCCGTACGACGGGCCCGGCGAGGGCGTGTGGCCGCCCATGGAACCGCCCATGGACGGGTTGCCACCCATGCTGTGTCCCATCGCGCCCGCACCGGCCGGGGCCATGGACGGCGACGGCGGCAGCGACGCGGTCGCCGGGGTCCTCGGCGGGGCCAGCGAGTCGTCGGCCTGGGTCTCCAGTTGGCGCAGCTGGCTCTCCAGGTAGGACTTCAGCCGCGTACGGTACTCGCGCTCGAAGCCGCGCAGGTCCTCGACCTTGCGCTCCAGCGTCGCGCGCGCGGACTCCAGGGAGCCCATCGCCACGCGGTGCTTCTCCTGCGCGTCCCGCTCCAGCGCGTCCGCCTTGGCGCGTGCGTCCCGCTCAAGACCCTCGGCACGGCTGCGCGCCTCGCCGACGATCTTGTTGGCCTCGGAGCGCGCCTCGGCGATCGCCTGGTCGGCGGTCTGCTGGGCGAGCGAGAGGACCCGCGCGGCGCTGTCGCCGCCGGGGCCCTGACCGGGCTGCCCCATCTGCGGGCCGTGGCCGCCCATGGGGCCGCCCATCGGTCCACCCATGGGACCGCCCTGCTGCATCGGGCCGCCCTGGCCCATCGGACCGCCCTGCATGGGACCGCCCTGCAACGGGCCACCCTGCATGGGGCCGCCCTGCTGCATGGGACCGCCCTGACCCATCGGTCCGGGGCCGTGCTGGCCCCGCGGGTCATGACCGCCAGGACCGGGGCCGTGACCGTGCCCACTCGGACCCGCGGGCAGCTGCGGAGCACCACCGGGCAGCTGGGGCGGACCCATCTGCGGGGGCTGCTGCTGCTGCGGCGGTCCGGATATGGCGGCGGGCACCGGGGCACCCGGCCGTTCCTGCTGTTCAGGAGGCTTCCGCATACCCTGCTGCTGTTGATTCTGCGCGGCGGCACGCGTGGCGGCGGCCAGCTTGGCGCGCAGGTCCTCGTTCTCGCGGAGCAAGCGGGTCAGTTCCGCCTCGACCTCGTCGAGAAAGGCATCGACCTCGTCCTCGTCGTAGCCTTCTCGGAGGCGGACGGTCGTGAACTGCTTGTTCCGCACGTCCTCAGGGGTCAACGGCATCTCTACTTCACCTCTACGTAGTCGTCGGCAGTCGGCAAGACCGTATCGTTCACAATCCCCTCGCCAGGTTGCTCACAAGCGTGATCAGGATGTAAACGATGATCATCAGAACGAAGAAGGACAGGTCGAGTGCCACGCCCCCGAGACGCAACGGCGGGATGAACCGCCGCAGAAGCTTGAGCGGTGGATCCGTGACAGTGTAGGTGGCCTCCAGAACGACCACCATCGCCTTGCCGGGCTGCCATGAGCGGGCGAACTGGAAGACGTAGTCCATGACCAACCGGAAAATAAGCACGATGAGGAAGCACATCAGCGCGATGTAAACCACCTGTAGTGCGACGCCCATCCCGCTGCTTCCCTCTCCCCTGGCTCACTCTGGTCCGGCCGTCCGCCGGGTCTTTCCCGCCGTTCGACCGGGTCGTTCCCGGTGCTGCTTCCTAGCTCTGGTTGAAGAACCCGCCCTCTGCGATGCGGGCCTTGTCCTCCGCCGTGACATCGACGTTAGCAGGAGACAGCAGGAACACCTTCTGGGTCACTCGCTCAATGCTGCCATGGAGACCGAAGACAAGTCCCGCGGCAAAGTCGACAAGTCGCTTCGCATCGGTGTCGTCCATCTCGGTCAGATTCATGATCACCGGGGTGCCCTCACGGAAGTGTTCCCCGATAGTACGGGCCTCGTTGTAGGTCCTCGGGTGCAGTGTGGTGATGCGGTAGGGCTCCCGCTCGGACACAACCTTGGGCATGATCACCGGTGCGTTCTTCTCCAGGCTCGGACGTTCAGGTGTGATGGACGCCACGGGGGCGATTCGGGCGGGACGTCCGCTTTCTGCCGCTAGCGACACCGGCTCGCGCTCGCGCTGCGCGGGCGGCGCGGGCACCCGCACCGGCTCTTCCCGCTCCTGCTGACGCACGGGCTGGTGACGCCGGTGATCCCGTTCGGGTTCCGGCTCGGGTTCGAAATCATCGTCGGGGTCGAAGCCCCGGCCGTCGTACCCATCGTCCTCCACGAGGCCGAGGTAGACCGCCATCTTGCGCATCGCGCCGGCCATGCTCTGAGTCCTCCGCTCTGTGGTGGATCGGCCTCGTCACCAAGTGCCCGCGATCCACTAGGTCTGTCCGCTTTTTGGCGAAATGACCATATTTTCTGCTGTGGTCCGACTTGCTTCGCGACGTTACCCGAGGCTGGGTCGGACTCCGAGTACCGCCGTACCGACGCGTACATGTGTCGCACCGGCCTTCACGGCGTCCTCAAGGTCCGCACTCATCCCTGCTGAGACCATGTTCGCAGCCGGATGGTCCACGCGCAGGCGGGATGAGAATTCCAGCAGCCGCCCGAACGCCGCTTGTTGCCGTCCCGCGTACGGTCCGGCGAGCGGCGCCACGGTCATCAGACCGCCGAGCCGCAGTCCTGGTGCACCGGCCACCGCTGTGGCCAACTCCTCAATTCCGTCGGGTGCCGTGCCACCCCGCTCACCGCGTTCGCCGGACTCGGCGTCGAGGGCGACCTGAATCAGACAGATCAGCTCACGCTCCGCGCGCACCGCGGCGGCGGAGAGCGCGGAAACCAGCTTGATCCGGTCGACAGACTGCACGACTTCGGCGTAACTGGCTACGGAACGGGCTTTGTTCGTCTGCAATTGACCAACAAAGTGCCAGGTCAGCGACAAATCCGCACAGGCAGCGGCCTTGGGGGCGGCATCCTGATCCCGGTTCTCGGCGACGTGCCGTACGCCGAGTTCATGGAGCAGCCGGACATCGCTCGCGGGGTAGGTCTTGGTGACCACGATCAGGGTCACGTCCTCCCGCGGACGCCCGGCGGCGGCGCAGGCGGAGGAGATACGTTCCTCCACCATCGCCAGATTCTCGGCGAGTTCGGTCTTCCGATCCTTCATGTGCTTATCAGTCCAGCCAGACATAGCCGGCGAGCCGTCCGGTGGTGCGGTCGCGGCGGTACGAATAGTGGTCGTCCGACTCCAGTGTGCAGACCGCCGAGCGCTGCCGGTCCCGGACCCCGAGCGCGTCGAGCTGGGCGTGGACCCCGGCGACGACATCCACGGCCGGGGTGGACCAACTGGTCTCGGCGTGCGCCTCCGGTACGACGGCGGCGACCTCGTCGCGCATCCGCTCGGGGACCTCGTAGCAGCGACCGCAGACCGCCGGTCCGGTACGGGCGGTGATCCGGGACGGTTCGGCGCCGAGTGTGATCATCGCCTCGACGGCGGCCGGTACGATCCCCGCGACCAGACCGGGCCGGCCGGCATGGGCGGCGGCCACGATCCCGGCGACCGGGTCGGCCAGCAGCAGCGGAACGCAGTCCGCGGTGAGTACGGCGAGTGCCAGTCCGTGCCGCTGAGTGACGATCGCGTCGACGGCCGGAATGTCCGCGCTCGCCCAGGGGCCTTCGACCACGGCCACTTCGCGGCCGTGCACCTGATTCATCCAGACGACCCGCGCGGGGTCGAGCGCCAGGGACTTCGCGGCGAGTTCGCGGTTGGCGCGTACGGCTCCGGGGTCGTCGCCGACCGCGCCGCCGAGATTGAGCTGATCATACGGAGCGGCGCTCACCCCGCCCCACCTGTCGGTGAAGGCGAAGTGCGCGCCGCTCCGTGTTTCGTGCTGTCGTATCACTTCAAGAAGTCCGGGACGTCCAGCTCCTCGGCCTGGCTGTCCTGGTAAGGACGGGCCGGGGGAACCTGCGGCGGGTTCACCGGGGAGAGCGGCTTCTCGTTGACCGTCGGAATGGGCTCGGGCTTGACCGGGCCGTCCTCGCGCGGCGGTACGGTGCCCAGTCCGCCGGAGCGGCCGGAGTCCGAGGACCGGGAGGGCGCCGGCTGTTCGTCGCGCTTCGTGGAGCCCGCGCCGAGTACGGTCTCGCGCCGGGTCGGCGGCTGTCCGCCGTCGAAGCCGGCCGCGATCACGGTGACCCGGACCTCGTCGCCCAGGGCGTCGTCGATGACGGCGCCGAAGATGATGTTGGCCTCCGGGTGGGCCGCCTCACTGACCAGCTGCGCCGCCTCGTTGATCTCGAAGAGACCGAGGTCGCTGCCGCCGGAGATGGAGAGCAGGACACCGCGGGCGCCGTCGATGGACGCTTCGAGGAGCGGCGAGGAGATCGCCATCTCGGCGGCGGCCACCGCGCGGTCGTCGCCGCGGGCCGAGCCGATACCCATGAGCGCGGAGCCCGCCTCGGACATCACGGACTTGACGTCGGCGAAGTCGAGGTTGATCAGGCCGGGGGTGGTGATGAGGTCGGTGATGCCCTGGACACCCGACAGCAGCACCTGGTCCGCGGACTTGAACGCGTCGAGGACACTGACCTGGCGGTCCGAGATGGACAGCAGCCGGTCGTTGGGGATGACGATGAGGGTGTCGACCTCTTCGCGGAGTTCGGCGATGCCGTCCTCCGCCTGGTTCGCGCGACGGCGGCCCTCGAAGGTGAACGGGCGGGTGACCACACCGATCGTGAGGGCGCCCAGCGAGCGGGCGATATTGGCGACGACGGGCGCGCCGCCGGTGCCGGTGCCGCCGCCCTCGCCGGCGGTGACGAAGACCATGTCGGCCCCCTTGAGGACCTCCTCGATCTCCTCGCGGTGGTCCTCTGCCGCCTTGCGGCCGACTGCCGGGTTCGCTCCGGCGCCGAGGCCGCGGGTGAGTTCACGGCCGACGTCGAGCTTGACGTCGGCGTCGCTCATCAACAGGGCTTGTGCGTCGGTGTTGATCGCGATGAACTCGACGCCCTTGAGGCCGACCTCGATCATTCGGTTGATGGCATTGACACCACCGCCGCCGACACCGATGACCTTGATGACTGCGAGGTAGTTCTGCGGTGCTGCCACGTCGAAGGCCTCTCGCCTCGAGTTACGTGTCGTCGCTTCGCTGATGTGGCGCCGCGACGACTGATGCCGATGGGACGGTCCGAAACGCCGACCCAAACCCTCACGTTGAAGTTCAGGGTTACCAGTGTGTCCGCTTCTTGGACTCTTCCGAACAGGACACTAAGTCGACAAGTGGCGCACGTTCAACGAACACGCCGAACCTCCCGTTTTTCTTTTCACCCTATGTGATCACCCATAGCGCTGACCAACCAGGGTGCTGGCCAGCACATATGCGCGTCAACTCCCTGACGCCGCAGGCGCGGTGGGTGCGCTCACATCGAAGTGCCCCGCCGTGGGGACCGCTTTCATGAGAGCGGTGAGCGCACGCGCCTTGGCCGTACCGTCCTCTCCGCTTCCCCACATCACCGTACGGCCGCCGGTCAGCTCCAGGGAGATCGAGTCGTACGAACGGACGCGTACGACCCTGATGTCCCTGGCCGCTTTCGCCGGCAGTTCGGCGTGGACCCGTACCGCTTCACGCGTGAGCCGTTCTGTTCCGAAGCGTCGCGTCGCGGCTGACCGGTCCACCGCCAATTCAAGGAGGGGGACATCCTTGGGCGCCTTCTCGACCGTGGCGAAACGCACACCCTCGGCGTCCACTTCGATGAACTTTGCTCCATTTTTGAGAAGCAACGCGGGCTTTCGCTCGATCACTTTCAGCCCGATGCCGTTCGGCCATGAACGGACCGCCTCGACCGAGTCGATACGCGGCAGCTTCTGACGGAGCCGCGCCTCAATCCCGTCCGTGTCGACGGAAATCAGCGGAGCCCCGACCGGCACGGCGGCGGCGGCCACGACCTCGGCGTGGGTGAGCGCGTCGGTGCCCGAGGTGTTCACCTTCTCGATCCGCAGCCACGAGGAGCCGTACAGCGCCCAGACGCCGCCCGCGACCAGCAGGGCCGCGGCGAAGAAAACGATCAACACACGGGAGGAGAAACGGAGGCGGGGGAGCCCGAACCGGCGGCCCGGCGGCCCCTCATCGGGGCGGCCGGACTCCGACCGCGGTCGGGCGCCACGCTCGGCGGTCGTCGGTCCGGCCACGCTCCCCTGCCTCCCTGCGCCGCTACGCCTGGCGGCGTGCGGCGATCGCCTCGTACACCATTCCTACGAGCAGATCATCAGCGTCCCGACGGCCGAACTCGGAGGCCGCGCGGGACATCTCGTACAGCCGGTGCGGATCGGCGAGCACCGGGAGCACATGGCTCTGGACCCACTCGGGGGTCAGTTCGGCGTCGTCGACCAGCAGTCCACCGCCGGCCTTCACCACCGGCTGGGCGTTGAGCCGCTGTTCACCGTTGCCGATCGGCAGCGGTACATAGGCGGCCGGCAGTCCGACGGCGGAGAGTTCGGCGACGGTCATCGCGCCCGCGCGGCAGAGCATCATGTCGGCCGCGGCGTACGCGAGGTCCATCCGGTCCACATACGGTACCGGGATATAAGGCGGCATTCCGGGCATGTTGTCCACGCGCGGCATTTCATTCTTCGGACCGACCGCGTGCAGGATCTGGATTCCGGAGCGCTGGAGCACCGGCGCGATCTGCTGGATCACCTCGTTGAGCCGGCGCGCGCCCTGGGAGCCGCCGGAGACGAGCAGCGTCGGCAGATTGGGGTCGAGCCCGAACGCCGCGCGCGCCTCGGGGCGAACCCGGGCCCGGTCGAGGGTGGCGATGGTGCGGCGCAGCGGGATGCCGATGTAGCGGGCGCCGCGCAGCTTGCTGTCCGGGGTGGAGACGGCCACACCGGCCGCGTACCGCGAACCGATCTTGTTGGCCAGCCCGGGCCTGGCGTTGGCCTCATGGACGATGATCGGCACTCCGAGCCGTTTGGCGGCCAGATAGCCGGGCAGCGCGACATAGCCGCCGAAGCCGACCACACAGTCCGCCTTGGTCCGCTCCAGGATCTGCTCGGCGGCCTTGATCGTGCCGCGCAGCCGCCCGGGGACGGTGATCAGTTCGGGCGTGGGTTTGCGCGGCAGCGGTACGGCGGGGATCAGCCCCAGTTCGTACCCCCGCTCCGGTACGAGCCTGGTCTCCAGTCCGCGCTCCGTGCCGAGGGCCGTGATCCCCACGGTGGGGTCCTGCCTGCGCAGGGCGTCCGCGAGGGCGAGCGCGGGCTCGATGTGGCCGGCGGTCCCCCCACCGGCGAGTACGACATGCACCGAAATTCACCGCTCTCCGGACGGACGCTTCTTGACGCGCCGTCTCATCGTCTTCCATCTCACCCCGGGCCGTCGCATGGCCAGGGCCGCTTTCGCGGCGGGATCCTCTCGCGCGAACGCGATCAGCAGCCCGATAGCGAACATGGTCGGCAGCAGGGCCGACCCTCCGTAGGAGAACAGCGGGAGCGGGACTCCGGCGATCGGCAGCAGGCCGAGCACCGCACCAATGTTGATCACGGCCTGCACCGTGATCCAGGTGGTCACACCTCCCGCGGCGTACCTCACGAAGGGATCCTCCGTGCGTCCGGCCACGCGGATACCCGCATAGCCTAGAGCCGCGAACAGTGCGAGTACCGACAGCGTCCCCGCCAGACCCAGTTCCTCCCCGGTGATGGCGAAAATGAAGTCGGTGTGCGGTTCGGGCAGTTGACCCCACTTTTCCACACTCGCGCCGAGGCCGGAACCGAACCATCCGCCGGACGCCAGCGCGTAGATCCCGTGGACCGCCTGCCAGCACTCCCCGTCCGGGCCCAGATCGATCGCGCCGACGCAGGAGAACCGCGACAGCCTGTTCTCGCTGGTCTTGATCAGCGCGAAGCTGATCACCCCGGCGACCGCCAGCACACCGGCGAAGAGCCGGGTGGGGGCGCCCGCCAGCCAGAGCAGTCCGAAGAGGATCGCCGTGAGAATGATCGCGGTCCCCATGTCGCCGCCGAGCATGATCAGTCCGAGCAGCATCAGGGCGACCGGTACGAACGGCACCAGCAGATGTTTCCACTGGGTCAATAGCCGCTTGTCGTGTTTACGGGCAAGCAGATCAGCACCCCAGAGGATCAGCGCCAACTTGCCGAACTCGCTGGGCTGGAGCTGGAACGGGCCGCCCAGATAGATCCAGTTCTGGTTGCCGTTGACGGACCGCCCTATCCCCGGGACTTGGACGAGCACCATCAGAAAGACCGTCCCGACCAGGACCGGGTACGAGAGCGCGCGGTTGAGCTTGATCGGCATCCGGGAGGCGAGCAGCAGCAGTCCGGCGCCGAGGACCACCGCGAGGAACTGCTTGCGGAAGAAGTACGTGGAGGGCAGCGACAGCTGGAGCGCGTAGATCATCGACGCGGAGTACACCATCACCAGACCGAGCACGGTGATCAGCAGACCGCTGCCGAGGATCAGGTAGTACGCGGTGAGCGGCCGGTCCCAGGCACGGCGCATCCGCTCGAAGAAGCGCCGGGGGCCGCCGCGCGGCCGGCGGGGGGCGCCGCTCCTGCCGCCTCCGCGCCGGGCGGTGGGCGGTTGCCCTACGGCGGCTCCGCCCGCCCGGCCGCGCAGCACAAGCCCGGTCAGACGCCCCGCGCGGGCGTCCGCACCGGCGTGCGCGCTCTCCTCGGGGGTGTTCACACCACCTGGCGCCCCCGCGAGAGCGGGGGCGCCCGGAAATGCCTCCAGGTAGCCCCAGCCGCGCCGGACAGGCCCCGGCGCGGGCCGCGGATCTCGGTCCCCGGTGTCGTCGGCCGGCATCGTCGCTGTCCCCTCCAGTCGTGCCTGGCGCGGCTGGCGCGGGTGGTCAGTGGGCTGCGGCCTGCTGCTGCGACACCGGGTCAGGCGTGCTCGGCGGCGAGGGCGTGTACCGCGTCCGCGAACGCCTCGCCCCGCTTGTTGTAGTTGACGAACATGTCCATCGAGGCGCAGGCCGGGGCCATCAGAACCGTGTCCCCCGGCTGCGCGAGCCGTGCCGCTTCGCGGACCGCGGCCGACATCGCCCCAGTGTCGGTCCGGTCGAGGTCCACGACCGGGACTTCGGGGGCGTGTCGCGCGAGGGCTTCCCGGATGAGCGCCCGGTCCTTGCCGATCAGGACCACACCGCGCAGCCGCTTCGCGGACGCCCCGACGAGTTCGTCGAAGGTCGCGCCCTTGGCGAGACCGCCCGCGATCCAGACGATCGGGTCGTACGCGGCGAGCGATGCCTCGGCGGCATGGGTGTTGGTGGCCTTGGAGTCGTCGATGTACGTGACGCCCGCGACCTCCGCGACGCGCTCGATCCGGTGCGGGTCGGGGCGGAAGGCGCGCAGTCCGTCACGTACGGCGGCCGGCTCGACACCGTACGCGCGCGCCAGCGCGGCGGCGGCGAGCGCGTTGGCGATGTTGTGCGGGACGGGCGGGTTGACGTCGGAGACGTGGGCGAGCTCCTGGGCCTGCTCCCGGCGGTTCTCGACGAAGGCGCGGTCGACCAGGATGCCGTCCACGACGCCGAGTTGGGACGGTCCGGGGGTGCCGAGGGTGAAGCCGATCGCGCGGCAGCCCTCCTCAACGTCGGCCGCGCGCACCAGGTCCTCGGTGGCCGGGTCGGCCACGTTGTAGACACAGGCGACGCTGTTGCCCTCGTAGATCCGGCCCTTGTCGGCGGCGTACGCCGCCATGGAGCCGTGCCAGTCCAGATGGTCGGGCGCGAGGTTGAGCACGGCGCCTGAGTGGGCGCGCGGACTCGGCGCCCAGTGCAGCTGGTAGCTGGACAGCTCCACGGCGAGTACGTCGTAGGTCTCCTCGCCGGTGACCGCGTCCAGCAGCGAGACGCCGATATTGCCGACGGCGGCCGTACGCAGCCCCGCGGCGGCCAGGATCGAGGCGAGCATCCTGACCGTCGTCGTCTTGCCGTTGGTGCCGGTGACGGCGAGCCAGGGGGCCGCGCCGGGCTCGCGCAGCCGCCAGGCCAGCTCGACATCGCCCCAGATCTCCACCCCGGCCGCCTCGGCGGCCAGGAAGAGCGGCTTGTCCGGCTTCCAGCCGGGGGCCGTGACGACGAGTTCGGTGGCCTCGGGCAGCGTCGCCCCGTCGCCGAGGCGGACGGTGACGCCCAGCTTCTCCAACTCGGCGGCCTGGGCGCGGGCCCGCTCGTCATCGCCGTCGTTGACGACGGTGACCTCCGCGCCCAGTCCGTGCAGCACCCGGGCCGCCGGGATCCCGGAGACCCCGAGACCCGCGACGGTGACCCGCTTGCCCTGCCAGTTCACTTCTCGGCCGCCCACCCTGCGTAGAAGAGCCCCAGACCCACAATGACGCACATGCCCTGAATGATCCAGAACCGGACCACCACAAGGACTTCGGACCACCCCTTGAGTTCGAAGTGGTGCTGGAGTGGCGCCATCCGGAAGACGCGCTTGCCGGTCATCTTGAACGAACCGACCTGGATGACCACGGACATGGTGATCATCACGAAGAGGCCGCCGAGGATGGCCATCAGGAACTCCGTACGGGAGCAGATCGCCAGCCCCGCGAGCGCGCCGCCGAGCGCGAGCGAACCGGTGTCCCCCATGAAGATCTTGGCCGGTGAGGTGTTCCACCACAGGAAGCCGAAGCAGGAGCCCATCAGCGCCGAGGCGACGACCGCGAGGTCCAGCGGATCCCGTACCTCGAAACAGGCGTTGGGGTTGGTCAGGGTCGTCGCGTTGGCACAGGACTCCTGGAACTGCCACAGACCGATGAAGGTGTACGCGCCGAAGACCATCACCGAGGCGCCGGTGGCGAGACCGTCGAGACCGTCCGTCAGGTTCACACCGTTGGACATCGCGAGAATCATGAACAGCGCCCAGACCACGAACAGCACCGGGCCGATCGACCAGCCGAAGTCCGTGACGAACGACAGCTTGGTGGAGGCGGGGGTGTTGCCGCGGTAGTCGGCGAACTGGAGCGACAGCACCGCGAAGGCGATACCGACGATCAGCTGGCCGGCCATCTTCGCCTTGGCCCGCAGGCCGAGCGACCGCTGCTTCACGATCTTGATGTAGTCGTCGAGGAACCCGACGAGCCCCATCCCGGCCATCAGGAACAGCACCAGCACACCCGAGAAGGTCGGGTCCTCACCGGTGATCACCTTCGCCAGGGCGTACGCGATGAGCGTGGCCAGGATGAAGGCGATGCCGCCCATGGTGGGCGTGCCCTTCTTGCTGCCGTGCGTGCGCGGGCCGTCGTCCCGGATGAACTGCCCGTATCCCTTGCGGGCCAGGAGCTTGATCAGCAGCGGGGTGCCGATCAGGGTCAGGAAGAGCCCGATGGCTCCCGCGAAGAGGATCTGCCTCATCGGCCGGCGACCTCGCCCTCGGTGGCGTTCTCAAGCAGTGCCAGGGCGACTCGCTCGAGACCGACCGACCTCGAAGCCTTCACCAGCACGACGTCTCCCGGACGCAGTTCACTGCGCAACAGGTCGACCGCCGCCTGCGCGTCGGACACGTGCACCGACTCCTCACCCCACGAACCCTCGTTGTAAGCGCCCAATTGCAGCCAGGACGCTTCCCTGCCCCCGACTGCCACGAGCTTGCTGACGTTGAGCCGGACGGCGAGCCGTCCGACCGCGTCGTGCTCGGCGAGCGATTCGTCACCCAGCTCGGCCATCAAGCCGAGCACCGCCCACGTGCGGCCCCCCGTGGCCCGTGAGGCACCACCCATGGCGACCAGCGCGCGGAGCGCCGCTCTCATGGATTCGGGGTTCGCGTTGTAGGCGTCGTTGACGATCGTCACGCCGTCCGAGCGCTCGGTGACCTCCATACGCCAGCGGGAGAGGGTTCCCGCCTCGGAGAGCGCCACGGCGATCTCGTCGACGGACATGCCCAACTCATGGGCGACGGCGGCCGCGGCGAGCGCGTTCGACACGTGGTGCTCACCGTACAGCCGCAGCGTCACGTCGCTGCACCCGGAGGGTGTTCGAAGCCGGAAAGCGGGCTGTCCGGTCTCGGTGAGGCGGACGTTCTCTGCCCGTACGTCTGCTTCGTCTGACTCTCCGAACAGAACGGTACGGGCCTTGGTGCGGGTGACCATCGCGCGGACGAGCGGGTCGTCGGCGTTGAGCACCGCCACCCCGCCATCGGCCGCGGACGGCAGGGACTCGACCATCTCCCCCTTGGCCTGGGCGATCTGCTCCCGGCCGCCGAACTCGCCGATGTGGGCGGTGCCGACGTTCAGCACGAGGCCGATCCGGGGCGGGACGAGTCCGGTGAGGTAGCGGATGTCGCCGATGTAGCGCGCGCCCATTTCGAGCACGAGGTAGCGGGTGTCCTCGACGGCCCGCAGGGCGGTCACCGGCAGGCCGATCTCATTGTTGAGATTGCCCTCCGGCCAGATCGTGGGCCCGCTGCGCTGGAGCAGCTGGGCGATGAGGTCCTTGGTGCTGGTCTTGCCGGCCGAGCCGGTCAGCGCGACGGTGGTGGCGCCGAGGCGCTCCACGACGGTACGGGCGAGGGCGCCGAGGGCGCGTACGACGTCGTCCACGACGATCGCGGGCACACCGACGGGGCGGGTGGCCAGTACGGCCACCGCGCCCGCCTCGACGGCACCCCGCGCGTAGTCGTGGCCGTCGACGCGCTCTCCGGCGAAGGCGGCGAACAGGCTGCCGGTCTCCACCGCGCGGGAGTCGTAGACGACGGATCCGGTGACACGGACGGCCGGATCCGGTATGTCGTGCGGCTGCCCGCCGACGATGGCGGCGATCTCGGCGAGAGAGAGGGCGATCACTGGGTCATCCCTGACTGTTGTTCTCGTGACGGTGCTCATGGCCGGGCTCACGGCCCGGCCGATGGCGGAGGGAGCGCTCGATGGCCTCGCGCAGGACCTGACGGTCGTCGAAGGCGCGTACCACCCCGGCGATGTCCTGGCCCTGCTCATGGCCCTTGCCGGCGACCAGTACGGTGTCGTCGTCCTGGGCCAGGGCCACCGCGGCGGCGATGGCGGAGGCCCGGTCGGCGTCGACCAGGACATCCCCGCGCTCGTGGACCGGCACCTCCGCGGCGCCCGCGAGCATGGCGGCGAGGATCGCGAGCGGGTCCTCGCCACGCGGGTTGTCGGAGGTCAGTACGGCGGTGTCGGCGAGCCGGGCCGCCGCCGCGCCCATCGGGCCGCGCTTGTTCTTGTCGCGGTCGCCGCCGCAGCCGAGGACGATATGCACCTTGCCCTTGGTGACCTTGCGCAGGGAGCGCAGGACCGATTCGACGGCGTCCGTCTTGTGGGCGTAGTCGACGACGGCGAGATACGGCTGGCCCGCCTCCACCCGCTCCAGCCGGCCCGGCACCCCGGGCACGGCGGCGATCCCGTCGGCGGCGGTGTGCGGGTCGATCCCGGCGACGGCGAGGGTGACGATCGCGGCCAGGGTGTTGGCGACATTGAACGGTCCCGGCAGCGGAGCCTCGGCCCGTACCCGCTCGCCCTTGGGGCCGATCGCGGTGAAGGTGGAGCCGTGCGAGCCGACCTCGACGTCCTCGGCGCGCCAGTCGGCGTCCGGGTGGCCCTCCGCGGAGAAGGTGGTGACCGGGACGGTCGCCTCCGCGACGAGCCGGCGGCCGTACTCGTCGTCGAAGTTCACGACGCCGGTCTTGCTGCGCTCCGGGGTGAAGAGCCGCGCCTTCGCCTGGAAGTAGTCCTCCATGCCGGAGTGGAACTCCATGTGCTCCGGGCTGAGGTTGTTGAAGACGGCGACATCGAACACACAGCCGTCGACCCGGCCGAGCACCAGAGCGTGGCTGGAGACCTCCATCGCGACGGATTCGACGCCGCGCTCGCGCATGACGGCGAAGAGCGCCTGGAGGTCGGTGGCCTCGGGGGTGGTGCGCTCCGACTTGATGCGCTCGTCGCCTATGCGCGTCTCGACGGTGCCGATCAGGCCGGTACGGTGGCCGGCGCCGCGCAGTCCGCCCTCGATGAGATACGCCGTGGTGGTCTTGCCCGAGGTGCCGGTGATCCCGATCTGGAGCAGCTCCCGGCCGGGGTGCCCGTAGATCTCGGCGGCGAGCTGACCCATACGGCCGCGCGGGTCCTGGACGATCAGGACCGGCAGGCCGGTGGCCGCGGCGCGCTCGGCGCCCGCCGGGTCCGTCAGGATCGCGGCGGCCCCGAGGTCGGCGGCCTGGGCGGCGAAGTCGGCGCCGTGGAAGCGGGCGCCGGGGAGGGCGGCGTACACGTCCCCTGGGCGTACGGCCCGTGAGTCGTGGGTGATGCCGGTCGCTTCCCCGGGGCCCCTCACCTCCCCCGGGTCCGGTGCCTCGGCGCCCAGCCGGGCCGCCAGCTCCGCGAGGGAGGTCGGGCGTACCCGGTCCGGACGGGGCGTCCCCGGATGGTTCACAGGGGCGTCCTTCGGGGTGGTTCGGTACTGATCAGCTTGTGGCACGGCGGTGAGCGTACCGGGCTCCGCGGGCCGTGAGCCACGTGAGGGGGACTGGTGCGCGGGGGGTTCCGGGTGGTTCCCGGAATCGGGGGTGATGGTTGTCACTGGGGCTTTCCCTGGGGTCACTCGCCGGGTTTGAAGGTGACCGGCAGCCGGGCGGGTTTACTGCCGGTCGGTTCGACCTGCAGGGTCTTGAGAGCGAACTCCATGACCTTCTTGTAGATGGGGCCGCAGATCTGTCCGCCGAAGTAGCTGCCCTTGGTGGGGTTCTGAATGGCGCAGTAGACGGTGATCTGCGGGTCGTCGGCGGGCGCGAAGCCGGCGAAGGAGGCGGTGTAGCCCTTGTAGACGCCGAGCTTCGGGTCGACCCGGTTGGCCGTACCCGTCTTGCCCGCGACGCGGTAGCCGGGGATGGCGGCCTTGGTGCCGGTCCCCTCCTCGTTGCCGACGACCGACTCCAGCATGGTGGCGACCGTCTTGGCGGTCCGCTCGCTCACCACGCGGGTCTTCTTGGGCGCGGGGGCGGCGGTGAAGCGGCCGTCGGGGCCCTGCGTGCCACGGATCAGGGTGGGTTCGATCCGTACGCCGTCGTTGGCGATGGTCGAGTAGACCGAGGCGGCCTGCATCGCGTTGAGGGAGAGGCCCTGGCCGAAGGGGATCGTGTACTGCTGCGAGGTGGACCAGTCCTGCGGCTCGGCCAGGATGCCCTGGGTCTCGCCGGGATAGCCGAGACCGGTGGGCCGGCCGATCCCGAACTTGCTCAGATAGGAGTGGAGGACCTTGTTGGCCTCCGGTTGTGTCCTGCCGAGCTGGCCGGTGGCCAGGATGGTGCCGATATTGCTGGACTTGGCGAGGACGCCGTTGAGGGTGAGGTTCCAGGTGGGGTGGTCGATGTCGTCCTTGAAGAGCCGGTCCCCGCGGTGCAGCCGGTTCGGGACGACCACATGGGTGGCGGGGGTGGCGGCCTTCTCCTCCAGTACGGCGGCCATCGACATGACCTTGCTGGTGGAGCCGGGTTCGTAGACGTCCTGGAGGGCCGCGTTGCCCATGGCGGCGGCGTTGGCCGCGGAGACGTCGTTGGGGTCGAAGCCGGGGGCGTTGGCCATGGCGAGCACTTCGCCCGTCCGGGTGTTCTGGACCACCACATAGCCGCGGTCCGCCTTGGACTCCTTCACCTGGTCGGTGATGGCCTGCTGGGCGGCCCACTGGATGTCCCGGTCGATGGTCAGCTCGATGTCGGAGCCGGGCACGGCGGGGGTCTCATGGGAGCTGGCGGTGGGGACGCGGCGGCCTCCCGACTGGGCGTAGGTGACCTTTCCGTCCTCGCCGGCCAGCTGCTTGTCCAGCATGGATTCGACACCGCCCGCGCCGCGGCCCGCGGCGTTGACGTACCCCAGTATCCCGGCGGCGAGATCGCCGTTGGGGTACACGCGCTTGCTGCTGGCCTCCTGGAGCACGCCCGACAGCACACTGACGACGGTGGCCTTCCCCTTGGCGGCCCTGCTCGCCTTGCTCGCCTTCTCGGCGAGTACGCGCTTGAGGTCCTTGATCTGGTTCCAGACCTGCGGGGTCTGGCGCCGCGCCAGCACGGTGTAGCGGGGGGAGTCGGGGTTCCTGAGCTTCTTCACGATGTCGGCGCTCTGCGCCCCCAGGATCGGGGCGAGCAGCGCGGCGGCCTGTTCCGGGGCGTCCGGGACCTTGGTGAAGTCGGCGGTGAACATCGACGGGTCGGCGGTGATGTCGTACGCGTCGACGCTGGTGGCGAGGGCGATCCCGGAGCGGTCGGTGATCTTCCCGCGCTCGGCCGCGATCGTGTGGCTGAGATAGCGGCTCTTCTCCGCCTTGGCGGCGTACGCGCTGGCGTCGATCGCCTGCACCTGGAGGAGCCGGACGACGAACGCCAGCATGACGAGGGTCAGTCCGAGGCTGACCAGCCGCAGCCGTGGGCGGGGGCTGGTCAGTCTGATCTGCCGCGAGGAACGGGACCCGGGCGGCGGGCGGCGCACGGCGGGCCGGGACGCGGGGCGGGACCGTCCGTCGTTCCCGGAGCGCGCGGGCTTGGGCACCCGGCGGCGCGGGGGTTCCTGGGAGGGCACTGGGTCACCTGCCGGGGGTCGTCGGGGCCGGCGTGCCGGATGCCGGTGCGGGGACCCGCTCGGGGGTCTCGCGCGCGGTGCTGGTGAGGGAGGGGAACGGAGACGGGTACGGGGACGCCGTGGCGGAGGACGCGGGGGACAGCGGCGTAACCGCCGAGGGCGGGGCCTCCTCCATGGGGGAGGGCCGTCCCTGCGACTGGGCGGACGGCTGGCCGGAGGGCGACGCCCCGGCGCCTGGTACGCCGCGGACCGTACCGTCCGGATTGAGGAAGGCGGGGCTGCCGCCGGGCACCATGCCCAGCTCACGGGCCCGCCGCTCCAGGGCGTTCGGCGCGGAGCGGTCGTCCACGTCCCGTTGCAGGGCCTGCTCCTCGTCGGTGAGGTCGGTCGTCCGCTTCTTGAGTTCGCTCAGCTGGAACGAGCCCTCGTTGAGGGAGGAGTTCAGCAGCAGCAGGGTGATCAGACCCCCGCCGAGGAGCAGCACGACCAGCAGGACGAAGGGGGTGCGCGCCGCCGAACTGGATCCGGAGGGCATCAGCTGGGCGAGCCGCGCGGCCCGCCCCCTCAACTGCTTGGCCGGTCCGCTCACAGAGCGTCCTCCCGGATCCGCTGCGCCCCCCGCAGCCGCGCCGGAGCCGCGCGGCGGTTCTCCGCGATCTCTTCCTCGGAGGGGAGTTCGGCGCCTCGGGTGAGGAGCCTCAGCCGGGGCTGATAGCGCTCGGGTACGACGGGCAGGCCGGGCGGCGCGGTGTTGGTGGCCCCGGCCGCGAAGACCTGCTTGACGAGGCGGTCCTCCAGCGAGTGGTACGAGAGGACGGCGATCCGGCCGCCGACGGCGAGGGATGTCACGGCGGCCGGGATGGCCCGCTCCAGGACGGACAGTTCGCCGTTGACCTCGATACGCAGGGCCTGGAAGGTGCGCTTGGCGGGGTTGCCGCCGGTGCGCTTGGCGGCCTGCGGGAGGGCGTCGCGGATCAGCTCGACCAGCCGGGCGCTGTGCGAGAAGGGCTCCTTCTCGCGCTCCCTGACCACCGCGGAGACGATCCGCTTGGCCTGCTTCTCCTCGCCGTAGGCGCGCAGGATCCGGACCAGCTCGCCCGGCGGGTAGGTGTTGAGGACCTCGGCGGCGCTGACGCCTGACGACTGGTCCATGCGCATGTCGAGGGGGGAGTCCTGGGCGTAGGCGAAACCGCGCTCCGCCTCGTCCAGTTGCATCGAGGAGACGCCGAGGTCGAAGAGCACGCCCTGGACGCGGGGGATCCCCAGCCGGGCGAGCACGTCGGGCAGTTCGTCGTAGACCGCGTGGACGAGGGTGGCGCGGTGGCCGAACGGGGCGAGGCGTTCGCCGGAGAGCCGCAGTGCCTCCTGGTCGCGGTCGAGCGCGACCAGCCGTGCGGCGGGGAAGGTGGAGAGCAGTGCCTCGCTGTGTCCGCCGAGACCGAGGGTGCAGTCGACGACGACCGCGCCGGGCTCGGCGAGGGCGGGGGCCAGCAGGTCGAGGCACCGCTGGAGCATCACGGGAACATGCCGGACCTGATTCACACGGACCCCTCGCGGCGGGCGCGCCCCTCACGCAGGCCGTCGGCCTGTGGGGTGCGGGGGGCGTCCGTACGGCGTTCCGCGGGCGCGCGGCTCTCCATGATTCGCTCGCTGCGCTCGCTCATGCGCCCTCTCAGATCCGGCGCGGCCGTACGTACCGCCGGGTCCCCGCCCGCTCAGAAGGGGAGGTGGTCCGCCGGCGCCGGAAGAGGCGTCGGCCGACCGCCGAGCGGGAGGAGGCCGAGCCGCACGTACGCCGCGACATGCGGGAATATTGTGGTGGGTTCGGAATGTGTTCGGGATGTGTCCGTGAACTTCGCGTCACTTTAGTCCACTCGCCCTTCCGGTCAATCAACCGGTCAGCGCGTCGCGAGGGTCACTCACCACAAGACCATAAACAGCACAATTCACCCTCCTGGCCCCGCCGGACTCACCCATGTGGGTTAGCTCACACCGGGCCACGTTGACGTTCTTTGTCCCCTCCCACAGCAGGCTTCACGGCGCGGCGACGACTACCGTCATAGGTATGTCGACTTCCGCACACCTCCCCGCAGAGCCCGTCCCGGCTCCCGCCGGCGCGGCCCGCACCGGCGGGACGGTCACCGACCGGCTCATCGACGCCAACCTCCTCTACGCCGCCGGGTTCGACGACCCCGGCATGGACGCCCGCCCCGTACTGCGGGTCGCCGTGGTCGCCTGCATGGACGCCAGGCTCGACCTGCACGACGCGCTCGGGCTCTCCCTGGGCGACTGCCACACCATCCGCAACGCGGGCGGCGTCGTCACCGACGACGTCATCCGCTCCCTGACCATCAGCCAGCGGGCGCTGGGCACGCGCAGCGTCGTACTGATCCATCACACCGGCTGCGGCCTGGAAAGCCTGACCGAGGAGTTCCGGCACGAGCTGGAGATGGAAGTAGGGCAGCGGCCCGCCTGGGCCGTCGAGGCCTTCCGTGATGTCGATCAGGACGTACGGCAGTCGATGCGGCGAATCAGGACCTCACCCTTCCTGCCGCACACCGACGACGTCCGCGGCTTCGTCTTCGACGTGAAGACGGGCCTGCTGCGGGAGATCGACACCGACGCCTGAGCGCCACCGTCGGACAAGTCATCGTGAGATAACCAGCAAACCCGACATATCGCACCCACTTATCCACAGGCGGATGACACGAAGCGGTAACGGCAACAACAATGCGTGTGGGACACCGTTCCGGAGCCATCCGGAAACGGTGTCCGTGTTTCGGGGTGGGCCGGGCCGTCTGATGAGCATCGGCCCGAGGAAAGGGCCGAGGAGGGCCGGGTGACGACCTATGACGATCGAGCGAGCCTCACAGATCTGACCACCACAGCGGAGCGGGTGCGCGCGTCGGTGGAGGGTGTGATCGAGGGCAAGCCGGAGGTCGTACGGCTTTCGCTGACCGTGCTGCTCGCCGAGGGGCATCTTCTGATCGAGGATGTCCCCGGCGTGGGCAAGACCATGCTGGCCAAAGCGCTCGCGCGCTCCATCGACTGTTCGGTGCGGCGTATTCAGTTCACCCCCGACCTGCTGCCTTCGGATATCACCGGAGTGTCGATCTTCGACCAGCAGCGGCGGGACTTCGAGTTCAAACCGGGCGCGATCTTCGCCCAGATCGTGATCGGCGACGAGATCAACCGCGCCTCGCCCAAGACCCAGTCGGCGCTGCTGGAGTCCATGGAGGAGCGCCAGGTCACCATCGACGGGCAGACCTATGAACTGCCCGACCCCTTCATGGTGGTGGCCACCCAGAACCCGGTGGAGATGGAGGGGACGTATCCCCTGCCCGAGGCACAGCGCGACCGCTTCATGGCCCGGGTCTCGATCGGCTATCCGAGCGCGGAGGCCGAGTTGCAGATGCTGGACGTGCACGGCGGGATATCCCCGCTGGACGACCTCCAGCCGGTGGCGCACGCGCACGACATCGTGAAGCTGATCGACGCGGTGCGTACGGTCCATGTCGCCGAGGCCGTGCGGCGGTACGCGGTCGAGCTGGTCGGGGCGACCCGTAACCACCCCGACCTCAGACTCGGCGCCTCGCCCCGGGCGACGCTCCATCTGCTGCGCGCCGCGAAGGCCGCGGCGGCGCTGAGCGGACGGGACTACGCGCTGCCGGACGATGTGCAGTCCCTGGCGACGGCGGTGCTCGCGCACCGGCTGCTGCCCACGGCCCAGGCGCAGCTGAACCGCCGTACCGCCGAGCAGGTCGTGCTGGAGATCCTGCAGCGCGTCCCGGTGCCGACGGCGGGCGGTGGCCAGGGCCCCGGGCGCCAGGCGCCGGGCGCCGGACCGCTCTACGGCCAGCAGCCCGGCGTACGGCGCCTGTGATGGCACCCGGGGGGCCGGTGGCCGAGAGCGGCGAGGAGAAGGGCGGGCCGCGGGCCGCGCTGTCCGGACTGACCACGCGCGGCCGGTCGTTCCTCGCGGCCGGGATCGCGGCGGCCGTCTGCGCCTATGTCCTGGGCCAGTCGGATCTGCTGCGCGTGGGGCTTCTGCTCGCCGTGCTGCCGCTGCTCTGCGTGGCGGTCCTCTACCGCACGCGCTACCGGGTCGCGGGCAGCCGGCGGCTGTCGCCCTCCCGGGTCCCCGCGGGCTCCGAGGCGCGGGTGCAGCTGCGGATGGACAACGTCACGCGGATGCCCACCGGGCTGCTGATGCTCCAGGACCATGTGCCGTACGTGCTCGGCCCGCGCCCCCGGTTCGTGCTCGACCGGGTCGAGCCGGGCGGTCGCCGCGAGGTGTCGTACCGGGTGCGCTCCGATCTGCGCGGGCGGTATCCGCTCGGACCGCTCCAGCTGCGGCTGAGCGACCCCTTCGGGATGTGCGAGCTGACCCGCTCGTTCAGCGCGTACGACACCCTGACGGTCGTCCCGCGCACCGAACCGCTGCCACCGGTACGGCTCGGGGGCGAGGCGTCGGGATACGGCGAGGGGCGGCAGCGCTCGCTGTCGCTGGCCGGCGAGGACGATGTGATCCCCCGCGGCTACCGGCACGGCGACGATCTGCGCCGGGTGCACTGGCGCTCCACGGCCCGCTACGGCGAACTGATGGTGCGCCGTGAGGAGCAGCCGCAGCGGGCCAGATGCACGGTGCTGCTGGACACCCGGCGAACCGCCTACCAGGGCGCCGGCCCCGACTCCGCCTTCGAATGGGCGGTCTCGGGCGCGGCCTCCGCCCTGGTGCATCTGCTCGAACGCGGCTTCGCGGTACGGCTGTTGACGGACACCGGCAGCTCGATGCCCGGCGAGGGCGCCGACGGCTTCGCGGGGGCGACCCAGGAGTCCGCCGACTCCGCCGGACTCATGATGGACACCCTCGCGGTGGTCGAGCACTCCGACAGCGCGGACCTCTCCCCCGCGTACGCGGTCCTGCGCGGCGGCACCGAAGGACTGCTGGTCGCGTTCTTCGGCGATCTGGACGAGGCACAGACGGCGGTGGCGGCCCGAATGCGGCAGCGCAGCGCCGTGGCCATCGCCTTCGTACTGAACAGCACCGGCTGGACGCAGGGCGCCGGACCCGCCGGACCCGTCGAGGACCGGCTGCGGCAGCTGCGCGAGGCCGGGTGGACGGCGCTCGCCGTGCCCTCGGGGGCCGCGCTGCCCGAGCTGTGGCAGCAGGCCGCGCGGCAGCGATCGGAGTCGGCCGTCACGGGCGGCACGACAGGCTTCTCCGGAGGATGGTCATGAGCGGTAGCGGAAGGCTGGCGCTGTGCGCTTTCGCCGCCACGCTGATGGCGGCGGGCGCACTGCTGCCGCTGGTCCAGTCGGCCGTCTGGCTGCTGCACGCCGGGATCATGCTGGCGGTCGTCGGCGGGCTCGGCGCGCTGACCCGGCGGGTGCCGCTGGCCCGGCCCCTGACGGTGGCGCTCCAGGGCCTCGCCGCCCTGCTGATGCTCACGGTGGTCTTCGCCCCGGACCAGGCGCTGCTCGGCATCGTGCCGACCCCCGAGGTGTTCGCGCAGTTCGGCCGGCTGCTCACCGAAGGCGGCGACGACGTCGGGCGGTACGCGATACCGGCGCCCGCGACCGACGGCATCAGACTGATGCTGATCGGCGGTGTGCTGATCATCGGACTCGCGGTGGACGCGATCGCGGTGACCTTCCGCGGCGCGGCCCCGGCGGGTCTGCCGCTGCTGGCGCTCTACTCGGTCGCGGCGGGGCTCTCCGGCGGCGCCGGGGGCTGGCTGTGGTTCCTGCTCGCGGCCGGCGGCTACCTCCTGCTGCTCCTGGCGGAGGGCCGGGACCGGCTGTCGCAGTGGGGCCGAGTGTTCGGTGGGGCGCCGCGTGCGCCGGGCCGGTTCTCGTCCGGCTCCGACGCCTCGGGCGGGCGCGCCCCGGTCCGTACCGGACGCCGGATCGGTGTGGTGGCGCTGGGTGTCGCGCTGGTGGTCCCGGCGGCCCTGCCCGCGCTGGACGGCGGCCTGCTGGCCGGTACCGGCGCCGGGAACGGCTCGGGGGTGGGCGGCGGAGGCACGATCTCCGCGGTCAACCCGCTGGTCTCGCTCCAGGACAATCTGAACCAGCCGGAGGACCGCGAGGCGCTGCGTTACCGGACGAACGCGCCTGACACCCAGAACATGTATCTGCGGATCATGGCGCTGGACAAGTTCGACGGCACGTCCTGGCGGTTCTCGCAGCGCAAGGTCGAGGACGTGCCCGACCGGCTGCCCGGCTCCCCCGGGCTGGGCCCCGGGGTCAGCACGACCGAGATCAGGACCAATATCTCCGCCGCCGGCTGGTACCGGCAGAACTATCTGCCGATGCCCTACCCGGCGACCCAGGTGGACATCGAGGGGCGCTGGCGCTTCGAGCCCGCGGGCAGGACGCTGGTGGGCGACCGCGGGCAGTCGACGCGCGGCGCGCGGTACGAGGTCGCCAGCCTGCTGGTGAACCCGACCCGGGAGCAGCTCGCCGCGGCGCCGCCTGCGCCGTCGTCCCTGCGCCGTGAGTACACCGAGGTCCCGGCGATCCTGCCGGACGTGGTGAAGGCGACGGCGCTCGATGTCACCGAGGGCGCGGCCAACGACTACGAGAGGGCCGTCAGGCTCCAGGACTGGTTCGCGCTGGACGGCGGCTTCACGTACAACACCGAGGTGGACTCGGGCACCGGCGTCACGGCGATCACGCGGTTCCTCAGGAACAAGGAAGGCTTCTGCGTCCACTTCTCCTTCGCGATGGCGGCGATGGCCCGCACGCTGGGCATCCCCGCGAGGGTCGCGGTGGGCTTCACACCGGGCACCCAGCAGCCGGACGGCAGCATGTCCGTGGGGCTGCGTGACGCGCACGCCTGGCCCGAGCTCTATTTCGAGGGCGTCGGGTGGACCCGGTTCGAGCCGACGCCGAGCCGGGGCAGCGCGCCCGACTACACCCGCGAGGACGTGCCGTCGGACGGGCCGAGTGACGTGGCCCGTCCGGACACAAGCGCCTCGGCCGCCCCGTCCGCGGAGCCGTCCGCCTCGGACAGCTGCCAGGCGCAGGCGGCCCAGCCGGGCGAGTGCGGACCGGTCACTCCCGGCGCCGCCCTGCCGCCGACGGACTCGGGGTTCCCCCTGAAGACCGTGGCGTGGATCGTCCTGGGCGGGCTGGCTGTGGTGGCGCTGCCACTGCTGCCGCTGCTCTGGCGGACCAGAATCCGGGCCCGGCGGCTCGGCTCCGGCGGGCGCTCCCCGGCGGACGCGACGGCGCGGACGCTGATGGCCTGGCGGGAGATCACCGATACGGCCTGGGACCACGGGGTCCCGCCCGACGAATCACGGACGCCGCGGAAGGCGGCGGAGCGCATCGTGCGACTGGGCCGGCTGGAGGGAGCGGCGGCCGAGGCGGTGCACCGCGTGGCCGGTTCCGTGGAGCAGGTGCTGTACGCGCCCGAGCCACGGCCGGGTACGGGCCTCGCCGACGATGCCCGGCGGGTCCGGGAGGGGCTGGGAGCCTCGGTCGGCCGCTGGACCCGGCTGCGCGCACTCCTCGCGCCGCGCTCGTCCGTACGGGTGGTCTGGGCCGCGTCGGAGCGCTGGACGTCCCTGACGGCCCGCTGGAGCCCTCAGCGGCTCTCGGCGGCCACCAGAGCGGTCACCACGCGCTGGCGCCCCTCGCGTCAGCGGGGCTGAGCCGTAGCGCCGCCCACACGGCCCCACGGCGCCGAAGAGGACGCCGTGGGGCCGTGCGGGCCGCTTCGGGAGCCGTACGGGCCGCGCGTACGGGAAACGCGTACGGGAAAGGGCTGAGGGGCGTGGGCCCGGCCCGGGAAACGGCTGAGGGGCGAACGCCTCTGCGTTCGCCCCTCAGTCGTACCGTTCAACGACCCTGATCGTCTCACTGGCCCTGTTCGTCGCGGCGGCGTTGCCACCGCTGCTCGATGCGGTTCATCATTGAGCGGCGCTGTCTCGATTGTGCGGGCGCGGGGCCGCCGGATGCGCTGCCCGCCGCCTGCTGCTGACCTGGTTTGGGCGCTTTGCGCCAGCCGGTGACCGCCAGGACCGCACATCCCAGCATGACGAGGAACCCCACCACGCTGATCCAGATCTGCTGGGCGACCATTCCGGCCATGAGGAGCGCGATACCCACCAGGAAGCCTGCGACCGCCTGGTAGACCCGTCGCCGGGTGTACGTACGCAGCCCGCTTCCCTCAAGCGCTGTCGCGAACTTGGGATCTTCGGCGTACAGCGCTCGCTCCATTTGCTCGAGCATTCGCTGCTCGTGCTCCGAGAGCGGCACGGAGTCCTCCTAGTCGTCGGTCGCGGGGGGCGACCGGTATGCGGCTCCTTCAAGGATAGGCAGGGAATCGCCCCCGTGAAACCCGCCCTCAACGCCAATTCGCCATTCCGGGCCGCCATGTCGACTCGGCCGCTGAGGCGTTGATTCCCCAACCGTCGATCCGTCATGCCGGATGTCGTACCCCGATCATACGGCGCTCCGGGCCCCACTGGGGGGCCTGTGGCGTACTCCATGTACCGCTGCGTTGCTGATCAGCAAGGCGATCAGCGTCCCGGAGGTGCTCCGAAGGGGCTCCGGACGGCCCAGGACGGCTCCGGGACGGCCGGGAGAAGGCTCGGAGAAGACCCCGGAACGGCTCGGGGAAGGGATGGAGAAGACCCCGGAACGGCCCGGAGAAGACTCGGGGAAGACTCCGTGACCAGGGGGCGCGTCAGTCCCGCTTCTCGCCCAGGACATGCAGCTGAGTGGCGATGGAGTGGAAGGCGGGCAGCTCGGCCGCCGCCGCTTCCAGCTGGAGCAGCGCGTCCAGGGCGCCCGGCTGGGTGTCCACCAGCCCGCCGGGGACCAGATCCGCGAAGACCCGTACACCGTGCACGGCGCTGACCCGGAGGCCGGCTCCGGCGGCCAGCTCCGTCAGCTGCTCGGCGGTGAAGCGCCGGGGCACCGGGTCGCCCTGCCCCCAGCGGCCCGCCGGGTCGGTGAGCGCCTGCCTGGCCTCGGTGAAGTGCCCGGCGAGCGCCCTGGCGAGCACGGCGCCGCCGAGACCCGCGGCGAGCAGGCTGAGCGCCCCGGCCGGGCGCAGGGCGTCCACGGCATTCCGCACGTCCTCCGCCGGATCGTCCACGTACTCCAGGACGCCATGGCAGAGCACCGCGTCGAAGCCGCCGCGGTCGACCACGTCGAAGAGACCGTGGATGTCCCCCTGCACCCCGCGGACCCGCTCGGCCACCCCGGCCTCGGCCGCCCGGCGCTCAAGCGCGAAGAGCGCGTTCGGACTGGGGTCCACCACGGTCACGCGATGCCCCAGACGGGCGACGGGCACCGCGAAGCTGCCCGTACCCCCTCCGGTGTCGAGCACGTCCAGAACGTCACTCCCGGCCGCCTTGGCGCGGCGGCCGAGGGCGTCCTTCAGGACCTCCCACACCACGGCGGTACGCAGGGAGCCGCGGGGGCGGGAGGGCGTCTCCCCACCGGTAACAGGGGAACGGTCCGACACGGCAGTTGACTCCTCGGCGCGGTGCCGCCCTTGGCGGCAGGGCGTGAACGGTGCGGGCTCCGCCCACCCTATTGCCTCGGCCGCACGTCCTGGTCACCCAGCGGCATCGCCCTGCCGGGGGTGTTCGGCACGGGGCTGGGGCAGCACCGGATCGAGCACGAGCAGCCGCTCGACCAGGCGCAGGAACATGCCGGCGTCGCGCAGCAGATCGTCCGCGTCACGACCGGTGGCCGCGCCGGGTATGCCCGCCTCGGCGCGCGCCCTGCGCGGGGCGCCCGAGGCGAAGAGGGCGCTCCACTCCGACAGCTCGGGGGCTATCTCGGGCAGGACCTCCCAGGCGCTCCTGATACGACGCCGCCGCTGCGGGGTGGTCTCCGGGCGGCCACGGGCGGCGAGCACCGCGGCGGCGGTCCGCAGGGCGGCGAGATGGGCGGTGGCGTAGCGCTCGTTCGGAGCGTCCAGCGCGGCGGCCTCCCCCAGGCCCGTACGCGCCTGGGCGAGGAGATCGAGGGCCGCGGGCGGGGCCGTGGCCCTGCGCGGGACGGGGTGGACATCGCTCGGCGGACCGGTCAGGGCGGGGGCAGGGCCGTCTGTACGGCGCCGACGTGCGGCACCGGCGTAGGAGCTGGCCATGACGGAACCTCCTGTCGTCGTGTGACGGTGCTGTAGCCGTATGTGTCCATAGTGAGGGGCACCACTGACAATCGGCGCTGACCTGCGACTTTGCCTCGCACAACGGTTCGGGGTAGCTTTTGAACTGACCAGTCAGTACAAAGAAATCGAGGCACCCGTGGCGAGCCGGAAACGCGTGGACAGCGAGGAACGCGTGGACAGCCGACAGGACGGCCCGCACGGCGCCGCCGTCATCGCCGAGGACTTCGGACTCAAGGGCGCGCGCGGCTGGGCGTTCCGCCATGTCCGCGTCGACGCCGCGCCCGGCACGGTCGTCGCGATCGAGGGCCCCTCGGGCTCGGGGCGCACCTGTCTGCTGCTCGCGCTCACCGGCCGGATGCGCCCCACCGAGGGCCGCGCCGAGATCGCCGGCCTGCCCCTGCCCCGCGCCATGGCGGCCGTACGCCGTATCAGCGGCCTCGGCCATGTCCCGGGCGTCAGCGATCTCGATCCGGCGCTGACCGTCGCCGAGCATCTGCGCGAACGCGCGCTGCTCCAGCGCCGGTTCGGCGGATCCCCGTGGGCCCTACGACCCCGCGCCCAGCGGGCGGCCGAGGCCCGGGGCCGTATCGATGCCGCGCTGACGGCCGCCGGGCTCGACATATCCGCCCTGCCGAAGGGCGAGCGCACGTCGGTGCGCGATCTGGAACGGCTGGAGGCGCTGCGTCTGTCGGTCGCCCTCGCGCTGATCGGCCGGCCCCGGCTACTGGCGGTGGACGATCTGGACCTCAAGCTCTCCGACGCCGACCGCGCGGAGGCCTGGCGGCTGCTGCGGTCCGTCGCCGAGGACGGCACGACCGTGGCCGCGGTATGCGGCCAGGCCCCCGAACCCCCCGGAACCCCCGGAGCCGCCGGAGCCCCCGAAAACGCGGACACCGTCATCCGGGGCGGCGGGCCGGCCACCGTCATCATCCGTACGAACGAGGAGGGAGCGGCCGATGCGCTCGCCGAAACTGGCCGCGCTTGAGCTGACGCGGTTCGGCAGGGGAAAGCTGCCGCGCGCCGCGCTCGTCGCGATCCTGCTGCTGCCGCTGCTGTACGGCGCGCTGTATCTGTGGTCGTTCTGGGATCCGTACGGACGGCTCGACCGGCTCCCCGTCGCACTCGTCAACGACGACAAGGGCGCCACCGCCGCGGGCCGGAAGATCACGGCCGGTGACGAGATCACCCGGGGCCTGCGCGACAGCAAGGTCTTCGCCTGGCACGAGGTGAGCGCGGCCGAGGCGCGCGAAGGCGTGGAGGACGGTTCGTACTATCTCTCGCTGACCATGCCGGCCGACCTCAGCGAGCGGATCGCGTCCAGTTCCGGTGACGCCCCCGAGACCGGTGCGCTCCAGGTGCGTACGAACGACGCGAACAACTACATCGTCGGGCAGATCTCCAGGACCGTGTTCTCCGAGGTGCGGACCGCCGCCTCGACCAACGCCTCCCGCTCCTTCCTCGACCGGATCTTCATCTCCTTCTCCGACATCCATGACGCCACCGCGCGGGCCGCCAAGGGCGCCGACGAGCTCAAGGGCGGTATCGGAAAGGCCCAGAAGGGTTCGAAGGACCTCGTGGACGGGCTGAGGACCGCCAAGGAGGGCAGCGGTGACCTGGCGGGCGGGCTGAAGAAGCTCGGTACGGGCGCGAGTGATCTGGACACCGGCGCCCAACAGGTCGCCGCCGGAACCCAGTCGCTCGCCGACAAGATCAACGCGATGGCCGGGACCGTCCGTCCGTACCTCAAGGACAACGGGAGGACGATCGGTGATTCGGCCCGGCTCGTGGCGGACTCCGCCCAGTCGATACGGGACAACCTCGGGCTGCTCGTGAAGGCCGCGCCCAGCGCCGCGACAGAGGCCCGCCGGGCCTCCGACGAGCTGAACTCCCTCTACACGGAACGCTGCGAGAACGCTCCGGCGGCCCCCGACCCCGACCCCGCCCCCAGCGCCGCCGCCGGCGGTACGGACGCCGACGCCTGCCCGCCCCTCAAGCGCGCCAGGGCCGCCGCCGCGGACGTGGCCGCCGTCGCCGATGACGCCAACACCCTGGTGAAGAACAGCAGCGGCGCCCTGAAGGAGCTGGACGGCCGGCTCGCCACCCTCCAGAAGCAGGCGAAGGCGCTCGCCGAGCACGCGCCGAAGCTGGACGAGGACCTGGAGACCGCCGTCACGAAGATCAACGCTCTCAACAGCGGCGCCCGGAAGGTCGCCGAGGGAGCGGGCCGGCTGCACACCGGACTGACCGATGCCAAGAAGGGCTCCGCGAGCCTCGACTCCGGTGTCGGCAAGCTCGGTACCGGCGCGAACACCCTCGACGGCGGACTCTTCAAGCTCACCGACGGATCGACCGAGCTGGCAGAAGGGCTCAACGAGGGCGTCGGAAAGATCCCCGACTACGACAAGACCGACCGGGACCGGCGGACGGAAGTGATGGCCGACCCCGTCCAGCTCGCCTCGCGCTCGCTGCACGCCGCGCCCAACTACGGCACCGGCTTCGCCCCGTACTTCATCCCGCTCTCCCTCTGGGTCGGCGCGATGGTGGCGTACATGCTCATCCAGCCGCTGAACCGGCGCGCGCTGGCCGCCGGCGCCTCGGCCTGGCGTATCGCGCTCGCGGGCTGGCTGCCGGTCGCCGCGATCGGACTGCTCCAGGTCGGCGCGCTGATCTCCGTACTGCACTGGGCCGTCGGCCTGGAGATGGCGCGCGCCGCCGGAACGGTCGGCTTCCTGGCGCTGGTCACCTGCTGCTTCACCGCGATCGTCCAGTGGCTCAACGCCCGCTTCGGACCCGCGGGCCGGATCCTCGTGCTCGCCCTGCTGATGCTCCAGCTGACCTCGGCGGGCGGCACCTATCCCGTCCAGACCAGTCCGGGCTTCTTCGGCGCCATCCACCCGTTCCTGCCGATGAGTTACGTGGTCGACGCGTTGCGCCGACTCATCTCGGGCGGCGGGCTCGGCCCCGTATGGCAGGCCTGTGCCGTGCTCGCCGCCTTCACCGCGGGCGCGCTGGCGCTGACCGCCCTGTCGGCGCGGCGCAAGCAGGTGTGGACGCTCGACCGGCTCCACCCCGAGCTGAGTCTGTGAGCACGGGGCGACCTGTGACAATCGTCGCCATGGACAGCAGCAGCACCCGCCGCCAGGCCACTCGGCAGAAGCTCTACGAGGCCGCGGTGACCCTCATCGCCGAACAGGGCTTCTCGGCGACGACCGTGGACGAGATCGCCGAACGCGCCGGGGTCGCCAAGGGCACGGTCTACTACAACTTCAAGAGCAAGACGGAGCTTTTCGAGGAGTTGCTGCGGCACGGCGTGGGGCTGCTCGCCTCGTCCCTGCGGACCGCGGCCGACTCCACGGCAGAGCGCGGCGGCAGCAAGATCGAGGCGCTGGACGCGATGATCGGGGCCGGACTGGTCTTCATCGACCGCTATCCCGCCTTCACCCAGCTGTACGTCGCCGAGCTGTGGCGGACCAACCGGGCCTGGCAGTCGACGCTGTTGGTGGTACGCCAGGAGGCCGTCGCGGTCGTCGAGAGCGTGCTCCGGCAGGCCGTGGAGGGCGGTGAGCTGAGCGACGAGATCGACGTTCCGCTGACGGCGGCGGCGCTGGTCGGGATGGTGCTCGTGGCGGCGCTCGACTGGCAGGCGTTCCAGCCGGAGCGGTCGATGGACGAGGTGCACGCGGCGCTCTCGCGGCTGCTGCACGGCCGGGTCGGCGGACGCTGAAGCCGGTACGCGGGCACGGGCACGGGCACGTGGAGACGAGTGCGCCGGTCCGGTGAGGCTCCATCCCCCTGAGCCTCACCGGACCGGCGCGTTTCCCCCGTACCCCGTTTCCCCGTACCCCGTACCCCCGTTCCCGGCGATGCCGGAGAGCCCGCTTCCCCGTGATCCCCCGTGACCCCCGTGGTCGCTGGGCTCTCCGTCCGCACCCCCGTTACGGCAGGGGAGCCGCGCCGTTCCGCCACCCCGTGTCGGCGGTGCCGGCGCCGCGCCCCTTCCGTGGTCCCCACTCTTTCGTCCGCGCAGGTCGGAGCCCATCCGCGTGCCTACTCATCTCCCCCACTAGGTACCGGTACTCAGGCCTGCGTACTCCGGCCCAGCGCGGGCGCGGCCTGGCTAAAATCACTCCCATGGCACGGATTGCGGTGATCGGCGCCGGGATGGGCGCCATGGCGGCGGCTGCCCGGCTGGCGGTGGCGGGACAGCGGGTGACGGTGTACGAACGCGCCGCGACCTACGGCGGCTCGGTGGGCCGGTTCGAGCGGGACGGGTTCGTCTTCGACACCGGGCCCGGTCTGCTGCATCTGCCGGCCGTCTACCGCGATCTGTTCGTCAAGACCGGTAAGGAGCCGCTGGAGAGCCTCGTCCGGCTCGGCCAGGTGGATCCGGCGAGCCGGCATGTCTTCGCCGACGGTACCGACGTACGGCTGCCCAACGCGTCGCGCGGCGGGGTGGTCTCCGCCCTGGACGCGGCGCTGGGCGCGGGCGCCGGGGAGCGCTGGGGGGAGTTCCTCGGCCGCGCCCGGGACGCCTGGGACCGCTCGCGCCGTCCACTGCTGGAGGAGCCGCTGTGGGCGGACTGGCGGGTGCTCGGCCGGGATCCGTACCCAGCCGTACGACAGCGCCGGCTGCTCCGCGGCGCCCGGCAGGCCACGACGGTCGCGGAGATCGGCGCCTGGGAGCTGGCAGATCCGCGACTGGCGGCGCTGCTGGACGGTTATGCCCTGTCGTACGGGCTCGACCCGCGGCACGCCCCGGCGAGCGCCGCCCTGCTGCCGTATCTGGAGCAGACCTTCGGCAGCTGGTATGTCGGCGGCGGGATGCGGGAGTTGGCCCGCGCGGTGTACGAACGGTGCCTGGCCCGCCGGGTGGAGTTCGTCTTCGGCGCCGAGGTGGCCCGGATCGTCGAGAAGGACGGCGCGGCGACAGGGATCGAGCTGGCGGACGGCACGGTCGTGGAGGCCGACCATGTGGTGGCGGGCATCGCGCCCGGCCCTCTCGTGGAATGGCGGCTCGACGGGGACGGTGACGTACGGCCTTCGGGCACGGAGACCACGCCGCCCGCGCGGCTCACCGTGCTGCTGGCGCTGCGCGGCGCCCGTGAACCCGGCGCCGCGCACCGGACGGTGGTGCACTCCCCGGACGGGAGCGCCGAGGCCGCCGAGATCTTCGCGGGCCGGACCGCGACGCGGCCCACGGTCACGGTGCTGCGGCCCGACGACCCGGCGACGCGCCCCGACGACGGCCATGAGGCGGTCACCCTCACCGCGACAGTGGCCCCGCAGGGCCCGGTCGACTGGTCCGACGCGGCGCCGCGCGAGCGGTACGCCGATGCGCTGGTGGCGGCGGCGGGGGCGGCCGTGCCGGAGCTCGCGGAGCGGATCCTCTGGCGCGAAGTGCGTACCCCCGCCGATACGGCGGTGTGGACGGGAGCCGCGGGCGGTGCCGTACCGGCGCCCGCGCTGGCCGGGGCCGAGGGCCGGACGCTGCTTCCCGCGAACTCCACCCGGCTGTCCGGGCTGTACCGCGCGGGGGGCTGGGCACATCCGGGCGGCGGGCTCGCGCACGCCGGGATGTCGGGAGCGCTGGTCGCCGGACTGATCGTCGAGGGGGCGGACTTCCGCGGCTCCCAGTGAGCCACGGGCACCGCTACGGGCACCGCCGCGGGAACCGCCACCGCGCCCGCTCCGTCGACAAGCGCGCTGCCGGGCACTCCTGACGGGTCGTCAGCGCCCGTCGGTCTCAGTACCGGTACTGCTGCTCGTTGTAGTCGGGGTCCTGGTAGCCCTGCCGGTGCGGCTCCTGCTGGGGTGACGGCGGGAACTGCTCCCCGTCGCGGTCGCGCTGCTGCGGGACCCACACACCGCCGGGCGGGGTCTCGCCGCCGTACTGCTGCTGGCCGCCGTACGGGTCGGCGTACTGCTGCTGACCACCGAAGCTGTCGTACGAGCCGTACTGCTGGCCGCTGTCGGCCGAGCCGGGGTACGGGTCGGTGTACGCGGCGTACTGCTGCTGCCCGGCGTCGTAGCCGTACTGCTGCGCGTAGGCGTCCTGACCGGGATACATGTCCTGGCCGGAGTGGTAGGCGTCCTGGGGTACGTGGCCGTCGTGGCCCGTCGGCTGCTGCTGCCCGTACTCCGGATACGCGTCATATCCGCCGCCGTACTCATGCGCGCCGCCGCCGCCGGCCGCCGCGCCCGCGCCCGCGTGGGGCTGCTGCTGGTGGGCCTCACGAGCCGCGTCGTCGTATATCCCGTACTGCCCGGTGTCATCGGGCAGCGGCTCCGGCTCGTACACCGCGGCGGCCGGCGCGGGCGGCTCCGCCGGGTACGCGGCCGTCGCGGGTGGCTCCGGGTCGTACGCCACCGGCTCGTACTCCAGGTCCGAGACCTCAAGCGCGGGCTCGCGCTCCTCCGCCTGCCGGCTCCCGGCCTTGCGGCGGCGGCTCGCGCCGGGGCTGCCGCCTATCGCCCAACCCGTCGAGAATCCGCGGCGGAAGGACAGCGTCACATACGTCTGGCCGACCGCGAACGCGACCGCGCCCAGCGCGATGACATATATGGAGGGGATCAGTACGCCGAGGACGACGCCCATGAAGCCGGAGAAGGCGAGCAGCCGCCAGCGCAGCCGCGCCTTGTACTGGAGCAGTACCTCACCGAGCAGCCACAGCGCCACGATGCCGAACGCGATGTAGAGGACCGTCCAGCCCATGCCCGCCCCTCTCCTGGGCCCACCGCCCCGGGACAGGGCGGGTACGGCCGGTCACGACTGCTCGTGCAGTCCGAGATTCTCGTAGATTTCGAGCGTCGCCGTGGAGTTGTTGAGTGTGATGAAGTGCAAGCCGGGGACACCCTCGGAGAGCAGTTCGGCACAGAACTCCGTCGCGAACTCGATGCCAATGGAGCGTACAGCGGCGGGATCCTCCTTGACCGAGAGGATCCGCTCTTTCAGCTCGGGAGGGAAGACCGCGGTGGAGAGCTGCGGCAATCGCTCCAGCATCTTCACACTGGTGACCGGCATGATTTCCGGAATGATCGGCGTCTCGCAACCGGCGGTGGCGACGCGGTCGCGCAGCCGCAGATAGCCCTCGGGGTCGAAGAACATCTGCGTGATCGCGTAATCGGCGCCCGCGCGGCACTTGTTCACGAAGTGCCCGACGTCGGTCTCCCAGTCGGTGGAGCGCGGATGCATCTCGGGGAAGGCCGCCACTCCGACACAGAAGTCCCCTGACTCCTTGATCAGGCTGACCAGTTCGGAGGCGTAGCGCACACCGTCGGGGTGCTTGATCCACTCGGCCATGGGGTCGCCGGGCGGATCGCCCCGTACGGCGAGGATGTTACGGATCCCGGCGTCGGCGTACTGCCCGACCATGTTGCGCAGTTCGGCGACGGACTGGCCGACGGCCGTGAGGTGCGCGACCGGTGTGAGCGTGGTGTCGGCGGCGATCCGCTCCGTCGCCCTGACCGTGCCCGCGCGGGTGGAGCCGCCCGCGCCATAGGTCACGGAGACGAAGCTCGGGGCGACCGCCTCGATCCGGCGCAGTGCGTTCCAGAGGTTCCGCTCGCCCTTCTCCGTCTTGGGCGCCCAGAACTCGAAGGAGAACGAAGTCTTGCCGGTCGCGAGCAGATCACGCACGGTCAGCGCGTGATCCGATCTGGTCGAAGCTGTACCTAGGGCCATATGTGCAGGCTATCGAGGGTGTGCCGGTCCCCCAACCGGAGGCGGGGCTTTTGGCTGGATTGCCGGGTAAGTGGCCACACTCCCTCACGCTCCGTTCCCATACGGCGAACCGCCGTCCTCCGCGCGTGAACACCGCCGTCATCCGGCGTACAGCCGCCCTTCACACTGCCGTCATTCGCACCGCCGTCATTCGCACCGCCGTCACACGGCACGGTCCCGCACCCGCTTCGCCAGGGCCGCGGTCGCCGCCGCCGGGTCGTCGGCCTCGGTGATCGCCCGTACGACGACGACCCGGCGCGCACCGGCGTCCAGCACCTCGTCGAGATTGGCCGCGTCGATCCCGCCGATCGCGAACCAGGGCCGCTCCGTGGCACGGGACGCGGCGTACCGCACCAGTCCCAGCCCCGGCGCGTGGCGCCCCGGCTTGGTGGGGGTGGGCCAGCAGGGGCCCGTACAGAAGTAGTCCACGCCGGGCTCGGCGACCGCCGCGTCCACCTCGGCCTCGGCATGGGTGGAACGGCCGATCAGCGGGGCGTCCCCGAGGATCGCGCGCGCGGCGGGGACGGGCAGATCGCCCTGTCCCAGATGCAGCACGTCGGAGCCGATGGCATGGGCCACATCGGCGCGGTCGTTCACGGCGAGCAGCCGGCCGTGCCGACGGCAGGCGTCCGCGAAGACCCGGAGATGGTCCAGCTCCTCGGCCGCCTCCATGCCCTTGTCGCGCAGTTGCACGATGTCCACGCCCGACGCGAGTACCGCGTCGAGGAACTCGGGGAGATCCCCCTGCCGCTTACGGGCGTCCGTGCACAGATAGAGCCGGGCGTCGGAGAGCGACGCGGAAGCCGTGGACATGGAAGATCCCCCCGTGGTGTTGGGTCGGCGGTGCGCGGCGGCCGGCCCACGACCGGACGGTCGTACGGGGCCGCCGCGCACCGCGGATGGTGATGTCTCAGACGGCGAGCGCCTGGGCCCGGCGCTTCACCTCCGTGCCGCGATTCTCACTGAGCGCCTGCGCGGGCGTGCCCGGCAGCGTGGGGTCGGGGGTGAAGAGCCACTCAAGCATCTCTTCGTCGGTGAAGCTGTCGTCCCTCAGGAGCGTCAGGGTGCCCGCGAGCCCCTTGACGACCTTGTTGCCGTCGATGAAGGCGGCGGGCACCTGGAGCGTCCTGTTCTCGCCGCGGCGCACCGCGATCAGCTGGCCTTCCTTCACCAGCTGCCGCACACGCGTCACCTCGACATCGAGCTTTTCCGCGATGTCCGGCAGGTGGAGCCAGGCGGGGACGAGAGCATCGATCTTTGCGTCAATCTCGGTCACAAGGACAAGCGTGCCATCCCGGACTGACAGACGGTAGCCGAGGAGCCCCAATCGGGCCGCCGCCCCGGCGGGGCCGGGGGCCCGGGACGGGCTCCCGCCCGAGGTCAGAGGGCGGCTTCGCGCAGCGGTACGGACGGGTCCGCGGTCCGCTCGGGGTCCAGCCGCGCGCCCGCCTCGATCAGCTTGCGCCCCTGGGCCAGATCCCGGGGCCTGCCGACGGCCAGCAGCGCGGTCGGCAGGCCGTCCCGCAGCCACACCACCGACCAGGCGCTCTCGGCCGGATCGCCGCGCCACACCAGGGTGTCGCCGGCCGCGTGGTGGCCCGCGTACTGCACGAAGCGGCCGAACTGCTCCGACCAGAAGTACGGCACGGGGTCGTAGACCGCGTCGGTCTCGCCGGTCACCTGCGCGGCGACCGTGCGCGGCCCCTGGAGCGCGTTGTCCCAGTGATGTACGAGCAGTCGCTCTCCGTAACGGGCCGAGGGGAACGAGGCGCAGTCACCGACCGCGTACACCTCGGGCAGCGAGGTCCGCAGCCGCTCGTCCGCCACGATGGCGCCGTCCTGGCCCAGCTCGATGCCCGATCCGGCCAGCCAGCCCGTCGCGGGCCGCGCGCCGATGCCCACGACCACCGCGTCGGCGGCCAGCCGCCGGCCGTCGGCGAGGATCACCGCGCCCGGTTCGACACCGGCCACCGGGGCGTCCGTCAGCAGTTCGGCCCCGCACTCCGGGTACCAGCGGGTCATGGGCGCGGCGATCTCGGCGGGCAGGACGCCCGCGAGCGGCCGGTCGGCCGCCTCCACCACGGTCACGGCGCAGCCCGCCTCCCGGGCGGCGGTGGTGAACTCCGCGCCGATCCATCCGGCGCCGACCACCACGACCCGCTGTCGTCGGCCGAGTACCGGACGCAGCCGCTCCGCGTCGTCCAGCGTGCGCAGCAGATGGACCCCGGGCAGCGACTCGGTGCCCGGCAGACCGATCGGTTCCGCGCCGGTCGCGATGACCAGCACGTCGTACGGGACGGGCCCGCGCGCGGTGTCCAGTTCCCGTGCGCCGGGGCGCAGTCCGGTGACATCGAGCCCGAGCCTGAGCCGGACGGAGAGCGCCGTGAAATCGATGTCGAAGGCCGAGCTCTCGGCCTTGCCCAGCAGGACCGCCTTGGAGAGCGGCGGCCGGTCGTACGGCGGATGCGGCTCGGCGCCGAGCACCGTCACCGGGCCGCCGAAGCCCTTCTCCCGCAGGGCCACCGCGGTCTGCACCCCCGCCATGCCCGCGCCGACGATGACCACCCGCGGCTGTCCCGCCGCTGCCGGCTCCCGCTGTCCCTGCTGTCGCTCGCTCACCCGATCACCTTAGACAGCCCGCCTCACACAAGCTGACGGAACATCCGTCGGAGGCCGCCCTTCACGCCCGTGTCCCCGCCCCTCGTACCCGGCGGCGGACGAGGCCGTCCAGTGAACGGGCCACCGCCATCGCTCCCTTACAAGGCGGAGGACAGGGCGTTAGTCTGGCTTTCGACACTACCTCGCGGGAGTCCGGACGCACCGGGCTGAGAGGGAGGCTGAGGCGGCCTCCGACCGTACGAACCTGATCCGGGTCATGCCGGCGAAGGGAGGGGCTGGACGCCCATGCAGTCACCCCATCAAGGAACCGGTACGGGCTCCGACGTCCTCGTCATCGGGGGCGGGCTCATCGGCCTGGTCACCGCCTGGCGCGCGGCGGGGCGCGGGCTGCGTACCGCCGTCACCGACCCCGAGCCGGGCGGCGGCGCGGCGCGGGTCGCGGCGGGGATGCTCGCCGCCGTCACGGAACTCCACCACGGCGAGGAGACATTGCTCGGCCTCAACCTCGCCTCCGCCGCGCGCTACCCGGACTTCGTCGCCGAACTGGAGGCGGCGAGCGGCCGGGACACCGGCTATCGCGCCTGTGGCACCCTCGCGGTCGCCCTGGACACCGACGACCGTGCCCAGCTGCGTGAACTGCACGACCTCCAGCAGCGCTCGGGGCTGACGTCCCAGTGGCTCACGGGCCGCGAGTGCCGACGTCTGGAACCGATGCTCGCGCCGGGCGTCCGCGGCGGTCTGCGCGTCGACGGCGACCATCAGATCGATCCCCGCCGCCTGGCCGCGGCCCTGCTGACCGCGTGCGAACGGGCCGGGGTGGTCTTCCACCGCGGCCACGCCGACCGGCTCTCCGTCGTACGCGACCGGGCCACCGGCGCCGTCCTGGCCGACGGCCGCGCGCTCACCGCGGACCAGGTGGTACTGGCGGCCGGCAGCCTCAGCGGCCGGCTCGGGGGCGTACCGGCCGATGTCCTGCCGCCCGTACGGCCCGTCAAGGGCCAGGTCCTGCGGCTGACCGTGCCCGGTACGTACGCGCCCTTCCTCTCCAGGACGGTCCGGGCCGTGGTGCGCGGCAGCCACATCTATCTGGTGCCGCGCGAGAACGGCGAACTGGTCGTCGGCGCCACCAGCGAGGAACTGGGCTGGGACACCACGGTCACGGCGGGCGGAGTGTACGAACTGCTGCGGGACGCGCACGAACTCGTCCCCGGCATCACGGAACTGCCGCTCACCGAGACCCTCGCCGGGCTGCGTCCCGGCTCACCGGACAACGCGCCGCTGCTCGGGCCCACCGCGCTGCCGGGGCTGTCCCTCGCCACCGGCCACTACCGCAACGGGGTCCTGCTCACACCCGTCACCGGCGACGCGATGGCCGCGGTGCTGACGACCGGTGAGCTTCCCCCGGAGGCCCGCGCCTTCTCCCCGTCGCGTTTCTCCTCGCGCCGCTCACCCGTCGCGGCCATCCCTCAGGAGCAGCCCGTATGAACATCTCCGTGAACGGCGAGCCCCGCGAGCTCGCGCCCGCCACCACCCTCGACGTCGTGGTCGCCACGCTCACCCCGGCGCCCTCGGGGGTCGCCGCGGCCGTCAACGAGACGGTCGTCCCGCGCACCCGCTGGTCGGGCACACCACTCAGCGACGGCGACCGCGTCGAGATCCTCACCGCGGTCCAGGGGGGCTGAACCATGGCCGACGATCCGCTGACCATCGGCTCCACCACGTTCGCCTCCAGGCTGATCATGGGCACGGGCGGCGCGCCCAGCCTCGACGTGCTGGAACGGTCCCTGATCGCCTCCGGTACCGAACTCACCACGGTCGCGATGCGCCGCATCGATCCCGCGGTACACGGCTCCGTCCTGTCCGTACTCGACTCGCTGGGCATCCGCGCGCTGCCCAACACGGCGGGCTGCTTCACCGCCGGCGAGGCGGTACTCACGGCGCGGCTCGCCCGCGAGGCGCTCGGTACGGACTGGATCAAGCTGGAGGTCGTCGCGGACGAGCGCACGCTGCTGCCCGACCCCATCGAACTGCTCGACGCGGCGGAGACCCTGGTCGACGACGGCTTCACCGTCCTGCCGTACACCAATGACGACCCCGTGCTCGCCGCGAAGCTGGAGGACGTGGGGTGCGCGGCGATCATGCCGCTGGGCTCGCCGATCGGCTCCGGGCTCGGCATCCGCAACCCGCACAACTTCGAGTTGATCGTGGAGCGGGCGGGGGTGCCGGTGATCCTGGACGCGGGGGCGGGTACGGCGTCGGACGCGTCGCTGGCGATGGAGCTGGGATGCGCGGCGGTGATGCTGGCGTCGGCGGTGACGCGGGCGCGGGAGCCGGTACTGATGGCGGAGGCGATGCGGTACGCGGTATCGGCGGGCCGGCTGGCGTGGCGGGCGGGCCGGATGCCGCGGCGGCGGATCGCTTGGGCGTCGTCGCCGGTGGAGGGGGTGGCGTCACTGGACAGGGAGAGGCCGGCGTTCCCCTAGAGGCGGGGGCGCCTCCCGGCGGGGGGTTCGGTGCGCCTTCGGCGCGGTGCGCCGTCCGGCGGGGGGCGGGGTGCGGTGCGCCTTCGGCGCGGGGTGCGTTGTGGTGCCGGGGGCCGGGGCCTCCGGAGGTACATGTCCGGACGGCATGATTTACGGCGCGACTCCGCCCAGTCGATGGTTCGGGCGTCCGTGCGCCACAAATCACGCTTTAGTGTCCGGACACGCACCTCCTACGACCCCGACCCCCTCCCCCGGTGGTCCGCCTCGCGCACGACCGGGCCAGTCCGTGACGGGCGGTGAAGGGGGGCGCGCAGGGGTCGTGTCCGGGACGTAGAGCGTGATTTGTGGCGCGCGAACGCCCGCATCTAGACGTCCGGCTGCTGCGCGCCGTAAATCATGCAGTCCCGGATGCGAGCCCGGAGCGACCACCGGCAACCACCCGCACCCGAAAACCGGCCCCAGCCGAAACGCACCCCGGAAACCGCTCCCCGCAGATCGTAGACTCGGGCGCGTGGATACGAGCCTCAAAGACCCCATCGTCGGGCGCGTGCTCGACGGCCGCTACCGCGTGGACGCGCGGATCGCTGTGGGCGGTATGGCCACGGTCTACCGGGCCGTCGACACCCGGCTCGACCGGGTCCTCGCCCTCAAGGTGATGCACCCCGCCCTCGCCGCCGACGTCACCTTCGTCGAGCGCTTCATCCGCGAGGCCAAGTCGGTGGCCCGGCTGGCGCATCCCAATGTCGTCGCGGTCTTCGACCAGGGCGCCGAGGGCGCGTACGTCTATCTGGCGATGGAGTATGTCGCGGGGTGCACGCTGCGCGATGTCGTGCGGGAGCGTGGGGCGCTTCGGCCGCGGGCCGCGCTGGACATTCTGGAGCCGGTGCTGGCCGCGCTGGGGGCCGCGCACCGCGCGGGGTTCGTGCACCGGGACATGAAGCCGGAGAACGTGCTGATAGGGGACGACGGCCGGGTCAAGGTCGCCGACTTCGGACTCGTGCGGGCGGTCGGCGATGTCACGAACACCACCGGGAGCGTCCTCGGAACGGTGTCGTATCTGGCGCCCGAGCAGATCGAGGACGGCGCGTCGGACGCCCGCGTCGATGTGTACGCCTGCGGGGTCGTCCTCCACGAGATGCTGACCGGTGCCAAGCCGCATGGCGGGGACACCCCCGCGCAGGTGCTCTACCGGCATCTGAACGAGGACGTGCCCGCGCCGTCGGCCGCCGTGCCGGGGCTCGCCGTCGAGCTGGACGAACTGGTCGCGGCGGCGACCGCCCGTAACCCCGAGACGCGGCCCGCCGACGCGGTGGCGCTGCTCGCGATGGCGCGGGAGGCACGGGCCGCGCTGACCGACGCGCAGTTGGACGCCGTACCGCCGCGGGCCAGGCCCGAGCCGGCCGACGGGGCCGACGCCCTCAGCCGTACGACGGTGATTCCGCGCATCCGGCCCGTCGAGGAGGAGGACGAGACGCCGAACCGCACCAGCCGGCTGGAGACGGCGCCTCCGGCGGGCCGCCGGTTCGTCATGCCCCGGCGGGGCGTCGTCGCGGCGGTGGTCGCCGTACTGCTGGTGCTCGGTATCGGTACGGGTGTCTGGTACATCAATTCCGGACAGTTCACGCACGTCCCCTCGGTGCTCGGCCGGAGCGAGCAGGAGGCGAGGAAGCGGCTCGCCGACGCGGGCCTTGAGGTGAGGGTCACCAGGGACTTCAGCGACGCCTTCGACCGCGGCACGGTCATGGGCAGCGACCCCGAGCCCCGCGCGCGTATCCGCGGCAATGGCTCGGTGACGATCGTGATCTCGCGCGGCCCGGAGATCGTCAAGGTCCCGGATCTGGAGAGCATGCCGCTGGGCGAGGCCCGGCGGGCGCTGAAGAACGCCGGGCTGGCGGCCGGGGTCGTCACACGAGAGTTCGACGACAACATCCGGCAGGGCGCCGTGATCGGTTCGACCCCGGCGTCCGGGAGCGAGGTACGGCCGGATTCCGGGGTCGCGCTCCTGGTGAGCAAGGGCAGCCCGGTCGATGTCCCCGATGTGACCGGTGAGTCCGTTGAGGACGCCACCTCGGAGCTGGAGGGCGAGGGGCTCAAGGTCAAGGTCGCGGCGGAGCGGGTGAACTCCGACGAGGACGCGGGGTCGGTCGCCCGGCAGTCCGCCGCCGAGGGTGCCCAGCTGGCCCGGGGCGAGACGGTCACGCTGACGGTCTCCAAGGGGCCGCGGATGATCTCCGTACCCGATGTCACCGGCAAGAAGACCGACGAGGCCACGCGGCTGCTGGAAGAGGCGGGCTTCGAGGTCACCGTCGACCGGGGCTTCCCCTTCCTGGGGGACACCGTGGGCAAGCAGTCGGTCGAGGGCGGCCGGCAGGCCCCCGAGGGCAGCTCCATCACCATCACGACCAAGGGGCTCTAGAAGTATGCGCAACCCTGTCGGCGGCCATGTCCCCGTGGCCGGCGGCCTCGCCTCGACCGGCCTGGCCTACGCGCGTGAGCTGGACGCCGAGACCGTCCAGGTGTTCGCGGCCAATCCGCGCGGCTGGGCGACGCCCCCGGGCAATCCGACGCAGGACGAGCTGTTCCGCGCGCGGTGCGCGGCGGAGGGCATCCCGGCGTATGTGCACGCGCCGTATCTGATCAACTTCGGCTCGCACACGGAGGCGACCGCCGAGAAGTCGGTGGAGTCCCTGCGGCACAGCCTGCGCAGGGGCCGGGAGATCGGCGCGCTGGGTGTGGTCGTGCATACGGGCTCGGCGACCGGCGGACGGCCGCGCGCCGTGGCGCTCGCGCAGGTACGGGAGCTGATGCTGCCGCTTCTCGACGAGCTGACCCATGACGACGATCCGTTCCTGCTGCTGGAGTCGACGGCGGGACAGGGCTTCTCGCTCTGCTCGCGGACCTGGGACTTCGGCCCGTACTTCGAGGCGCTCGACGCCCACCCCAAGCTGGGCATCTGTCTGGACACCTGCCATATCTTCGCGGCCGGGCACGATCTGTCGGGACCGCACGGGATGCGGCAGACGCTGGATCTGCTGGTGGAGACGGTCGGTGAGGGGCGGCTCAAGCTGATCCACGCCAATGACTCCAAGGAGGTGGCGGGCGCGCACAAGGACCGTCACGAGAACATCGGCGCGGGACACATCGGCGAGGAGCCGTTCCGGGAGCTGTTCTCGCATCCGGCGACCGAGAACGTTCCGCTGGTGATCGAGACTCCGGGCGGCAAGGAGGGGCACGCGGCGGATGTGGCGCGGCTGAAGAAGCTGCGCGACGGCTGACGCGGGGGCCCGTCCCTACAGCTCCGGGCCGTCTCCCGGGAGCTCCTGGTAGGAGTAGCGCTGCTCGGCCCAGGGGTCGCCGACGTTGTGATAGCCGCGCTCCTCCCAGAAACCACGGCGGTCGGCGGTCATGTACTCGACGCCCCGGACCCACTTGGGCCCCTTCCAGGCGTACAGATGCGGTACGACGAGACGCACGGGGAAGCCGTGCTCGGCGGTGAGGAGTTCGCCGTCCTTGTGGGTGGCGAATATCGTCCGGTCCGAGAGGAAGTCGGCGAGCCGCAGATTGGAGCTGAAGCCGTACTCGGCCCAGACCATGACATGGGTGACGCTCGGCGCCGGCGGTGCGAGTTCCACGACCGTACGCGCCGGGACCCCGCCCCATTCGGCCCCCACCATGCTGAACTTCGTGACGCAGTGCAGATCGCCCACGACCGTGGAGAACGGCAGTGCCGAGAACTCCTCGTGATTCCAGCAGTGCTTGTCGCCGTCGGCGGTGGCTCCGAAGACCCGGAACTCCCAGCGTTCCTGCCGGAATTTCGGTACGGGCCCGTAATGGGTCACCGGCCAGCCGCGCTGCAGACGCTGGCCCGGTGGTAGCTCGGACTGTTCCGGCTCTTGACGTTCCCGGCTTTCCGGCTGACCCATGCCTTCCATGGTGACAGACCGCGAGGGGTGGTCATGACCAGGTTCGGAATCAATCGGGCAACCCATGCTAAGTGTGGACTTACTGGACGGCCCCCGGTGACGGTGCGAGGATGCGCGCATTCTGCCCCCGCCACATGCCTGGAAGGAGCCTCTGCGATGCAGGGCGACCCCGAGGTCATCGAATTCCTCAATGAGCAGCTGACCGCCGAACTGACCGCCATCAATCAATACTTCCTGCACAGCAAAATGCAGGAGAACAACGGGTGGTACAAGCTCGCGAAATACACCCGGGCCGAGTCGTTCGACGAGATGAGGCACGCCGAGCTGCTCACCGACCGGCTGCTCTTTCTGGAGGGGCTGCCGAACTACCAGCGGCTTTTCCATGTGCGGGTCGGGCAGACGGTGACCGAGATGTTCCGGGCGGACCTGGAAATCGAGGTCGAGGCCGTCGACCGGCTGAAACGCGGAATCGAAGTCATGCGGAACAAGGCCGATCACACCTCGAAGCGGATCTTCGAATCGATCCTCAAGGACGAGGAGCACCACATCGACTATCTCGAAACCCAGCTGGAGCTGATCGAGAAGCTCGGTGAGCCGCTCTATATCTCCCAGCAGATCGAGCAGCCCGACAGCTAGGCCCTGTCGCCCGGGTCAGGCGGCGTTCCGCAGCGCGGGCGGGGCCGTGCTCTCCGACACGTCGAGTTCCACGAGCGCGGGAGCGCCCTGGTCGAGCAGGTCGCGGCGGGGGCAGCCGCCTCGGCCGAGAAGGGACTGGATACGGCGTACGCACGATCCGCAGTCGGTGCCGGCCTTGCTGACCGACGCGATCTGGCGGGGGGTGCACGCCCCGGCGGCCGCGTGTTCCTTCACCTGTGTTTCGGTGATGCCGAAGCACGAGCAGACGTACACGCGGTTCACCTCCCGGAGGGGTCGCTGGTTCGGGCCACCCCCGGATTCGAGGTGAGGCTAACCTAACCTTACCTGCCACCTCCGCCACGCAAAAGCCCGGGAAACACCGATGGGGCACGGATCACATCGATCCGTGCCCCTTCGTGGCGTTCCGGCCCGCGGCGTTCCTACTGGTCGCGGTACATCTCGGCGACCAGGAAGGCCAGGTCGAGCGACTGGCTGCGATTGAGCCGCGGGTCGCAGGCCGTCTCGTAGCGCTGGTGCAGATCGTCGACGAAGATCTCGTCGCCGCCGCCCACGCACTCGGTGACATCGTCGCCGGTCAGCTCCACATGGATACCGCCCGGGTGGGTGCCGAGGCCCTTGTGGACCTCGAAGAAGCCCTTGACCTCGTCGAGCACATCGTCGAAGCGGCGGGTCTTGTGGCCGGAGGCCGCCTCGAAGGTGTTGCCGTGCATCGGGTCGGTCACCCACGCCACCGTGGCGCCGGAGGCCGTGACCTTCTCGACCAGCTCGGGGAGCTTGTCCCTGACCTTGTCGGCGCCCATCCGGACGATGAAGGTCAGCCGGCCGGGCTCGCGGTCGGGGTCGAGCCGGTCGATGTAGGTGAGCGCCTCGTCGACCGTCGTCGTCGGACCGAGCTTGATCCCGATCGGGTTGTTGATCTTCGAGGCGAACTCGATGTGCGCGCCGTCCAGCTGGCGGGTGCGCTCACCGATCCAGACCATATGGCCGGAGACGTCGTACAGCCGGCCGGTACGGGAGTCGATCCTGGTCAGCGCCGACTCGTAGTCCAGCAGCAGCGCCTCGTGCGAGGAGAAGAACTCGACCGTGCGGAACTCCGCCGGGTCGGTGCCCGCGGCCTTCATGAAGTTCAGCGCGTTGTCGATCTCGCGGGCGAGCTGCTCGTAACGCTGGCCCGACGGGGACGACTTCACGAAGTCCTGGTTCCAGGCGTGGACCTGGCGCAGATCGGCGTAGCCGCCGGTGGTGAAGGCGCGGACCAGATTGAGCGTGGCGGCGGACGCGTGGTACATCCGCTTGAGCCGCTCGGGGTCCGGGATCCGGGCTTTCTCGTTGAAGTCGAAACCGTTGACGGAGTCGCCGCGGTATGTCGGCAGTGTCACGCCGTCGCGGGTCTCGGTGCCCTTGGAGCGCGGCTTCGAGTACTGCCCGGCGATCCGGCCGACCTTCACCACCGGCACGGAGGCCGCGTAGGTGAGGACGGCGCCCATCTGGAGAAGCGTCTTCAGCTTGTTGCGGATGTGATCCGCGGAGACGGCGTCGAACGCCTCGGCGCAGTCGCCGCCCTGGAGCAGGAACGCCTCGCCCTTGGCGACGGCTCCCATCCGGGCGCGCAGCTGGTCGCACTCGCCGGCGAAGACGAGCGGAGGATAGGTCCCCAGCTCGGCCACGACCTCGCGCAGGGCTTCCTGGTCCGGATACTCCGGCTGCTGGGCAGCGGGAAGATCTTGCCAGGAGGGCACATGGGCGGCGGGGTTCTCAGCATTCACTGTCACGCGCTCCAGATTACGTGGTCGCGCGCCGTGGTACAGGCGGCGCTCACAGTATGGAACGCGAGGCTCGTGGGGCGGATGCGCTAGGGTTCCGGCCATGTTCGCGCATTCCCAGCAGACCTGGTGGTGGACCGCTCGCTCGGCGGCCCACTGATTCACGCGCGCACCACGAATCGCGAAGGCCGCCCGAGGGGCGGCCTTCGGTGTTTTCCGGGTCCGGGGTTCGGACCGGAGAAGCGGGCCGTTCCTCCCCCTCCACTCGGAAGGAACACCGCAGATGACCGACGGAACACCCCGGACGCTGGTCGCCCGGCTCCTGGACGACGACTGCCCGCCCTTCGCCCTGCTCCGCCGCCGCACACCCGGCCGGGACCACGACGTCGTGGAGCTGCTGATCGGAGCCGTACACGAAGCCGACCGGCTGGCCGAGCTGCCGGACGGTGCCACGGGGCCCTCGCTCGCGCTGGTGCCGTTCCGGCAGATCAGGGAGCGCGGCTTCGACGTACGGGACGACGGGACCCCGCTGGCCGTGCTGGTCGCGGACGAGACCTACGAACTGCCGCTCGCGGAGCTCCTCGCCCGGCTGCCCGCCCATGACGTACGGGTCGAGGACGGCGCGTTCGACATCGACGACGAGTCGTACGCGGAGATCGTACGGCGGGTGATCGAGGACGAGATCGGACAGGGCGAGGGCGCGAACTTCGTCATCCGGCGGACCTTCGAGGGCCGTGTCCCCGGTTTCGGGCGGGCCGACGCGCTCGCCCTCTTCCGGCGGCTGCTCACCGGTGAGCGCGGCGCGTACTGGACGTTCCTCGTCCACACCGGCGAACGCACCCTGGTCGGCGCCAGCCCCGAGGTCCATGTCCGGATGAGCGGCGGGACCGTCGTGATGAATCCGATCAGCGGGACCTTCCGCTATCCGCCGCAGGGCCCGTCCCCGGAAGCGCTGCTGGAGTTCCTCGGCGACCGCAAGGAGACGGAGGAACTCTCCATGGTCGTCGACGAGGAGCTGAAGATGATGTGCGCCGTCGGCGACCGGGGCGGGGTGGTGATCGGCCCCCGGCTCAAGGAGATGGCCCATCTCGCGCACACCGAGTACGAGTTGCGCGGCCGGTCGTCGCTCGATGTGCGCGAGGTGCTGAGGGAGACGATGTTCGCGGCGACGGTCACCGGCTCGCCGGTGCAGAACGCCTGCCGGGTCATCGAACGCCATGAGGCCGGCGGGCGCGGCTACTACGGCGGCGCGCTCGCGCTCATCGGGCGGGACGCCGGCGGGGCGCGGACGCTCGACTCCCCCATCCTGATCCGTACCGCCGACATCGACCGCGACGGCGGGCTGCGGGTACCGGTCGGGGCGACGCTCGTACGGCATTCGCGCCCGGAGAGCGAGATCGCCGAGACCCACGCCAAGGCGGCGGGGGTGCTCGCGGCCCTCGGCGTACGGCCGGGCCGGCCGCGCGAGGAGTCCGCGCGCCCGCGGCTCGCCGACGACCCGAGGGTGCGGGCCGCACTGGACGCGCGGCGCGCGGATCTCGCGCCGTTCTGGCTGAGGATGCGGGCCGCGTCCGCGACGCTCACCGGGCACGCGCTGGTCATCGACGGCGAGGACACCTTCACCGCGATGCTGGCGTATGTGCTGCGCTCGTCCGGTCTGACGGTGACGGTGCGCCGCTACGACGAGCCGGGGCTGCGCGCGGATGTGCTCGCGCACGAGGGGCCCGTGGTGCTGGGGCCGGGACCGGGTGATCCGGGGGACAGGACGGATCCCAAGATGCGTTCGCTGCGCGGGCTGGCGGCCGGCCTGATCCGGGAGCGGCGGAACGGGCTGCTCGGGGTCTGTCTCGGGCATGAGCTGATCGCGGCCGAGCTGGGCCTGGAGACCGTACGCAAGAGCGTCCCGTATCAGGGCGCGCAGACCCGGATCGACCTGTTCGGCCGGGCGGAGACCGTCGGCTTCTACAACAGCTTCACCGCGCGGTGCGACGACGCGGCGGCGCGGGAGCTGGCGGCGCACGGGGTGGAGGTGAGCCGGGACGCGGCGAGCGGGGAGGTGTACGCGCTGAGGGGCGGTGGTTTCGCCTCGGTGCAGTTCCATCCGGAGTCGGTGCTGACGCTGAACGGTCCGGAAGTGCTGGCGGGGCTGCTCGCGGGGGCGATGGCCGTCGGGCGGGGCGTCGTCGACGTGGGGTGAGGTGTGAGGGGGGCCGTGGCCGCGGTGGGCTGCGGACCACGGCCCCCGGAGGCGAACGGAGATCAGCCGAAGAAGACGCCGGCCTCTTCGTACAGCTCCGGCCGCACCGTCTTGAGCTGGGCCGTGGCCTCGGAGATAGGGACGCGGACGATGTCCGTGCCGCGCAGGGCGACCATCTTGCCGTAGTCGCCGTCGCGTACCGCCTCGATCGCGTGCAGACCGAAGCGGGTGGCCAGCCAGCGGTCGAAGGCGCTCGGGGTGCCGCCCCGTTGTATGTGGCCGAGCACCGTCGTCCTGGCCTCCTTGCCGGTGCGCCGCTCGATCTCCTTGGCCAGCCATTCGCCGACGCCCGACAGCCGGACATGGCCGAAGGAGTCCAGCGTGCCGTCCTTGAGGACCAGATCGCCGTCCTTCGGCATCGCGCCCTCCGCGACGACGACGATCGGGGCGTACGAGGCCTTGAACCGGGAGGTGACCCAGGCGCAGACCTGGTCGACGTCGAAGCGCTGCTCCGGTATCAGGATGACGTTCGCGCCGCCGGCCAGGCCCGAGTGCAGGGCGATCCAGCCCGCGTGACGGCCCATCACCTCGCAGACCAGGACACGCATATGGGATTCGGCGGTGGTGTGCAGCCGGTCGATGGCCTCGGTGGCGATACCGACCGCGGTGTCGAAGCCGAAGGTGTAGTCCGTGGCCGAGAGGTCGTTGTCGATCGTCTTGGGTACGCCGACGCAGGGGATGCCATGAGCGTCGGAGAGCTGGGCCGCCACCCCGAGCGTGTCCTCGCCGCCGATCACTATCAGCGCGTCGACATGGTGCGCGGCCAGCGTCTCCCTGATACGGCGGACGCCGTCCTCGACCTTGAGGGGGTTGGTGCGTGAGGAGCCGAGGATGGTGCCGCCGCGGGGCAGGATGCCACGCACCACGGGGATGTCGAGCCGTAGGGTGTCGTCGTCCAGCGGTCCTCGCCAGCCGTCCCTGAACCCCGTGAATTCGTAGCCGTATTCCTGGACACCCTTGCGTACGATGCCGCGGATGACCGCGTTGAGCCCGGGACAGTCGCCGCCCCCGGTCAGTACTCCGACGCGCATGGAAAACACTCCCCTTCGCCATCGATCGGGTACCCGGGCCACAGGAAGGGTGACTCAGGTCACTCCGGCATGGTGCGCAGGGTCAATTGCGTTACACCAGAGGGCGGATGGAGGCTTGTGGAGGGATTCTCCGGGGGCGGGCCGCTCAGATGTCGTCGAGACCGCGTTCGATGGCGTAGCGCACCAGCTCGACGCGGTTGTGGAGCTGGAGCTTGCCGAGGGTGTTCTGCACATGGTTCTGCACGGTGCGGTGCGAGATGACCAGGCGTTCGGCGATCTGTTTGTACGAGAGGCCCTTGGCGACCAGCCGCAGCACTTCGGTCTCGCGCTCGGTCAGTTCGGGCGCCTTGGGCTCGTCGGGGGCGGCGGGCGCGGGCTCGGAGGCGAGTCTGCGGTACTCCCCCAGCACCAGGCCCGCGAGGCCCGGGGTGAAGACCGGGTCGCCGACGGCGGTGCGGTGTACGGCGTCGATCAGGTCTTCCGTACGGGCCGACTTGAGCAGATAGCCGGTGGCGCCGGACTTCACCGCCTCCAGGACATCGGCGTGCTCACCGCTGGCGGAGAGCACCAGGACGCGGAGTCCTGGATGGGAGCCGACCAACTCCTTGCAGACCTGAACGCCCGGCATACCGGGCAGATTGAGATCGAGGACGAGCACCCGCGGGGTGGTGGCCTTCGCGCGGCGCACCGCCTGCGGGCCGTCCTCGGCGGTCGCGACCACCTCGAAGCCGGCCGCCTCCAGATCGCGGGCGACGGCGTCACGCCACATCGGATGGTCGTCGACCACCATCACCCTGATCGGGTCGGTCTGTTCACTCATCTCCGCGTCTCTCCCCGTGGAACCTTCAACTCGACTTCCGTGCCCTGTCCCGGCACCGAGATCAGCTCGGCCGTGCCGCCCAGATCCCGCAGCCGGCCACGGATCGAGAGGGCGACGCCGAGCCGGCCCTCCCCCTCGGCCTGGGCGAGCCGGCCCTCCGGGATGCCGGGGCCGTCGTCCCGTACGGTCACGATCACTTCGTCCGGCCACTCCTCGACCAGGATCCAGGCATGGGCGTCGGTGCCCGCGTGTCCACGGACATTGTCCAGGGCGGCACTGACAGCCGCCGCCAGTTCCTTGGCGGCGGCCGACGGCAGCAGTACCGGAGCGCCCGGTTCCGAGAAGGTGATCCGTGAACCGGCGTACGGCGCGAGGAGCGTGCGCAGGTCGCACGGCTCGTCGTCCTCCCCTGCCGTACGGACCACCGTGTCCTGAGCCGCGCGGGAGGCGGGCACGAGGCCGCTGGAGACCAGGGTGCGCAGGGCGATCTCCTGTTCCCCCGCCAGCCGGCCCAGTTCGGCGGCCTCACCGCCCAGCGCCGTACCGCGCCGCTGCACCATCGCGAGCACCTGTAGGACGCTGTCGTGGATGTCACGGGCCAGCCGCTCGCGCTCGCGGGTCGCGGCCTCGATCTCCAGGGCGCGGGCGAGGGTGCGTTCGGAGGCGCGGGCCACCTCGACGACGTAGCCGATGGCGATGGAGGCGACCCACACGAGCAGGACATTGTGGAGGGTGTCCCGGCTGGGGTGCGCACGCTCGACGAGGTTGGCGACGGCGACGACGGAGGAGGCGACCGCGGCCCAGCGCCAGCCGCCCTTGATGGCGAAGGCGAGGACCGCGCCCGCGGCCCATATCGACGGCAGGGTGGGGCCGTCGACCCGCTGGGCGTGGGTGTCGGCGAGCGGCGTGAGCAGGATGCCGGTGACCGCGACGGTCAGATCGGCGACCAGGAAGCGCTTGGTGCAGCTGGCGGCGTTCGCCACTCTGGGCAGCGTGGCGAGCGTCCATACGGCCAGGAACGCGAGGAAACAGGCGGCGATCCAGGGGCGTTCGAAGCGTTCGCGCTGGAAGAGGAAGATCAGGACCGCGTAGACCATGGTCAGCACGCGGTACGCGGTCAGCGCACGCCACAGCGGCTGCTCCACGGACATCCGTATGACACGCTCGCGCCTGGCCACTCGCCCCCCTGTTCGTTCCTCAGCGGCCCGTTCGCCTCCGGCCGCCCCCGGCCGGTACGGCTCACTCCCCGCCGGTACGGCTCACTCCTCGCCGGTGCCCGCCGCCTTCGCCGCTTCGGCGAGTTGGCGTTTGGCCGCCGTCGCGTAGATGTCGACATACTCCTGGCCCGAGAGCTTCATGATCTCGTACATCACCTGGTCGGTGACCGACCGCAGGATGAACCGGTCGCCCTCCATACCCTGATAGCGGGTGAAGTCCAGTGGCTCGCCGATCCTGATCCCCGGGCGCATCAGCTTCGGGACGACCTTGCCGGGCGGCTGGATCTTCTCCGTGTCGATCATGGCGACCGGGATGACCGGCGCACCGGAGGCGAGCGCCACGCGCGCGAGGCCGCCGGGCTTGCCGCGGTACAGACGGCCGTCGGGCGAGCGGGTGCCCTCCGGGTAGATACCGAAGAGTTCACCGTTCGCCAGGACCTTGATGCCGCTCTGGATCGCGGCCTCGCCCGCGCCGCGCGCGCCCGAGCGGTCCACCGGCAGCTGTCCCACGCCCTTGAAGAACGCGGCGGTGAGCTTGCCCTTGACTCCGGGCGAGGTGAAGTACTCGGCCTTGGCGATAAAGGTGACCTTGCGGTCGAGCACCGCCGGGAGGAAGAACGAGTCGGAGAACGAGAGATGGTTGCTCGCGAGGATCGCCGGACCGTCGGCGGGAATGTTCTCCAAGCCCTCCACCCAGGGCCTGAAGGCAAGCTTCAGTGACCCTCCGATGGAGAACTTCATGGCGCCGTAGATCAACTCGAATGCCTCCTGTGTGCTGTCGCACCGACCTTAACCCGTGGGGCCCCCGGGCTCTCCTTCATGGGTGCCCGACGGATCTGGTCGGTGTCGGTCCGGTCGCGTACGGTGAAGTACAGTTTCCGATCCTCACGAACAGGAGTACCCGGTGCCGGTCCTTCCTGGAGCCGAGCCGTACCGCCATGAGGGCGGTGAGGTCGGTGTCCTTCTCTGTCACGGATTCACCGGTTCCCCACAGTCGCTGCGCCCCTGGGCCGGATATCTGGCCGAGCGCGGGCTGACCGTATCGCTGCCGCTGCTCCCCGGGCACGGCACTCGCTGGCAGGACATGCAGGTCACCGGCTGGCAGGACTGGTACGCGGAGGTGGACCGGGCGCTGCGGGAGCTGCTGGAGCGGTGTGCCCAGGTCTTCGTCGTCGGGCTGTCGATGGGCGGGGCGCTGGCGCTGCGGCTGGCGGCCAAGCACGGCTCGGAGGTCAGCGGGGTCGTGGTGGTCAACCCCGGGATCAAGGTGCATGGAGCGGCGGCGTACGCGCTGCCGGTGATCCGTCATCTGGTTCCCACGACCAAGGGCCTGACGAGCGATATCGCCAAGGAAGGTGCGCGGGAGCTGGGTTACGACCGGGTGCCGCTGCACGCCGCGTACTCGCTGCGGAACTTCTTCCGGCTGGTGGACACGGCGCTGCCGCAGGTCACCCAGCCGTTGCTGCTGCTGCACAGCCCCCAGGACCATGTGGTGCCGCCCGCCGACTCGGCCAGGATCCTGTCCCGGGTCTCGTCGGTGGATGTCCGTGAGGTCTTGCTGGAACAGAGCTACCACGTGGCGACGTTGGACTATGACGCGGAGCGGATTTTCGAGGAGAGTCACGCGTTCATCGGCCGGCTCGCTCCGAGTGTCGGGAAGAAGGGGAGCACCACCGGTGGCTGAGCATGACGCGGACCGCGAGCCGCAGCCGATCGACGAGGACGCGGCCTGGGCGGCGATCGTGGCCGGGTACGGCGAGGAGCCGGCGGATCCGCCGGGCGCCAAGCCGTTCAAGTCGGTGGGCGATCAGGCCCTGCTGGAGAGCGAACGGAACAGTACGGCCCCCGAGGCCGGGCCGGCGGCGGGAGCCGCGGGTGCGGCGGAGGCCCCGGCTCCGGACAAGACGCTGAGCAAGCCCCCCGAGAAGAAGCCGGAGCAGAAGCCGGAGCAGAGGCCGGAGCAGAAGGCCGATAAGGAACCGGATCCGGACGCCGAGGACGGGACGCCCCGGCTGGGCGGTTCGGTGGTCTTCGCGCCCGGCGTCGGCGGGCCGCGCGACTACCAGCTGGCCGAGCCCCGGGAGGAGGACCTCGACGAGAGCGACGAGGGCCATTTCGTCCCGCCGGAGCCGCCGCCGCTGCCGGAGTCCGACACGACGGCCAGATTCGCCTGGCTCGGGGTGATCGGCGGTCCGGTGCTGATGCTGGTCGCCGTGTTGCTGCGGTGGGACATGACGTGGTGGCTGACCACGCTCTGCATCGGCGGCTTCCTGGGCGGTTTCGTCACCTTGGTGGCGCGGATGAAGCCTGATGACGACGAGAGCGACGACCCGGGGCGCGGCGCGGTGGTCTGACGGGACCGGGTTCGACGGGCGGGGCGGATCAGGACGCCGGTACGCGGAGGGCGGCCAGTACCGGAAGGTGATCCGTCGCCGCCCTCAGGTCGGCCCGGTCGAGGCCGGGCAGATCGCGTGGCACCCCGCAGCCGAGCACGTCGATGCCGGGTGTGGCGAAGATCGCGTCAATGCGCCGGCGCGGGTGCTCGGCGGGCGAGGTGTACTCGTCCCCCCAGGGCGCGACGGTCCGGCAGTCCTGGAGTTCCCCGGCGAGCAGCCGGAAACTACGGCCGGTGGGGAGGTCGTTGAGGTCCCCGGCGACGATCGAGTGCGGTACGTCCATGGTCTTGAGCCGGTCGAGCACCATCCCCGCCTGTGCGTGGCGTTCATCGTCCTGGAGGCTCAGATGGCAGCTGAGCAGCCCGATCCTGGCGCCCGCGATCCGTACCACCGCCGTCGCGAATCCCCGTCGGTGCAGACCCGGGGTGAGCGGCAGCAGGATGTCCTCGGTCCGCTCGACCGTGGCGCGCAGCGAGCAGAGCAGCAGCGGTCCCGCCGCGGTGGCGCCGCCGCTCAGCACCACGAGACCGGTGTGCTTCGCCAGCCAGGCCGCGCGCTTGCGCCAGCGGAAGAACCGCGGTGCCTCCTGGACGAAGACCAGATCGGGCGCGCAGGCCCTGATCACCCGGGCCAGCGCCGCGTTGTCGTCGCGCAGGGAACGGATGTTGTAGCTGAGCACCCGGATCACCGCCGAACCATCCGGCTCGGTACGGGAGTCGGGCAGCGTGGGCATCGCCATGCCGCCAAGATATCGGCAGGCCGGACGGCCGTGAGCACCGACACCACCGCCCCGGAGCTGACGGCGCCCGCCGCACCGATGACGCGGTGACGGCGGGCGCGATCGCCTGAGGACTTGTCCGATCAGCCCTGCCTGGCCAGGTCCGCTGCTCCCACGAGCCCTGCCTCGCCGCCCAGTTGGGCCGCGAGCACCTGGGCGTGCGGGCGCCACTCGCCACCGATCAGCCAGCGCCTGAAGGACTTGCGGATCGGGTCGAGGACCAACTCGCCCTCGTCCGAGACCCCGCCGCCGACGATGAACGCGGACGGGTCGAAGAGCGAGGCCAGATCGGCGAGACCGGCACCCGCCCAACGGGCCAGCTCACGGAAGGAGTCGATGGCGACGGGGTCACCGGCGCGGGCCGCCGCGCTGATGTGCCTGCCCTCGATCCCCTCCGGGGTGCCGTCGCCGAGACCGAGCAGCGTCCCGGCGTTCTCCGGCGTCGCGTTGGCGCGCTGCCTGGCGTACCGGACGAGCGCACGCCCTGACGCGTACTGCTCCCAGCAGCCCTGACTGCCGCAACCGCACAGCAGCCCGTCGGGCACGACCCGGATGTGCCCGAACTCGGCGGCCACACCGAAGCGTCCGCGGCGCAGCTTGTTGCCGATGATGATGCCGCCGCCGAGCCCCGTGCCGAGCGTGATGCAGATGACGTCGTCATGGCCCTGCCCGGCACCGAACCTGTACTCGCCCCAGGCCGCGGCGTTGGCGTCGTTCTCCACGACGACCGGCAGTCCGACCCGCTGCTCGACCTTGTCCTTGAGCGGTTCGTGACGCCAGTTGATGTTCGGCGCGAAGAGGACGGTGGCGCGTTTGTCGTCCACGTAACCGGCGGCGCCGATGCCGACGGCCTCGATCTCGTGCCCCTCGCCGGCACCGGAGACCGCGGCGCAGATCGCGTCCACGATGCCTTCGGCGGTCGGCGGAGTGGGTACCTTGTGCGTTTCCAGGATGGTGCCCTCTTCGTCGACCACGCCGGCCGCGATCTTCGTGCCGCCGATGTCGACGCCGATGGTGAGTCCCATGTGTCCCTCAGTTTTCGGTCGAGCCCCGCTAGGGCCAACCGTACCCGAGGGCGGGCCCGGGACCGTCCCCTCCGGCCCTGGCCAGCGCTGTCGGTCCGGTGGTCAGTCCAGGTCGATCCGGCCGTCCGGACCAGGTCCTTCGTCCCTCGGGTCGGTGGGATCGCCCGCCTTCTCCGTCTCCCGTACGGCGCCGGGCGACGGAGGCGTCCCCTGGGTCCAGCGGGCTTCCTGGGACTCGACGGCGGAGCGGTAGGCGGCGAGCAGTTCGTTGCCCGCGGCGGCGAGATGGTCGAAGACTCCGGGGTTGCGCTCGATGACCGGCTCGACGGCCGCCTTGGCCTGGTTGATGAACTGCTGAACGGCGCCCTGCGCGGCCACACCGAACAGCGGGCCTGGCAGCGCGGAGACCTTGTCGGCGACGGCGTCGACCAGCTTGCGCAGTTCCTCGGTGGCGGAGCCTGGCTGCGGTCCGTAGGTGGCGCGGCGGCGCGCCTTCTCGGCCTCCAGGTCCTCGGCGCATGCCGTGGCCCAGGCGTCCGAGTCGGCGGCGGGGCGCTCGGTGGCATCGCTCATGCGGCACTCCTGCGTCAGAGACAGGGTCTTCCGCCAGGGACAGCGGAAGGGTTCGTACCTTCGACGGTACCCGAACGCCGGTACGTCGTTCAGTGTGCGCGCGGCCACAGTGCGGGGTCGGGGGTGAATCTCACGCGCAGCACGCCGTCCTTGAGTGCCGCGCCGGTGACGGTGCAGCGGCGCAGCGCGGACGGCAGCGGCACGATTCGGCGGAACGGGCCGACGGTGAGCAGGAGTTCATCGTCCCTGCGTACCAGCGCGAGTTCGCTCTTGACCGCTCCGGGCAGTGGCAGACACCAGACGAGCAGGTTCTCCTCGGCGAGCCGGTCCTCGACCGGCCAGGGGTCCTCGACGGGGCCTCCGGCGGCGCCCTCAGGCGCGCGGCCGAGGAGGCCGAGATCATCGGGACCGCGCGGGTCCCGCCCCAGATGTGCCACCGGGTGGACGGGCGTCCCGGGCGCCCATTCCTCGTGCCACTCGTCCAGGCACTTGCGCTGCTGGGCGACGAGCGTCGCGAGCCAGGGGTCCGTGGCGTCGCCGGGCAGTATCCGGTTGGGTACGAGCGTGTCGACGCGCAGTCCGTACAGCGCGATCGCGGCGCGGGCGGCGCGCAGGGCCTCGGCCGCCGCGGGCCCCGGCTCGGCGACCAGCCGCAGGGTCGTGGCGGGGTCCGCGATGAGCGACTGGACGGCGGCCAGCTCGTCGTCCCACCGCGCGGCCGTCTCGTACAGCCACTGCGCGGGCATGGGTATCCCGGCGAGCTGGGCCATCACCGGGCGCAGCGCGCGGGCGGCCTGCCGCTCCTGGGGCAGCAGACGGCGCAGATAGCGGCGCAGTTGCTCGGGCAGCGCGAGCAGGGCCAGGGCGTCGCGCAGCGGCGGGAGGTCGACGACGAGGACGTCCCAGTCGCCGGTCGCGGCCCGGCGCAGGGCGTGCAGCAGGGCGGACTGTTCGCTGCCCGGCAGTTCGGTGAGTTCCTCACCGGCCAGCTTGCGGGCTCCGAGCAGGTCCAGCAGGGTGGCGGCCCGCTCCTGGAAGGCGAGGGTCTCCGTACGGAAGTGCGCGCCGGAGTCGACGCGCGCCGCCCACAGGCCGTCCCGTACCGGAGCGGGGGCGTCCGGCGGACCGGCCGGGGTTCCGAGGAGATCGCCGAGCGGGTCGGCGGAGAGCAGCAGGACACGTCCGCCGGGCCGGGCGGCGGCGAGCGCGGTGGCGGCGGCGATGGTCGTACGGCCCGCCCCGCCGGGGCCGGTGACAAGGACCGTACGCATCGGCGTCAGGCTCCGGGGACGGATTCGACGCGCTTCTTGAGACCCGCGAGGGCCCGGTCGATGATGACCTTCTCGGCCTTGCGCTTGATCATCCCGAGCATGGGGATCTTGACGTCGACGGTCAGCCGGTAGGTGACCTCGGTGCCGGAGCCGGCCGGCGCCAGCAGATACGAGCCGTCGAGGGCGCGCAGCATCTGGGACTTCACCAGCGTCCAGCTGACCTCGTTGTCGCCGGTCCAGGTGTAGGCGAGGGTGTGGTCGTCCTTGATCGCTCCGGCGTCCAGCACCAGCCTGACCTGCTCGGCACGGCCCCGGCTGTCGGTGGCCAGTACCTCGGCCTCCTTCACCTCGCCGGTCCACTCGGGGTAGCGGTCGAAGTCGGCGATCACGCCCATGACGTCGGCCGGTGCCGCCTCGATCGTGATGCTCGAACTGGTGTGTTCCGCCATCGCCGTGCTCCTCCGGTGCTGGGGCTGTCCCGGCTTCTGGATATGTGTGGTGCAGGCTATCGCGAGTGCGCCGGTCACCATTCCATGGCCCACGGCCGCCCCGTCGACGCGAAGTGCCCCACGTTCACGCACTCCGTGGCGCCGACGCGCATCCGGCGGGCCAGCGGCTGATGGACATGCCCGAACAGGGAGTACCGCGGCCTCGTACGGCGGATGGCGTCCAGCAGCGCGGTGCTGCCGCGCTCGAAGCGGCGGGCGACCGTGTCGTACGTCAGCTCGGGCACATCCGGCGGAATGTGCGAGCACAGCACATCCACCTCGCCGAGCGCCTCGACCTTGGCCGCGTACTCCTCGTCGGAGATCTCGTACGGGGTGTTCATGGGGGTACGCAGCCCGCCGCCGACGAAGCCGAAGACCCGGCCGCCCAGTTCCACCCGCTCACCGTCCAGCAGGGTGGTGCCCGGCCGCGCGTACTCAGGCCAGAGGCCCGGGATATCGACATTGCCGTAGGTCGCGTACGTCGGGGTGGGGAACGCCGCGAACAGCTCGGCGTACTGGCGCCGCACACCCTGCTCGATCGCGGCCTTCGGGTCGAGCCCGAGCCCCGCCCACAGCTCCCGGCCGAACTCCCGTGCCTCGTCGAAGCGGCGCTCGGTCCTCAGCGCCACGATCCGGTCCGCGTTCTCGACCCCGAAGAGGTCGGGGAAGATACCGCGCGAATGGTCCGCGTAGTCCAGGAAGAGGACGAGGTCACCGAGACAGATCAGGGCGTCGGCGCCGTCGCCCGCCGCCGCGAGATCCCGTCCGTTCCCATGGACATCACTGATCACATTGACTCGCATGCCTCGCATGCCGATCACCCTAGAACCCCGCTTCCACCCTCGGTAGAGGGGCCGGACCTGCGGTTCCTTCCGCGGTGAGCGCGGTGTCGGAGGGGGTGGACTACTCTGCGCGAAGTACCGCACAGCACGTGTGACGCACGGAACATCTGGCCGGGACCCTCTATCGGTACCTCAGTACCGATGGGTAACGTCCGGGCAGTCCAGTTGTGCTCGCCCCGGTGGAGCACCTGCCCGATCTTGGACAGCAGCCGGCGCGCACAAAGCCGTGGCGCCGGCGCCCGATGAGGAGCAGCAGTCTTGCGCGAGTTCAGCCTTCCGGCCCTGTACGAGGTCCCTACGGACGGCAACCTGACGGATCTCATCCGCCGCAATGCCGCGCAACACCCCGATGTCGCGGTCCTCGGCCGCAAGGTGGCCGGCGCCTGGACGGACGTCACCGCCACCCAGTTCCTCGCCGAGGTACGGGCCGCGGCCAAGGGCCTGATCGCGGCGGGCATCCAGCCCGGCGACCGGGTCGCACTGATGTCCCGTACCCGCTTCGAATGGGTACAGCTCGACTTCGCGATCTGGAGCGCCGGCGGGGTCACCGTCCCGGTGTACGAGACCAGCTCGGCCGAGCAGGTGCAGTGGATCCTCGGCGACTCGGGCGCGGTCGCGGCGATCGTGGAGAGTCCGGAGCACACCGCCAGGGTGGAGTCGGTACGGGACGGACTCCCCGGCCTGCGGAACGTCTGGCAGATCGACGACGGCGCGATCGCGGAACTGACCGCCGCCGGCGCCGGGATCACGGACGCGACGGTCGACGAGCGCGCCGCGACCGCGAAGGCCGACGACCCGGCGACCATCGTCTACACCTCGGGCACCACCGGCCGCCCGAAGGGCTGTGTGCTGACGCACCGCAGCTTCTTCGCGGAGTGCGGCAACGCGGTGGAACGCCTCAAACCCCTCTTCCGCACGGGCGAGTGCTCCGTACTGCTCTTCCTTCCCGCCGCGCATGTCTTCGGGCGGCTGGTCGAAGTGGCGGCCGTGATGGCACCGATCAAGCTCGGCTGCCTGCCGGACATCAAGAACCTCACCGACGATCTGGCGACCTTCCGGCCGACGCTGATCCTCGGAGTGCCACGCGTCTTCGAGAAGGTCTACAACTCCGCCCGCGCCAAGGCCCAGGCGGACGGCAAGGGCCGGATCTTCGACAAGGCCGCGCATACCGCGATCGCGTACAGCCGCGCGCTGTCCACCCCCCGGGGCCCGTCCCTCGGCCTGAGGATCCGGCGCACGATCTTCGACAAGCTCGTCTACGGCAAACTCCGCGCCGTCCTCGGCGGACGCGGCGAGTACGCGATCTCGGGCGGCGCGCCGCTGGGCGAGCGGCTCGGCCACTTCTACCGGGGCATCGGCTTCACCGTGCTGGAGGGCTACGGCCTCACCGAATCCTGCGCGGCCACCGCCTTCAACCCGTGGGACCGGCAGAAGATCGGCACGGTCGGCCAGCCCCTGCCGGGCTCGGTCGTCCGGATCGCCGACGACGGCGAGGTCCTGCTCCACGGCGAGCACCTGTTCACGGGCTACTGGAACAACCCCGAGGCGACCGCCGAGGCCCTGGCCGACGGCTGGTTCCACACCGGCGACATCGGCACGCTCGACGAGGACGGCTATCTCGCGATCACCGGCCGCAAGAAGGAGATCCTGGTCACCGCCGGCGGCAAGAACGTCGCCCCGGCCGTGATCGAGGACCGCATCAGGGCGCACGCGCTGATCGCGGAGTGCATGGTCGTCGGCGACGGCCGCCCGTTCGTGGGCGCGCTGATCACCCTGGACGAGGAGTTCCTGACCCGCTGGGCCAGGGACCACGGCAAACCGTCCGACGCGACGCCGGCGACGCTGCGCGAGGACCCGGAGCTGCTGGCGGAGGTGCAGCGGGCGGTGGACGAGGGGAACGCGGCGGTGTCGAAGGCGGAGTCGGTACGGAAGTTCCGGGTGCTGACGCGGCAGTTCACGGAGGAGGCGGGGCATATCACGCCGTCGCTGAAGCTGAAGCGGAATGTGGTGGCGAAGGACTTCGCCGACGAAATCGAAGCGATTTATCGGGGCTAGGGGGGGTTCGTTTCGGCTGGGGCCAGTGGTGCGGTGCGGGTTGTCGCCGGGGTGCGCTCCGGGGCTCGCGCCCGGGACTGCATGATTTACGGCGCGCAGCAGCCGGACGTCTAGATGCGGGCGTTCGCGCGCCACAAATCACGCTCTACGTCCCGGACACGACCCCTGCGCGCCCCCCTTCACCGCCCGCACGGACTGGCGCGGCCGTGCGCGAGGGTGGGCGGGGGAGGCGGCGGCACTCTCCCGCACCCGGCCACCTGCCGGTACCAACCGGATCGGGACCGGTGACCACCGGGGGGAGGGAGCCGGGGTCGTAGGAGGTGCGTGTCCGGACACTAAAGCGTGATTTGTGGCGCACGGACGCCCGAACCAACGACAGGGCAGAGTCGCGCCGTAAATCATGCCGTCCGGACATGTACCTCCGGAGGCCCCGGGCCCCGGCACCACGACCACGCACCCGCAACCCCGCCGGAGGCGCCCCGCGCAGCGCTAAAGCAGTGACCTGAGCCGCGACGCCAGCAAGTCCCAGCGCCACCTCTCCTCCACCCACTCCCGCCCCCGCTCCCCCATCCGCCGCCTCAGCTCCCCGTCCCGCAGCAGCGCCACCACCCGCTCCGCCGTCTCCGCCGACGCCACCGCGCGCGGCCCCCCGCGCACCACCCACCCCGTCTCGCCTTCCAGCACCGCGTCCGGCGCCCCGCCCGAGTCGCCCGCGATCACCGGAAGCCCCGTCGCCGAAGCCTCCAGGTAGACGATGCCCAGGCCCTCGACGTCGAGCCCGCCGCGCCGGGTGCGGCACGGCATCGCGAAGACGTCGCCCGCGCCGTAGTGGGCGGGCAGCTCCGACCAGGGGACCGCGCCGGTGAAACGTACCGAGTCGGCCACCCCCGTGTCGGCCGCCAGCTTCCGCAGCGCCCCCTCGTACGGCCCGCCGCCCACGATCAGCAGCACGGTGTCCGGCACCCTCGCCAGGATCGCGGGCAGTGCGTGGATCAGCGTGTCCTGGCCCTTGCGCGGGACCAGCCGGGAGACGCAGACCACGACGGGCCGGTCGGCGAGGCCGAGCCGTTCGCGGACGGCCCGGCCGCCCGAGCCGGGGTGGAAGGTCTTCTCGTCGACGCCGGGCGGCAGTTGCACCATCCGCGCGGCGGCCTCGGGGGTGAGCGCGGCGGCGATGCGCGAGCGGGTGTACTCACCGAGATAGGTGATCGTGTCCGTGCCCTCGCCGATGCGCCGCAGCAGCTGCCGGGAGGCGGGCAGCTGGGCCCAGCCCGCCTCGTGGCCGTGCGTGGTGGCGACCAGGCGCCGGGCGCCGGCCGCGCGCAGGGCGGGGGCCATCAGGCCGAGCGGGGCCGCCGCGCCGAACCAGACCGACTCGCAGCCGTGCTCGCGCAGCAGCCGGGTGGCTCTGCGGGTGACGCGCGGGGTCGGCAGCAGCATCGTCGTACGGTCGCGTACGACGGTGAACGGCTGCTCCGCGTCGAACGCCGCCATCGCCTCCGCGCCCTCGCGCCCGCGCTTCCAGGTGGAGGCGTAGACGACGAGCCGCTCGGGGTCCAGACGGAGCGCCATGTTGTGCAGGAACGCCTGGATGCCGCCCGGCCTGGGCGGAAAGTCATTGGTCACGATCAATGTCTTGTGCATCGCCGCAGACAGTACCCAACGCACCGGCGGCCCTGCCTCGTGGCTCCCGCACAGCAGCGCCCGGCATCATGACTCCCGCGATCATGTACGAGTCGGACGAGGATGAGGCGGTCATGGCGGGCGCGCACGGCACACGGTTCCCGGTCGCGGTGTGGGTCCTCACCAGGGCGGCGCTGCTGCTCTGCGTCTTCAAGGTCGTCACGCTGCCGGGGCCCGACGTCACCGGCGATGTCGTGGTGATCTACCAGGGCTGGTACGAGGTGCTGAAGACCGGCACCTATCCGCTGGACGATGTGACCTGGCAGTATCCGCCGGCCGCGGCGCTGGCGATCATCTCGCCGGCGGCGCTGCCGTTCCTCGGCTACCCCTCCGCGTTCTTCGTGCTGGCGCTGCTCTGTGACGCGGTGGCCTTCGGGCTGCTGCTGCACGCGGGCCGGCGGACGGGCCGGTCCATGGGGGGCGCGTGGGTGTGGGTGGCGGGGGTGCCGCTGCTGGGTCCTACGGCGTACGCGCGCTACGACCTGATGGTGACGGTGGTGGCGATAGCGGCCCTGCTCGCCGGGGTGCGCCGGCCACGGCTGCTGGGGGCGCTCGCCGGGTTCGGGGCGCTGCTGAAGGTGTGGCCGGTCCTGCTGCTGGTGGGCACCCCGCGCGGCCGGGCCACCCGGCGGTCCTGGGCGACGGCCGCGGTGGTGGCGGCCCTGCTGGTCGTGGTCTGTTCCGCCGCGATGCCCGGGGCGCTGGCGTTCCTCACCTTCCAGCGCGACCGGGGCACCGAGATCGAGTCGCTGGGCGCGATGGTCTTCCAGGTGGCGAGGCATTACGGCTGGAACGGGAGCGTGCTGCTCAACTACGGGTCGGTGGAGTTCGTCGGGCCGTATGTCCCACTGGTCAGCAACGCCGCGCTGGCACTGACCGTACTGTCCTTCGGCTGGCTGCTGGTATGGCGGCTGAGGGCGCGCGGGTTCGGCGGGGGCACGCTGTACGACGCCGCGTTCACCGCCGTACTGCTGTTCACCACCACGAGCCGGGTGATCAGCCCGCAGTACATGCTCTGGCTGGTCGGTCTGGCGGCCGTCTGTCTGACGCTGCGGGCGAGCCGGATGACCCTGCCCGCGTGGCTGGTGGTGGCCGCGACCGCCGTGACGCTGCTCGAATTCCCGCTGCTGTTCTCGCATGTGGTGGCCGGCGACCCGGTGGGCATCCTGCTGCTCGCCCTACGGAACGGGCTGCTGGTCGCGGCGACCCTGACCGCGTGTGTGCGGCTGTGGCGGGACACCGTCCCGGGGCCCCGGCAGCGCGACGGGGACGCGTCGGCGCTCAGGCCAGACGCTGACGAGCAAAGTCGCGCCAACGTGCCGTGAGGTCGTCGGGCGTGGTGGAGAGCACGTCGTGCGCCGCCTTCTCCACCGCTCCCTCGCGCCCCGGGTACGCGCCGACGGCCCGGTAGAAGTCGATCAGCCGCCGCTCGCCCCAGTCCCGGGCGATCAGTTCGCAGGCCAGCCAGCCGCCCTCGTAGGAACGGGCCAGCCGGTCGGCGTCGCCGCCGAAGGCGAAGTCCTCGTCGGACGGCAGCTGTGCGGGCGTCTCCCCGCGGCGGACGGCGCGCTGGAGTTCGGGGGCGATCTCGCCCGCCGTCCGGTCCGTACCCCGGTACGCGACCCAGTCGGCGAAGCCCTCCGAGAGCCACGCCGGAGTGGCGGCCGAGGTGGCGGCGCGGGTCGCGACATGGGTGGTCTCGTGGGTGAGGACGATCCGCTGTCCGTAGGTGCTCAGGTCGCCGTACGCCTCGGGGTTCACCACGATCCGGTCCGCGGGCGCCGCCCCGGGGGAGCCGACCTCGCCGGTGGTGACCGCCGCGATGCCGCGGTATCCGGCCGCCGGCGCCTTCAGGAGCCCGGCCATGGACTCCAGGGAGTCCGGTACGAGCAGGACCACCCGGCGCGCCCACGGGCCCGGCCAGGCGTCGTCCACGGCGGGTACGGCCCGGTCGGCGGCGACCGCGATCCCGCGCAGCCGCGTGTCGGTGGCCTCGCCCGCCCCGACGCCGAGGACGAGGCTGTGGTCGCCGTGTACGGCCCGTACCTCGCCCTGCTGCCAGAGCTGTGGGCCGCCGCCCGCGCCGGGCCGGTCCCCGGTCACGTACCAGCGTCCCCCGCTCTCCTCCAGCGCCAGCGTGCGGGGCGTGGAGACGGGCGCGGTGTCGTAGCCGGCGATCCGGTAGCGCAGTTCGGCCTGGACGGTGGCCCGGTCGCCGGCGCGTTCGATGTCGGTGAGGTGGTACGTCCAGGAGCCGAGCGGCATGTCCGCGAGGTTCTCGAACTCCTCGCGCGCGGTGGCGCGCAGGGTCCGGGCGGAGGGGGCGAGGACGGCGAGATACGCGTCCTCGTCCCGGTCCATCACGGCCGCGGCCCGCCGCTCCAGGGTCCGCCCGATCGCGTCGGTGGCGGTGTCGGGTGCCTTCCCGGGGGCCGTACAGCCCGCCGCCAGCAGCAGCGCGACGAGCCACGGCACGGCCCTATGTCCCCACGCGCCGTGCCGTCCTGCCGCCGTACGCGCCGGACCCGCCACGCCGCCGATCGTACGGGGTGGCCGGCGGACCGGTCCTGATCAGACGCGCGTGACCGACGAGACCGGCATCATGCCGACCGGGTCGTAGCGCACCGAGGCGCCGGGGTAGGGGGCGTGGATCACCTGGCCGTTGCCGACGTACATGCCGATATGGCTCGCGTCGTCGCGGTACGCCACGAGGTCACCGGGGCGCGCGGCGGAGAGCGGGACCTGCCGGCCCGCGTACCGCTGTGCCTGGGAGGTGCGCGGCAGTCCGACGCCCGCCTGCGCGTACGACCACTGGGTGAGTCCCGAACAGTCGAAGCCCGAGGGGCCGTTGGCGCCCCAGACGTAGGGCCGGCCGACCGCGTTCTGGGCGGCCTGTACCGCCGCCGCGGCACGTCCCGAGGCCGGTACGCCGCCGGAGAGCGCGGAGCCGTCGCCGCGGTCGGAGCGGGAGGCCCGGTCGTAGGAGTCGCGGTCGGCGGTGGGCAGCGAGTCGAGCAGCCGCCGTGCCTCGGCGAGTTTGCGTTCGACGGTGCGCTTGTGCCGGGATACGGCGGCCCTGCTGCGCTCCAGCTCGGTGAGGTCGTGGGCGGCTTCCATACGCACCTGTCCCAGCCTCCGCTGGGCCTGCTGGAGTTCTCTCAGGGTGCCGGACTGGCGGGCGCCGACCCGGTCCAGGACGGAGGCCTTGTCGAGATAGCTGTCGGGGTCGGAGGAGAGCAGCAGGGCGAGGGCCGGATCGATGCCGCCCGAGCGGTACTGGGCGCCGGCGAGTGAACCGAGCGCTCCGCGCATCGTGTTGACGCGCTCCTGGCCGCGGGCGGCGCTGTCCTGCGCGTGGTCGACCAGGCCGCGCAGCCGTCCCATCTGCTCGCTCGCCTTGTTGTACAACTCGGTGGCCTTCTCGGCCTGTTCGTACAGCTGGTCCACCTTGGCGCGGGTGGCCTCCGGTGTCTGCTGCGGGTCGGCGCCCGCGGGGGCGGCTCCGAGCGCCGCCGCGGCCGTGGCCGCCGCGGCGGACACTGCGAAGGCGCTGCCGCGGGCGCCGAGGCCCAGACCGGACTGTGAGGGGCGGCGATGGGACACCACAGGAAGCCGCACTTCCTTCCGCTGTACGCACTGACGCAGCCCCTGCCGCCCGACGGGCGGACCGCTGGCCGGAGCTGCGCGCAGCAGACAGTAGCCGTGCGACCACGGAGCGGCCAACGACCGCCCCGCGCACACAAAACGGCGCCCCACCGGAGACCACAAGGTCATCGGTGGGGCGCGGCGTCAGCGTGCGTAGCGGGAATTCGCCCGAATGGGCGGGTGTCAGGAGCCGTCAGGCGATCCGGACCCCGAACTGGAACGGCATGTTGTTGATGGACTCGTAGCGCACGTTGGCACCGGGCTTGGGGGCGTGCAGCACCTGGCCGTTGCCAGCGTAGAAGCCGACGTGGTGCAGGTCGCCGTAGAAGATGACCAGGTCGCCCTGCTTGAGCTGGCTCATCCCGAGGCGCGTACCGGCGTTGGCCTGGGCCTGGGAGGTACGGGGTATGGCGGCGCCGGCCTGCGCGAACGCCCAGGAGGTCAGCCCGGAGCAGTCGAAGGAGCTGGGGCCGCTGGCGCCGTAGACGTACGGGGTGCCGATCTTGCTCTGGGCGGCGGCGAACGCGGCGGCGGCGAGCTGCGAGGAGGACCCGACGTTGCCGAGGTCGGCGCGCGAGGAGGTGCCGCCGTCGCGGCTGGCGCGGGACTCCTCCTCCTGGGCGAGCGCCTGACGCTCCTGCGCGGTCAGCGTGTTGAGCAGCTTCTGCGCCTCGGCGAGCTTCCCGCGGACCTCGTCCTTCTTCTCGCCGAGCTGCTTGCGGGTCTCCGCGAGGTCCTTGACCTTGCCCTGGGCCTCCTGGCGCTGCTGCGCGAGGGTCCGCTGCTTGGACTGGATCTGCTGGAGCGTGTCGGCCTGCTTGGCGCTCACCTGGTCGAGCGTGGACGCCTTCTCCAGGTAGCTGTCCGGGTCCGAGGAGAGGAACAGCTGCACGGCCGGGTCGATGCCGCCGGTGCGGTACTGGGCGCTGGCCATCGAACCGAGGCCGTCGCGCAGGTCGTTCAGCTCGTCCTGGCCGCGGGCGACCTTGTCCTGGAGGGCGTCGACCTGCTTTTCGAGCTTGCCCTGCGCCTCCTTGGCCCCGTTGTACTTCTCGGTGGCCTTCTCCGCGTCCTCGTAGAGCTTGTCGACCTTCTCCTTGACGTCTTCCTTGCTCGGCTTCGGGGCGGCGTTCGCGGCCTGGGCGCTGAGAGCAACGGCAGCGGCGGCGGTAACGGTGAGCACGGTCACACGGGCGCGGCTCGGCTGCTTGGGTCGACGGTGGGACGCCACGGAGGCGAGCTCCTTCTTCCTCAGCCGCCTACCGGGCGTGGGGGACGCGAAGTCCCGGCTTCCTGCGTCCATCCCTCCAGCGAACTGGACTGAACCGGGCTGAACTGCACGAAATCGGCGGTTCCTTCGCTGCCACCCCGGATGGATGATCAACCGCGCGAAGGTTCGAGGCCTGACCTTAGTGACCTTCTTGTGATCACTTCAAATCCTTCCAAGGAAAAACTCAGTCGGGACGCACATAATTTACCGACACCACACAGGCAGTCATGGACATTTGACGCTGCGCTGCGACAACAAGCGATCAATTCGGTCATTGTTCCCATGACTTGACCAGTGCCGCGATCAGGGTGCGATCGGCATCAGACGCGCGAAAGCCGCTTCAGCAGCAAGGCGGACGCGACCGGCCTGGCGCCGGCCCTGGCGACCCCGTCCGCGACCTCCCGGTCGGTGGAGACGACCACCACGGGCCGGCCCGGCGGCTCCGCCCTGACAAGCTGGCGGATCAACTCGTCCGCCGTCACACCCGGTTTCGAGAACAGCACCCGTACCCCGCGCGGCGGGGCGAGCAGCACCGGCGCCGCCAGCTCGGCGCCGTCGAAGACACAGGTCATCTCGGCGCCCGTCTGCGCCGCGAGCATGGCGAGCCCGCCCAGCAGCCGCAGCCGCTGCTTCTCCAGCGGCATCGTCGGATAGCCGGTCTTGGTGACGTTGTAGCCGTCCACGATCAGATGCGCCTGCGGCAGCGCGAGCAACTGGTCGAGCAGCGCGGGATCGGTCTCGGAGAGCGCGCGGGCCGCCACGTCCTTGGGAGACATCCGGCCCGGCTCCACCGCGTCGACCAGGTCCGCGGGGCGGGCGGCGGCGGGCGGCAGCGCCAGCTCGCGGCGCAGCCCCTGCGCCGACTCCAGCACCGTGTCCAGCAGCAGCCGCAGCCGCATGTCCTCCACCGAACGGCCCTCGCGGGCGGCCCGGCGGCTCGCCTCGACGGCCGCCTCCGCCTCACCGAGACGCGCCCTGATCCGGCGCGTCTCGCTCTCCGCGGCGGAGATCTGCGCCGCGGACTCGGCCCGGAACGCCTCGGACTCCGCGTGCGCGCGGCGCAGGGCCGCCTCGCCACGCTTCACATCGCTGTGGGCGCTGCGCAGCTTGCGATGGAGCGATTCGGACTCCTTACGGGCCGCCTCCAGCTCCGTACGCAGCCGTTCGGTCTCGCTCTTCGTCAGCGCCCTGGCGACGGCCAGCTCCTCGCGCAGCCGCTCCAGCTCGCGCCGGGTCTCCGCACCGGCCCGCTCGGCGTCCGCCCGCTGGGCCTCCTCGCCCGCGGCGGCCACCAGCTTCACCCACCCGGGCGGCCTGAGGACATACGCGGCGGCGGCGACATCGACGGGGTCGGCGGCGGCGGGCGGCGAGCCCGCCTCCAGAGCCGCGGCCAGTTCCGGCTGGGCCTGGCCGATCCGCTCCCCGATCCGCTGGCGGAACACCGGGTCGCTCTCCAGGGCGGCGGCCATCGCGTTCCCCGCGAACTTCGCCCGTCTGTTCGGGGTGAACCGGGCGTACTGCCGCAATTGCGCGGGGAGTTCGGTGACGGTCAGCCCGCCGAAGGCGTCGGAGACCAGCGCGACGACCCGGCGCCGTACCCCGTCCGGGAGCGGGCGGTCGAGCGCCTCCGCGGCGTCACCGCCGGCCGCACCGGCCGGCTCAGCACCGCTCGCGGGCTGCTCCACGATCCGTCACCCCATCTACCCCTTTCGGGCGGCTCCCTCAGGAACCGGCCCCTGGCCTGTCCACCAGCTCGATCTGGTCCACGGCGTTGCACCAACGGCACCGCACCGACTCGATGGTCTCACTGACCACCTCGCGCTCCTCGACCTTCGGCTCCCCGGCCAGGTCCAGATGGACGTACTCGACGGTCTTCGACGAGCGGGTCACATCGAAGCGCGTGAGATTGCCGCACAGCGTGCAGCGCCACCTGGTAGCGGCCGTCGGCTGGGGAACCGTCGTCATCGTCGCTGTCCTCTTTTCGTAGTTTCGGAGTTTCGTAGCTTCGGAGTTTCGTGGTTTCCGTCGTCTCTCGTGCGGTGTCCCGCGATGCGCCGTCGAAACGCGGAGATGCCGGAACACGCATGTGATGCCAGCAACCCTACGGCCTGGCGGCCACTCCAGGGGGCGGCGAGGCGCTCTGTACCAGTCGGTCCCGTTAGGCAATGCTCTGTCCATGATCAAGTGGCGGACGGCGGCCGACGGCCCAGTGGTGACCTATGGACTGATCGGCCTCTGCTGTCTGGTCTTCCTGGTCAGCCCGCTGTCGGGGTTCAATCCGGGGTACGGCGAGGGGGACACGCTCCTCGCGACCCAGAGCGCGTACTTCGAACGGTGGGGCGTCATCCCCGTCAATCTGCTGCGCGGCACCCCGCACGCCCTGCTCACCCCGCTGACGGCGCTCTTCGTCCACGGCAGCTGGCTGCATCTGCTGGGCAACATGCTCTTTCTGTATGTCTTCGGGGCGATGGCCGAGGAGCGGATGGGCCGGGCGCGCTTCGCGCTCTTCTATCTCGCCGTCGGCTATTTCGCGCTGTTCGTGTACGCGGCGGCCAACGCCGACTCGGACCAGACGCTGGTGGGCGCCTCGGGCGCGATCTCGGGGGTGCTCGGCGCCTTCCTCTATCTCTTCCCCAGAGCCCGGGTCACCAGCCTTTTCCCGTTTCTGCTCTTCCTGCCGCTGCGCTTCCCCGCCTGGATCGTGCTGATCTTCTGGTTCGTGCTCCAGTGGGTGGCGGCGCACGGCGCGAGCTCCGGCCCCGGGGTCGCCTATCTCGCGCATCTGGTGGGGTTCGGGGCGGGCTTCCTCTACGCCTGGGTGCGGTACTGGCGTACCGATAGAGTGAAAGACCAAGCCGCGGCCACCGAGGGAGAACGCCAACCGTGATCACCGCGATCGTGCTCATCAAGACCAGCGTCGACCGGATCCCCGAGATCGCGGAGTCGATCGCGGCCCTCGACAACGTCAGCGAGGTCTTCTCGGTCACCGGTACGTACGACCTGATCGCCATGGTCCGGGTCCCCAAGCACGACGATCTGGCGGATGTGATCCCCGGCCGGATCAGCAAGATCGAGGGCGTCGAGGGCACGGACACGCATGTGGCGTTCCGTACGTACTCCCAGCACGACCTGGAAGCGGCCTTCGCCATCGGACTCGACGCCTAGAGCCTCTCGGCGTCGGTGCCAGTGCCGACGGCGGCGGCGGCGGCGGATGAAGAATTCCTCATCCGGCGCTCATCCCCGCCTCCTCCGCGCCCGGCACCATGACGGACATGGCTTTCTCTCCTCGTCTGGCGGCCCTGGCGGCGGTCGTCGCCATCCCGCTCGGTATCGCCGCGACCAGCTACGCGATGACGGACAGTCCCGACGCGCCGAAGGTGCCGCCCAAGGTGGAACTCGGCACCACGCCGTCCGGCACGCCGACCGTGCTGCCGGACACCACGCCGACCCCCTCGATGAGCCCGGGCCCCGGCGCCACCCCGGGCGACGCCGTCGTACCCGGGCCCTCGGCCACCGACGGTGACGACGATGACGACCGCGGGGACGACCGCGGGGACGACGCCGGTGAAGACGGCTGACTCGCGCCCCATCTCCGCCCGGGTACGGATCCTCCTCTGGCTGCTCGTGGTGATGGCGATCGCGCTGGCCGCCGTGGCCACCACCACCCGCTCGATCCTGTTGCGGGATGTCGACCAGCGGATCAGCCAGCTGCTCACCCAGGAGACCGGCGAGTTCGCGAACTTCGTCAGCCAGGGCGTCGATCCGGAGACCGGCGAGCGGTTCAGCGACCCGCGCAGACTGCTCCGGGTGTTTCTGCAACGCCAGTACTCCGACGCGGACGAGGAACTGCTCGGCCTGATCAGGGCCGATGTACCCAAGCCTCATGTGATCCGGCAGCGCCGCGATCTCCCCGACCGGACCGCCCTGTGGCGGGACGGCGACGCGCTGACCCGGATCTTCGCCTCCGAGGCGGCCTCCGGCACCCTGCACCGCTCGGGGGGCGAGCTGCGCTGGGCGAAGGTCGCCATAGACCCGGCCGGTGACGCGGCGCCCGGCGCGTTCGTCGTCGCCTTCCACGCGGACCGGGAACGGGCCGTCGCGAACGAGACGTTCCGTACGCTGCTGGCCATCTCGGGGGTGGCGCTGCTGATGACGACCGGCATCGGCTGGGCGGTCGCGGGCCGCATACTCGCGCCCGTACGGGTCGTACGGATCACCGCGGCGCAACTCACCGAGCAGGACCTCACCCGCCGGATCCCCGTCAAGGGCCGGGACGACATCGCGGCCCTCGCCGAGACCTTCAACGGGATGCTCGACCGGCTGGAGCGGGCGTTCGCCGCGCAGCGGGAGTTCGTCGACGACGCCGGGCACGAACTGCGTACGCCCATCACCATCGTGCGCGGCCATCTGGAGGTGATGGGGGACGACCCGGCCGACCGGGAGGAGACCGTACGTCTGGTCACCGACGAGCTGGACCGGATGAGCCGCATCGTCGAGGATCTGCTGCTGCTCGCCAAGGCCGAACGGCCCGACTTCATCAGCCCCGAACCGGTCCAGCTCGCCGAACTGACCGCCGATGTCTTCGTGAAGGCGCGGACGCTGGGCGACCGGGAATGGGTGCTGGACGGGGTCGCGGACCGCGAGGCGCGGCTCGATCCGCAGCGGATCACCCAGGCGATGGTGCAGCTCGCGCAGAACGCCGTGCAGCACACCGTGCCGGGGCAGCGCATACGGATCGGCTCACAGGCGTACGGCGACCGGTTCGAACTCCATGTCACCGACAACGGCCCCGGCGTACAGCCGCAGGACGCGGAGGTGATCTTCGAACGCTTCCGCCGCGGTACGGCCCGCCGCGGCGCCCGCACCAGCGGCGCCGGGCTCGGCCTGGCGATCGTCAGAGCGATCGCCGAAGGCCACCGGGGCCGGGTCGAGCTGCGCCCCACCGAGGGCGGCGGCGCCACCTTCGTACTCATCCTGGAGACGAGTTCATGAACCGCATTCTGATCGCCGAGGACGAGGAGCGCATCGCCTCCTTCGTGGAGAAGGGGCTGCGCGCCAACGGCTTCACCACCACCGTGGCCGCCGACGGCGACTCGGCCCTGGAGTACGCCGTCACCGGCGGCTTCGATCTGGTCCTGCTCGACATCGGGCTGCCGGGGCGCGACGGCTTCACCGTGCTGCGGGAGCTGCGCGAGGCACGGGTGACGCTGCCGGTCATCGTGCTGACGGCACGGGATTCCGTACGGGACACCGTGGCAGGACTGGAGGGCGGCGCCGACGACTGGATGACGAAGCCGTTCCGGTTCGAGGAGCTGCTGGCGCGGATACGGCTACGGCTGCGTACCGCGGCCCGCGCGCCCGAGGTGACGATGTTGCGCAGCGGCGACCTCAGCCTGGACCTGCGGACCCGCAGGGCGCGTTCCGGCGAGCTCACCGTCGATCTGACGGCCCGTGAGTTCGTGCTGCTCGAACTGTTTCTGCGCCATCCGGGCCAGGTGCTCTCGCGTGAACAGATCCTCTCCCATGTCTGGGGGTACGACTTCGACCCCGGCTCCAATATCGTGGACGTGTACGTACGGGCCCTGCGCAAGAAACTGGGCGCCCAGCGGCTGGAGACCGTACGGGGCATGGGCTACCGGATGCCGTGACGGCCATCCGGCCCCGGCCAGGCCCGCCACATGAACTCCCTTTCACAAAGCGTTCATTCGGGGCTCACCGCACGGACAGAAGCTGTTCGTCGTGACCCTCTCGTTCCGGCAGGCCGGCTGGCTCTGCGCCGTACTCAGCATCTGCGCGCTGCTCGCCGTGCCCGGTTCCCTTCCGGGCCTGAGCGGTGACGCGCGGCTCACCCTGGGCGTCTTCGCCCTCGCCACCTGCGCCTGGATCGCCACCCCGGTGGACGACACGTATATCGCCCTGGGCGCCGGGCTGGCGCTGACCGCGACGGGCGTGATCAGCAGCGAGACGCTGTTCGCGACGCTCGGCGACGAGACGGTGTGGCTGCTGATCTGCGCGTTCGTCCTGGCGGCCGCGGTCACGGGCACCGGGCTGGCGGGCCGGGCCGCGGCCTTCCTGGTCGGCGGGGCCCGTACCGTACGGCAGTTGACGCATCTGACCACAGCCGCGCTGGTGGTCACCGCCTTCGCCGTACCGGCCACCTCGGGGCGCGCGGCCCTCGCCCTGCCGGTCTTCCTGGCGCTCGCCAAGGCGCTCGCCGACCGCACACGCCTCGTCGTCATGCTCGCGCTGCTCTTCCCGACCGTCATCCTGCTCTCCGCCGTCGCCACCCTGATCGGCGCGGGCGCGCATCTGATCACCGTCAGCGTGCTGTGGGAGCAGACCGGACAGCGGCTGGGGTTTGTCGAATGCCTGCTGCTCGGGCTGCCGCTCGCCGTCGTCTCCTCGCATCTCGCCGCCGAGGCGGTACTCCTGACGACCACCACACGCGCCGACCGGCGCGGACCCGTCCACATCACCGCCGCCGAGATCCAGCAGCACTCGGGCACCCCGGTCGACGGCCCGCTGACCTCGTCGGAGGCGCGGTGCGCGCTGCTGCTCGGGACCGTGGTCGTGCTGTGGTGCAGCGAGCCGTTGCACGGTGTGTCACCGGCGGTGGTCGCGCTGATCGGCGCGGTCGTCGCCGCGTCCCCCGCGCTCGGGACCGTCGGACTCAAGGACGGACTGCGGACCGTGCCCTGGCCCCTGCTGCTCTTCATGGCGGCGACCATGGCGATGGGGGTCGCCCTCGCCGAGTCGGGAGCCGCCGCGTGGCTGGTCAGCTGGGTGCCCGGCGGCTCCACCATCCCGCCGTGGGCGTTCCTCACCGGGGTGGTGCTGATCAGTACGGCGGCCCATCTGGCCCTTCAGTCCCGCTCGGCCAGATCCTCCGTACTGGTCCCGCTGGTGGTCGTCGCGGCCATCGGCGCCGGCGTCAACCCGATGGCCGCCGCGCTCGCCTCGACCGCCGCGGCCGGGTTCTGCCACACCCTGCCCGCCTCCGCGAAACCCGTCGCGCTCTTCGCCGATCTGCCCGGCACACCCACCTACACCCCGCGTGATCTGCTCCGGCTCTCCGCCGTGCTCGCGCCGCTCACAGCAGCCCTCGTCCTGCTCTTCGCCCTCGCCGTCTGGCCGCTGCTCGGCGTGCCCGTTCGTCTGGAGACCCAGCCATGAGCTACCGCATCGCCATCGCCCCCAGCGGCTTCAAGGAGTCCCTCTCCGCCCGCCAGGTCGCCGAGTCCATCGCCGAGGGCCTGCTCAGGGTGGTCCCCGACGCGGAGGTCGATCTGATCCCGCTGGTGGACGGGGGCGAGGGCACCGCCGAGGCGCTGGCCGCCGCGACCGGCGGCCGGCTGGTCCCGTACACCGCGACCGGCCCGGTCGGTGACCCCGTCAGCAGCCACTTCGCACTCCTCGGGGGCACCGCGCCCGCTACGGCGACCGCCGTCGTCGAGATGGCCGCCGTCGCGGGCCTCTCGCTCGTACCGGCCGGCCGGCGCGACCCGGGCACCACCACGACCCACGGCGTCGGCCAGCTCATCGGCGCCGCACTGGACCTGGGCGTCCGGCGCGTCCTCGTCGGCTGCGGCGACTCCGGTACGTCGGACGGCGGCGCCGGGGCGCTGCGCGCGCTCGGCGCCCGGCTCCTCGACCACCGCGGCCGGGAACTGCCCCCGGGCGGCGCGGCGCTGCGCGGACTGGACCGTATCGATACGAGCGGACTCGACCCGCGGCTCTCCGGCACCGAACTGCTGGTCGCCTGCAACCCGTTCAACGTCCTGTGCGGCCCGCGCGGGGTGGCCCGGGTGTTCGGCCCGCAGAAGGGCGCGGGCCCGGCCCTGGTGGAGGAGCTGTCCATGGCGCTGGAGCGGTGGGCGGCCGTCCTCACCCGGGACCTGTCCCCCGGAACCGACCTGCGCACCGCCCCCGGCACGGGCGCCTCCGGCGGTCTGGGAGCCGGTCTGGCCGCCCTCGGCGCGCGTCTGCTGCCCCGCTTCGACGTCCTGCTCGACCGGCTCGACCTCGACGCCCGGCTGGCCCGCGCCGATCTGGTGATCACCGCCGAGGGCGCGCTCGACCACCAGACCGTACGCGGCAAGATCCCGGCCGAAGTGGCTCGCCGCGCCCACGCGTCCGGGGTACCGGTCCTGGTACTGGCCGGCACCATCGGGCAGGGCGCGCACGAGGTGCGGGCCCTGGGGGTCGACGCGTACAGCTCGATCCTGCCCGCGCCGGTGGCACTGCCCGAAGCCCTCGACCGCGGTGGCGAGTTCCTCGCCGACGCGACCGAACGCGCCCTGCGGATGGTGCTGTTGGGCACGCGCCTCGCACCCGTCGCGGCCTGAGGCTCAGCCCCGGTCGGGGACGCAGCGGCCGTCCTCCGTACGGTAGTTCCACCGCGCGCCATCGGTCACCAGCTCCCGCACGGCCCGGACGAACCGGTCGACATGCTCGTCCGGCGTCCCGGCGCCGAAGCTGACCCGGATCGCGTTGAGCGACCGCTCGCCCGGCTCGGCGTCCGGGGCGCCGCACTCCCCCGGGTCCCGCGGGTCACTGCCCAGCAGCGTCCGTACCAGCGGATGGGCGCAGAAGAGCCCGTCCCGTACACCGATGCCGTACTCCGCGGAGAGCGCGGCGGCGAAGTGCGAGCTGTTCCACCCCTCGACCACGAACGACAGCACGCCGACCCGCGGCGCGTCATCGCCGAACAGCGAGAGCACCTTCACCTCGGGCACCCCGGCCAGCCCCTCCCGCACCCGGGCCACGAGCCGCTGCTCGCGCGCCACCAGCGTGTCGAACCCGGCGTCCGTGAGCGCCTTGCAGGCCGAGGCGATCGCGTACACCCCGATGACATTGGGCGAACCGGCCTCATGCCGGGCCGCGGTGGTGTGCCAGTCGACATCCACCCCGCCATCGGCCCGGCGCGCCACCTTACGGCTGGCGCCACCGCCGGCGAGATACGGCTCCGCGCCCTGGAGCCAGTCGGCCCGCCCCGCGAGCACCCCGGACCCGAACGGCGCGTACAGCTTGTGCCCGGAGAAGGCCACCCAGTCGACATCCAACTCCGCGATGTCCACGGGATGGTGCGGCGCGAGCTGAGCGGCGTCCAGCACGATACGGGCACCCCCCGCGTGCGCGGCGGTCGCCAGCTCCCGTACGGGCCACAGCTCACCGGTCACATTGGACGCACCGGTCACACAGACCAGCGCCGGCCCCGCGGACCCCCGCCCGGCGAGCGCCCGCTCCAGCGTGGCGACGGCCTCGCCCGGCGTCCGGGGAGCGTTCAGATAGGTCACCCGCGCGTCCCGCCAGGGAAGCAGCGAGGCATGGTGCTCCGTCTCGAACACGAACACCTCGCACTCGGCGGGGACCGCGGCGGCCAGCAGATTGAGCGAGTCGGTGGTCGAGCGGGTGAAGACGACCTGGTCATCGGGGCGGCAGCCGAGGAACTCCGCGACCGTGCGGCGGCTGTTCTCGAACAGGTCGGTGGAGAGCTGCGAGAGATAACCGGCGCCCCGGTGGACACTGCCGTAGTACGGGGCGTACGCGGCGACGTCGTCCCACACGCGCTGAAGGGCGGGGGCGCTGGCCGCGTAGTCGAGCGCGGCGTAGGTGACCTCGCCGCCCGTGACGAGCGGAACGGTCACCTCACGCCCGAGCACGGGCAGCGGTGCGGCGCAGGCGGGGTCGTCGGAGGCGGTCGTGGTGGCGGCGGCGTTCGGGCGTGCGGACATGGCGATATCTCCCGGCAGGACAAGTCGGAACGGCTTCAAGTCCCCGCGGTGCGCGGCTGCGCCGCGATGGTGGCGGGGTGTGCCTCGACGCACGGGGTCGCCGTGCGGAGGTGTTGAAGAGGGGGCGCGCTCGCCCTAACGCATTCGCTTGCTCACGAGACTGCTCCCTTGAGGACCAGGACCCCAAAGGTGGCAGGGGTCCGCGCTTGCCGCAGACCTCGCTGCCTACGGCCTGGTCTTCACCCGGGGCACCCCGCCACGGACGGAGGGTTGCCGGACAGCGAGCCGGGGCCTTAATCGCTGTCGCTCATGACCTTGCCGGAGAGTATGCCATATGGGTGGGCGTGGGTGTGGTTCGGGTTGCGGTTGCGGTTGCGTGGTCAGCTGCCGGGGGCCGGGGCCTCCGGAGGTACATGTCCGGACGGCATGATTTACGGCGCGACCCTGCCCCGACGATGGTTCGGGCGTTCGCGCGCCACAAATCACGCTTTAGTGTCCGGACACGCACCTCCTACGACCCCGACCCCCTCCCCCCGGTGGTCACCCGTCCCGATCCGGTCGGTACCGGCAGGTGGCCGGGTACGGGAGAGCGCCGCCGCCTCCCCCGCCCACCCTCGCGCACGACCGGGCCGCCTGAGCGGGCGGTGAAGGGGGGCGCGCAGGGATCGTGTCCGGGACGTAGAGCGTGATTTGTGGCGCGCGACCGCCAGTGTCCAGACGTCCGGCTGCTGCGCGCCGTAAATCATGCAGTCCCGGACGCGAGGCCCGGAGCGCACCCCGGCGACAACCCGCACCGCACCACCGGCCCCAGCCGAAACGCACCCCGGAAACCGCCCCCGCCGGAAGGCGCACCGCCCGGAGGGCACCCCGGCGACAACCCGCACTCGGAAACCGGCCCCAGCCGAAACGCACCCCGGAAACCGCCCCCCGCCGGAGGTGCACCGCACACAACCACCGGCCCCGGCCACAGAAAACCTACGACTGCGACGACGCGACCCACCGCGCCAACGCCCGCCCCGCTGAACCCGAGTCGATCGACTCCGCCGCCCTCGCCATCCCCGCCGACAGCTGCGTCGCCAGCGACTCCCCCGTCGGATCCAGCGCCACCAGCGCCGCCGCCGAGTTCAGCAGCACCGCGTCCCGCACCGGCCCCGTCTCCCCCGCCAGCAGCCGCCGTGCGACATCCGCGTTGTACGAGGCGTCCGCGCCCCGCAGCGCCTCCACGGGGACCAGTTCCAGGCCCACGTCCCGCGGATCGAACGCCTCCTCCGTCACCGCGCCGTCCCGTACGACCCACACCCGCGACGTCGCGGTGGTGGTCAGTTCGTCGAGGCCGTCGTCGCCGCGGAAGACCAGCGCGGAGGAGCCGCGCTCGGCCAGCACGCCCGCGATGATCGGCGCCATACGGGCGTCCGCGACGCCGGTCGCCTGCGCGCGGACCCGCGCCGGGTTGGTGAGGGGACCCAGGAAGTTGAAGGTGGTGCGGATGCCCAACTCGCCTCGCGCGGCGGCCACATGACGCAACGCGGGGTGGAACTTCACCGCGAAGCAGAAGGTGATGCCGGCTTCCTCGGCAACCTCGGCGACCCGCTGAGGGGTCAGTTCCAGGTTGACGCCGAGCTTCTCCAGCACATCGGAGGCACCGCTCGCCGAGGACGCGGCGCGGTTGCCGTGCTTGACGACCTTCGCACCGGTGCCGGCGACCACGATCGACGACATGGTCGAGATGTTGACGGTCTTGGCGCCGTCGCCGCCGGTGCCGACGATGTCGACGGTCCGGCCGGGCACCTCGATCAGGTTGGCGTGCGCGTACATCGAGCGTACGAGGCCGCTGATCTCCGCGACCGTCTCGCCCTTGGCGCGCAGCGCGACAACGAATCCGGCGATCTGCGCGTTGGTGGCCTCGCCGCTCATGATCCGGTCCATCGCCCAGGCCGTGGCGTCCGCGCTCTGGTCGGCACCGCTCAGCAGCGCGTTCAGTACGCCCGGCCAGGTGCGGGCCGCCGCGGTGTCGCCTCCGACGGGGGTCACAGCGCTCATGCTCGCTCCTGGGTGTCCGGGTCCATTGCGCGGGCCTTGTGTGCGGCCCTCGGCCAGCCTATCGGCGCGTACCGGCGTGCAGGGCGGATGCCCGTACTCCGGGACAGGACATACGCCGAGGGCCCCGGCCGGTTCCCTTTCGGGAGACCGGGCCGGGGCCCTCGGTGGTGGCGACCTTATGAGGCCGGGCGGGATCAGTGGTGGCCGTGGCCGCTGGTGATCTCCTTGTACTCCTCGGCGGTGGGCTTGGGAATCTGGTTGCCCTCGCCGTAGTAGCCCTTGCTCAGCTTCGAGCGGAGCTTCTCGGTCGGGCCGACCTTGCGCTCCACGCCGTTCTCGTCGACCGTGGGGCCGATCTCGGCCGGCTTGTACTGCTCGTGCGCGGTGAGCTTGTGCAGGTCGCCCTGTTCCAGCGGGGTGTGGACCTCGATGAACTCACCGTGCGGCAGCCGCTTGATGACACCGGACTCGCGTCCGTGCAGCACCTTCTCGGCGTCGCGCCGCTGGAGACCCAGACAGATCCGCTTGGTGATGACGAAGGCGACGACCGGTCCGGCGAAGAAGGCGATCCGGACGAACCAGGTGATCGCGTTGATCGACAGATGGAAGTGCGTCGCCCACAGGTCGTTACCACCACCGACCAGCAGGATGAAGTACCAGGTCAGCCAGGCCACGCCGAACGCCGTACGGGTCGGCGCGTTGCGCGGGCGGTCCAGGATGTGGTGCTCGCGCTTGTCACCGGTGACCCAGGACTCGATGAACGGGTAGACCGCGATCGCGACCAGCACCAGCGGGAAGATCACCAGCGGGATGAAGACACCCAGGACCAGGGTGTGGCCGGCGAAATTGATCTCCCAGCCGGGCATCACACGGATGAGTCCCTCGGAGAAGCCCATGTACCAGTCGGGCTGCGCGCCGGTGGACACCTGGTCGGGACGGTACGGGCCGAGAGCCCAGATCGGGTTGATCGTGGCGATCGCGGAGACGATCGCGATCACACCGAAGACCAGGAAGAAGAAGCCTCCGGCCTTCGCCATGTAGACCGGCAGCAGCGGCATGCCCACGACGTTCCTGTTCGTACGGCCGGGGCCCGCGAACTGCGTGTGCTTGTGGTAGAAGACCAGGATCAGGTGGGCCACCACCAGGCCGAGCATGATGCCGGGCAGCAACAGGATGTGGACCGAGTAGAACCGGGCCACGAAGTCGCCGCCGGGGAACTCCCCGCCGAACAGGAACATCGACAGATACGTTCCGACGACCGGCACCGACAGGACCGCGCCCTGCATGAACCGGACACCGGTGCCGGACAGCAGGTCGTCCGGGAGCGAGTAACCGGTGAATCCGGTGAACATGCCCAGGACGAACAGCAGGAAGCCGAACAGCCAGTTGACCTCGCGCGGCTTGCGGAACGCGCCCGTGAAGAAGACACGCATCATGTGGACCAGCATGGCCGCGAGGAAGATCAGCGCCGCCCAGTGGTGGATCTGCCGGATCAGCAGACCGCCGCGGACGTCGAAGCTGATGTCCAGCGTGGAGGCGAACGCCTCCGACATCATCACGCCCTGGAGCGGGACATAGCTGCCGTGGTACTCCACCTCGTTCATCGACGGGTGGAAGAACAGCGTCAGATACACACCCGTGAGGATGATGATGATGAAGCTGTAGAGGCAGATCTCACCGAGCATGAAGGACCAGTGGTCCGGGAAGATCTTCCGCATGTTGGCCTTGGCCAGGCCGTAGATGCCCAGCCTGCCGTCCGCCCAGTCGGCGACCCGCTCACCGGCGGGCGCCTTGCGGTTCTTGTCGTCAGCGGTACTCATCCGCGCTCCCAGAAGGCAGGGCCGACGGGCTCGTCGAAGTCGCCGAGCGCTTCGAGGTTGCCCTCAGCGTTCACACCGATACGCAGCTGCGGAAGGGCGTGACCGGCCGGGCCGAAGATGACGCGGGCGCCGTCGGAGAGGTCGAAGGTGGACTGGTGGCACGGGCAGAGCACATGGTGCGTCTGCTGCTCGTACAGGCTGATGGGGCAGCCGACATGGGTACAGATCTTCGAGTACGCCACGATCCCCTGGTGGGACCATTCGAGCTCGCGCTTGTCCTTGATCTCGTCCGGCTGGATCCGGACGATCATCAGAGCCGCCTTGGCGATCTGCTTCTGGAAGTCCTCGCTGTGTGTGTCGAGACCCTCGGGCATGGCGAAGGTCAGCGAACCCACGACGATGTCCTCGGGGCGCAGCGGCTCATTGGTGTTCATGTTGATGAGCTCTTTGCCCTTGCGCCACAGCGTGGAGCGGAGCTTCTTCTCGGGCAGCGGGCCCAGGTCGCGCAGGAGCACCACGCCGGAGAGCGGCACCAGCGCCATCGCGCCGAACATGGTGTTGCGGATCAGCTTGCGCCGGCCGAAGCCGGACTCCGCGGCGCCCATCGCGAAGTCCTCCAGGACCTTCGCCTTGACCTCGGGCGTCGCCTCGATCGGATGGCGCTCGTCGGCCATCTCCACGTCCGACATCAGCGTGCGGGCCCAGTGGACCGCGCCGGCGCCGATGCAGAAGAGCGCGATGCCCAGGGTCAGGCCCAGCGAGAAGTTCAGGATGCTGATGTGGCCGAACGGGAAGATGTAGACGATCTTGTTGACCGGGAACGCCACGTACGAGGCGATGAAGGCCACCGTCGCGACCATCGACAGCAGGAACAGGAAGGCGATCGCGCGCTCGGACCGCTTGGCCGCCCGCTCGTCGATGTCCTGCACACGCGGCCGGTGGGCCGGCAGTCCCGGGTCCGCGAACGGGTCGTCCGTACGCTCCACCGCGGTGCCCGCGGCCCCCTGCTCGCTCGGCAGGTTCTCTGGAATCTCTTCTTGGCTACTCATGACTTCTTGGCCTTAGCGGTGTGGGCCGCGACCCAGACGGCAACTGCGATCAAAGCACCCAGACCGAAGATCCAGGCGAAAAGCCCTTCGCTGACCGGGCCGAGGCCGCCCAGATTCAGACCGCCGGGGCTCGCGGACTGCTCACCGTTCACCGCCTTGACGTAGGCGATGATGTCCTTCTTCTCCTTCTCCGGCATCGTGGAGTCGGGGAAGGACGGCATGTTCTGCGGGCCGGTCTGCATGGCCTCGTAGATGTGCTTCGGATCCACGCCCTCAAGCGACGGCGCGGTCTTGCCGTGTGTCAGCGCCCCACCCTCACCGGTGAAGTTGTGGCACTGGGTGCAGTTGGTACGGAACAGCTCGCCACCGTTGGCGATGTCCGCACCGGCGGGGCTGTACTGCTTCTCGGTCGGTGTGATCGGACCGGCGCCGAGGGACGCGACATACGCGGCGAGCTGGTCGATCTCCTTCTGCGAGTAGATGACCTTCTTCTTCGGCACCTGGGCGCCGGGCGCCATGGCCGGCATACGGCCGGTGCCGACCTGGAAGTCCACGGCGGCGGAGCCGACGCCGACCAGGCTCGGGCCGTCAGAGGTTCCCTGACCGCCGGTTCCATGGCAGCTGGCGCAGCCGACGGAGTAGAGCTTCTTGCCCTCCTCGATGGCGAGGGACTGGGCGGTTTCGTCAGCCTGCGCCTTGCCCGCGGGCGCGAACGCGGTGTACAGCCCCCCGGTGGCCGCCAGCGCGAGGAGTAGGACGACGACCGCCGCCAGCGGATGGCGTCGTCGTGCGGAGAGCTTTTTCACGGATTACCCCGGTGTCAGGATCTTCTGCGTCGGTGCTTCTGGACTGTGTGCGCTCGGGCGCGGTGCCCGGCTACTTGATCAAGTAGATCGTGGCGAAAAGGCCGATCCAGACGACATCGACGAAGTGCCAGTAGTAGGACACGACGATGGCGGCGGTCGCCTGCTCGTGGGTGAATCTCCTGGCCGCGTACGTCCTGCCCAGAACGAACAGGAACGCGATCAGACCCCCCGTCACGTGCAGACCGTGGAAGCCGGTGGTCAGATAGAACACCGAGCCGTACGGGTCGGAGGAGAGCGAGATGCCGTCCTTCTTGACCAGCTCGGTGTACTCGAAGACCTGGCCTCCGATGAAGATCGCACCCATCACGAACGTGATCACGAACCAGGTGCGGAGCTTCTTCACGTCACCTCGCTCGGCGGCGAAGACGCCGAGCTGACAGGTGAGGGAGGAGAGCACCAGGATGGTGGTGTTCGTTGCCGAGAACGGGACGTTCAGGGCATGAGCCATTTCCTTCCAGTACTCAGCTCCCATCACCGATCGCAGGGTGAAGTACATCGCGAAGAGGGCCGCGAAGAACATCAGCTCGGAACTCAGCCAAATGATGGTTCCGACGCTGGTGAGGTTCGGCCGATTGACCGACGGGTGCGCGTGCCCGGTTTCTACTGTCGTTGCTGTCGCCACGACCGACATTATGTCGGTCGCTTATCCCGCCCTGACCCCGGGGGTGCCGTTCGGTGTGTCCACGGGGTGTGCCCAGCTCGAACAGCCCGGCGAAGCGGTGTCATTACCCGTGCTGACATGGTGTCCGACGGAGTAGCATCCGCGGCATCGGTTCATGGCAACGACGCCCTGAAGCCCTCGCAGACACTGATGTCACGGAGGAACAATGCAGCCGACCGCCACGGTGCTGGTCTACAGCGACGACGCGAACACCCGCGAGCAGGTCCGGCTGGCAGCGGGACGCCGACCGGCCGCCGATGTGCCGCCGGTCGAGTTCCTGGAGTGCGCCACTCTGCCCGCGGTGCTCAAGCAGCTGGACAAGGGCGGTATCGACGTCTGTGTGCTGGACGGCGAGACGGTCCCCGCCGGCGGTATGGGGGTCTGCCGGCAGATCAAGGACGAGATCTTCCACTGCCCGCCCGTGCTGCTGCTGATCGGCCGCCCGCAGGACGCCTGGCTGGCCACCTGGAGCCGCGCGGACGCCGCGGTGACCCTTCCGGTCGAACCGGTCGGCTTCGCGGAGGCGCTGGCCTCCCTGCTGCGCACCAGGCTCGCCGTGGACGCGTGAGGACCACGCACGACTGACGACCACGCACGACTGAGGGCCGCGGACGTCGGTCAGGACGTCCACGGCCCCCTCACGGACCATTCGGTTCGGGATCCCGGGCTCAGACGACGGGCCGGAGCCTCGCCTTGTCCGCGGGGCTGCTGCCCTCCCGCGTACCGGCCTGGAGGACGCTGCCGTCGCGCCAGTCCTTCCAGTCCACGTTCCAGTCGCCGTAGCCGTTGCCGAAGTCCTCCATGTAGTCCCCGGCGCTGTTGATGACCTGGACGATGTCGCCCTCCTGGACGGTCTCGAAGAACCAGGCGGCGTTGCCCGTGGACATGCCCACGCAGCCGTGGCTGACGTTCGCGGACCCCTGCGACCCGACGGACCACGGCGCGGCGTGTACGTACTCACCGCTCCAGGTGACGCGGGTGGCCCAGTAGACCGGCAGGTCGTAGCCCTCCCCGCCGCCGATGCCGACGCTGGTGCCGCGCATCCGTACGAAGTACTCCTGGCCCAGGACGACCTTGATGCCGTTGCGGGTGGAGAAGCCGGGCTTGCCGGTGGTCACGGGGATGCTGTTGATCTCTTCCCCGTTGACATAGACCGTCATGTAGTGGGCGCTGGCGTCGACGATGGCCTCGACCCGGTCGCCGGTCTTCATCTTGATCGGCTTGACCGCGCCGCCGTACAGCTTGTCGCTGATCTTCACACCTTCGAGGGTGCTCGACGCGGTGACGGTCCCGTTGGCGGGCCAGTAGTCCTTGGGGCGGTAGTGGAGTTCGGTTTCGTCCACCCAGTGCCAGGCGCCGCCGTCCGCGGCGGGCTGGGAGCGTACCTTCAGGGACCGCTCGACCACGTCCCTGGCCTTCTTGGAGGTGACCGGCTCGCTGAGCGTGGCGGTGATGGGCTGGCCGACCCCGTACTCGCCCGAGTCCGGGCCGAATTCGACGGTGAGCTTCTTCTTGGCGGGGCGAGTGTCGAAGGTGAGCGTCCGGAGGCCCGGGGCACCCTTCTTGCTCTCCGTGGAGACCTTGACGGTGTAGCGGCTGCCGGCTGCCAGGGGCGCCGTGGAGTGCCAGCGTGTGCCGTCGGCGGCGAGTTCGCCGGCCAGGTAGTGGCCCGTCTTGTCGACAGCGGTGACGTCGGTGATCTTGCCGTCGGCCCCCGTGGAGGTGACTTCGAGGGGCTTGTCCGGGTCGGCCTTGGTCTTGCCCGCGGACGTGCTGAAGGAGATCTTGCCGGTGGCGTCGGACGGCTTGGCCGAGAGCGGGTGCTTCTCGTTGCCGCTGCACGCGGTCGCGCTCGCCCAGAGGGACACGACCAGCAGGGTGCAGCTCAAGACGGTGCGCAAGCGTGGCGTGTGATTCATGAGCACAAGATAAGAACGCCTGCCGCTTTTGCGCGCGGTGAGAAGAGCAAACGGGGGACCCGAGCACTCCGCATGGAATGCTCGGGCCCCGGGTTCACTCAGAGTGCTACTGGTTCTGGTTCTCGCCCCGGTAGAACTCGAAGACCCAGCCCCAGAGACCGATCAGGATCAGTGGTGCCGAGAAGTAAAGCAGCCACCAGCCGATAGCGATACCCAGGAAGGCGAGCGCACCGCCGACGGCGAGCGAGAACGGCTGCCAGCTGTGCGGGGCGAAGAACCCCACCTCGCCGGCCTCGTCCGCGACGTCGGCCTCCTTGTTGTCCTGAGCCAGCGCGTCCATCCGGCGAGCCGTGAAGGCCAGATAGAACCCGATCATGATGCTCAGGCCGAAGGCCAGGAACAGCGCCGTCGTACCGACCGGCTCCTTCGACCAGACGCCGTAGACGACGGCGGTGGCCAGGATGAAGACGCTCAGCCAGATGAACAGCCTGCCTTGGATCTTCACTTGCCGACCTCCTTGCCACCCGCGAGGGCGGTGTCCTTCTGGCCGTCGAGCTCAAGGTGTTCCAACGCGGCGATCTCGGGGTGGTGCAGATCGAACGCCGGCGATTCGGAACGGATGCGCGGCAGCGTGAGGAAGTTGTGCCGCGGCGGCGGGCAGGAAGTCGCCCATTCGAGCGAACGGCCATAGCCCCACGGGTCGTCGACCTCGACCTTCTTGCCGTACTTGGCCGTCTTCCAGACGTTGTAGAAGAACGGCAGGACGGAGGCGCCGAGGACGAACGAGCTGATCGTGGAGATGGTGTTCAGCGCGGTGAAACCGTCGGCGGCGAGATAGTCCGCGTAACGGCGCGGCATACCCTCGGCGCCCAGCCAGTGCTGGACGAGGAAGGTGCCGTGGAAACCGATGAACAGCGTCCAGAACGTGATTTTCCCGAGCCGCTCGTCCAGCATCTTGCCGGTGAACTTGGGCCACCAGAAGTGGAATCCGGCGAACATCGCGAACACCACCGTGCCGAACACCACGTAGTGGAAGTGCGCCACCACGAAGTAGGAGTCGGACACATGGAAGTCCATCGGCGGCGACGCCAGGATCACACCGGTCAGACCACCGAACACGAAGGTGATCAGGAATCCGATCGTCCACAGCATCGGCGTCTCGAAGGACAGTGAGCCCTTCCACATCGTGCCGATCCAGTTGAAGAACTTCACACCGGTCGGCACCGCGATCAGGAAGGTCATGAAGGAGAAGAACGGCAACAACACGCCGCCCGTCACATACATGTGGTGCGCCCATACCGTCACCGACAGGCCCGCGATCGCGATCGTCGCCGCCACCAGACCGATGTAACCGAACATCGGCTTGCGCGAGAAGACCGGAATCACTTCGGAGACGATGCCGAAGAACGGCAAGGCGATGATGTACACCTCTGGATGCCCGAAGAACCAGAACAAGTGTTGCCACAACAGCGCCCCGCCATTGGCGGAGTTGAAGATCTGCGCACCGAACTTACGGTCCGCCTCCAGCGCGAAGAGCGCGGCGGCGAGCACCGGGAAGGCCAGCAGGACCAGTACACCGGTCAGCAGCACGTTCCAGGTGAAGATCGGCATCCGGAACATCGTCATGCCGGGGGCGCGCATGCAGATGATCGTGGTGATGAAGTTGACCGAGCCGAGGATCGTACCGAAGCCGGAGAAGGCCAGACCCATGATCCACAGGTCCGCGCCGATACCCGGCGAACGCACCGCGTCCGACAGCGGCGAGTACGCGAACCAGCCGAAGTCCGCGGCGCCCTGAGGGGTGAGGAAACCGCTCACGGCGATGATCGAGCCGAAGAGGTAGAGCCAGTACGCGAACATGTTCAGCCGCGGGAACGCCACATCGGGCGCGCCGATCTGCAGCGGCATGATCCAGTTCGCGAATCCGGCGAAGAGCGGCGTCGCGAACATCAGCAGCATGATCGTGCCGTGCATCGTGAACGCCTGGTTGAACTGCTCGTTCGACATGATCTGCGTACCGGGACGGGCCAGTTCGGCGCGCATGAAGAGCGCCATCAGACCGCCGATGCAGAAGAACGCGAACGATGTGACCAGGTACATCGTGCCGATCGTCTTGTGATCTGTGGTGGTCAGCCACTTCACGACGACATTGCCCGGCTGCTTGCGCCGTACCGGCAGCTCGCTCTCGTAGGAGTCGTCAGCTGCTGCGGCGGCACCCTGGGGTTCGTTGAGGATGCTCACAGTTTGTTCGTCTCCGCGTTCTTGGCCGGATCCGTCTGCGCGATGCCCGACGGGATGTAGCCGCTCTGGCCCTTCTTGGCCAGATCCTCCAAGTGCTTCTGGTAGCGCTCAGGAGAGACCACCTTGACGTTGAAGAGCATCCGCGAGTGGTCGACGCCGCAGAGCTCGGCGCACTTGCCCAGGAAGGTGCCCTCCTGGTTCGGGGTCACCTCGAAGGAGTTGGTGTGACCCGGGATGACGTCCTGCTTCATCAGGAACGGCACCACCCAGAAGGAGTGGATGACATCACGCGACGTGAGGATGAACCGGACCTTCTCGCCCTTGGGGAGCCACAGCGTCGGACCCGGGTTCCCGGTCTGCGGGTTCCGCTGGCCCGGCACACCGGCGTCGTAGACGCCCTCGGCACCCTTGGGGAACTGGTCGGTGAACCGCTTCGGGATGGCGTCGAGCTCCGGGGGGATCTCGTTGCCCGTGCCGGTGTTGCCGTCCACGTTCTCGATGTAGTTGAAGCCCCAGCTCCACTGGTAGCCGACCACGTTCACGGTGTGGGCCGGCTTCTCGGAGAGTGAGAGGAGCTTCGACTCGTCCCGTGCGGTGAAGTAGAACAGCACCGAGACGATGATGAGCGGGACCACGGTGTACAGCGCCTCGATGGGCATGTTGTACCGGGTCTGCGGAGGTACCTCCACCTTGGTGCGGCTGCGCCGGTGGAAGATGACGCTCCACAGGATCAGACCCCATACCAGGATGCCCGTGACGAGCGCTGCCGCCCACGAGCCCTGCCAGAGGGAGAGGATCCGGGGAGCCTCCTCCGTCACTGGGGTGGGCATTCCAAGGCGGGGGAAGTCCTTGTATGTGCAACCGGTGGCGGTCGCGAGGATCAGGCCCGCAGTCAGCACCTGCGGCAGCTTCCGCCGCATCGGGCGCCGCGACGAGCGGTCGGAGCCGTTGGGACTCACGTAGCGCCTTCCCGAGAGTCTCGCCCGCGCGGTCGGCTGCGGCCGTCTCCTGGTCGGTCGCCGGCCCACGCAGGCAGGGGTTTGGATGTTTATGCGGACCAAACCCTACTGGACGCGATTTAGGGCCGTGCGGGGAGGGTGCCCAACGCGCCGCCCGACTCCACGAAGGGGTGGACTTGCCGTTCCCGAGGCCCTCCCGGGGCCTTGGAAGGACCGCTTCCGGGGTGCTTCTGACGCTCCCTCCGGTTACCTGGAACCAGCAGCTCCGGGTACCCGCGTTAGCGTGGGGCGTGGCCTACTTCGACGTCGCTTCCTCCGCTCCGCTGCACCCCGTCGCCCGTCAGGCTCTCCAGGCTTCCCTGGACGAGGGCTGGGCCGACCCCGCCCGGCTCTACCGCGAGGGCCGGCGGGCCGCGGTGCTGCTGGACGCGGCCCGCGAGGCCGCCGCCGAGGCCGTCGGCTGCCGCCCCGACGAACTGGTTTTCACTCCTTCGGGGACACATGCGGTGCATTCCGGAATGTCGGGCGCGCTGGCGGGGCGCCGGCGTATCGGGCGGCACGCGGTGGTGTCCGCGGTGGAGCACTCCTCGGTGCTCCACGCGGCAGCGGCCCATGAGGCGGCGACCGGCGGCTCGGTGACCGAGGTGCCGGTGGACCGGCTCGGCGCGGTGTCGCCCGACGCGTACGCCGGAGCGCTGCGCGAGGACACGGCGCTGGCCTGTCTCCAGTCGGCCAACCACGAGGTGGGGACGGAGCAGCCGGTGGCGGCGGTCGCCGAGGCGTGCCGCGGCCGGGGCGTGCCGCTGCTGGTGGACGCGGCGCAGTCGCTGGGCTGGGGCCCGGTGGAGGGCGCGTGGTCGCTGCTGACGGGGAGCGCGCACAAGTGGGGCGGCCCGGCGGGCGTCGGGCTGCTCGTCGTACGCAAGGGTGTCCGGTTCGCCCCGCGAGGTCCTGCCGACGAGCGGGAGTCGGGGCGCGCTCCCGGGTTCCAGAACATTCCGGCGATCGTGGCCGCAGTGGCCTCACTGCGGGCGGTACGCGCGGAGGCGGCGGACGAGGCGGCGCGGCTGCGGGCGCTGGTGGACCGGATCAGGGCGCGGGTGCCCGAGCTGGTGCCCGATGTGGAGGTGGTGGGCGATCCGGACCGCCGGCTCCCCCATCTCGTCACCTTCTCCTGTCTCTATGTCGACGGGGAGGCGCTGCTGCACGAGCTGGACCGGGCGGGGTTCTCCGTCTCCTCGGGCTCGTCCTGTACGAGCAGCACGCTGACCCCGAGCCATGTGCTGCGGGCGATGGGTGTGCTGTCGGAGGGAAACGTCCGGATCTCGCTGCCCCTCGGCACTCCGGAGACGGAGGTGGACGCGTTCCTTGAGGTGCTGCCCTCGGTGGTGTCCGGCGTACGCGAGCGCCTGGGAGCGCCGGTCTCCGCCGCCGGGTCCGCGGGCGGGGAACCCTCGCTCGTGGTGGACGCACTGGGCAAGCGGTGTCCGATTCCGGTGATCGAGCTGGCGAAGGTGTTCGGCGACGTACCGGTGGGCGGGACGGTGACGGTGCTCTCGGACGACGAGGCGGCGCGGCTGGACATTCCGGCGTGGTGCGAGATGCGCGGCCAGGAGTACGTGGGCGAGCGGCCGGCGGACCACGGTGTCGCGTATGTGGTCCGCCGGCTGTCGTAGCTCCCGGGCCGTACGTCAGACGGCCAGATGGGCCTGGACCTCGGCGGCGGCGTCATGGCCGTACGCCTTGGTGAAGCGCTCCATGAAGTGGGTCCTGCGCAGGGTGTACTCCTGGGTGCCGACGGTCTCGATGACGAGGGTCGCGAGCATGCAGCCGACCTGGGCCGCGCGCTCCAGGCCGACGCCCCAGGAGAGGCCGGAGAGGAATCCGGCGCGGAAGGCGTCGCCGACGCCCGTCGGGTCGGCCTTGGTCTCCTCCTCGGGACAGCCGACGATGATCGGCTCCTCGCCCACGCGGTCGATACGGACGCCGTTCTTGCCCAGCGTCGTGACGCGGTGGCCGACCCGGGAGAGGATCTCGGCGTCGGACCAGCCGGTCTTGGACTCGATGAGCCCCTTCTCGTACTCGTTCGAGAAGAGATAGGTGGCGCCGTCGAGCAGGGTACGGATCTCGTCCGAGCCCATGCGCGCGATCTGCTGCGAGAAGTCCGCGGCGAACGGGATCCCGCGGGTACGGCACTCCTCGGTGTGGCGGAGCATGCCCTCGGGGTCGTCCGCGCCGATGAGCACCAGGTCCAGTCCGCCGACGCGGTCGGCGACCTTCTTCAGCTCGATCAGCCGCGCCTCGCTCATCGCGCCCGTGTAGAAGGAGCCGATCTGGTTGTGGTCGGCGTCGGTCGTGCAGACGAAGCGGGCCGTGTGCAGGACCTCGGAGATACGGACCGACAGGGTGTCGACCCCGTGGCGGTCCAGCCAGGCGCGGTACTCGTCGAAGTCCGCACCGGCCGCGCCGACCAGGATGGGAGAGGTGCCCAGCTGGCCCATGCCGAAGCAGATGTTCGCTCCGACACCGCCCCTGCGCACATCGAGGTTGTCGACCAGGAAGGAAAGGGAGACCGTGTGGAGCTGCTCGGCGACCAGCTGGTCGGCGAAGCGGCCGGGGAAGGTCATCAGATGGTCGGTGGCGATGGAGCCGGTGACTGCGATTCGCACGGCGTGAACGCTCCTGATGAGGAGAACGGTTGACAGTTCACGCTATCGGGTCGGCGGCGGCCTTCCAAAGCTCACGAATTACCCGATAGCGGGGCCTTCTTCATGAGAAGGTCGGCCATACGGGGCGGATACGGGACAGGGAACGGCCCGGGCACCCGCTCGGCGTACTCCGGGGAACCGCGCGCTCCTCCGTTCCGTCCCACCGGCGTCAGGGGACGACCCGGGACGATTCACAGCCGAAGGAGCGCAACGGTGACCAGCACGGAGCGGCCTCAGCAGAGCACAGCGGGCGCCGACGCCCCCGAACGCCCGCGCCGGCGGCGTTCCCCGCTGGCCGTCGCCACGGTGGCGGCGGCGGTACTGATCGCCGGGGGCGGTGGCGCGTACTTCGCCACGAGCGCGTCCGGCGACGCCACGGACGGCGGGAGCGGTGCGGCGGGGAGCGGCGGGCCACCGCTGCTCGCGCTCGACGGCGCGGCGAGCGGTTCCGGAACCGAGTCCGGAACCGGGTCAGGGTCCGGGTCCGGAAGCAGCCCTTCCGAGCCTCCCGGCATCGCGCCCGGCGAGCCGGATCCGAGCGGGGTCACCTACCGCGCCAAGGGCGCGCTGCCCGAAGGTCCCGCGACGGCCCGTGTCTACCGTACGAACGGTGAGGTCGCGTCCGCCGATGTGGCCCGGTTGGCCGAGGCGCTCGGGGTGGCGGGGGCACCGCGGTCGGACGGGACGGTCTGGAAGGTCGGTACGGAGAAGGACGGTTCAGGCCCGCTGCTCCGGGTCGCCAAGCAGGCGCCCGGCACCTGGACCTTCGACCGGTACGGCCCCTCGGGCGGTGACAACTGCCTCAAGGGGAAGAGTTGTCCGAGCGCGGGCGGCGCCGGCGGTTCCATGGCGGGCAACGAGAGTGACGGCCGCGGTGAGGCGGTGAGCGAGGCGGCGGCGAAGCGGGCGGCGGCGCCGGTACTGAAGGCGCTGGGCCAGGGCGGGGCCGCACTGGACGCACGCCAGTTGATGGGCGCGATCCGGGTGGTGAACGCGGACCCGGTGGTCGGCGGGCTGCCCACCTATGGCTGGTCCACGGGGATCCAGGTGGACGCCAACGGGCATGTGACGGGCGGCACCGGCCAGTTGACGGCGCCCGAGCAGAGCGACTCGTATCCGGTGATCGGCGCGGACGAGGCGCTGAAGGAGCTGAACGCGTCGGGCGACGCCACCGGCGGCGGCCGGATCGGCGGCTGCGCGACCCCGGCGCCGCTGGACGGGCCGGTGGACGGGGGGACCTCACAGGAGGGCGGGAAGCCCTCGGCTCCGTGCCTGCCGAAGAGCGCCCCCGAACCGGCGCCGCTGGTGGTGGAGAAGGCGGTCTTCGGGCTGGCGACGCGGTCCGTGGACGGGCGGGCAGCGCTCGTCCCGTCCTGGCTGTTCGAGGTGGCACCGGGCGGGGACGCCCAGCCGTACACGGTCGCCCAGCCGGCGGTCGCCCCCCAGTTCCTGGCGAAGCCGAAGCCTCCCCAGTCAAGGCCGCGGCCGAGCGAGGAGTCGCCGGGCGGCCGGGTCCAGCGGGTCACCTCGTACTCCACCGAGGGGCGGACCCTGACGCTGCACTTCTCGGGCGGTATGTGCAGTACGTACACGCCGTCGGCGGACGAGAGCGGTACGGCGGTGAAGGTGCGGCTGACCGAGTTCAGTGAGCCGGGGACGGTCTGTGTGGCGATGGCCAAGGTCATGACGGCGAAGGTGACGCTCGACAAGCCGCTGGGCGACCGGCGCGTGATCGAGGCGACGACGGGCGATCCACTGCCGCTGAAGTAGTCCTGGACGAGCAAGTCCGGGAAGCGACACGAGCGACGGGCGGCGGCCCCGGGGTTCCGGGGCCGCCGCCCGTCGCTCGCGCGCTCTGTTCCCGCCGGTTCTGTCCTGGCCGGACAGACCTACCGGACAGGACCTAGCTGAAGGAGTCCCCGCAGGCGCAGGAGCCCGTCGCGTTCGGGTTGTCGATCGTGAAGCCCTGCTTCTCGATGGTGTCGACGAAGTCGATGGAGGCGCCGCCCAGGTACGGAGCGCTCATCCGGTCGGTGACGACCTTGACGCCACCGAAGTCCTTGACGACATCGCCGTCGAGCGAGCGCTCGTCGAAGAACAGCTGGTAGCGCAGGCCGGAGCAGCCACCGGGCTGTACGGCGACGCGCAGCGCGAGGTCGTCCCGGCCTTCCTGGTCCAGCAGGGCCTTGACCTTGCCCGCGGCGGCGTCGGACAGGAGGATGCCGTCGCTCACGGTGGTGGTCTCGTCCGATACGGACATCTGCTTCTCTCCCGGGTTGTACGGACTGCTTGCCGACAGTGCAACCGGCTCGGCCGCGGATTCATTCCGGGCCCTGGCGCGTGTCTTTCCCTCCTTCATGCTCGCACACCGGCTCGCGATGCGGCAGCCGGTGGGTTCCTCGGGGCCCCGGCCCCGGAACGCGTCACATCGACGCTATGGGCATCGTCAAAGTGACGTGAACCGGTTATCATAGATAGTGTCAATTAGACGAAAAGGCTCGTCTGCAGAGAAGAAAGGGTGTGTGACGTGACCACCGCCCAACCCCGTCAGGATCTCGCCGTCCAGCCGACGCCCCTGGCCCTGCTGCTGCTCGGCCGCGAGGCGGACCCGCGCAGCGAGCGGGGCGTGGAGTGTCCGGGCGACCTGCCCTCCCCGTCCGACCCGGACCTGGTGGAGCGCGCCCGCGCGGCGAAGGAGAAGCTCGGGGACAAGGTCTTCGTCCTCGGGCACCACTACCAGCGCGACGAGGTCATCCAGTTCGCGGATGTCACCGGCGACTCCTTCAAGCTCGCCAGGGACGCGGCGGCGCGGCCCGACGCCGAGTACATCGTCTTCTGCGGCGTGCACTTCATGGCGGAGTCCGCGGACATTCTGACCGGCGACGACCAGAAGGTCGTCCTGCCCGACCTGGCCGCGGGCTGTTCCATGGCCGACATGGCCACCGCCGAGCAGGTCGCGGAGTGCTGGGACGTACTGACCGAGGCCGGCATAGCCGAGCGGGTCGTCCCTGTCTCGTACATGAACTCCTCGGCCGACATCAAGGCCTTCACCGGCAGGCACGGCGGCACGATCTGTACGTCCTCCAACGCCGAGCGCGCGCTGAACTGGGCCTTCGAGCAGGGCGACAAGGTCCTCTTCCTGCCCGACCAGCACCTGGGGCGCAACACCGCCGTGCGGGATCTGGGGATGTCGCTGGAGGACTGTGTCCTGTACAACCCGCACAAGCCGAACGGCGGCCTCACGGCACAGGAGCTGCGCGACGCGAAGATGATCCTGTGGCGCGGCCACTGCTCGGTGCACGGGCGGTTCTCGCTGGACTCCGTCCGTGATGTACGGGAACGGATCCCGGGCGTGAACGTACTGGTGCACCCGGAGTGCAAGCACGAGGTCGTGGCCGCGGCGGACTACGTCGGCTCGACGGAGTACATCATCAAGGCCCTGGAGGCGGCCCCGGCCGGCTCGAAGTGGGCGATCGGCACGGAGCTGAACCTCGTACAGCGGCTGGCGAACCGTTTCGCCGCCGAGGACAAGGAGATCGTCTTCCTCGACCGTACGGTCTGCTTCTGCTCCACGATGAACCGGATCGATCTGCCCCATCTGGTGTGGGCGCTGGAGTCGCTGGCCGAGGGCAACGAGGTCAACCGCATCCAGGTCGACCAGGAGACGGCGGACTTCGCACAGCTGGCGCTGGAACGGATGCTGGCGCTTCCGTAGGCGCGTCCGGTCGCCGAGTACACCTTGTCGTCGTACACCTTGTCGTCGCCCCGGGGGCGTCCCGCGTGATTGCGGGACGCCCCCGGTGTCGTCTACGGTCTGTCGCGTTCACCAGCCGCCCAGGCGTTCTTGAGCGGGGCCATCGGCCCGCTCCGCCCATGGGGCCGGTTCCCGGAGTGATGTCGCGCGCTCGCACGCTCCAGCAACCCCCTCTGTCTCCCGGTCGATTCACCGTCTCTCCTCCGTACCGGACCGAAGAGGTTGCCGCCCCATGCCCCGATCCCGATCCCGATCCCGCTTCCGCTCCCGCTCCCGCTCCCGCTCCCGCTCCCGCTCCCGCTCCCGGCTCACCGTCGCGCTCGTCCTGCTCTGTTTCGTCGGCCCGTTGTCGACCGACATGTATCTGCCCGCCTTTCCGCGGATGGCCGCGGAGCTGCGCACCGACGCGTCCGGGGTGCAGCTGACACTCACCTCGTTCCTGGCCGGGATGACGGCCGGCCATCTCGTCTTCGGTCCGCTGTCGGACCGCTGCGGGCGACGGGGGCCGCTGCTCGCGGGGGCGGCCGTGTGCGCCCTGGCCACCGCGCTGTGCGCGCTCACGCCGGGGCTCGGCGCGCTGGTCGTGCTGCGCTTCGTGGCCGGGTTCAGCGGCGCCGCGGGGGTCGTGATCGGGCGGGCGGTGGTCGCGGATGTCGCCGAAGGAGCCGCGGCGGCACGGCTGTTCGCGATCCTGACGACCCTGTCAGGTACGGCGCCGGTGGTCGCGCCGCTCGCGGGCGGCGCGGTGATCGGGGCGACCGGCTGGCGGGGTGTGTTCTGGGTGCTGGCCGGGGTCGCGCTGCTGGTCGCGGCGGCCGTGCTGGTCGCCGTACCGGAGAGCCTGCCGCCGTCGCGGCGGCGGACGGGCAGCGGCGGGGAGTTGCTCCGTACGGTCCGGGAGGTCGCCGGGGACAGCGCGTACCGGGGTTACACCCTCGCGTACGCCTTCGCCTTCGGAGCGCTGTTCTGCTATATCGCCGGGTCGCCTTTCCTGCTCCAGAACGTGCTGGGTCTGAGCGTCGGTGTCTCGTCCATGACGTTCGCGGGCGGCGCGGTCTGCACCGCGCTGGCCGGGGCGGTGAACGCGCGGCTGGCGGGCCGGATCGCCCCGGAGCGGCTGTTGCGTACGGGGGTGCGGGCCGTGTTCGCCGGCACGGTGTCGCTGTTCGCCGCGGCCGTGGCGGGCGTACTGACGGTGGCCGGCTGTCTGGTCCTGATGGCGGTGGTGTGCGGTGGCCTGGGCCTGGTCCTCACCAACGCGACGTCCCTGGCGCTCGCCCGGGTCCCGGCCGCGGCGGGCACGGGCTCGGCGCTGCTCGGTACGGCGCAGAGCGCGCTGGGCGCGGTGGTGGCGCCGCTGGCGGGACTCGGCGGAGCGGATACGGCGGTACCGCTGTTCGCGGTGATGACGGCCTGCGGCGCGGGCGCGGTGGTGGCGGCGGCACGGGCGGGACGGGCCGGCTGAACCCACCCCCGTACGCGGCGATGCCCCGGAGCGGCCCGATCCTCGCGGCCGCCCCGGGGCATCGCCCGGTCAATCCATCACCTCAGACGTTCACCGGTTCCGGCTCGCTCGGCGATTCCGAGGCCGGGGTGCCGTTGCCCCCCTTGGCGTGGCGCTTCCCCGCCTTCTTGTTCGCACGGCGCTCCTTCCGCAGCTCCACCATCGTGTACAGCGTCGGCACGAGCAGCAGCGTCAGCAGCGTCGACGACACCAGACCGCCGATCACCACGATCGCCAGCGGCTGCCCGATGAAGCCGCCCTCGCCGGTGATGCCCATCGCCATCGGGAGCAGCGCGAAGATCGTGGCCAGGGCCGTCATCAGGATCGGGCGGAGCCGGTGACGGCCACCCTCGACGACCGCTTCCACCACGCCCATCCCCTGCGCCCGGTACTGGTTGATCAGGTCGATCAGCACGATCGCGTTGGTCACCACGATCCCGATCAGCATCAGCATGCCGATCATCGCGGGGACGCCCATCGCCGTACCGGTCACGACCAGCAGGCCGAGCGCGCCGGTGGCCGCGAAGGGGATGGAGACCAGCAGGATCAGCGGCTGGATCAGCGAGCGGAAGGTCGCGACCAGGAGCATGAAGACGATCGCGATGGCCGCCACCATGGCGAGAGCGAGCTGTCCGAAGGCCTCGCCCTGGTCCTCAGCGACACCGCCGATGGACGCGGTCGCGCCCGTCGGCAGATCCAGGGCGTCGATCTTCGACTGGAGAGACGCGGTGACCGCACCGGTGTCGTCACCGGTCGGCCGCGCCGTGATCGTCGCGGCCCGCGCGCCGTCGATCCGGGTCATCGAGACCGGACCGTCGACCAGCTTCACGTCCGCGATCTCACCGAGCTTCACCGGGCCCAGGGACAGGTTCTTCAGCTGGGCGATGGTCTTGGCCGGCTTGGCCGAGGTGACGAGGACATCCCGCTCGGTGTCGTCCAGGATCGCCTTGCCCGCGGCGGTGCCGCGGATCGCCTGACCGACCGCGACACCGAGCGTGGTGTCGTTGAATCCGGCCGCCGCGGCCTTGGCGTTGCCCTTGACCGAGACGCGCGGGACGGACTGCGACAGGTCGCTCTGTACGTCGGTGACGCCGTCGAGCTTCGCGACGGTGTCCCGAACCTGCTCGGCGGCCTTGCGGAGGGTGTCCGCCTCGGACGCCTTGACGACGACGTTCACGTTCTGGCTGCCGAGGCCGCCGCCACCCGAGGAGATCGCCGTGTGGCCGATGCCGTCGAGCCCGGCCAGCTCCTTCTCGATGCGGTCCTGCGTCGCCTCGTACGTCGTGGCGTCCTTCAGGGCCACCTGGTACGTCGCCTGGTTGGCACCCGAACCGCCGCCGAAGGCGGCAGCGAAGCCGGAGGAACCGATGGTGACCTGGTAGTCCTTGACCTCCTCGATGCCGGAGAGGACCTTCTCGACCTTCTTCGCGGAGGCGTCGGCCGCCTCCAGGCTGGTGCCCGGCTCCAGCTCCTGCTTGATGGAGAGGACTTCCTGATCACCCGCGTCGAACAGGTTGGTCTTGAGCGCCGGCACCATGGCGAATGTGACGAGCAGGACGACGACCGCGATGACCAGGCTCTTGACGCGGCGGTGGGTCGCGAAGTGCAGCACCCGTACATACCGGCGCTGGAGCTTGCTGTTGCTCTCCTTCTCCTCGGCCAGGCGGCGGGCCTCTTCGGGGCTGATCCCGATGACTTCCTTCGGCGCGCGCAGGAACCAGTACGAGAGCACCGGTACGACGGTCAGCGAGACGAGCAGGGAGGCGAGCAGCGCCGCCGTGACCGTCAGCGAGAACGAGCCGAACAGCTCGCCGACCAGACCGCCGACCAGACCGATCGGCAGGAACACCGCGACGGTGGTGAGGGTGGAGGCGGTGACCGCTCCCGTGACCTCCTTGACCGCGGTGAGGATGGCGGTCTGACGCTCCTCGCCGTAGCTCAGGTGCCGCTTGATGTTCTCCAGGACGACGATCGAGTCGTCGACCACCCGGCCGACCGCGATGGTCAGCGCGCCGAGGGTGAGCATGTCCAGCGACAGGTCGCGCGTCCACAGCACGATCAGCGCCAGGACGACGGAGAGCGGGATGGAGACGGCGGTGACGAGGGTGGAGCGGATCGAGCGAAGGAAGACCAGGATCACGAGCACGGCGAAGACAAGGCCGAGCATGCCCTCGGTGGTCAGTCCCGAGATCGACTTGGAGACCATCGGGCCCTGGTCGCTGACGACCGTGAGGGTGGCGCCGGTGCCGAGGTCCCTGTGGAGATCGGGCAGCTTCTCCTTGACCGCGTCCGAGATGGCGACGGCGCTGCCGTCCTTGTCCATGGTGATCGAGACGGCGAGGCTGGGCTTGCCGTCGGTACGGGTCAGCGAGGTCGCGGTGGCCTGCTGCTGCTTGACGGTGGCGATGTCACCGACGCGTACCGCGGAGGGCGTTCCCGTGCCGCCGCCCGGGGCAGCCTGGGGCAGTACCCGCAGGTCCTCGATCTGCTTCAGCGAGGTGAAGCCGCCGCCGACCTGGACCGTACGGCTCTTGCCGTCCTCGGAGAACGAACCGGCGGGGAAGGTGGCACCGCCGGCCTTCAGCGCGTCGGAGAGCGCCATGGCGTTGAGGCCCGCGGCGGCGAGCTTCCCGTCGTCGGGGGTGACGGCGATCTGGACGTCACGGACGCCGTCGACGGAGACATTGCCGACGCCGGAGATGTCCTGGAGGGCGGGGACGACCGAACGGTCCAGCTGATCGGCCAGCGCCTGCTGGTCCTTGTCGGAGGTGACGGCGAGGACGACGGTCGGGATGTCGTCCGTCGAGCCGGCCACGACCTGCGGGTCGACGTCGGCGGGGAGCTGGGAGCGCGCGCGGTTGACCGCCTGCTGGACATCGGCGACGAGCTGCTTGGTCTCCGTGCCGCCGAAGTCGAAGCTGGCCTGGATGACGGCGCTGCCCTCACTGGCCGTGGCGGTGGTGCCGGTGAGGCCGTCGACCGTCTTGATGGAGTTTTCGAGCGGTTCGACGACCTGCTTCTCGACCACATCCGGAGAGGCGCCCTGGTAGGAGGCGACCACCGACACCATAGGGAATTCAATGGACGGCATGAGCTGCTGCTTGAGCTGCGGTATCGCGATGGCTCCGAAGACGATCGCAACGATCGACATCAGCCCGATCAGGGCCCGTTGCGAGAGACTGAATCTCGACAACCAGGACATGGGGGTCTCTCTTCTGTGGTGTACGCGGGAGGTGGACGCTGCGGCTCGGCCGTGGAGAGGCGCTGCGGCGCCTCCAGCGGATGGGCACGACGGCCCCTCTATACGATCGGCCATCGATGGGGGTCGGCGCGTAGACCTCAGGTCGAGTTTCCTTATCCGGCGCGTACCGCATCTGGAGTACGTGCGAGAGGTGTGCTACTCCACCCTTGGACGTACCAGGCCCGATTCGTATGCGATTACTACCAATTGGGCCCTGTCACGAGCCCCGAGTTTTGCCATCGCGCGGTTCACATGGGTCTTGACCGTCAGCGGACTGACCCGGAGGCGCTCCGCGATCTCGTCATTGGAGTAACCGCCCGCGACCAGCACCAGCACCTCGCGCTCGCGCCCGGTGAGCGCGTCCAGCCGCTTCGGACTGACCGTCGGGGCCGCGTGCTCGCCCGAACCCGCGCCCGCGCCCTGTGCGAGGAAGGTGGCGATGAGGCCCTTCGTCGCGACGGGCGACAGCAGCGCCTCGCCCGCCGCCGCGATCCGGATGGCGTTGAGCAGCTCCTCCGGCTCCGCGCCCTTGCCGAGGAAGCCGGAGGCTCCGGCGCGCAGCGACTGCACCACGTACTCGTCGACCTCGAAGGTGGTCAGCATGACGACATGCACCCCGGTGAGGTCCGGGTCCGCGCTGATCACACGGGTGGCCGCGAGGCCGTCCGTGCCGGGCATCCTGATGTCCATCAGGACGACATCGGGCCGGTTGGAGCGGGTGAGAGCCACGGCCTGCGCGCCGTCGGCCGCCTCCGCGACGACCTCCATGTCCGGCTCGGAGTCCACCAGGACCCGGAACGCGCTGCGCAGCAGCGTCTGGTCGTCGGCGAGCAGGACCCGGATCGTCATACGTTCTCCCCCGTGCGGTTCGTGACCGGCAGTATCGCCTGGGTACGGAAGCCGCCGCCGTAGCGGGGCCCCGCGGTGAGGGTGCCGCCGAGGGCGGAGACGCGCTCGCGCATACCGATGAGGCCATGGCCGCCGCCGTCCCCGGGCTTGCCCGCGCCCCGGCCGTCGTCCAGCACCGTGATCTCGATGGCGGTGCCCACACGTACGACGCTGACCTCGGCCTTCGCCGCCTGGCCGGCGTGCTTCCTTACGTTGGTCAGGGCCTCCTGGATGATCCGGTACGCGGCGAGGTCGACAGCGGCGGGGAGGCGGTTCTCCGCGTCGCCCGCCCCGTCCGCCGCGAAGTCCACGGGCAGGCCCGCGTTGCGGAAGGTGGCGAGGAGCCCGTCGATATGGGCGAGACCGGGGGCCGGTTCGGTGGGGGCCGCCGGGTCGCCGGACTGGCGCAGCAGCCCGACGGTGGCGCGCAGTTCGTTGAGCGCGGAGCGGCTGGCCTCCCGTACATGGGCCAGGGCTTCCTTGGCCTGGTCGGGGCGCTTGTCCATGACGTGCGAGGCGACACCGGCCTGCACATTGACCAGGGCGATGTGGTGGGCGACCACATCGTGCAGATCGCGGGCGATGCGCAGCCGCTCCTCCGCGACCCGGCGGCGCGCCTCCTCGTCCCGGGTGCGTTCGGCCCGTTCCGCGCGCTCGCGGATGGCGTCGATGAAGCCGCGGCGGCTGCGTACGGCGTCTCCCGCGGCGCCCGCCATGCCGGTCCAGGCGAAGAGCGACACATTCTTCTGGGCGTACCAGGGGTCGGGACTCACCCACATCGCGACGGCGGTGAGGACGACGGCCGTCGCGAGGCCGACCCGCCAGGTGGTGGGCCGGTCGGTGTGGGCGCCGACGTTGTAGAGCGCGATGATGGCGCAGATCACCACGGTCTCGGGCGGATGGATCGTGAAGAAGTCCACGAGGGACAGTCCGCCGGTGCACAGCAGTACGGGCAGCGGCGCGCGGCGGCGGAAGACGAGCGCGCTCGCGCCGAGCACCATGAGCAGGACGCTGATCGGGGCCGGGGAGCGGGTACCGAAGGTGGGGCCGCCGGGACCGGTGTGCGGCTCGGTGAACGACGCGAGCACCATGCAGACGAGGACGACCGCGGCCAGCACGCCATCGGCGACGAAGGGATGCGCGCGCACCGAGCCGCGCGCACGGACGAGCGCGGTTCCGAGGGGGGTCACGTCAGGCATCCGAAAGGGGTCACGAAGCAACGGTACGGGGTCCCGGACGCGGGCCGTGCCCGCGCGTGGGCGCCGCATCCCGGACGCGGGCCGTGCGCGCACGTGCCCCGCGCCGGCCGGCCGGAAGCCGGGGGCGCGGGGCACGCGGGGAGTGCTGGAGTGCGGGAGACGCCGGTCAGGCCGAAGGGATCAGGCCGTCGTCGTTCAGCATCTCGCGGACCTCTTCCAGGGTCGCGCCAGGAGCGGGCAGGATCAGTTCGGACGGCTCCAGGGAGTCGTCGGGCAGCGGCTCGCCGAGCTCGCGCACCTTGTCCAGGAGGGCGTGGAACGTACGGCGGAAGCCGTCCGTGTCACCGTTCCTGATCTCGGCCAGCAGCTCGTCGTCCAGCTTGTCGAGTTCGGTGAAGTGGCTGTCCGCCAGCTTCACCTGGCCCTCCCCCATGATCCGTACGATCATGACGAATCCCTACTGCTTGTCGAATTTGTTCGTGGTCGGCGGAGCGTCCTGGGTGCCGCCCTCGATCGCCTGCTTCGGGGCCGAGCCGCCCGCGAGCTCCGCCTTCATGCGCTGGAGCTCCAGTTCGACGTCCGTGCCGCCGGAGATCCGGTCCAGCTCGGCGGCGATGTCGTCCTTCGCCATCCCGGACTGGTCGTCCAGGGCGCCGGAGGCCAGCAGCTCGTCGATCGCGCCGGCGCGCGCCTGCAGCTGCGCGGTCTTGTCCTCCGCGCGCTGGATCGCCATACCGACGTCGCCCATCTCCTCGGAGATGCCCGAGAAGGCCTCCCCGATCCGGGTCTGCGCCTGTGCCGCGGTGTAGGTGGCCTTGATGGTCTCCTTCTTCGTACGGAAGGCATCGACCTTGGCCTGGAGGCGCTGCGCGGCGAGCGTGAGCTTCTCCTCCTCGCCCTGCAGCGTCTGGTGCTGCGTCTCCAGGTCGCTGACCTGCTGCTGGAGCGAGGCACGGCGGGAGAGCGCCTCACGCGCCAGGTCCTCCCGGCCGAGCGCCAGCGCCTTGCGGCCCTGGTCCTCCAGCTTCGACGACTGGCCCTGCAGCTGGTTCAGCTGCAACTCCAGCCGCTTACGGGACGTCGCCACATCGGCGACCCCGCGACGTACCTTCTGCAGCAGCTCAAGCTGCTTCTGGTACGAGTAGTCAAGGGTCTCGCGCGGATCCTCGGCCCGGTCAAGGGCCTTGTTGGCTTTCGCGCGGAAGATCATCCCCATACGCTTCATGACACCGCTCATGGGCTTCGCGCGCCCCCTTCTGACGGACTACAGCTCCAGCACTCCAACAGAACCCACAGTACGGGCCCTGCCTCTATTACCGCACTGTTCCAGCACGGATGCGCTCCTCCCCAAGGACGACTGCTCCGCCGCCCGGTCAGGCGCAAGGAGTAGACGGCTGTCAGGGACAGGGGAGACAAAGTCCCCCTCTGTCCCCATACGGACGCTCGCTGTTGCGGGATCGTTCCCCGCGGGGGTGGGGTCCAACCACGACACCCCGTACCCTTGGGTTTTGTGTTCCGAAGCCGTTCCAAGGAAGAGAAGGCCCCCGCCACCCAGGTGACACCGGGCCTCTCCACGCAGCCCCGCGACCCGCAGGCCCCCAAGGGCCGCCCGACTCCCAAGCGCAGTGAGGCGCAGACGCAGCGACGCCGCGCCTCCACGACGCCGACCGACCGCAAGACGGCCATGAAGCGCCAGCGCGAGGCACGCCGCGCGGATCTGGCGAAGCAGCGCGAGGCGCTGGCGAGTGGTGACGAGCGCTATCTGCCCGCCCGTGACAAGGGGCCGGTACGCCGCTTCGTCCGCGACTTCGTCGACTCACGCTTCTGCATGGCCGAGTTCTTCCTGCCGCTCGCGGTGGTGATCCTCGTGCTGAGCATGGTCAGGGTCGGTGCCCTCCAGAACATCGCGCTGCTGTTGTGGCTCGGTGTGATCGTGCTGATCGTCATCGACTCGATCGGGCTCTGGTTCCGGCTGAAGAAGCAGCTCGCCGAGCGCTTCCCGGACACCCCCAAGCGTGGTGCGGTGGCCTACGGCCTGATGCGTACGCTCCAGATGCGCCGACTGCGGCTGCCGAAGCCGCAGGTCAAGCGCGGAGAGCGGCCCTGAGCGCGGAAGTCTCCGGCTCCGCGGGAGGCTCGGCCGACCGGCCGGTCACCGGTGGCGCGCTGCGCCATGTCGTCCGGCGGGAACTCGTCGCGCGCCAGCTCGACGAGCAGATCGCCGGCCGTTTCCCGGTGGGGCGGCGGCTGCGTGTCCTGGACGTCGGTATGGGGCAGGGCACCCAGGCCCTGCGCCTGGCGCGCGCCGGGCATACGGTCACCGGTCTTGAGTCGGACGCCGCGCTGCTCACCGAGGCCCGCGCGACGCTCGCCGACGAGCCCGCGGGCATACGTGAGCGGGTCAGGCTGATCGAGGGCGAGGGCCTGGAGACCGGGGTGCACTTCCTGCCCGGCAGCTTCGACGTGGTCCTCTGCCACGGGGTGCTCATGTACGCCGACGAGCGGGACGCGCTGCTCGCGGGGCTGGCCAGGATGGTGGCACCGGGCGGTCTGCTGTCGCTGCTCGTACGCAACGGGGACACCCTGGCCCTGCGGCCAGGGCTGGCCGGGGACTGGGCGGGGGCGCTGGACTCCTTCGACACCGACACCTATGTCAACCCACTGGGACTGCGGGTACACGCGGACCGGCTGGAGGCGCTCACCGCCACGCTGGCGGGGATCGCCGCGCCGCTGCACGCCTGGTACGGCGTACGCGTCTTCACGGACGGCGCGGCCGGGGACGCGGAAGCGCCCGCCGGGGAGGAGCTGGCACGGCTGCTGGCCCTGGAGGACCGGGCGGGGCGCACGGAGCCGTACCGCAGGGTCGCCGCACTGCTGCATCTGTGCGGCGTGCGCGGCTGAGCCCCGGGACATGACCCGGCCGGGGAGTCAGTCAGGTGGCGGGCCCCCGGACGCGTCCTCACGGTCGTGAGCAGCATAGAGAGCGGCGGCGGAGCCGGCGCACCCGAGACGGCCCGGCTCTCCGCGGGGGAGACCTGGCGGGCCCTGTACCGGCACTTCCGGCCGCACCGCCGGATCGTTGCCTTCGGCGCGTTCCTGGCGCTGATCGGCGCGGCGAGCGGACTGGCCCAGCCGCTCGCGGCCAAGGCCCTGGTCGAACGGCTGGGTGAGGACGGTTCGATCACCGGCATTCTGCTGGTGCTCACGGGGCTGGTGGTGTTCGGTACGGCGATCGAGGCGCTCGCCTCGTACCTCCTGGAGCGGACCGCCGAGTCCGTCGTCCTCGCCGCCCGCCGCACCCTGATCGGACGGCTGCTGCGGCTGCGGCTGCCCGAGGTGGAGCGGACCCAGCCGGGCGATCTGATGTCCCGGGTCACCTCGGACACCACTCTGCTGCGCGCGGTGACGACCCAGTCGATCGTCTCGGCGGGCACCGGCGGGCTCGCGTTCCTGGCGACCGTCGTACTGATGGGCGTGATGGACGTGGTGCTGCTCGGTGTGACGCTGGGGGTGATCGTGGTGATCGGCGCCGCCGTGGCGCTGGTCATGCCCAGGATCTCGCGGGCGACGCGACGGTCGCAGGAGGCCGTCGGCCATATCTCCACCGTGCTGGAGCGGGCCTTCGGCGCGTTCCGTACGGTCAAGGCGTCGGGCGCGGAGGAGCGCGAGGCCGCCGTGGTGGAGGCGGCGGCCACGGAGGCGTGGCGGCATGGCGTACGGGCCGCGAAGTGGCAGTCGCTGGCCGGGTCCTCGGTCGGGCTCGCCGTACAGGTGTCGTTCCTGGCGGTGCTGGGGATCGGCGGGGCCCGGGTGGCCTCGGGGGCCATCTCCATCTCGACGCTGATCGCGTTTCTGCTGTTCCTGTTCTATCTAATGGATCCGGTGTCGAAGCTGGTGCAAGCGGTGACGCAGTACCAGGTGGGATCGGCGGCCGTCGCCAGGATCGCGGAGGCGGAGCGGCTGGAGACCGAGGTCCTGGAGCCGGCCGCCGGAAAGCCGGGGACCGCCGGGCCGCACGGCGGGGGCCCGGCCACCGTGGTCTTCGAGGACGTCACCTTCCGGTACCGCGAAGAGCTTCCGTATGTCCATCACGGTGTCTCCTTCGAGATCCCCGGCCCCGGGATGACGGCCTTCGTCGGCCCCTCGGGCGCGGGCAAGACGACCGTCTTCGGACTGATCGAACGGTTCTACGAGGCCACCGGCGGCCGGGTCCTGGTCGACGGCAGGGACGTACGCGACTGGTCGCTCCCCGAGCTGCGCGCCACCATCGGCTATGTCGAGCAGGACGCCCCGGTGCTGGCCGGGACGCTGCGCGAGAATCTGGTCTTCGCCGCCCCCGACGCCACCGATGAGCGGATCAGGGAAGTGCTCGTACGGGCAAGGCTGGACGGGCTCGTGGAGCGGCTGCCGGACGGTCTGGAGACGCTGGTCGGGCACCGCGGCTCCAAGCTGTCCGGCGGTGAGCGCCAGCGCGTGGCGATCGCGCGGGCGCTGCTGCGCGGGCCCCGGCTGCTGCTCCTGGACGAGGCGACGTCCCAGCTGGACGCGGTCAACGAACTGGCGCTGCGCGACGCGGTGGCGGAGGCGGCCCGGGAGGTGACGGTGCTGGTGGTGGCGCACCGGCTGTCGACGGTGACGCTCGCGGACCGCATCGTGGTGATGGACGCGGGCAAGGTGCGGGCGGTGGGTACGCACGAGGAGCTGGTGGCGAACGATCCGCTGTACGGGGAGCTGGCGGCCACCCAGTTCCTGGCGGCGGCACGCTGAGCGGCGCGACGGCGTACGCGCCGGTCGGGGCCGGTCGGGGCGGCGCCCCCTGATCGGCGGTGCACCGCAGGCCACACCGATAGGACAAACGGGATACTCCGGGCATGGATGTTTCCCTTCCCCGCCGTCGCGCCCGCCGGCCGCTGCTGCCTCTGACCGCCGCGATCTGTGTGGCGGCGGTGGCCGGCGGCTGCGCCGGCCCCGGCACCCCGGGCTCCCACAGGTCGAACCCCGACATCACGACCCAGGCGGCGGCCATGCGGCGCGCCGGCAACGATCTGCAGACCGCCTACGAGACGGCGATCAAGAATGTGCTGCCCTCGGTCGTCCAGATCCAGTCGGGGGACACTCTCGGGTCGGGCGTCGCCTACGACGGACAGGGCCACATCGTCACCAACGCCCATGTCGTCGAGAAACAGCGGACCTTCTCGGTCACCGTGGCCAACAGCGAGCAGCCCCTCGGGGCCAAGCTCGTCTCCAGCTTCCCCGAGCAGGATCTGGCCGTCATCAAGCTCGACAGGATCCCGGCCGGGCTGAAGCCCGCCAAGTTCGGCGAGACCTCGGCGGTCGCGGTCGGTCAGATCGTGCTGGCCATGGGGTCACCGCTGGGGTTGCAGGGCAGCGTCACCCAGGGCATCGTCTCGGCGGTCGGACGGACCGTCAGCGAGCCCTCGTCGGGCGGCGGTACGGGCGCCACCATCGCCAACATGGTGCAGACGTCGGCCGCGATCAACCCGGGCAACAGCGGGGGCGCGCTGGTCAACCTGAACAGCGAGGTGATCGGCATCCCGACACTGGCGGCGGTCGACCAGCAGCTGGGCAACAGCGCAGCGCCCGGGATCGGCTTCGCGATCCCGGCGTCGCTGGTGAAGACGATCGCCGACCAGATCATCAAGAACGGCCGGGTCATCGACTCGGGCCGGGCGGCCCTGGGCATCAGCGGCCGTACCGTACTCGGCCCCGACTTCCAGCCCATCGGCGTCGCGGTCGTCACGGCCCCGAGGGGCGGCGCCGCGGCCAAGGCGGGGATCAAGCCCGGGGACATCATCACCAAGGTCGGCGGCGCCCGGGTCACCACGATCCTCGCGCTGTCCGAGGAACTCGCCTCGCAGAAGCCGGGACAGAAGGTCAAGGTGACCTTCACACGGAACGGCGCGACGAAGACGGCGGAGGTCACACTCGGCGAGATGTAGGGCCTGTCCGGCGGATCACGCCGACTCGGCACACACGACGGGGTCCGCCGGACACGATCGGCGGGCCCTGCCCGCGTTGTGGCGCGCCAGCCCTGAATCTCGTCGACGGCAAAAAGCGAAGGCAAGGAGAGCTCTCTCCTTGCCACTCTCAAGGTATAGCGCGCCGGGGGGCTTGCCGCAAGACCCGGGGTACCGCGCAGAATCGTCGGCCGACGCCACAACCTGCGGAAATGGGAGCACGACGTGCGGCAGCCAGAGGCGAGAACGTGTCTGACAAGAGGTCCGGCGGAACGGGGGGCACCGGTGGTGCGCTCGGCCGGTGCGGTGCGAGGGGACACGGCGCGAAGGGACCCGGCTGCCTCGGCGGAGGTATCGCGATGACCGAGCGGTACGTATGGGATCTCCACGAGGTCGACGAGACGCGGGCCGCGGTCGTCGGCGGCAAGGGCGCGCACCTGGGCGGGCTGTCGCGGATCGAAGGCATCCGGGTGCCGGAGGGCTTCTGCGTGACGACGGACGCCTTCCGGCGGATCATGGCGGAAGCGCCGTCGGTCGACGATCGACTCGATCGGCTGGCGAACCTGAACCCGGACGACCGGGAGGCGGTCCGTGCGCTCAGCGCGGAGATCCGCCGGACCGTCGAGGGGATCGCCGTCCCGGGCGATCTCGCGGCGGCGATCACCCGCGCGCTCGCCGGGCTCGGCGAGCAGACGGCCTGCGCCGTCCGCTCCAGCGCGACGGCGGAGGACCTGCCGACGGCCTCCTTCGCCGGCCAGCAGGACACGTATCTGAACGTCGTGGGGCCGACGGCGATCCTTCAGCACATCAGCAGGTGCTGGGCCTCGCTGTTCACCGAGCGGGCCGTGACCTACCGTCAGCGGAACGGCATCGATCACCGTACGGTCCAGATGGCCGTGGTCGTGCAGCGGATGGTCCTCCCGCACGCGGCCGGCATCCTGTTCACGGCCGACCCCGTCACGGGCAACCGGAAGGTCGCCACCGTGGACGCCGGCTTCGGCCTCGGCGAGGCCCTGGTCTCCGGCCTGGTGAACCCGGATGTCTTCACGGTGCGACAGGGCGAGATCGTCGCCAAGGCGATCGCCGCCAAACAGCGCGCCGTTCACGCCCTGCCGACGGGCGGTACGCGGGAAGTGGCGATCGACCCGCGGCGGCAGAAGCAGCCGGCGCTGACGGACGCGCAGGTCCTGCGGCTCGTGGAGCTCGGGCGGCGGATCGAGGCGCACTTCGGCCGCCCCCAGGACATCGAATGGTGCCTGGCCGACGATGACTTCCGGATCGTTCAGAGCCGGCCGATCACCACGCTGTTCCCCATCCCCGAGACCGGCGACCAGGAGAATCATGTCTACGTCTCCGTCGGTCATGGGCAGATGATGACCGACCCCGTGAAGCCCCTGGGGCTCTCCATGTGGCGGCTGACGGCCATGGTGCCGATGCACGAGGCAGGCGGGAGGCTGTTCGTCGACGTCACCCGGCGGCTGGCCTCACCCGCGAGCCGCGCCGGTCTCCTGGACGTCATGGGGAGAGGCGATCCGCTGATCAGGGACGCCCTGGAGACCGTCCTCGACCGCGACGGCTTCGTCCCGTCGCTCCCGGACGCGGCTCCCGGCGGACCGCCGGCCAGAGGCGCGTCCGCCCCGATCGAGACCGATCCGGCCCTCGTCACCGGGCTGATCGAGCGCAGCCGGGCGTCCATCGCCGCACTGGAGCGCGACATCGGGACGAAGACAGGACCGGCGCTGTTCGACTTCCTGCTGGAGGCCTTCGAGGAGCACAAACGAGTCCTCGGTGATCCGCTGAGCATTCAGGCGATCATGGCGGGGATGGAGGCCACGTGGTGGCTCAACGACACGCTGCTGGAGTGGCTGGGCGAGAAGAACGCGGCTGACACGCTCACGCTGTCCGCCCCCGACAACGTCACGTCGGAGATGGGACTGGCGCTGCTCGACGTCGCGGACGTGATCCGCCGGTGGCCGGAAGTGGTGGCGTTCCTTCAGGACGTCGAGGACGAGGGCTTCCTGGACGAGCTGCCCGGACTCGCGGGCGGGACCGAGGCGCGCGACGCCATCGAGTCCTACCTCGACCGGTACGGCATGCGCTGCGTCGGCGAGATCGACATCACGAGGCCACGTTGGCGCGAGCGCCCCACCACGCTCGTGCCCGTGATCCTCGACAACGTCAGGAACTTCGAGCCGGGCGCCGCCGAGCGCCGCTTCGAGCAAGGGCGGCGGAAGGCGCGGAAGAAGGAACAGGACGTGCTGTCACGCTTGCGGGCCCTGCCGGACGGAGACCGGAAAGCCGACGAGACCAAGCGGATGATCGACCGGGTCAGAACCTTCATCGGATACCGGGAGTACCCGAAGTACGCCATCATCAGCCGCTACTTCCTCTACAAGCGGGCCCTGCTGGAGGAGGCCGAGCGCCTCGTGCGGGCCCATGTGCTCCGTGAGAAGGAGGACATCTTCTACCTCACGTTCCAGGAAATCCACGACGTCGTGCGCGAGAACCAGGTGGACGACCAGCTCATCCGGCGGCGCGAGGAGGCGTTCCGGTCGTACCACGCGCTCACACCGCCCCGGGTGCTCACCTCGGACGGTGAGGCCGTCACCGGGGCCTACCGGCGCGACGACGTGCCGGCCGGCGCCCTGATCGGCCTCCCGGTCTCCGCCGGGACCGTCGAGGGAAGGGCCCGCGTCATCCGTGACATGGCGGAGGCCGATCTCGAAGCGGGCGACATCCTGGTCACGACCTTCACGGACCCCAGCTGGTCGCCGCTGTTCGTCGGAATCGCGGGCCTGGTGACGGAGGTGGGCGGCCTGATGACCCATGGCGCGGTGATCGCCCGGGAGTACGGCCTGCCGGCCGTCGTGGGCGTGGAGCGGGCCACCGGGCTGATCCGGGACGGGCAGCGGATCCGCGTACACGGAACCGACGGGTACATCGAGATCCTGCCCTGACCGACCACACCGGGAAGCCTTGGACGGGTGGGTCCGTGTCAGCGTCGTCCACCCCCCGGCGGCAGACGGGACTTCGGGCCTGCTCGTCCAGGAAGGTGCCGGGTGCCCGCGGACCGGTCCGCGGGCACCCGTGCGCGTACGGATCAGCTCTCGTCGGCCCGCAGGCTCATCGGACCGTAGATCTTGGCGCCGTCCTCGAACAGCGAGACCTGTTCCGCGCCTCCGTCGAGAAGCTCCCTCCATGCCTCGCCGACCCACGACTCGGCGTCCCCCTGCGTCGTGAACTCCTCGGGCTCCACCGCCGGCGAGACCTCCGTCCCGTCGGCCTTCTCGAACCGCCACATCCACGCCATGTGCGCCTCCCGGGTCCCGCGGAACTGATCGATTTCCTGCCCGCAGCGTAGCCGGGCGCGCACCGTGAGCGGTGACACGGGAGGATCGCCCCGTGGAACTGACTCTGCTCGGCACCGGAGCCCCCTCGGGACTCCCCCGCCCCCACTGCACCTGCGCCGCCTGCGCGACCGCCCGCGGTGAGCGCGCCCGCGCCGCGACCGCCCTGCTGGTGGACGGCGTCCTGCTGCTCGACCTCACCCCGGGTGCGGCGCTCGCCGCGGCCCGCGCCGGGCACTCCCTCGCGGGCGTACGGCAGGTGCTGCTCAGCCATCCGCACGACGGTCCCGCGGTGGAGCTGCCCGCCGGACTGCCCGCGGCGGGCCGGGTGGCGGACGGCCGGGTACTGACGCTGCTCGGCGGACACCGGGTACGGGCGGTGCCGATGGACGCGCCGGGTACGGGGTACGAGGTGACGGCGTCCGGCGGCGAGCGGTTGCTGTATCTGCCGCCGGGCGGGGCGCCCGCGGGTCTCGCACCCGAGAACGGCCGGGCCGCGGCCCCCTACGACATGGTCGTCGCCGACGTGGTGGGGCGGCCCGACGCGGTGGCGCGGCTGCGGGCGGCCGGGGCGATCGGGCCCGACACCGATGTCCTCGCCGTCCATCTCGACCACGATGTGCCGCCGGGCCCCGAACTGGACCGACGGCTGGCGGCGGCGGGCGCGCGGGCCGTACCCGACGGGACGACACTGACCGTCGGCGCGTACCACCCGGTGCCCCAGGTGCCCCGGCGCACGCTGGTGACGGGCGGGGCGCGCTCGGGCAAGTCCTGGGAGGCGGAGCGGCGGCTCGCGGCGTTTCCCGGGGTGCTGTACGTGGCGACCGGCGGCGGTCGCGAGGGCGACCCGGAGTGGGACGTCAGGGTCCGCGCGCACCGTGAGCGCCGGCCGGGGTCCTGGCGCACGGAGGAGACCTGCGACCTCGTACCCCTGCTCGCGGCGGAGGGGCCGCCGCTGCTGATCGACTGCCTGTCGCTGTGGCTGACGGACGCGATGGACCGGGTGAACGCGTGGGACGACGCGGCGTGGGCGACGGGCGGCGAGAAGGCGCTGCGGGAGCGGACTGCGGCGCTGGTGGCGGCGGTGCGGGGTACGCGGCGCACGGTGGTGGCGGTGACGAACGAGGTGGGGTCGGGGGTGGTGCCGGCGACGGTGTCGGGAAGGCGGTTCCGGGATGAGCTGGGGAGGCTGAACGCGGGGGTGGCGGAGGAGTGTGAGCATGTGCTGCTGGTGGTGGCGGGCCAGGCGGTGACGCTGCGGTAGCCCCTGCGGGGCGCGTCCGGGGGGGGCGGTGTGGTGCCGGTGGTCGCCACCGAGCACCAAAGGCGAACGCCCCCCGGCCGGACGGTAACCTCGGCGAAATGAGCTCGCTTAATCTCGATGACTTCTCCGATCTGATCGAGCGCCCCGACAGCGGTACGCGGCGGGACGCCGAGGAACGGCGGGAGCGGCTGGCCGTGCCGAGCGGGGCGCTGGGGCGCCTGGACGAGCTCGGTGAGTGGCTCTCCGCCGCGCAGGGGTCCGTACCGGTCAAGGCCGTCCGGCAGCCCCGCGTCGTGCTGTTCGCGGGTGATCACGGCGTCGCCGCGCTTGATGTCTCCGGGCGGCCCGCGGGCAGCGCGCAGTCGCTGGTGCGCGCGGTGCTGGAGGGCGAGAGCCCCGTCGCGGTGCTGGCCCGGCTGGCGGAGGTGCCGGTGCGGATCGTGGACGCCGGGCTCGACTGCGATCCGGCGCTGCTGCCCGACGAGGTCGTACGGCACCGGGTGCGGCGCGGCAGCGGGCGGATCGACATCGAGGACGCGCTGACGATCGAGGAGGCCGAGCGGGCCGTACGGCTCGGGATGGCGATCGCGGACGAGGAGGCGGACTCGGGCACGGATCTCGTCGTACTGGGCGATCTGAGCGTCGGCGGCACGACGCCCGCGGCCACCCTGATCGCCGCGCTGTGCGGTACGGACGCGTCCGTGGTGACCGGGCGCGGTGGCGCCGGGATCGATGATCTGGCGTGGATGCGCAAGTGCGCGGCGGTGCGGGACGCGCTGCGCCGGGCGCGGCCGGTGCTGGGGGATCAGCTGGAGCTGCTGGCGACGGTGGGCGGCGCGGATCTGGCCGCGATGACCGGGTTCCTGCTGCAGAGCGCGGTACGGCGGATGCCGGTGATCCTGGACGGTGTGGTCTCGGCGGCCTGCGCGCTGGTCGGCCAGCGGGCGGCGTTCCGCGCTCCCGACTGGTGGCTCGCGGGCCAGTTGAGCGGGGAGCCGGCGCAGGCGAAGGCGTTGGACAGGATGGCGCTCAACCCGCTGCTGGACCAGGGCGTCACCGTAGGGGAGGGATCCGGGGCGCTGCTCGCGCTCCCGCTCGTCCGGGCCGCCGCCGCTCTCGCGGCGGAGCTGCCGGAGCGGGCCGCGGCGCGGGACGCGGAGGACACCTCGGAGTACGTCACCGAGTGAGGCATCGGTGCGGTCGCTACCACGGGCGGCCGTATCAGTCTGCGTGAAACACGATGCCCCATATGATCGTGTTTTATGGGAGAAGTCCGCATGGCTGTCTATCCATTGGGCCGGGCGACCGGGGCGAGCCGGGCCACCGAACGTTCGCGGCGCGGCGCGGCGTTCGCGGTCTGGTATCTGCGCGCCGTCACCTTCGTCAATTTCCTGAGCGCCGTATGGGTCTCGCTCGGACAGGATCTGCGACGGCACAACGTCGACAACTACTTCACCCCGTATCTGCTCACGGCGGGCTTCGCGTCCGGGGTCTTCACGCTCTTCCTCGCGATCACCATGCGCCGCCGCAAGCGTGCCGCCTGGATTCTCAATCTCGTTCTCGCCGGGTCCTTCCTGCTGCTGTTCGCGTTCGTGATGGTCTTTCCGGAGATCAGGCGGTACCCGCAGAACTGGGTCTCGCTCGGGCTGACCGGCGCCTTCGTCTGCGCGCTGCTGCTGGGGCGGCGGGAGTTCTACGCGAAGGGCGACCGCTCCAACCCGAGGCTGGCGGCGGCCGTGGCGGTCGGCGGGCTGCTGGTCACCTCGCTGCTGGCCGCGCTGCTCGTCACCGTCACCAACACGGCCGGGGGCTCCTCGTCCTTCACCGAGCGCTGGCGGTACGGCACGGCACGGCTCGTGTCGCTGATGGCCGACGACTCCCGTTTCCCGGGGATCGTGACACCGGGCTGGGTCAAGGTCACCATCAACGTCCTGTCCACGCTGCTGCTGCTCGCCGTGTTGTACGCGGCCTTCCGCTCGCGGCGCGCGGTCGACCCGATCACCGGGGACGACGAGGCGAGGCTGCGGGTGCTGCTGGACAGGCACGGGGAGCGTGACTCGCTCGGCTACTTCGCGCTGCGCCGTGAGAAGAGCGTGATGTGGTCCCCGACCGGCAAGGCCGCCATCACCTACCGGGTGGTGGGCGGGGTGTCGCTCGCCTCCGGCGATCCGATCGGTGATCCGGAGGCATGGCCCGGGGCCATCGAACCCTGGCTGGCCGAGGCGCGGGAACACGGCTGGCTGCCCGCCGTGATGGGGGCGAGCGAGGAGGCCGGCACGATCTACGCCCGGCACGGTCTGGACGCGCTGGAACTGGGCGACGAGGCGCTCGTCGAGACCGCCGAATTCACCCTGGAGGGGCGGGCCATGCGGACCGTGCGCCAGGCGTACAACCGGGTCGCGCGGGCCGGCTACCGGGTCACGGTCAGGCGCCACGAGGACATCCCCGCCGACGAGATGGCCGAACTGCTGCGCCGCGCCGACGACTGGCGCGACGGCGCGACCGAGCGCGGCTTCTCGATGGCGCTCGGCCGGCTGGGGGACCCGGGCGACGGCCGGTGCGTGATGCTCGAATGCCATGACGGGAACGGCGAGCTGAGGGCGGTGCTGAGCTTTGTGCCCTGGGGGCCCAAGGGGCTCTCGCTCGACCTGATGCGCCGTGACAGGGACAGCGAGAACGGGCTGATGGAGTTCATGGTCATCGAACTCCTCCGGCGCGCGGGGGAGATCGGGATCACCCAGGTCTCGCTGAACTTCGCGATGTTCCGGTCGGTCTTCGAGCGGGGCGCGAAGCTGGGCGCGGGCCCCGTGCTCCGGCTGTGGCGCTCGCTGCTCAGCTTCTTCTCGCGCTGGTGGCAGATCGAGTCGCTGTACCGCGCCAACGCCAAGTACCGGCCGATCTGGGAGCCACGCTTCATGCTCTTCGAGAAGAGCGCCGATCTGCTGCGCATCGGTATCGCGGCGGGCCGCGCCGAGGGCTTCCTGGAGGCGCCGGGGCTGCCGGGGTGGCTGCATCGCAGAAGGCTGGGAACGCGTCGCTGACCGTCGGGGGACCGGGCGTACTCGTCGGTCCCGTCGTCTCGTTAGTCTCGTGCGATGACCCCCATGGACGGCGAACGCGTGGACACCGCACGCGCCCCGGTGGCCGACGGCATACGGTTCGCCTTCGGCACCCTCACCGTGCTCCCGGTCCGGCTGACGCGCTGGGACCGCGGCGCCGCCCGTGCCGGAATGCTGAGCGCCCCGGCCGCCGGGCTGGTCGTGGGGGTGGCCGCGGCGGGCGCCGGGGCGCTGCCGCTCCTGGCGGGCGCGCCGGCGCTGCTCGCGGCGGTGGCGGCGGTGGCCGTACCCGCCGTCCTCACCCGCGCTCTCCATCTCGACGGTCTCGCCGACACCGCGGACGGCCTCGGCAGCGGCAAGCCGGCCGAGGACGCGCTGCGGATCATGAAGCGGTCGGACATCGGCCCGTTCGGGGTGGTCACGCTGGTGCTGGTGCTGCTGGGGCAGATCGCGGCGGTGGCCGGTCTGTACGCGCAGAGCGCGGCGCGCGGCGCGGTGGCGGTCGTCGTCGCCGGGGTGACGGCGCGGCTCGCGCTCACCCTGGCGTGCCGTACGGGGGTGCCGCCGGCCCGGCCCGACGGTCTGGGCGCGGCGGTGGCGGGCGCGGTGCCGGTACGGTCCGCCGCGGTCGCCGCGCCGCTCGTCCTGGCGGCCTGCGCCGCGGCGGGCGCGCTCCTCGGTCCCTACGGCGCCGTGCGGCACGCGCTGGCGGCCGTGGCCGGGCTGGTCGCGGCCCAACTGCTGCTGCGGCACTGCGTACGGCGCTTCGGCGGGGTCACCGGCGATGTCTTCGGCGCCCTCGCGGAGACGGCCGCGACCGTGGCGCTGGTCGCGCTGACGCTGGGCGTGTGACAGCCGCCGTACGGGGCGCGGTCCGGCGGGACGCAATGGTGCGAAAGCCGCCCACAGCCGAAGGAACCGCCGCCCCGGTGAGCGACGGATATCACTGAGCGTAGGCTCGTTCCCGCCGCGCGCAGCGCCCGCTTACGATGCGGCGGGCACGGTCGGCCCACCCCTCGACCGCCAATGAACCTAACGGAAGCGAGATTTCACCACCGTGACTGCTCTCACTCTCAGCACTGCCGGGGCGGCGACGCTGCGCGCCGACGCGATTGTCGTCGGTGTCGCGAAGGGCGCCAAGGGGCCGGTCGTGGCACCGGGCGCCGAGGCCGTGGACAAGGCGTTCGACGGAAAGCTCGCCTCCGTCCTGGAGACCCTCGGCGCCTCGGGTGCCGAGGGAGAGGTGACCAAGCTGCCCGTGCTGTCGGGCCTGAAGACACCGGTCGTCCTCGCGGTCGGGCTCGGCCCGGTCCCGAAGAAGGACGCGACGTACGGCGCCGAGCCGCTGCGCCGCGCCGCCGGGGTCGCCGCGCGCGCTCTGTCCGGCGTGAAGAAGGCCGCGTTCGCGCTGCCCGTCGAGGCGGCGGAGGACATCGAGGCGATCGCCGAGGGCGCCCTCCTCGGCGCGTACGCCTTCACCGCGTACCAGGGCGGCGAGAAGAAGGCCAAGAAGGGCGACAACGGCCCGAAGCAGCCGCTCGGCGAGGTCGCGCTGCTGGGTGCCAAGCCGCGCGACAAGGCGCACAAGGCCGCGGCCGAGCGCGCGGTCGCGCTGACCGAAGAGGTCAACCGCGCCCGTGATCTGGTGAACACCCCGCCGAACGACCTCACCCCCGAGTCCTTCGCCGCCGTGGCCACCGCCGCCGGCAAGGAGAACGGCATCAAGGTGCAGGTCCTCGACGAGAAGGCGCTCGCCAAGGGCGGCTACGGCGGCATCCTCGGGGTCGGCCAGGGCTCGGCCAACCCGCCGCGGCTGGTGAAGCTCGCCTACACGCACCCCGACGCGGAGAAGACCCTCGCCCTCGTCGGCAAGGGCATCACCTACGACTCGGGCGGCATCTCGCTGAAGCCGGCCGGTCACAACGAGACGATGAAGTGCGACATGAGCGGCGCCGCCGCGGTGTTCGCCGCCGTTGTCACGGCCGCGCGGCTCGGTCTCCCCGTCAACGTCACCGGCTGGCTCGCCCTCGCGGAGAACATGCCGTCCGGCACCGCCACCCGCCCGGGTGACGTGCTGCGCATGTACAGCGGCAAGACCGTCGAGGTCCTCAACACCGACGCCGAGGGCCGGCTCGTGCTGGCCGACGCGCTGACCCGGGCCTCCGAGGAGAACCCGGACGCGATCGTCGACGTGGCGACCCTGACCGGCGCGATGGTGCTGGCGCTGGGCAACCGCACGTTCGGGATCATGGCGAACGACGAGGCGTTCCGTACCTCGATCCACGAGATCGCGGAGGAGGCGGGCGAGGCGTCCTGGCCGATGCCGCTCCCCGCGGACCTGCGCAAGGGCATGGACTCCCCCACCGCCGACATCGCGAACATGGGCGAGCGGATGGGCGGCGGACTGGTCGCCGGACTCTTCCTGAAGGAGTTCGTCGGCGAGGGCATCACCTGGGCCCACCTGGACATCGCGGGCCCGGCCTTCCACGAGGGGGCGCCGTACGGCTACACGCCGAAGGGCGGTACGGGCTCCTCGATCCGTACGCTCGTGAAGCTGGCCGAGCGCGTCGCCGCGGGCGACCTGGGCTGAGTCACGGACCGGGTCACGGTCCGCGCGCGCGGGCCGGCGGACCGGGGCTCCGGAGGTGAGTGGGGGCGGTAGAACTATGTCGCCCGTCTCACCTCCGGGGCCCCGCGTCCCGTCTTGCTTCGACAAGTGCGAAGATGGGTTCTCGGCAGGACAGGGCCCCCACCACAGGGCCGAAGACATAGCGGCCGAAGACCAGCCGCCGCCCGGTCACCGGACCGCGCCCGGCGCACATGCATGGAGGACGTGACGTGGCGAACGACGCCAGCACCGTTTTCGACCTAGTGATCCTCGGCGGCGGTAGCGGCGGTTACGCCGCGGCGCTGCGCGGAGCGCAGCTGGGCCTGGACGTCGCCCTGATCGAGAAGAACAAGCTGGGCGGCACCTGCCTGCACAACGGCTGCATCCCCACGAAGGCTCTGCTGCACGCCGGCGAGATCGCGGACCAGGCGCGCGAGAGCGAGCAGTTCGGTATCAAGACCACCTTCGACGGCGTCGACATCGCCGGTGTGCACAAGTACAAGGACGAGGTCGTCTCGGGCCTCTACAAGGGCCTCCAGGGTCTGGTCGCCTCCCGCAAGGTGACCTACATCGAGGGCGCGGGCCGGCTCTCCTCCCCCACCTCCGTCGATGTGAACGGGCAGCGCGTCCAGGGCCGTCATGTCCTCCTCGCGACCGGTTCCGTACCGAAGTCGCTGCCGGGTCTGGTGATCGACGGCGAGCGCGTCATCTCCTCGGACCACGCGCTGACGCTGAACCGGGTCCCGAAGTCCGCGATCATCCTGGGCGGCGGCGTCATCGGCGTCGAGTTCGCCTCCGCGTGGAAGTCCTTCGGCACGGACGTCACCGTCGTCGAGGGCCTCAAGCACCTCGTCCCCGTCGAGGACGAGAACAGCTCCAAGCTGCTGGAGCGCGCCTTCCGCAAGCGCGGCATCAAGTTCAACCTCGGTACGTTCTTCGAGAAGGCCGAGTACACGCCGGACGGTGTCCGGGTGACGCTGGCCGACGGGAAGACCTTCGAGGCGGAGATACTGCTCGTCGCGATCGGCCGCGGTCCGGTCTCCGAGGGGCTCGGGTACGAGGAGCAGGGCGTCGCGACCGACCGCGGCTATGTCCTCGTCGACGAGTACATGCGCACGAACGTGGAGACCATCTCGGCGGTCGGCGACCTCGTCCCGACCCTCCAGCTGGCGCATGTCGGCTTCGCCGAGGGCATCCTGGTGGCCGAGCGGCTGGCCGGACTGAAGACCGTTCCGATCGACTACGACGGCGTGCCCCGGGTGACGTACTGCCACCCCGAGGTCGCCTCCGTCGGTATCACCGAGGCCAAGGCCAAGGAGATCTACGGCGCGGACAAGGTCGTCGCTCTCAAGTACAACCTCGCGGGCAACGGAAAGAGCAAGATCCTCAAGACCGCGGGCGAGATCAAGCTCGTCCAGGTCAAGGACGGCGCCGTGGTCGGCGTCCACATGGTCGGTGACCGTATGGGCGAGCAGGTCGGCGAAGCTCAGCTGATCTACAACTGGGAGGCCCTGCCGGCCGAGGTCGCGCAGCTCATCCACGCGCACCCGACCCAGAACGAGGCTCTCGGCGAGGCCCACCTGGCCCTGGCCGGCAAGCCCCTCCACTCCCACGACTGATGCTTCAGTCCGGGCGCGACGACCACTACCGCACTTCCCCTCGCTCGGCGCTCCGCGCGAGCTGGGGAGACCCCATCGTTAGGAGCAACTGAGACCATGGCGGTTTCCGTAACCCTGCCGGCGCTCGGCGAGAGCGTCACCGAGGGCACTGTCACCCGCTGGCTGAAGGCCGAGGGCGAGCGCGTCGAGGCCGACGAGCCGTTGCTTGAGGTCTCCACCGACAAGGTCGACACCGAGATCCCGGCCCCGGCCGGCGGTGTGCTGGCCTCCATCAAGGTGGCCGAGGACGAGACCGTGGAGGTCGGCGCCGAGCTGGCCATCATCGACGACGGTACGGGTGGCCTCGCGGCGGCCCAGCCGACGCAGACTGTCCCCGCTCCGGCCCCCGTCGCCGAGCCCGCCCCTGCCCCCGCGGCCCCGGCCCCGGTGGCCGAGGCTCCCGCGGCCCCCGCTCCGGCTCCGGCCGCCGCGCCCGCCGCCCCGGCCGGTGGCGCCTCCGGCACCGACGTCACGCTGCCCGCGCTGGGCGAGTCGGTCACCGAGGGCACCGTCACCCGCTGGCTGAAGGAGGTCGGCGAGGAGGTCGCGGAGGACGAGCCGCTGCTTGAGGTCTCCACCGACAAGGTCGACACCGAGATCCCCGCCCCGGTCGCCGGTGTGCTGCTGGAGATCGTGGTCGGCGAGGACGAGACCGCCGAGGTCGGCGCCAAGCTCGCCGTGATCGGTGCTCCGGGGGCTGCCCCGGCCGCCGCTCCGGCTCCGGCCGCGCCGCCGCCCGCACCGGTGGTCCAGCAGGCTCCGGCCCCGGCCGCTGCCCCGGCTCCCGTCGCCGCGCCGGCACCGGCTCCGGCGCCCGTGCCGGTCCAGGCCGCCCCGGCGGCTCCGGCTCCCGCTCCGGCCGCCCCGGCGCCCGTGGCCCCGGCCCCGGTCACCCCGGCGCCCGCCGCGACCGCCGGTGACGACGGCGCGTATGTCACCCCGCTGGTGCGCAAGCTGGCCGCCGAGAACGGTGTCGACCTGACCTCGGTCAAGGGCACCGGCGTCGGTGGCCGTATCCGCAAGCAGGACGTCGTCGCCGCCGCGGAGGCCGCCAAGGCCGCCGCGCGGGCCGCCGCCCAGGCCCCGGCCGCCGCTCCCGCCGCCGCGCCGAAGGCGCCCACGCTGGAGGCGTCCCCGCTGCGCGGTCAGACCGTCAAGATGACCCGCATGCGCAAGGTCATCGGCGACAACATGATGAAGGCGCTGCACACACAGGCCCAGCTGACCTCCGTGGTCGAGGTGGACATCACCAAGCTGATGCGGCTGCGCGCCCAGGCCAAGGACTCCTTCGCCGCGCGTGAGGGCGTCAAGCTCTCCCCGATGCCGTTCTTCGTCAAGGCGGCGGCCCAGGCGCTGAAGGCCCACCCGGTCATCAACGCCCGGATCAACGAGGACGAGGGCACGATCACGTACTTCGACTCGGAGAACATCGGCATCGCCGTGGACTCCGAGAAGGGTCTGATGACCCCGGTCATCAAGGGTGCGGGCGATCTGAACATCGCCGGTATCTCCAAGAAGACCGCGGAGCTGGCGGCGGCGGTCCGGGCGAGCAGGATCACCCCGGACGATCTGGCCGGCGCGACCTTCACCATCAGCAACACCGGTTCGCGCGGTGCGCTGTTCGACACGATCATCGTGCCGCCGAACCAGGTCGCCATCCTGGGCATCGGCGCCACCGTCCGGCGTCCCGTGGTCATCAACCACCCGGACCTCGGCGAGACGATCGCGGTGCGCGACATGACGTACGTCGCGCTCTCCTACGACCACCGGCTGGTGGACGGCGCCGACGCCGCCCGCTATCTGACGGCGGTCAAGGCGATTCTGGAAGCCGGCGAGTTCGAGGTCGAGCTCGGCCTGTAGGCCCCAAACGCCTCACGGCACCCTGTACGGCAAAGGCGCCCCCGCCCGGATCATTTCCGGGCGGGGGCGCCGCCGTATGGAGCGCGCCGCCGTATCGTTCATCCATCGACCGCTGCCCCCAGGAGCGCTTCATGACCCCGCCCGTCATCCACTCGCTGCGCGAACAGATCCGCGAGCACATCGTGGAGGGGATCGTCAGTGGCCGCTGGAAGCCGGGTGAGCGGATCGTGGAGCGGCGTATCGCGACCGAGCTGCGGGTCAGCCAGACGCCCGTACGCGAGGCGCTGCGCGAGCTGGAGAGTCTGCGGCTGATCGAGTCGGCGCCCAACAAGGGCGTACGGGTGCGGAATCTGACCGCGGCCGATCTGGAGGAGAGCTATCCGGTACGGGCGGGTCTTGAGCAGATCGCCGCGGAGCTGGCCGCCGAGCGCCTCGCGCTGGACTGCTCGGCGCTTGAGCCGCATGTACTGGCGCTGTACGAGGCGGACCGAAGAGCCGACGGGACCGGTCAGGTGCGGCACACCGTGGCCTTCCACCGGGAGCTGGTGCGGGCGGCCGGTAACAGTGTGTTGCTGCACACCTGGGAGGGGCTGGGCATCGAGGTCTTCACCGCGCTGTCGATCCGCTGGCTCGGAACGGTGCAGAAGTCGTACGCCGAGGAGCACGAGGAGCTGGTCCAGGCGTTCCGCAGAAGGGATCCCGGCATTGGCGCACTGGTGAAGGACCATGTGCTCGGATGTGCGCCGCGCGCCTGATTCGCCCCTTCTGTCATGACTCACTCTCGGTCACTCGGTGCCCCGTTCTGCGGCACGGAATGCCAATTCCTCCAGATCGAGAAGTTTTGCCTTTCAACCCTTTGATCGATCATCGATCAGCGACTTACAGTCTTAGACGGACTGCACCCAGTCCTCCGCCCTGTCCTGCCAGACAAGGCTTTCTCCACCCCCCTCCTGTCCGGAAGGCGGCGACCATGCCCGACCCCGTAGGCAAACTTCCGAGCGAGCTCGACCAGCTCCCGGACCGTGATGCCGAGGAGACCGCCGAGTGGGCGGCCTCGCTCGACGCCGTGACCGAGCACGCCGGCCCGCACCGCGCCGCCTATCTGATGCGGCGCACCCTCCATCACGCGGGAACGGCCGGGGTCCCGGTGCCCGCGCTGCTGGAGACCGACTATGTGAACACCATCCCCACCGCCTCGGAGCCCGCCTTCGACGGCGACGAGGCGATGGAGTCCCGGATCACCGCCTGGAACCGCTGGAACGCGGCGGCCATGGTCACCCGCGGCGCCCGCTTCGGCGTCGGCGGCCATATCGCCACCTTCGCGTCCGCGGCCTGGCTGTACGAGACCGGCTTCAACCACTTCTTCCGCGGCAAGGAGTCCCAGGACTCCCCCGGCTCCGGCGACCAGCTCTATATCCAGGGCCACGCCTCCCCCGGCATATACGCCCGCGCCTTCCTCGACGGCCGGCTGACCGAGTCGGACCTCGACAACTTCCGCCAGGAGGCGGGCGGCAAGGGTCTGCCCTCGTACCCGCATCCGCGCCGGCTGCCCTGGCTGTGGGAGTTCCCCACCGTCTCGATGGGCCTCGGCCCGCTCTCCGCGATCTACCAGGCGCGCTTCAACCGCTATCTGACCAACCGCGGTATCAAGGACACCTCCGCCTCGCACGTGTGGGCGTTCCTCGGCGACGGCGAGATGGACGAGCCCGAGTCGACGGCGGCCCTGGCGCTCGCGTCCCGTGAGCAGCTGGACAATCTGACCTTTGTCATCAACTGCAACCTCCAGCGCCTCGACGGTCCCGTCCGCGCCAACTTCAAGATCGTGCAGGAGCTGGAGGCCCAGTTCCGCGGCGCCGGCTGGAATGTCATCAAGTCGCTGTGGGGCTCGGCCTGGGACGAGCTGTTCGCCCTGGACACCACGGGCGCGCTGGTCCGCCGGCTGCGCCAGGTGCCCGACGCGCAGTTCCAGACGTACGCGACCCGCGATGTCGCCTACATCCGCGAGCACTTCTTCGGTGTGGACCCGGCCCTCATCGCCCTCGCCGAGCTGCTGCCCGACACGAAGATCGCCGAGTGCTTCTACACCTCGCGCGGTGGCCACGAGGCCCGCAAGGTGTACGCGGCCTACCGCGCGGCCCTGGCGCACAAGGGCGCCCCGACCGTGATCCTGGCGCAGACCGTGAAGGGCTACACGCTCGGCTCCGGCTTCGAGTCGCGCAACGCCAACCACCAGATGAAGAAGCTCTCGGGCGACCAGTTCCGCGCCATGCGGGACCTGCTCGACCTGCCCATCCCGGACGCGAAGCTGGACGACAGCCTCGTACCGTACGGCCACCCCGGCGCCGACTCCCCCGAGGTGCGCTACCTCCAGGAGCGCCGCGCGGAGCTGGGCGGCCCCGCCCCGGCCCGCCGGGTGCACGCCGTGGCCCTGCCCGAGCCGTCCGACAAGCCGTTCCAGGCGGTCCACAAGGGCTCGGGCAAGCAGTCCGTGGCGACCACCATGGCGTTCGTCCGGCTGATGAAGGACCTGATGCGGGACAAGGAGACCGGCAGGCGCTGGGTCCCGATCGTCCCGGACGAGGCGCGCACCTTCGGTATGGAGGCGCTGTTCCCGTCGGCCGGCATCTACTCGCCGCTGGGCCAGACGTACGACCCGGTCGACCGCGACCAGATCATGTACTACAAGGAAGCCAAGGACGGCCAGATCCTCAACGAGGGGATCACCGAGGCCGGTTCGATGGCGGACTTCATCGCCGCGGCCACGTCGTACGCGACGCACGGCGAGACGATGATCCCCTTCTACATCTTCTACTCGATGTTCGGCTGGCAGCGTACGGGCGACCAGATGTGGCAGCTCGCCGACCAGCTGGGCAAGGGCTTCATCGTCGGTGCCACCGCGGGCCGTACGACCCTGACCGGTGAGGGCCTCCAGCACGCCGACGGCCACTCGCATCTGATCGCGTCCACCAACCCGGCCGCCCTCAACTACGACCCGGCGTTCGCGTACGAGATCGCCGTGATCGTCAAGGAGGGCCTGCGGCGGATGTACGGGGAGCCCCTCCCCGGCGAGGACCAGAACGTCTTCTACTACCTGACGGTCTACAACGAGCCGATGCCGCAGCCCGCGATGCCGGAGGGCGTCGAGGAGGGCATCATCAAGGGCCTGTACCGCTTCAAGGAGGGCACCCCGGCGGCGGCCGACGCCCCCCGTACCCAGCTGCTGGCGTCCGGTACGGCGATCCACTGGGCCCTGGAGGCACAGGAGCTGCTCGCCGCCGACTGGGGCGTCACCGCCGATGTCTGGTCCGCCACGTCCTGGGGCGAGCTGCGCCGGGACGCGATGGAGGCCGACGAGGCGCTGCTGCGTGGCGAGGAGCGGGTGCCGTATGTGACGCGCGCGCTGTCCGGCGCGCCGGGTCCTGTCCTCGCGGTCAGCGACTGGATGCGTCAGGTCCCCGACCAGATCAGCCAGTGGGTCGAGCAGGACTACACCTCGCTCGGTACGGACGGCTTCGGTCTCTCCGACACCCGGGAGGCGGCCCGCCGCCACTTCGGTGTGGACGCCCGGTCGATCGTGGTCGCGGCGCTGGCGCAGCTGGCCCGCCGGGGCGAGGTCAAGCCGGAGCGGGTCGTGGAGGCCCGCGAGCGCTACGGCCTCTGAGCCCGCCGGGTCCTGAGGCCCGCCGGGTCCTGAGGCCCGGTGATGCCCCCGGGAGCCCCTGTCACGCCGTGGCGGGGGCTCCCTGCATCATGGTGCAATGCGTGCTGCCCGGCTGATCAAGATGGTGCTCCTGCTCCAGTCCCGACCCTCCATGACCGCGGGCGAACTGGCCCGGGAGCTCGAAGTGTCCGAGCGGACCATCACCCGGGACGCCCAGGCGCTCTCGGAGGCCGGGGTCCCGGTCTACGCGGACCGCGGCAGAAGCGGCGGCTACCGGCTGGTCGGCGGCTACCGCACCCGGCTGACCGGGCTGGCGCGCGGCGAGGCCGAGGCGCTGTTCCTCTCCGGAGTGCCGGGAGCGCTGCGGGAGATGGGGCTCGACGATGTCTCGTCGGCGGCCCGGCTGAAGGTGTCGGCGGCGCTGCTGCCCTCGCTGCGGGATGCCTCGGACTCGGCGGCGCAACGCTTCCATCTGGACGCGCCGGGCTGGTACCAGGAGCCGGAGACGCCCGAGCTGCTGCCCGTCCTCGCCGAGGCGGTCTGGGACGACCGGCTGGTCGCGGCGCGCTACCGGCGCGAGGACACCGAGGTGGAGCGGGAGCTGGCCCCGTACGGTCTCGTGCTGAAGGCCGGTGTCTGGTACGTCTGCGCCTGTTCCCAGGGGGCTTTCCGGGTCTACCGGGTGGACCGGTTCGCCTCGGCGGAGACCTTGCAGGAACGTTTTTTCCGGGATGAGTCCTTCGATCTGCCCGGGTTCTGGGAGGAGCGCGCCGCCGAGTTCGCGCGCTCGCTGCTGCGTACGGAGATCGTGGTCCGGCTCTCGGCGGACGGCGCCCACCGGCTGCCGTACGTCGTCGACCGTGTGGCCGCCCGCGAGGCGCTGGCGACGGCCGGTCCGCCGGACGACCGAGGTCTGCTCACGCTCGCGCTGCCGGTGGAGTCGGAGGACGTGGCGTACTCCCAGCTGCTCACGCTCGGCCCGGACGTGGAGGTCCTGCGACCGGACACCCTGCGCGACCGCTTCGCCGAGGCGGCACGGCGGATGCGGACGCTGTACGAGTGACGGGGCGAACTGGAAGACGACCCGAACACCCGGCAACGAAACGGCTCATAATCCGTGGCTCCGCGTGCGCCGCCCTCCCCCAAGCACGATGCTTGACCCGTGATGGACGAGACGGAGTTCTGGGAGATCGTCGACAGCACCCGCGAGGCCGCCGAGGGCGACCCCGAGGACCAGGCCGATCAGCTGGTCGAGCGGCTGCTGCAACTCGACCCCGACTCCGTACTGGACTTCTCACGCCACTTCGAGTCGCGCTACAACCGCGCGTACCGCTGGGACCTGTGGGGCGCCGCCGCCGTGCTGCTCGGCGGCGTCAGCGACGACGCCTTCGACTACTTCCGCTGCTGGCTCATCGGCCAGGGCCGCGAGATCTTCGAGGGCGCGCTGCACGAGCCGGACGCGCTGGCCGAACTGCTTGACGACTTCGACCCGGACATCGACGGGGACGGCGAGGAGCTGGGATACGCGGCGGACGAGGCGTACGAGCAGCTCACCGGCGTGGTGGCACCCGCCCTGGGCATCGCCTCGCAGCCGGCCGAACCGGAGGGCACACCGCTGGACTTCGAGGACGAGACGGCGCTCGCCGAGCGCTTCCCACGGCTCTCGGAGCGCTTCGGCGGCGAGTAGGTCCTCTCGCTCAGTCCGTCAGCGAGATCCCCATGAGCACATCGTCCGCATACACACCGTCGAGGAAGAACTCCCCGGGCAGAACCCCCTCGACGACATAGCCCTCGGCCTCGTACAGCCTCCGCGCGGGCGCGTTGTGGCCGAGCACCCGCAGCGTCAGCCGCCGCGCCCCCTGGTTGCGCGCGTGCAGCGCCGCCGCGCGCAGCAGCGCGCGGGCCACACCGCGCCCCCGCGCCCACTCGTGGACCGCGAGCCCCTGTATCTGCCGTACATGCGCGTTACTGGCGAGCGGCGTGGGCCGCACCACCCGGACGTAGCCGGCGATCCGCTCGTCGTCGACCTCCGCGACCAGGAAGTCCTCGGGTCGGTGCAGCGCGTCGAAGAACGGACCGTACGGCGGCTCCGGCCGCGGCGACACGGCGTGCAGCGAGGACCAGGTCGCCCGGTCGAGCTCGCCCAGGACTCCGTCGTCGGAGAGAAGCGCGGGACGTATCTGTGCGTCGGACATGGCGCAACTGTGCCATGGGGCGTTCCGCGGGCAGGATGGGTCCCATGAGGATCGCGATCACCGGTTCCACCGGGCTCATCGGTACGGCACTCGCACACTCCCTGCGCGCCGACGGCCACGAGGTGGTCCGCCTGGTGCGGCGCCCCGCCCGGACGGCCGACGAGGTCGAGTGGGACCCGCTGCGCCAGCGGGTCGACGCCCACCGCCTCAACGGCTGCGAGGCCGTCGTCCATCTCGCCGGAGCCGGCATCGGCGACCGCCGCTGGACCGAGGCCTACAAGAAGGAACTCCGCGACAGCCGGATCCTCGGCACCGCCGCCATCGCGGAGGCCGTCGCCACACTCGACCAGCCGCCCCGAGTGCTGGTGTGCGGATCCGCCATCGGGTTCTACGGCGAGACCGGGGACCGGAAGGTGGACGAGAGCGCGCCTCCCGGCGACGGGTTCCTGCCCTCGCTCTGCGTGGACTGGGAGGAAGCGGCCCGGCCTGCGGAAGAGGCGGGCGTACGAACGGTGTTCGCGCGCACGGGCCTCGTCGTCGCGCGCGGGGGCGGGTCCTGGGGCCGGCTCTTCCCGCTGTTCCGCGCGGGGTTGGGCGGACGGCTCGGCTCGGGGCGCCAGTACTGGAGCTTTATCGCGCTGCACGACGAGGTGGCGGCGCTGCGGCATCTGATCGACACGGAAACCCTGGAAGGCCCGGTGAACCTCACCGCGCCGGAACCCGTCACGAACCGCGAGATCACGGCGACGATGGGACGCGTCCTGAACCGCGCGACGCCCTTCCCGGTGCCGGCGGTGGCGCTGCGTGTGGTGCTGGGCGAGCTGTCGGCGGAGGTCCTGGGCAGCCAGCGGGTACTGCCTGCGCGGCTGCTGGAGTCGGGCTTCAGGTTCGCGTTCCCAACGATCGAAGACGCGGTACGGTGCGCCTCCGGCGGGGGTCGTTAGACGCGGTGCGTTTCGGCTGGGGCCGGTGACTGTGTGCGGGTGGTTGCCGGTGGTCGCTCCGGGCTCGCGCCCGGGACTGCATGCTGTGCTTTCCCGGGGGACACCCCCGGACCCCCGTACGGCGCGCAGCTGCCCAGACGATGGTTCGGGCGGTCGCGCGCCACAAATCACGCTCTACGTCCCGGACACGATCCCTGCGCGCCCCCCTTCACCGCCCGCTCAGGCGGCCCGGTCGTGCGCGAGGGTGGGCGGGGGAGGCGGCGGCGCTCTCCCGTACCCGGCCACCTGCCGGTACCGACCGGATCGGGACGGATAACCACCGGCGGGAGGGGGTCGGGGTCGTAGGAGGTGCGTGTCCGGACACTAAAGCGTGATTTGTGGCGCGCGAACGCCCGAACCAACGACAGGGCAGAGTCGCGCCGTAAATCATGCCGTCCGGACATGTACCTCCGGAGGCCCCGGCCCCCGGCACCACAACGCACCCCCGCCGGAGGCGCACCCGCACCCCCGCCGGAGGCGCACCGCACCACGCCCCCCGCCGGACGGCGCACCGCGCCGAAAGTGCCCCGCACCACGACCCCCCGCCGGACGGCGACCCGCACCGCACCCGCGCCCCCTTTGCCTCCGTGACCCCCGCCGCGCGCGTCCGCCCCCCGCCCCCTCCCTCCCTACTCTCGACCCCAACTCGGGCGTTCCGGGGGCCAGATGCGCGCATCAGCCCCCACCCAGCCGCGCCGACCTCGGGGAGGGGCACGTGCTCAGCACCGCACTCAGCACCGCGCACCACGCAGACGTCGTCATCATCGGAGCCGGCCTCGCGGGTCTGGCCGCGGCTCATCATCTGACCAGCGCCGGGGTGAGAGTCAGCGTCCTGGAGGCCGCCCCCCACGTCGGCGGTCGCATGGCCACCGACCGGGTCGACGGCTTCCGGCTCGACCGCGGTGGGCGGCTGCTCACCACCTCGTATCCGGAGTTGCTGCGCACACCGGGTTTGGAGGGCGCCGCCCTGCGGATGTTCTCGCCCGGTGTGGTCGTGCACAGCGACGGGCGGAACTACCGGACCGGGGCCGTAGGGAGCGCGCGGAGCGCACTGACAGTGGCGCGCGCCCTGGCGAGCGCCCCCCGCCCACCGCTCGGCGGCGCGGTCGACCAGGCCCGGCTGGGCGCGGTCCTGGGCCGCCTCGCGGCGACGCCGACCTCCCGGCTGCTGGCCCGCCCCGAACGCACCGCGCTGGAGGCCCTGTCGGTCCGCGGGCTGCCCGTGCGTACGGTCAACGGCTTTGTCCGCCCGCTGCTGTCCGCGCTGCTCTGCGACCCGGAGCTGACCACGTCGAGCCGGTGCGCGGACCTCGCGCTGCGCGCGTTCGCCCGGGGCAGACTGTGTGTGACCGCCGGTGGCTCCTCCGTACTGCCCGAACTGCTGGCGCGGACGCTGCCGGCGGGCACGGTCCGTACGGATGTGTGTGTGACGGACGCGTCGATATCCGGTGTCACCACCAAGGAGCACGGCGAGATCACCTGCCGCTCGCTCGTGGTGGCGACGGGCGCGCGGGCCGCGGCCGAGCTGTTGCCGGGGCTGCGGGTGCCGGACTTCCACGCGGTGACGGTGCTGCACCACACCGCGCCGGTGGCCCCGTTGACCGATCCGACGCTGCTGCTGGACGCCGACCGGAGCGGACCGGTGACGCATACGGCCGTGATGAGCGCGGTGGACCCCTCGCGCGCGCCTGAGGGCCGTGTGCTGATCTCCTCGACGGTGCTCGGGCCGCCTCCCCCGGCCGCCGTTCTCGACCGTACGGTCCGCGCGCAGCTCGCGCGGCTCTACGGGACACCGACCGACGAGTGGGAGCTGCTGGCCGTCCACCACGACCCGGAGGCGGTGCCCGCGATGCCCCCGCCGCACGATCTGCGCCGCCCCGTACGGCTGTTGTCGGGGCTGTACGTGTGCGGCGATCACCGCGATACGAACACGGTCCAGGGCGCGCTGTTCTCGGGCCGCCGCGCCGCCCACGCGATCCTGCGCGATCTGGGCGTACGCCCCGCGTACGGACCGGCGCGGCTACCGGCGGTGGCGTAGCCGGTCCTTCACGCCCCCGCGCACCACAAGGGCTCCGGTCCCGTCCGGGCGCCGACTCACCTCGGACGGGACCGGCTCAACTCCCGGCGGACGCACACCCGTTCAGCCGAGCGCCGCGACCCGGTCGCGGTAGTTCCGTACGGCCGCCGCGTCCCGGTACGGCTCCAGCCGCCGTTCGAAGTCCCGTACGTACTCCACCGCCCGCGCCGACCGCATCTCGGTGGCCTGCTGGGCCGCCTCCGCGCCCAGCAGGCACGCCTGGTCCAGCTCGCCGAGGCCCAGACGGCCGCAGGCGAGCACGACACGGCAGAAGAGACGGCTGCGCGCGTACGCCGGGGAGCGCAGCTGGAGCGAGCGCTCGGCGTGCTGCACGGCGGCGCGGTACTGCTGGAGATCGCGGTGGCAGTGCCCGAACTCGTCGGCGAGCTGCGCCTCGTCGAAGAAGCGGGCCCAGTGCGGTACGTCGTCGCCGGGGCGCGCCGTCCCCAGGGCGCGTTCCGCCCGTACGAGCGAGGCCGTACAGGCCCGTACCTCGCCGAGGACGCCGTGTCCGCGTGCCTCCGCGGAGTGCAGCAGCGCCTGGACGACCGGGGGCGCGGAGGCGCCGATGCCCTGCTGGGCGACGCGGGCCAGCTGAACGGCTTCCCTGCCGTGGCCGAGATAGACCGCCTGGCGGCTCATGGTGGTCAGGACGTACGAACCGTACGCGCGGTCGCCCGCCGCCTGGGAGAGCCGCAGGGCCTGGACGAAGTAGCGCTGGGCGAGGCCGTGCGCCGCGATGTCGTACGAGGTCCAGCCCGCGAGCCGGGTCAGATCGGCCGCGGCGGCGAAGAGTCTGCGCCCGGTGCTCTCCCCGTACAGACCGCGCAGCATCGGCTCGGCCTCGTGCTCCAGATAGCGGACGAGCGCCTGCCGGGCGTGGCCGCCGCCATAGGCGTGGTCGAGGGTGCGGAAGAGGTCACCGACCGAGCGCAGGGCCTCGATGTCCCCGGCGGTGACCCGCTGGCCGACGGCGCGTTCGGTGCGCTGCCGGGGGACGGCCTGGGACTCGGCTCTTCCCTGGGTGGGGACACGGGAGCCGTTCTGCGGGACGGCGGCCGGGTGGGCCACCCGCTCGTCGGGGCGGCCGATCAGCCAGTCACGGCTGGGGACGACCAGCCCGGCCGGGGTGAACGCGATCTTGCGCAGTTCGCTGTGGCTGCCGGAGTCCTTGCGCCAGAGGCCGCCGACGATGTCGACGGCCTCCTCGGGGGTGGCGGCGAATTCGAGGCCGGCGTAGACGGGGGCACAGGCGTCCAGGCCGAGATCCTGGGCGGAGAGCCGGCGGCCGAGGCGGCGGGTGAAGACCTCGGCGATCAGTGCGGGGGTGGTGCCGCGTGGTTGCTGTCCGCGCAGCCAGCGCGTCACCGACGTCTTGTCGTACCGCAGATCGAGGCCGTGCTCCAGACCGAGCTGATCCACCCGACGGGCGAGACCCGCGTGGGAGAAACCGGCTTCTGAGATGAGCGCGGCGAGCTGGCGGTTGGGGATGCGCTGCGGAGGTCGTTCCGACATCAGCTGTACGGTCTCCTGCCTTCCGGGCCCGGGGAGCAGCCCTCATGGAACGGCGCGAATTTAGTAGCAGTGACCGGTTTCACCGGCAGCTTCGTCCCTTATTCATCCGTTCGTGTGAGGATCGATGGCGTTGCTGACAAGCGGGCGGCGGCGGTCCGGCGGTGACCCGCGTGGGCGATCCGGCGGAGGCCCGTCGGGGAGCCGGCGTGAGGTGCCCGCGAGCACCTGCCCGGCTCGCCGTCGAGGGCCCGCCGTACAGTGGCGAAGGCGCGATACGTGCACGGTGAAGGTTCTAAGGAGGCACTGCCGTGAGTGAGCTGCGGTACATCCGCCTGGGGTTCGGCGAGGAATCCGTCGAGTATCAGGAGGCATGGCAGGAGCAGCGCCGGGTACACGCGGCCCGCTTCGCGGACGAGATCCCCGACACCTGTCTGCTGCTGGAGCACCCGCCGGTCTATACGGCCGGACGGCGCACTGCGGACAGTGAACGCCCCCTGGACGGCACCCCTGTCGTCGATGTGGACCGCGGCGGGAAGATCACCTGGCACGGCCCCGGCCAGCTGGTGGGCTACCCGATCCTGAAGCTGCCGCGCCCGGTGGATGTCGTGGCGCATGTCCGCCGGCTCGAAGAGGCCCTGATCCGCACGGCCGCCGAGTTCGGTCTGGAGACCTCCCGGATCGAGGGCCGCAGCGGGGTATGGGTGCTCGGTGATCCGGTGGCGCGGCGGCCGGCCGCGCGCGGGCTCTCGCTGGACTTCGATCCACGGGTGGCGGACGAGGAGTTCGACCCGCGGCTGAACGGTCCGGAGTACGCGCCGTCCAACGCGGGCCAGCGCCGGGAGGACCGCAAGCTCGCGGCGATAGGTATCCGGGTCGCCAAGGGCGTGACCATGCACGGCTTCTCGTTCAATGTGAACCCGGACAACACATGGTTCGACCGGATCGTGCCGTGCGGGATCCGGGACGCGGGCGTCACCTCGCTGGCGTACGAGCTGGGCCGGGAGATCACGGTGGAGGAGGTCGTCCCGGTGGTGGAGAGGCATCTGCGGGACGTACTGGAGCACGCGGAGCCGAAGCCGCGCGAGGTCGAGCGCGCGAGCGCTTAGGACGTACACGGCCCGGGGCCCGCACGGCCTCGGGCGGGGCTAGGCCCGGGACGTACACCGCCTCGGGCGGTACACGGCCCCGGGGTTGGGCCGGCTCCTGGGCCGACCGGGGGAATGTGTCCCTCTGGCCACGGGTTGGCCACACGTAATGCCACGCAAATATCGGGCGTAACCTGGTGTTCGCCGAAGAATCGAATGCCGCGCCAGCAGAGAGAGGTGCCGGACGTGTCCGCTGTCGCACCCGACGGACGCAAGATGCTGCGCCTGGAGGTCCGGAACAGCCAGACCCCCATCGAGCGCAAGCCCGAGTGGATCAAGACCCGGGCGAAAATGGGTCCCGAGTACAAGCAGCTGCAGAACCTCGTGAAGAGCGAGGGGCTGCACACGGTCTGCCAGGAGGCGGGCTGTCCGAACATCTTCGAATGCTGGGAGGACCGCGAGGCGACCTTCCTCATCGGCGGTGACCAGTGCACCCGGCGCTGTGACTTCTGCCAGATCGACACGGGCAAGCCGGACGCGCTGGACCGCGACGAGCCGCGCCGCGTGGGCGAGTCCGTCGTCACGATGGACCTGAACTACGCCACGATCACCGGCGTCGCGCGCGACGACCTGGAGGACGGCGGCGCCTGGCTGTACGCGGAGACCGTGCGCCAGATCCACGCGCAGACGGCGGGACGCGAGACCGGCGCCACCAAGGTCGAGCTGCTCGTGCCGGACTTCAACGCCGTACCGGAGCAGCTGGCCGAGGTCTTCTCCTCCCGGCCCGAGGTGCTCGCGCACAATGTCGAGACGGTGCCGCGGATCTTCAAGCGGATCCGCCCGGGGTTCCGGTACGAACGCTCCCTCGAAGTGATCACACGCGCCCGTGAGGCGGGCCTGATCACCAAGTCCAATCTGATCCTGGGGATGGGCGAGGAGCGCGCCGAGGTCAGTGAGGCGCTGCGGCAGCTGCACGAGGCGGGCTGCGAGCTGATCACGATCACGCAGTATCTGCGTCCGTCCGTACGTCACCATCCGGTCGAACGCTGGGTGAAGCCGCACGAGTTCGTCGAGCTGAAGGACGAGGCCGAGGAAATCGGCTTCTCGGGTGTGATGTCGGGACCGCTGGTGCGGTCGTCGTACCGCGCGGGCCGGCTGTACCAGCAGGCGATGGAGCGGCGCGGCGCGACGGTCACCGCCCAGGCCGGATAAGGGATTCGGGCCCCGGCCGGGCTGTGTGAACCTGAGCACAAGCGGCTACCGGACAGTAGAGACGAGTCGTCCCGCGGCCCGTACTCCCCCGCAGGTCATGGGGGCGTACGGGCCGCGTCGGTGTGTGCGGGGGTGGACCGGGGGCCGCGTCAGGGTTTCATTCGCGTTTGACCGGTCGGTCACGCACTGGTAACACCAGTGAGTGACCCTGAATGCACGTTCCGCGTACAGGTGTCCGTGCTTTCGCCTCTCCGTTCACGTTCACCTTCACCGCTCCTGAAGGGACCGCCGCCATGCAGGTCGCGCCGGTACGACCCGTCACCGAAGTGGTGGCCGCGGCCACCCCCCGCACCCGCATGGTGCTGCCCTCCGTCTCCACCGCGCTGCGTGCCGTGGAGTACCTGCTTCTGAGCGGCGGCCAGCGCACGGCCCGCCGTAACGCCTGGACGGCCGTGCTGGAGGACCGTCGCAGGGCCAGGGACCGGGTCGAGACGGAGCATGTACTGGAGGCGGTGTCCGAGGCCACTTCCCACGCCACGTAAACTTCTGGGCATGGCGAGGAAGGAAAACGCAGACACTGCTGCGAACCCGGGGCGACTGAAGCAGATCGCCCTTACCTACAAGATGACCCGGCGGGCCGACTCGAAGGTCGGTCTTGTCGTCGCGGGTGTGGGAATCGTCACCTTCGGTGTCTTCCTCGCGGTCGGCTTCTTGATCAACCACCCCATCTATCTGGGCATCCTGGGCTTCATCCTGGCGTTCCTCGCGATGGCGATCGTCTTCGGCCGCCGCGCCGAACGAGCCGCCTTCGGGCAGATGGAGGGCCAGCCGGGAGCGGCGGCGGCCGTTCTGGAGAACGTCGGACGCGGCTGGACCACCACGCCCGCGGTGGCGATGAACCGCAACCAGGACGTCGTCCACCGGGCCGTCGGCAAGGCGGGCATCGTGCTGGTGGGCGAGGGCAACCCGAACCGGGTGAAGGGGCTGCTGGCGGCCGAGAAGAAGCGCATGGCGCGCATCGTGGTGGACGTGCCGGTGCACGACATCATCGTCGGTGACGGCGAGGGCCAGGTGCCGCTGAAGAAGGTCCGTACGACGATGCTGAAGCTGCCCCGGGTGCTGGCGGGCCCGCAGGTGACGGCGGCCAACGACCGGCTGCGGGCGATGGGCGACCTGATGAGCAATATGCCGCTGCCGAAGGGTCCACTTCCCGGGCGTGGTGCTCGTGGACAGTCCCGACCACCGCGAGGATAATCCCCGGTCGCACCTTTCCAGTCATCTCCATCTTGGGGAGCGCGTGACGGGGGGCAACAGGCACCCCGTCACAGCCCTTCATGGCCTCCATCACGCGTTCCCATTGACCTGAGTTGCTCCACCGCCTCCAGTGGCCAATCAACCCCTTAGAACCGCTCTCAGCGTTCAGTACGGACCAGGCAACACCAGCACGGGCCTTCCGCAAGAACGCCTCCAGGATCGTCCTGGGGGCGAGCCCGCCCCGTTGGCGAGGCACAAGGCCCCCGTTCGGAAACCCCTCAAGGTCAACGATCTCGTTCCACACGTTGTCAGTAAGGTTCGGCACCGGCCTCTCATGCTCCCTGAACCAGTCACCAATAGGGCAGGCCAAACCTCGGTGCATCGGGGGCGGACTCTCAAGCAACCGGACTTCAATGTCAAGCAGTCCAATCCACTCTTCTTGCCGCTCTTTGGTGAACTTGTCCAAACGACCCGCTGCCGCTTCTGAGAGGAACTGAAGCTCCTTGGTGCGCTGATCAGCCGAAGTGGACTCTTTCTGCCAGACCTCTACCTCATCGCGGTCCCGCCGAAGCTGATCAAGTTCGTCATAGAGGGGCTTCAGCTTCTCCTCAACAGCGGCTTCAGCCGCGAAGCCCTTGAGCCCCTGGCGAGTTACCTGCTTTGCGGCGACAGTCATCATGAGGTCTATCGTGTCGTTCTTCTCGGCGATCTTCTGATCCAAGGAAGCGAGCCGAGAGGCATAGTCGATCGTCTGCTTAGCCGACACGCCCTCCCACTCCTCAGCCAGGGCCTTGAGTCGCTCAACGTCTCCAAGTAGTTCACATATCCTGCCCCACACCCAATCTTCAACGCCTTGGGCATAGATCTGGGGACAGGCACACGTTCCCGCGCCGGCATAGCTTTCCGTCTTACCGTTGCAGTGGTAATGCAACGTCTCCGCCTCAGCGGAGCTACCGCCTACATAGCGTCCGCCACAGATGCTCACCACTCGGCCTGAGAGGGTGTAAACCCTCCCCTCTACGGGCGATGCCCGGTTGGGCTTGGCCGTGGCTGCCCGAAGCTCCGCAACCTCGTCCGGGGTGAACATCGGTTCCAGGGGAAGGGTGATGGACTCGCCCCATACTGGATTGCCATCCGGTCGGAGTTGAGCATTCCTCGCACTACGGAATACGTAGCGCGCGTTCAACAGATCCTCATCCATGAGACGACCCCGAATGTTGGGAGCAGCCCAGGGCTTTCCAGAGCGCGTGAAGAAGCCTTCAGCATTAAGGTAAAGGGCGACCTTCTGCCAATTTCCCTTAACCTTCACGGCCATGTTCCTGGCGAATCGCAGAACCGCAGTTTCGTGAACGGTATCGCAGGGGTCCGTACGGGAGCACGCCTCACCCCCATCGCAAACGTCAAGAACCAAGCGCTGTTCACCCTTCCGCCCCTGGTTCTCAATGCGGTATCCGTAGCGGGCCTGACCACCGGGGAAGCCGCCAACCTGAGCCTTCTCTTGAATGCCGCCCTGAGTACGCCTCCGAATCTTGGAAAGCTCCTTGGAATCCTCGTTGGCCTTGTCACGCATGCGCGACTCGCCCTCTTCGGTTGTGTTGTCAATGTCGTCGTCAACAACAGCCACGAAAATTCCCAGGTCTTGGAGCTTCCAGACCCATTCCCAGAAAACACGGTTCCGACGGCCGATAGCCCGAGTCTCATAGACACAGACCAGATCGAAGGGGCGAGGCTCCTGAACAGCTAGCTCCATGACCCTTGTCGCGCCCTCACGCTTCTCCCAAGGGAGCGTGCCTTTCTCGCCTTCATCAGTAAAGGTGCCGACATGGGTCCAGCCCTTACGCGCGATGTGTGCGGCGGCCCGCCTACCTGTGTAGGCGATGCCGTAACCCTTTGTCTGGTCTTCGGTGGAAACGCGCAGATAATCAACGGCTCGCAGGGCTGATGTATTTGCCGCCCTGGCTGCGGCATCGATTGCAGATATGACAGACTTACCCATGTCAGTCCCTTCACGACTGGCGAGACGACCCCGGGAGGGCCTGAGAAACGCTCCCGGGGTCGTCGTATGGCTAGCTGATCATACGTCAGCCTTCTCTTGACTCCACTGAGAACAACAGTTCGAGAAGGCGACGATGGGCCTCGATGGAGCCCGGCGCTTCGGTGGCAACCCACGTGACGGTCCGGCCTTCTGAGTCAGTCTCAGAGAGGCGCAGGTCAGAGGCACTTGCACCTAGGTCCTGGCTCAAGGCCACTGCCCCCAAGTCACCCCTTCAGCGCCCCGGCCGGGTTGGGTCTGCCTCCCGGCGCCGAGCCCGCTAGGCCACTCAACCTCATCGGCATGAGGCAAGCCGCTACACATAGGCCACGCTGAGGGCTTCTGGAGTGGTGCCGTCTGCCTTGTGTAGGACGATGATGTTCCGGCCGAACGCCTGGCGCTTGGGGTGGCCCGTTTCCCGCTCACCCCCGTGAAAGGAGGTCTCGACGGTCATACGAAGCCCGTTGGGTCCTGCCTCAACGCGGCCCAGTTTGACCCGACCCTGCGTGGTGGAGGCCGAGAGTACGTAGTCCCCTGCCTCAACTTGGGTTCCGAGTGAATCATTCACAGTCCATCTCCATGTCTTCAAACATCACTCCCCCTGTTCGACAATCTCCGTTGGTATTCCAGCCTTCATGGCAAGCTCCGCCGCAATAAAGGCTCCTACGCTGCCGCTCTGGATGAAGGCGAGGCAGTGATTCAGCCCCAGCACGAACCATCTCAGCGTTGCGGAGGAACCCCGTACGCCTGCCGTGTCTGCTCCAGTCGACTGGTGCCGGCCCGCCTCCCGAGCCACCGCACGTCACCGATGACCCTCCCGACGGGGCCAGCATCAGCCGATGCGCGTGAGCCGGTGACCAGCAATCTCAGCCTTCGGCATCCACGCCCTCGAATGCCGACAGGCCCATGAGGGAATTCCAGGTGTCGGCCGCCATGTCCTCAGCAAGCTCGTGGGGAACCCCAGAGGCCACAGCCTCAGTGATTACCGTCCCAGAGATGCGGGCCGCAGTGATGGCGTAGGCGCCCTGCTTGTGCAATCGCTCGGCGTTCAACTGTGTCTCGATGCCGGAAATCAGGTCCTCAAAGGATCCCGCGGTCTCGTTTTCGTTCTCGGTCATCATTCTCCCTCAGTGCTTACTTTTCTCAAGTTCCAGCACACTTCCCCAGGAGCGCTCTCCGATCTCGGCATCAGTCGGAATCAGGAGCCCCTGCACAGAGAATTCCATTAGCTTCGAAGCCTCGCGTGCCATTTCAGATGCTTCCTTCTCGGGGAAACTGAATACGATCTCGTCGTGAATCGGCAATCTCATGTATGGCGTGAAACCAGCCCCGTCGAGCTTCAGCAGGGCACGAGCCGTCACGTCGCGGCTACCGCCCTGGATGAAGTAATTCAGCGCGCGGAACCACTTGCCGGCATCCACCGGTAGCCGACGCCCGGTTGCCGTATAGATGCAGCCCGTTCGCCTGGCCTCACCTGCGAGCTTCTTTCCAAAGGCGCCGACCCCTGGGTAGGTCCCGTTAAACGCCTCCAAGACGCGACGGGCTGTCTCCTCATCGACGTTTGCTTGTTCCATGAGGGCAGACCAGCCGCCTCCGAATACTGTCAAGAAGTTGGCCATCTTACCGACCTTGCGAATTACCCCAGCCGCATCGGCAGTGATCTGATGCAGATCCTCGCCTTTAAGGAATGCCTTAAGCATCGTCGGATCGCGGGAGAATGCTGCCAAGTAGCGAAGCTCCATGTTGCCGAAATCGATTGAGCAACTAACGTGGCCCTCGTCGGCAAGCCACATATGGCGAACGTATCCGTCCCCAGCGGGGAACGTCATTGCCGGAATTACCCCAGTGACCGTCATGCGAGATGTGCGGGCCTGGAGAGAATTTATGGATCCGTGAACCCTGTCATCCGGGCCCCGTCCGTCCAACGCCCGCTGAAACCACGTCTTACGCCATTTTCCCGCCTTCCGCGATTTGATTACCGCATTCGCAAGCGGATGCTTGAGCCCGCTGAGTACATCATCGTCCATCGCAAGTTGACCCCTTTTCGTGCGCTTGGTCAACTGCACACCCATGCGGGTAAATGCCTCAACGAGCTGGACGTTAGAGTTTGGATTTTCGATCTCGAACGACCGAGCAACGGCCTCCCAGCGCTCTTGTTCTGCTGCTAGCTCCGCACAGCACCTCTCGGCGTATTCGACATCGAGTAGATACCCGGTGCGCTCCATCTTGGCTGTGACATGGGCTAGTCGGTGCTCCCAGCCGATGAGGCCCTGAGCCTTGGAGCGAGCCGGTACAAGACGGTAGAGGAGTTGGAAGAGCCGAAATACAAGCGCTGGGTCCATTCCCGCATAGAGCAAGAAATCCGGATCTAGCAGCTCAACAAGCTTCCAGATCTTCTCCTTCGTAGTCTTGTACTTCTTGGCTATGAGAGCCATGGAGCCCTTGACCTCATGTGCGGTCTGCTCACAGATGTAGTGCTTGGTCAGCTCTTCCAGCTTGAGACCAGGCCCCCGCTCCTTCACCGCTCTCGGGTCAACCAGATGCGCGAGTAGCCGGGTATCCCACATCTTCGGAGCAAGCTCCTCCATGGGGATTCCTAGCGCGACCTCAACGACGTGGAGGTCAAAGGTTCCGTTGTGCGCAATCAGCCATTCAAGACGCTGAAGGGCGCGACGAACGGCCTCAGAGAAAACCGGGCCCAATTCCACGGGGATCACCCATGTCTCTGAGCCAGAGCCGAGCTGGGCCAGCCGGCATCGAAAATCAGGGGCCCAATAGTCCAAGCCGGTGGTCTCCGTGTCGAATCCGAGGATACGATGCCGAGAGATGAATTCCTCGAACTGAGGAAGGTCTCTTTCAGACTCGACAACGTGAATTGACACCGATTGCCCCTTCAGCCGGTAAGCGAGTCGCTTCAAACGACCTCCCCTCTACTCCAGCTGTTCGATAAATGCCTCTCCCACGTACTCCGCGTAGGCAGGTGGGATGCACTCACGAACCCCTTCGCGGGACATCCAGGGAACGCAAAGGTCGTCCTTCGCATCTTCAACACCGATGAAATTCCCAACGTAATACCCCATTTCCCCTGGCTTACGTCTCCGTCCCATCTTTGTTTGCCGTCTCATGTGGGGGGCGTGTTCGGGCTGGGGTAGAGTCCAGCCCCCTGACTCGAAGAGCCTGTGGCGATAGGTCTTGAGCCCGAAGTACGCTCCGCACAGCATGACGGGATCCCTCATTTCGGGGAGAGCCCCCATTACGTTCTCAAGCACCCAGGGAACGCCGATGGCATTAAGCGCTGTTCGCGTGGGCGCCAAAAGGTCCGGGTGATGGTTCTGCCTTATCCGCTGCGTCTTGCTATAGAACTGACACGGGCATGAGGCATGGATGAGGTCGAATTGATGGCCGTAGTTCAGAAGGAATTGGATCGCCTCGCCCTGCACGAACTCCAGGGGGTAACGAGGCTGAGGGACAATGTCGACCCCCACGACTTCAAATCCTGCATTTGAGTACCCTTTTCCTGCGCCCCCCTGGCAGCAGTAAAGGTCAAGTAGTCTCAGAATCCCACCGACCCCCCGCGTGGAACAAAAAAAGGGGGCCGAGGAAACCTCGGCCCCCTATGAGGTGCCTTAAAGCGAACTGTTAAGCCTTACTCGAAGGAACCGTCCTTCTGCCGCCACAGCGGATCGCACTGATTCCCTTTCGGTGCGTTGCAAAAGAGCGCGGCCCATCCGCCGTTCTTACCTTGCCCCTCTCGCAGCGTCCGGCCGTGGGGGCAAGGGTCGCCCTCAGGTGCGGCAGCATGGGCAGCGGGCAGGACCTTTCCGCCCGCGAATGTCTTGGGAGTGGAGTTTCCGGCCTTGCCGGTCAGGGGCTGGTGAGTGTCCCTCATCTTCACAGCGGCCGAGCTGACCAGCTCAATGACCCCGTTGTCCGCAAGCGCCTGCACCAGTTCCCGGACGCGCTTTGCGGCCTCGTCTCCAGTGGCACCGAATACGGTCGGCGTGAGCCACTCCGCGTCATAGCCTGCTGCGGCCTTGAGTGTAATGCCGATTTTGAATGGGCTCGGAATAGCAGCCGTACCAGAAGCAGCCATGGGCTTGATCTCCTTGGAGGTCTCCGGCTCTCCCCAGGGGGAGCCTCCATCGAAAGGATTGGGGAAGCTCAATTCAGCTCTTCTCCTTGTCGTCTAGAACATCGAACAAAACACAGGAAGCAACTAATTCGGTAGCGAAAAGGCCACGGGAGCCGACAGGGAACTAAGGCTCACTGTGTAGCCACGAAGGGTTGTCTGGGGTACGCAGTTCATGCGTTTTCCTTCCTCAGGTCGCGGTTCATTTGGCGCGCAAGCGCATCAAGGCCGCGGTTGCTTGCCTTGCGCTCTGTGTCATCCTTTGGAGGAATTCCGAACACGTACCGGCGCATCAGCACGCTACGTTGGCTCTTGGTGAGCCGGTTGAGTGCAGCAGAGGCATCCAGCCGTGCAGAGACGAGATTGTCAGTGACTCGGCATGACAGGAGGTCGTCTCTCTTTCCAAGCATCTGCCCGATTTCTTCGTCGGAGTAGATGAAGGTGGCAAGTGCTGACTTCGCCTCGTCGGGCGTGTAGTAGTACCTCCCGTCCTCAACGTCTCTGGCGTCACGCTCCTTTGAGGCGTACTGATTTCCGGCCTTCTTGCAGAACGCCCAGATGAATGGGTCTTCGTAGGTGCGCTCTATGAGCGTCCGGCGCTCGTATGCGTGGAGGAGTATTGCCTGCTTGACGTCGTCCTTCTCTACCACGCTCCAGGCAGAGGCGATGGAACGAGCCGCCTTATCTGCGATTTCCGCCACGTGGGCCCAGTCGATCTCAGTCACGCGCCAGCCCCTTCCTTGCGAATCGTCCACCAGCGCCACGGGCAAGCATTCCGTAGCACTCGCCTTCAACAACGAATGAGCCGTCTCGACGGATATCCACGGGATAGGGAGATACGTCGCGGTCTCCGACGTAGAGAATCCCGAACCCTGCCTGCCAATTGGCCACAGCGCCGGGTCCGAGGTACTGAGCCTTCCGGGGGTCCATGATGTGTCCCACTTCAAACCCCCAGCGGAGTCCTCCAAGGTGGCTGGGGCCCTGGCGGCGAACACCCAGCCGGTGCGTGTGTCCCATCACGATGTTGTGCACGGCCTTCGTTGCGTGACCGAAGGCCGTGGTACCGGCGATGCCCGACAAACCCTTGATCTCGTGGCCGTGGATCAGCTGAGTGTCCGGCCCCACTGTGTGAAACGGCGGGATCAGGCTGACTCCGAATCCTCCGAAGTCCAGCAGCCTGGAAAAGTGGAAGTCCTCGGAGAACTCAGCCAGGGCAGGGGCTCGGTTGCTCAGATACGTCCTTGGCCTGAGGTCGTGATTTCCTTCCAGGACTCCGAAGAACCCTGAGTAGACGGCCCGGATAGGGTCGAACACGAAACGCTTCGTCTTGTCCGACTCGGACTTGACCTGCTGGCTGTATTCCCGCCGTGTACCCTCATTCCAACGAGACGGTGTTTCATAGTCGTTTAGATCACCAATCTGATACAGCTCATCAGGCTGGTAGTCGCCAATGAAACTGATGAGGTTGTTCAGTGCTTTCGCGTCGTGGTACGGAACTTGGAGATCCGATATGACGACTACTCTTTTCAAATTGTCTCCCCCACTGCCATCGCATGCGCCAGACCCCAAGCAACGTCGTTATCCTGGTGCATCTGCATGCGATTCAGGTCCTCCTTCACCCACCGGGAGAGGGCCGGAACAAGCCGGGTGAGTGCATCTCGTGCATTTTCCCCCTCCTGCTTCTCCAGCTCATCTAGCGGGATGCCAAGGCGGTGGAGGACGACACCGATTACGCAGCCGGCGGCCACGTTGGTGCCATCCTCGTCCTTGTGCACGTAGAAGCAGACACTCCCGTCCTTGGTGGCCCCCATGTGCTCCGGAGCCGAGTACACGTATTCCGGGCGCTCTGCCACGACTTTACGGAGAGTTGAGAGAACGTCCTCGTCAGTGATCTCAGATATCGCAGTGGTGGACATCAATTCTTTCCCTTCTGAGTGGGGCACATCGGTTCGCCGAGCGGAGGAGCAGGATAGAGAAATAAGGCCGGGGAGACAGTTCCGATGGCGCGCCCCACCACTTCATTCCCGCTCTCCGAAAGCCATTTCACAATCCGATCCGTTCTTTCAGGACCCCCGGACCGTGCCGGAGAAGAACCGCATTCGAGTCCTGATCTTCCGGCATCTGAATAGGTGTGGCGTTCGGCAGACTGCTTGCGAGTTCGTCCATAAAAGCAAGCCCAGGCCCGTCTTCCGCGATCAGAAAAACGGTCTCGTAGCCTAGTAGGGCGGGTGTCCAATAATCGCGCCATGTGCCGGTGCCTGGTACTCCCACGGCGGGGATTCCCGCAATGTGCCAAGACATAGTGTCGAATTCGCCCTCAACCACCACCAGGACCGCACTACTCTTAATGAGCGCGGGGGTGTTGTAGAGCCTCGGCGGGTCGCCAGGCAGGCTCATGTACTTGCCGTGGCCCTGGTGCTGTTCCTTCTCACCCTTGTGGAAGAGGTAGCGGCCGTCAGTGTCCTTTACGCATTCGTCTGCGATGCAGCGGAACCGTATGGTTGCAACCCCCTGGTCACCGCCGGCAGGGCGCAGGTACGGAAGGCAGAGGCTCCCCGCGTACCGCTCATGACCAGGTTGAGCCGAACGGACGTAGCCCAGGCCGAACTTGGCTGCGACATCTCCGAGACCCCGGCCCGTCACGTACGTCTCGGCTGGGCTGCCCTTGTACGTCTCGTGGTACTGCTTGGCGATCAGCACCGAATTGGGTACATGCGAGTTCTTTGGCTTCAGCGAAGCCAATTTTTTCCTCCCTCATGATCACAGCGTAAGAGTCCTCGGACAAGCTGCATGCGAAACAGTTCCATCGGTCATTATCGAGATCCACCGATGCGGAGGGATTTGAGTCCGGATGCGAAGGGAGGGGGCAAGCAATCCTCACTCGCCCCCTCGTCACCTTTGTCTCAAGCCCGTAGTAATGGGCGAGGACTCTAACGATTGGCGGTTTCGATGGGCTGACGCTCACCATTGGGGCCAACCTTGTACCTTGTCACCGGGAATTCATACTTGCGGGCCGCGGCCTGCCACGTGTAGAAGTTCCCGCGCCAGTTCCGTGAGTGTGCCGGGTCCGATCCTGTGTAGGCGTGACTCATTAGCTCCGGGAACCCCATCGATAGGGTTCCTTCTTCTCCTGAAAGGAGATGTAGGAGCCTGGTGTAATGTTCTGAAACGGGTGATCTTCAGTCGTCCAGTCCCGGGCTCCCATCATCAGCAGTGCGTTAGTGACACTGTCGACGTGCTTTCGCACAGTGCGTTCCCTGGAGCCGCCGACCTTCGCGGCGATTGCAATGAGCGTTTCCGCTTCCTCCATAGTGAGAGTGAGGGTGATACCCGGCACCTTCGTGACTCGCGTGACTTCCTGTTCAATAATCGTGCGCTTGGCTTCAGCCATGAGAACTCCTTGACGATGTTGAGATATTGGCGGCGCGCATCTCAGAAACTGAGATACGACGTCTTGGGCTCGTTGAGCCAGCGAAGGCTTCCCGAAAGCTGATCGAGGATGGGATTACCGTAGGTGCTGACGCCAGCGCTCTTGAGCGCGTAATAGACAGCATCGGTGTGCTTGCGCGGAGAATTCTCGGCGTTTCCCTTGACGTTCGCGCTCAATGCCACAAGCGCCATGGCCTCTTCCTCAGTGAGTGTCAGCGTGAACGAAGGAATCTTCTTGGTTTCTACAACCTGCTTCTCAACCGTTGTGCGCTGGGCGTCAGCCATTTTCATTCTCCTTGTCGGATGTGTAGCGTGGTCCGAGGACTTTCCAGGCTGGATAGTCCTCTAAGTAGTCCGCTGCCCGGCGCAGAACCTCAGGGCGGTCTCTTGCCCCCCGCGCTAAGAGTTGGCCATTGCAGCGGGCACAAAGAAGGCCGCGAACCGCCCCCGTCTTATGACAGTGGTCCACGGCCAAATTTGCTCTTCGAGTTTCTCGGCAGATTGCGCATTTTCCGTGCTGTGCTTCGAAGAGCGCTTGGTACTCCTCAGCAGACAGCCCGTAAGTCGCCTGGATACGCGTATTGCGAGCTGCCTGACGGCGGGCGACCTTCCGGCAGGATGAACAGACCTTCCCCCGAGTGGACGTATAGAACCTCTCAGATCTGTTTTTCCCGCACTTCGTACACTCCTTGAATCCTTTCCTAGGTGCTGCCATCAGACCCCCGTCCGGATGGCCGCCTCTAGCTTTCGAAATTCTTTGAGTTGGGCGTTCTCCTCCACCAGGGCGAAGAAGTTGAACAGCGGGATTGCCGCAACTAGTCCCTTGTCCCCGAATTCGATGACAGCGGTTTTGACTCCCCCGCTGGCCGCGCCTATGAGAACCTTGGAAAGCTGATAGAGGTTCAGACGGCTCGCGTTATCGATCTCTATAACGATTGCCACGCCTTCAGTTTCTACTTCGGACAGGTCCAGGCGAGGGAAGCGCTTTTCGAGTTGAAACCCGAACTCCCGCTCAGCCTTGAAGCCGCCTCTGGAACCGTGAACCACTGATCTGCTCTCCATTTTCAAAGTAAGCCTTTCAATGACAGGAGGCAACTAATTAGGAACGAAAGAACCCGGAAGCTCCTCCTCAAGCTCCTCCAGTCGCAAGTTGGAGCGATTGAGTCGGAAGCTGGCAAAAGTCCCCCCCGAGGAGTCCTCGAACCCCTCTCGATTTTTCACGGGGCTCACATGGAGGATCCGAGAGTTCATCCCGTCAACCTCTTTATGTATGGTGAGAATGAGCGAGGGAACTCGATGCACTTTCCCTTTCACTCCACTCAGAGGAATGGGATTAAGCCCGTCCGAGTGTTCACCTGTGACGTGATGCAGGCCAAGCACATGAGCACTCGTCTCCCGAGCCATCTCGGAGAGATATTCACAAAGCCCCTCAAGGCCGAATGTATAGCTTTCTGCGTCGCCAACGACTCCGGTGTCCACATTCGTCACATTGTCGACCACCAGCAGATGTGGCGTGCACCCGTACACCTCCAGATAGCACAGGAGGTAAATCTCGATCTCCTGCTGCCCTGGCCTGGCCGAGAAGTTGAAACGAGTCCACCAGCGCTCACCTAGAGCGTGCTCATACGCCGAGAAATCATCGTCAGCCAAGGCTTGCTTCACCGCCCTGACATCCTCTCCCGTAATCATGGCCGTGGCTCTGGTTACCTGCGTGGCGGAGCTGGAGTCCGCGGAAAAGTACAGGACAGGAACGTTCGCCGTCATCGCGAGGAACAACGCAAAGAGACTTTTTCCCGTACCTGGGCCGGCAACGACCAGAGACAATTCCGCACGGCGGAACTCGACCTCTAGCCTCCTGAGCGACTTGAACGTGTTCGGGAGTGGCTCGCCTGCGGCTCCCCTGATATTCACCGACTGAGCAAGAGAGAACAACGACGCACCTTCCTTTCACTGCAAGGACTAACCCAACCCCCTCGCAACACAGGAGGCAACTAACTGTGGTTAAAAAAAGCCCCACGAGGGGCGGGTCTGCTGCCTCACAGGATAGGCAGGGATCACGCACAAGATCAACGGGTTTTCTACACTCGCCGAGCGGAGCACGCGTGAGATACATCGCAAAAGCGACAGTGAAAACCCGGCTTCGCTGCGAAGTCTCCCGCATTCACGGCATCCTTCACGGCTTGGTCCATGCTGACGAACCGCGCGCCCACGGCTTCCTCGGTGACCTTGGTCAGGTCTATGGGCCGTGACGGCTTTCCCGTCTTGGCCATAAACCAGTCAGCATCGTTGACCGTGAGCCCCAATACCTTGCGCGTCAGAACCCCGTACGTCTCAAGCTGAAATTTCGACCTCGTACTACCCGTCTTGAGGTCCCGCACTCGTACCGCGCCGTCCGGCTGCGCTAGGAGCTGGTCCACGTAGCCTTGGACGGTGACACCCGAGATGGACGCCGTCAAGTGTCTTTCGACTCCGGCCCCTTGACCGTCTCTCCAGATGACAGGCCCGGCGCCCTCTGCCCACCGGACGTAGGCCCGTGTCTGCTCCAGCCCGAGAACGTACCGGGCCTCGATGTCCGACGCTCCCCCGGTGCCGGCGGTCATCCAGCGGTCCAAATCGGGTTCTTCCTTGAGGCTCTCTCTCACTCGGGTTGAGTAGTCCCTGTGAAACATGTTCGCGACCTGGTCCGCGGTGAGCTTCCGCCCGCTCACCTCGTACGTCTCTATGGCGGCGTGGAAGGCGCTGCCCTGGTGTGACCACGCGGCAGGCCGAGGAACGATCCTCTCCACCCTCCGCAGCTCGTACTGTCGGGGGCACTTCTCAAATTGCTCAAGCTGACTGACGGATCGCGTCATACTCGCTACCCGCTTGTACCGATCGGTCATGCGTCCCCCATTCGGTATGGACCGCCGGATGCACCAAGTGCACCAGGAAACGGCTCGACAGTGGAAACCACTTGTGAGGGTGACCGTAGACATCTGTTTCCACAACTCGGTTTCCCCACGGAGCCCCCAGCTCCATGCTGAGCCTCTGAAAGGCCGTGTGATCCTCCGGGAACAACACGTCAGACTCGGTAACGATGTAGTACGTCCCAGCGGTCAGCGTCGTTACTCGCATGATCCGTAGTGACTCGGAGCCGTACACGTCTGTCCGCATCACGGGCAGGGCCTCCCCCACCACCCGCCGCAGCTCCGCTCTCGCGCTAAATGTGCTCACGTCTTGCCTTGCCCCCCACGCTGATGAAACAGACGGGCGGGGGTGCGTAACCCACCCCCGCCCAGCCCCCGTACTCCACCTCTACGGCTACGGCCGCCCGTTTGTCATCCCCAATTCGTATCGGACGGCGCGGCAGAAGCCGGAGGCGCGGGCCAGTTGGGATCCGGCTCAGGACTCTCAACGACCGGGCCAGATCCCCAGTTGGTATCGCCCTCAGTGGCTTGCCCCCAACCGGCCAGTTCGGCGGTCGACCCTGTCACCACCACGCCGGCAAGCGCCATGGCAGCCAGGAACCCCCGGAATCGCCGTTGCCTCATAACCCCTCCAAGATGACTGCGAAGACTGCGCTGACCCCGAGTGAGCGATGCCGGGGAGGCCCCCCGGCGCCTCCCCGGGCCTTAACTGGCGCGGTACGGGGGGCGTCCGCCCCTGGGCGCCATTCATCTCTCAACCGCCGTACCCATACGTACGATCGGAAGATCACACTCTGTAGGCTGCACCGCAGCACGGCGTAGATCAAGTCAACAATCGTGCCCCTTGGTGCAGTGCACCAAGGTGCACGCGAGACCGGGCAGGAGGACGAATGAGCGACGCACACAAGTCGGTTCACACACAGCCGTACGAGCTGTCAGCACCCGCCCGCGACCTGTGGCAGCGGCTAGCCGATGGCGCCCAGGTGCCGGAGTCGGAACCCGATCTCCAAGAACTCATCAAACACCGTCTAGCCGCGAAGAATCCATTTGCGGACCTGTGGGGCGCGGGGGATCCACGGCGAGCCCAGCGTGAGGCCCTGGCAGAGGAACACGGCCGGATCAGGCATCACCTCAACCGTGCCCAGCGCGCGGCTGAGCTGTACGAGGGATTGGGCCACGCACAGAACACCGACAGCGGAGGCGTGGAATACCTTCCTCGTCTAGATCTTGCCACCGCCGCTATCTCCCGGGCCGTGCAAAGTGCGGGGCACTACATTTATACGGCGCATCCCACAGACCGTGATCCTGAAATGTTGCGCTCGTCCGCAGTGCAGGACATTGATTTACTCAGCAGGGGAATCCGGTACCGCACCATCTACCCGGACACCGCGAGGGCCCGCGCAGGAGAGCGTGAGTGGGCGAGCACGGTAAGCGCTCACGGCGCGGAGGTGCGGACGCTGTCCGCTCACATCACTCGAATGATCATTATTGACGGGAAATTCGCTTTCGTCTCCGATCTGACAGGTGAGCGCAGTAAGGCCAGAGCTTTCAAAGTCACGAATTCCGGTATGCTGGCACTCCTGGAGAGCATCTATGAGGATCAGTGGGATCGAGCAGAGCCCTGGTTGGGGGGAAAGACCGCCCAGCCGACAGACGGAGCGACCAACGCCAGGTCCCGGCAGATCCTCAGACTTCTGGCCAAGCAATACGCCCTCGCTCAGATTGCGAAGGAAATGAATCTGAGCCTTCGTACAGTAAAAAACGAACTCGCCAAGCTGTATCAAAACGTCGGAGTGGAAACCCTTTTCGCTCTTGGCGTGTGGTGGGCCTCAAGCGACGCCGCCGAGGAACGCCAGAAACCTTAAGCCAGTCCCCCAGGAGGCGCCCCCGTCACTAAGCGTGGGCGCCTCCCGCGTTTCGTATCAGAATTAAGAAAATAGCCCCGCTCAGCACAGCTCCGGCACGGGCCCTGCACTAGAACCCCGTCTAACTCTCTGGGGGCGCCTCAACCACCTTTAGACGGAACAACGCTTTCCGCTCGTCGTCGAGCGGGACAGACCTGGGCCACCTGATGACAAGCTCCCCGTCCCGCTCGGGATCGCGCGGAACGTAGTGAGCCCCCTGAGTTTCATGTAGGTCCAGGACTTCGCCTTGGACAACATGATTAAGGAAGGCTCTAAGCGCCAGTTGAGACCTTTGAGAAACTTCGGCACCCATCCTTTGCCGGAGAAACGCCCTGAGCCCTAGGTACGGCTGCTGTGCCCACAGTTTCTTCTTAGCCGGGTGGTTAGCAATGTCCCATGGAAGTGCGGCGGTCACATCTTGGATGGGCCCGCGACTGTACTTGCCCATGTCATTGAAGCGCTTTGCGACTGCCTGTCGACTTACACCGAACTCGGCGGCGATCTCCGCACGCGACATGCCGAGTGCTTCTCTCTTCAGCAGTTCAGCGTTGTCAGGGAGAATCGGCTTCCTCATTACGCGCCATTCCGATCACTCGTTCAACGTTCACTGACCTCCAGCGGACGGGAGCGCGGAGCCGTAGCCGACTCTACCGGCACCGCCTACGCGCCTACACCGCCCAATCACGGCACTGTGATCCAGGTCTCAGTCCCCCGCTTCGCGTCCGATGCCACCTCACAGGACAAGTACATACCTAGCGAGAGTGAAAGACGCGAAGTTTACTTAGATCAGTAGCTACTCTCTTACTGAGAGTAGCGTAATGGTGATGACTTGGTAAGCAGAATCAAGGACTCCCTTTATCTAAGCTTTCCTCTCGGCCGAGTCTCCGGGCCGACCACGCCGCCCAGGCGTAGGACGGGGGCAGAGGGTGACCCCGGCGCCAGACCAGAAGCCGCCGGGGGTCACGGCTTAGATCCGAAGGCAAGAACCAGCCCACCCCTCAGAGCCGTGAGCGAAACACTCACCCAGAACACGCGATCGAACGGGGGTGAGTATGCCGCGCGCCGCTTCCATCTGCCTTGTGCATGGCTGCACTAAGCGGACCGCTCGCGCAGGCCGATGCGGGGAGCATGCCCCGTCCGAGCAGCCTTGGGCCCGCAAGAGCGCCAGGAACCTGCTCAAGGACAGTGCTTGGGAACGACAGGTCCGGCCCAGGGCCCTGGCTCGTGACAGTTTCGCCTGTCTTGTGTGCGGCGCCTGTGAGCGCCTGGAGGTCGATCACATCTTGCCGATCGCCAAGGGCGGTACATGGGCGCTCGATAACGCACAGACCCTGTGCCGGCGATGCCACGAGGAGAAGACGGCCAGGGACCGGCGGAAGAAGTAACGGCCCTTAGCTCAGTCACGGGAGAGCACCGGAGTGAAATCCCGGGGCGCGGCGGTTCGAGTCCGCCAGGGCTAACTAGGAGTGATTGACGGTACCACTCCTACTCAAAACTCTCCCCGTCCGTAGTTTCCGGAGCTACGTTGCGAAAACCGGCACTGGCCATTAGCTCAGACAGGTTAGAGCACGCTCCTGATAAGGGCGGGGTCCCTGGTTCAAATCCAGGATGGTCAACGGCGGGGTAGCTCCCCTTAGCCTGAAACTCCCCCTGATCAGGGGACGGATGGCTAGCGTGTTTCGTCTAGTGGCCCAGGACGCCGCCCTTTCAAGGCGGTAGCGCGGGTTCGAATCCCGTAACACGCCTATGTAGTACCGAAGTTGGGTAGCGAACCTCTCATGGACGCCACCTTGCACTGCCCGAGCTGCTACGAAGCTGTCACGGTCGACGTCAAGTCCGTACCGCACAACGAGGCCAGGAAGGTCCTTGAGCTGAGCTGCGGACACAGACTTTCAGTGCCGACAGGTGCTGGGGAGCTTGACGTGCTACGACTCCCTGCCCACTTGCTGGCGAACGTGGCAAAGCTCAAAGAGGAGGGTCGTTGGCCCCGTCCCGTCAATCTACGGTCCTTCGATCCCGCAGCTAATGAATTCCCACCACTGTAGAAACCTACTCCTTAAGGATCGAGGGTCCGGAGCGGGTCGAGACACGGGTTCGAATTTCACAACGTAACACGCGCACGCTCCCTTAGTTCAGCGGATAGAACACCGCCCTGTCGAGGTGGATGCCGCCGGTTCGAATCCGGCAGGGAGCGCAAGGCCCGAAAATAGCGCTCTGACCGGCGCAACGATAGGGCTGGGGGCAAGCTCACGGAGAGCGCTGCCCGAGTACCGACGGCTAGTCACCCGAGGGAAAAGGCGGCGGGCCGGTTCAACTCCGGCGCCCCGTCATCTGGTCATAGCTCAGCTGGTAGAGCACTCGCTTTGGGAGCGAGGGGCCGCAGGTTCGAGCCCTGCTGATCAGACCGCCAGGCCCCCGAGGAGGGGCCTTTTTTGTTGTCACCTCAGGGAAGTGATGCACCAATGTACGACGCCCAGGCGGAGCCGCCCGAGGACTCCCACCTGAGGTCAGTGACCCAACCGAACCGTGCTCAGAGCAAGGTGCGCTGGCACCAGGAGGCGGCCTCTGAGCTTGAGGACCTGGGCGACCTGTACGGGTACGGCCTCGATGTGCCGGGGGTGCAGCTCCGATGACACGAGGACCTGCCCCCAAGGAGAACGCTCAGCGACGCAACGTTCACCCGGGAGCACAGACATTGCCGGCGGAGGCCCAGAAGGGCCGTGAGCTGCCTAAGGGACTCGGGATCACAACTTCTGGCGCCAAGCGGTTCTGGAAGACGTGGAGCACCGCGCCGCAGACGGCCGCATGGGCTGAGACCGACTGGGCCGAGCTGGAACTAACAACAAAGCTCGTTGATGGCCTCTTCAAGGGCGACTTGAAGCTAGCCGGTGAGATCCGTCAGCGGGTCGCCAAGTGGGGGGCCACGGTTGAGGATCGTTCGCGGCTCCGAATGACTTTCCAGAAGCCGGGCGAGGAAGAGACCGCGGCACCTTCTCCGGCCCGTGTGGAGATGGACATTGACGAGGAGCTTTACAAGCTACTGAACGGCTCCTAAATAGGCGGTGATCCTTGCAGACAGGAAATCTTCCCGCAGGGGTCCCGAAGCCTACTGAGACACTCGGTTACGGCATCATCCGATGGGCTCAGAAGTTCATCGTCCAGCCTGACGGTGACAGGGCCGGTGAGCCCTGGCTGTTCAACCCCGAGCAGCTCCGATTCGTCTTGTGGTTCTACGCCATCAAGCCTGACGGATCATGGCACTACTCGGCAGCCACTCTAAGACGTGCAAAGGGCTGGGGGAAGACACCTCTCCTTGCTGCCCTCGCTATTGCCGAATTCCTGGGCCCTTGCAGGTTCTCCCATTTCGATTCGTTCGGTCTTCCTGTCGGTAAGCCTGTCCCTTTGCCGGTCGTGCAGATAGGCGCTACCGCGCTGGACCAAACAGAGCAGACCATGGACATGATCCGAGGAATGCTCTCGGAGTCTCCAGCCGAAGCAGTTTACGGCCTGGACATCGGCAAGATGGTGGTCCAGTTCAAGAGCGGCAAGCCCGGTTCCATCAAGCCGAAGGCTACCGCCGGCAGGACTAACGAGGGGAATCGCCCGACCTTTGTCCGGGGCCCCAGTGGACTCGTCTGCTGGGGCCCCGGTCATTGCGTGATTCGCACTTATGGACGAGGTCCATCACTGGGTTAGTTCCAACGGTGGTCCGGACTTCTATCAAACTCTGAAGCGGAATATCGAGAAGACCACCAAGGCGGGTTCCCGCTGGGTCTGCACGACTAACGCTTACAACCCGAACGAAGACAGCGTGGCCCAGATCATTCACGAGAGTGAGATGGTCGCGCAGGGCTATTGGCTGTACGACTGCCTTGAGGGTTCCATTGCCCTGGAGGATCTTCGGGATGCGGAGAAGGTCCGCGCCGCTCTTATTGAAGCGTATGGCGACGCGTCATGGGCCGACATTGAGGGTCTGACGCGAACGATCCTGTTTGACCGCACGACTCCCGACAGCACATATTGCCGCTTCTATTTCAACCAGATCGCGGAGTCCTCGGACGGCTGGATGAGCAAGGCCGAGTGGGACGCCTGCCTCGATGAGGAGGACGCGATCATTCCTGGGGATCAAGTGGCTTGCGGTTTCGACGGATCGATCCGCGGTGACGCAACAGGGCTGGTCGCAATCAGATTGCGCGATGCCAAGCTTTTCGTCATTGGGGTTTGGGAGCGACCCGAGAATGCTCCTGATGATTGGGAAGTTGACGTTCTCGCTGTAGAGGCCGCAGTAGCAGAAACGTTCCGCCGCTATCGCGTCGAATGGTTTTACGCTGACCCGCCCTACTGGCAAGAGAACATCGGCCGTTGGGCCATCGAGCACGGGGACGACATCGTTTACGAGTTCTGGACCAATAAGCCGACGAGAATGGCTCAGGCTGTCGAACGGTTCCGTACTGCTGCAATGGTCAATGACCTGAAGCATGACGGAGACCATCACCTGACCCGACACGTTCTCAACGCCGTTACTCGGGAAGTCCCTCAGGGCCTTCTCATCCAGAAGGACAGTCCGCGCTCTAAGCGCAAGATCGACCTAGCTGTTTGTTCCGTTCTAGCTCTGGAGGCCAGAGCCGATGCCATCTCGGATGGACGTCTAAAGATTCGCAGGAGCCGCGTAGTGGGCTTCTAAGGGGGCCCATTTATGATCGTTCCGCCAAGAGGCCACACCTCTTTCATCGGTAAGCCAGAGAATCCGGAACAGTGGCTCATGTATCTGTACGGAAAGATACCGGGTCCAATGCACCCCTCTAAGGCGTACTCCGCCTATTATGAGGGAGAGCAGCAGAAGCTTGCGTTCTCACAGATGCGCTATAAGGCCGCTTTCGCCAGTGTTTTTGAGCAGTGGCGAGACAACTTCTGCGGCACGATCATCGACGCCACGAATGAGCGCCTTCATGTCGACTCCTTCCGCATTCCGGGCCAAGACGACGGCAGGGATGCACGGTCCTTCTGGCAGCGCTCTTGCATGGATGCCTACTCGACCTCGGTGCACCTTGAGTCTCTGATCACGGGTATCGCATACGTCGTCGTCTGGGCGGACGCCCAGGGCGAGCCGACCATCACGCCCGTCCCCGGTAGCCGTATGGCCGTCAGCTACAAGCCCGGCTCCCTCTGGGAGCTGGAGGCTGCGGCACGGTTCGAGATGGATGCCTGGGGCCGGCAACAGGTCACGCTGTGGACCGAGGAGTACGTCTATGAGGTCGCATACGGCACGACCGAATGGGACCAGGGCGTACGGCAGTCGAACCCCCTGAAGAGGGTTCCCGTCGTGCCTTTCGAGAACCGATCTCGGCTCGGCATGGAGCCCACCTCTGATCTCGCGAACTGCGTACCGATCCAGGATGCAATCAACAAGATCACCATGGATGCCCTGACGGCATCCGAGATGGCTGCTTATCCTCAGCGCTGGGTCACGGGAATTGAGATTCAGGAGGACGAGAACGGCAACCCTGTTGCTCCGTTCAATGTCGGCCTGGACAAGCTTTTGCAGGCTGAGGACCCCAACGCGAGTTTCGGCGTATTCCAGCCGGTTGACCTTAAGAATTACGTGACGTTGGTTGACATGCTCGTTCAACATCTCGCCACCGTCTCCAGGGTCCCCAGTCATTATTTCCTGGTCAACTCCTCCAACACGCCTTCCGGCGAAGCGATCATCTCGGCCGAGGCCGGACTAGTCGCTAAGGTCCGTGAGCGGATGCTTCATTTCGGTGAATCCTGGGAGCGAATCATCAGACTGTGCTTTGCAGTCAAAGACGACAAGCGCCAGGACGCTTTCGAAATGGAGACGCGTTGGCGTGACCCCGAGTACCGCACTGAAGCGCAACACATTGACGCACTGCTCAAGCTGAAGCAGCTTGACGTTCCCCTCGAATTCCTGTGGTTCGAGGCGGGATTTACCTCCTCTCAGGTATCCGACTTCCGCGAAATGCGGAAGCAGGACGCTATGGCTCAGGCCGAGATTCAGAAGCTCATGCCGCCGCCTCAACCCCGGCACGACCCCGCAGCTATTGCCGCCAAGCAGGACGCTTCAAAGCCTCCGCAGGGCAACAGCGGAAACGCTGCCCGAAAGATCAACGAGGTTAGGGGCTGACTCCTAGCAAGCCAGCCCCCTCAGCTTTCACGACTATCCCTCTCTCCTAGCCGCGTTTACAGCCTTCTTAAGGGCTGCGATAGCCGGACTCAACATGTCTTCCGGCATGTAGAGCTTCCGTCCGTCCTTCAGCTCTGTGCCATCGAGGCGGTACAGCAACTCTTCCCAGTCAATTCGAGTGCCCTGTTACCAGCCATCAGCGATCTCGTAAGCCGCATCGACTATTTCGTCTGTAATCTCGCCCGCGGAATACGGAGTGAATTCCTGCATGAATGTAGGGAAGCGCATGAGGCGCCAATAGTCAAACGGCATCCTATCCAGATGCGTTCGGCGCCTATTTAAAACATGACCGGCCGAAACGGCACGGCCCCTCTTCCGAAATGGAACCGTGTATGACAACTGAGAACGATGGTGCCGGCGAGAGTTCCACAACCCCCAAGACAATGGGCAATCCTTCGGACACTCCGCCTGTCACGCCTCCTGCCTCTCCAACGCTGGAGGCGGTCACCGCCGACCGAGACCGCTGGAAGGCTCTCTCTCGCCAGAACGAGAGCAACTACAACACGACCCGCACGGAGCTTCAGCAGCTTCAGGCAGCGCAGGAGCGCGCCGTTGAAACCGCTCGCATCGAGGGCCGGACGTCCGCCCTTGGAGAGGTCTCTACCGAGCTGGTGACGGCTGAGCTTCAGCTTCAGGCCCTCAGAGCTGGTGCTGACCTCCCTGACCTCTCCTATCTGGATCTGAACCGCTTCGCTGGCGACGACAGCCGCCCTGACGCGGATGCGGTCAGGGCGTTTGTCGAGTCCCTGCCCACTAAGGCTTCCGGATCGGAGTTCCCGCACCTTGCGGGGGCTGGTCACAACCGAGGTACTTCCGGCGATTTCAGCAGCAACGACCCCACGGAACTTGCTGACTTCATCGCCGGGGGTTCGTTCCTCTAAGCCTCTCCGTCTTTCAGCCCTCCATCCCTGGGGGGCTTTTTTCATGCCCTCTTGGAGGCCGAATGCCAACTCAGCACCACTTCAATTTGAACCCGGTGCAGGTAACCATTGCCGCACTTGGGATTCTTGACCGTCAGCTCACACTTGGTGGTATCCCAGCCCGGTACTCGGAGCTGAATTTCACTGGTGGAGTCGGTGACGTCATCAACGTCAACCGAGAGAGCAGGGGGATTCCGGTTCAGGAGTCGGGTATTTCGACTCCGATCAAGAACCCGATCACGGGTGACAAGAACGTGTTTGCGGCGGCTTCGGACCGCCCACTTCCCGACGTTGATCGTCGGGCGCCAAACGGCTTCGTGAACGAGACCCGCTTCCCAGTCCAGCTCACTACTTCGGCCTCTAACGCGACTGCGCTCGGCATGGAGCAAGTAGCTTTTGACCTCCGCCAGTTCGGCGCTCAGGTCCTCACCAAGCTCACCCGAGGTTTCGCCGAGTACTTCGATGACACGGTTGCCGCCTTCATCAAGGCAAACATCAACCGATCAGGCCTGACGGCTGCTCAGGCTAAAGCCGTTGGCGGTGACGTTGCGGTCAGCATTCCGCAGGCGGACGGTACGGGCGAGAACATGAGCGCCCGCGCTCTTGCGATTCGTGCCGCACTGGTCGACGCGCGAATGAACATGAACCTTGCGCTTGTTCCGACTTCGGAGCGATACCTTATTGCTGGTCCTGAGGTTGAGGCAATCCTGCTGAAGGACCCGGAGTTTGTTGCCGTGGACTACAGCGGCGACACCAACGCACTTCGGCGTGCAACTGTCGGCCGTATCTACGGCTTTGACATCGTGATTCACAACAGCTTCGGCCTGGAGATGTTCCTCTTCCACAAGTCGGCCATGCTGATTGCTTCTGCCTGCCCGGCTCTGCCGATGGGTGCCGTTACCGGCTCCATCCAGAACGTGAACGGCATTGCTACCCGCATGCTGGTTGACTACAACTACAACCAGAAGTCGGACACCATCGGGCTCGACACGATGTACGGCCTTGCCACCATCAAGGAAGACCCGGATTACTCGGTTCGTGGCACGACCATCGGTGAGAAGTTCGTCCGTGGTCTGAAGATTTCCATCACGGAGACCGCTCCCGCTGGCGGCTGATCTCCCCTGACTACTTAGGGAGTTCGCATGCCACTGGCAAACACTGAGGACGTAGCTGCCCGCCTCGGGCGTCCCGTCCTCCTGGACGAGCATCCTCGCATCGCGGCCTTCCTTGAGGACGTCTGTGGACTCATTGAAGACTACTGCGGGAGGGACATGGACAGGCGACTTGGCCAGTCCATCACCCTCTACCCAGCGAATAGTTGCGTCCTCCCCATTCCCCTTCGTTATCGGACCTTTCTTACCGTTGCCGGCGCCCGGCAAGACGGACGGGAGGTCACCGGATGGACCTTCAACGGTCGACAGCTGACCCACAAAGACGGTTGGGGCGAATCCGCGGTGGTCCTCACAGCCTCTTGGGGCTACGAGGTTGTACCTGCCTCGGTCAGGGCCGTTGCCTGTTCCGAGGTCATCCGCTGGCTTGCTCTCGCACCGGGTATCGGCAGGGAGCGAGTGGGAGAAGTCGAGGTTGAGTTCTCCGCGCCCAGCTCGGCGCAGACGCTCTCTCAGGCATCCCGGACGAGCCTCACGCCATACAGGCGGAGCCGTATCGGTTCCCTCACTCTTCGCCGCCAGGGCACGGCCCTCACCCTCAGGAGGCCGGTTGATTCCCATGACTGACCCTGTGGAGGTCTGGCGTACTACCGAGAGGGTCAAGGCCGCGTACACGAGCCGACCCGACTGGGACCAGGCCGTGAAGGTCTGGGCTGGCCTCGCATCTGTCCAGCCCGACAAGGCATATGAGTTTGCCTCCCCTGCAAGGGACCAGTCCCAAGAGCGCTATACGGCCTTCCTGCCGTACACGGCCGCCGTCGCCGCAGGCGACAGGGTGAAGTTCGACGGCCACGCGTACGAGGTCGAGGGAGAACCCGAACGGTGGGGCCACACCTCCCGCCGGCACCTGAAGGTGTCCATTTGGAGGGCTCTGCGATGACCGAGCCCAAGAGCGCCCGTACGAGGCTCGTCCTTCACCAGGGCTGGCAGCGAGAGGCCCTTGCGCTCCCGGGTGTCAGGGACCTGGTGGCCAAGCGCACGGGCGAGCTGCTGCACAGGGCGATTACTGACGCTCCCCGGAGGAGCCACGGCGCCCTGCCCTGGAACGCGGTCAAGGAGAACCTTGAGGCGTACGTGCAGCTCTCGCATGAGGGCTGGTTCGGCAACGTCCTGATCGAGAACGATCCCAGGGTCCGTCACGCGATGTTGCAGGAACGGGGGTTCACCAGCCCCCGAGGCCGAAGGGTCAAGGGCCGTAGGTACCTCAAGGGCGCCCTTCTGAGGATGAAGGTGAAATGAGGATCGACCCAATCGAATTTCTGGTCATCTATCTCAGCTCCCTCGCAGAGATCCCTAACGGATCAGTGCTGGGTGACCTCAACAACCATGTCACCGGGGAAACCGCCGTCTACCTAGAGCACATGGGCGGCTTCCGCGTGATCCGAGACCGCATGGACAGAGTCGACGTTGAGTATTCCGCATACTCGATGGACCGTAAGGGCGCCGTTGACCTGTCCCTTCTTGTCCGCGAGAAGCTTCTAGAGGATCTCCCGGACACTGCGGTAGGTAGTGCCCTCGTGCTGGATGTTGAGGAGATCGACTCTCCGAAGTACGACCCTGACGAGTCCTCACGGGAACACGTCTACTGCGGGCAAGTGGCTGTCTTCTATTCCGAAGCATGAGGTACCCGAATCATGACGTCGTCGGATGAATCTCCCACGAACCCATGGCGGCCGTACCAGGCCCTCAGAGCTTCGTAAGAAAGTCCGTACGGTCCAGGATCAACGGACAGCATGAGCGTGATGGCTTCAGCGTCTGCCTCAGCGCAAACCATTCTGAGGATTTCACTCCCCCACCCCTGCCCTTGATCATCCGGCCGTACTGCGACCTCAGACAGAATGGCGGGTTGATTACCCGTGGGGTCGAGCAAGAGACTTGCTGATACCGCGCCCGCATGCAGGACATAGACATCTTTCATCCCTCAACCCTAGCGACTCAAGCCCTGCACTTGGGGGCCTTTTGCGCACTCAGGAGATCTTCTATGGCGAATGACGCAAAGAATATTCGGTTTGCCCCAAACGGAGCTATCTACGTAGCTCCCGGCGCGACCACGCCGCCCACCGAGTTGGGTGATGGTGCGACGCCTCCAACCGGGTTCAAGGCGCTCGGGTATGTCGATGAGGGCGGCGTAACTCTGACACCAGCCATCGAGACTCAGCCCGTGAATGCGTGGCAGTCGGCCAGTCCTGTGCTCTACACAGTGACTTCCGCCAGTTTCTCCATCAAGGCAACTCTTCAGGAAACCAACCAGGTTACGACTGAGCTTTTCTGGGGCGCCGAGTGGCTTGAGGTCATGTCGAATGATCCGACGCCAGTTGGGACCGGCGTTTTCCGGCTTGACCTCTCCTCTACTCCGGACCTCAGGGAGCTGTCCATTGTCGTCGACTGGAACCAGAACGCCATCAGGAGCCGGTGCGTGATCCCTCGCGCGATGATTTCGGACCGGGGCGCTATTCAGCTTTCACGCACCGAGAACGGCAAGTTTGAGTTGACCATAGAGGCATTGGACTCCGCCGGCGGCCTTGGTTTCGTGTTGACCAACGATGACATCGTTACAGAGGTTGCCTAACTACCCCCGAGACGGGGTGGGGTAACACTCCGGCATCTCCCTCTTAGACAGGCCAAGGAGTCTCCTTATGTCAGCTCAGAAAAACCGCGCCTCAAAGAAGAACGGTGCCAAGAAGGTTGCTGCGGCCAAGTCCGAGGCGACCAACAGTCACGTCACGTTTCAGCACCGCGGTCTCACATTTAAGCTCCGTCACCCGAAGAACTTTCCCCTTGAGGTTCTGATGACGGACGATGAGATCGTGGCGACGCAACTGATACTTGGCGAGGACCAGTGGGCCGCCTATCTCGCCACCCGTCCTGACATCGAGGACTTCGGCGAGTTCGCTAAGAAAATGTCCGAAGCGCAGGGGCTGGATCTCGACTCGGGAAACTGATGTCAGTCGTCCACGTAATCCAGGATTTCCCAGGTGAACTCGAAGCGGACCTGATGGAGTTCTTCGGCGTAGACTTCCTGGACCTGTGGCGTGGGCGGCTATCGCTGCGTCGACTCGGTGTACTCATCAACTCCCTTATGCGCAAGCCCGGACGTTCAACTCTGCTGATGGCCATGGATGAACGGGCCACATGGGGCGAACAAGATTACTTCCTCGCGCGCATCTCGGACGCACTTGAACTCTCGAACTTCCTGTTCCTCAAAGCCAACGTCCCAGACGAGGATGCGCGCGGCCTTGAGATTCCTGCACCACTACTACGGCCCGGCGCCTCGGAGCCGCAGACCGCGTCAGGGCCAGAGCTAGAGCCGGTGTTCAGCAACGCCCATGAACTCACCAGCTTCTTCGGGCGGATGAGCAGCCTCTAGGAGGTCCAATGGCAGAAGGACGCGGACCGATCAAGGTCGGTACCGGGTACATCGAAATCATTCCCAAGGTCCTCCAGAAGGACATGCAAGACCTTCGCCGCAGGGTTCACCGTGAGATGGCAACGCTTGGCGCGACGGCCGCCAAGGAGGTCTCAAAGGCCGCTAAAGATGGCCTTGCCGGCCTGCCGAAGGAAACGCAGAAGCAGGCGAAGAGGGCCAGGCAGACGGTTGAGGTCGAGGCCAAGGACTCCGCCAAGACCCTGAAGAGGATCGAAAAGCAGCTCACCAAGGAGTACGGCGAGGAAGCAGTCAAGCGCTTCCGCGCCTTCCGCCAGGCCGAAGAGCAGAAGCAGGGGCTTCTGGAACAGACGTCCGCTCAGACTCGGACCGCTCTGCGTGAGACTGTGCGCCTGGAGGAGCGGACCGCGCGCGAGCGTCAAACCGCTCTTGAGCACCTGGACCGCGAGCGCCGACAGCTCCTGATCCAGACTCAGCGCGAGCACGACCGCATTGAGCAGGAGAAGCGCCGGGAGGCGGAGAAGCAAGCCCGGCTTGCCCTGGCGTCCCAGCGTGAAGCCCTGCGGCAGCAGGTAGCCGCTCAGCGCGAGGCGGCGCGTCAGCAGGTTGCAGCCCTCAGGGAACAGGCTGCCGCACAGCGGGCGACACTTCAGGACGGGATTGCTGATCAGCAGCGCCGCATGGTCCAACTCCGGGACCAGATCCGGGACATCAACCGGAACATCAACACGGCTAACACCACTACGCAGAGCTATTTCAAGCGCACTGAGACCAGTCTCCGCCGGATGGGCACCTGGTTTGATCAGGTCGGCATGTCGATCAATGAGGCTGCGAACATCCTCGCGACGCGCTTCCTGGCCCCGCTCGCTACCGCTGGTGCTGCCCTAACAGCTGTCGGCGTCGAGAACGCTGACAAACGCCTTCTGGGTCAGCTCGGCCTCACTTCTGCTGGTGTTTCGAAGTCTGTTTCTGCGGCCCAGATGGAAGCCATTCAAAACTACGCGATCAATACGCCGTTCTCCATCGACGTGATGCACGAGTATCAGATGAAGCTCATCCGCTCTGTTGCTGGTGCTGACAAGAACTGGTACAGCTCGGATGCGGGTACGCGTACGGGGGCGGCCAACCAGGCTGCCGGTAAGACGACTGATTTGATTATGGCTATCGGTGACTCGATGGCACGGGCCGGAAACCTGAATCCTACTCAGTTCCAGCGCGCTATGTACGCGATGGACATGATCATGGACATGGACCGTGCGCCCACGAAGAATGTGAAGCAGCTCGCAGCCGCATCCGGTATGCCGGCTGCTGAACTTGCCGCAATCCTGGGGTTCAAGAACTCGCAGGAAATGTGGAAGGTCATTGGAACGCCTGCAAAGGATGGCGGGGGTGTCTCTGGTACTCAGATCATGGACGCCATGCTCAACTACTGGAACCCTGAAGCCTATCCAGGAAGCCAGACGGGCAGGGGCTCCAAGGGCTTCGCCGCCGAAATGACCAGCGAGACAATCACTGGTCGCCTTCAGCAGATGAAGGAGCGTGCGGCTTTCGAACTGGGCAACCTGTTCGTTGCAAAGGACGAGGGCGGGCAATACAAGTACACGGATCTCGGTAACAAGCTCGCGGGATCCGGCGGGATCCTGGAACAGGTAGAGGCTCTGGCCAAGAAGTGGTTCCCGAAGGTTGATGATTTCCTTGGTCTCTTCCTGGATTCGCTTGGTCAGTTCATCAGCACGATCGACAGGGCAGCCACATGGCTTGAGGATTCTGGACTGGCGGATGTTGCCGCGAGTGTCGGGCGGTTCCTCCTTGAGTGGGGCCCCCTGATCCTCGCTGTGGGCCTCCTGTCAAAGGTCATCGGTAAGGCCGTGGGCCTGGTCGGCCGCCTCTTCGCTCCGGCCGCAGCGGTGACCCGAGCGGGTGTACGCGCCTACGAGGGACAGCGGGACATCCGTAGCCAGCGTGCCGCAGCCCGCACAGCGCGGGAGGACGCTCAGGATTCCGGCTCGTCACGTGCGGCCGTTCGTCAGGCGGGCCGGGACGCATACCGCCAGCAGCGGACGACCAACCGTCAGGGTGACGACCGGTCGGCCCGGACGCGGCTCCTGGACGGCTTCATGGGACGTGACTCCCGTGGGACTGAGGGAGAGCGGCAGATACGCGCCCTGGAGGATCAGATTCGTGAAGCCCGCGACAGCGCCAACCAGTTGCGCGACGAGCTGCGCGAGACCAACCGCGAGTCAATGCGCCAGATCACGTCTGCCCTCGCCGGCAACGGTCAGACCTCCGTCCAGGGTGCTGCCAACGCGGCTCAGAACGCCGTCAACTCCGTCCGGACACAGGCCCAGCAGACCAACAACACAGGTCTTGACCAGCTTCGGCAGGAGATCGAAAAGACTGAGAAGGCGGCTCGGGATACCGTCACGCAACTGAGCAAAGTCAAGGACAATGTCACTGCATTGGACGGCCAGAAGCTCACCAAGGTCACCGCGGAGTTTGGTCAGCTCAGATCGGGAGCCGAAGAGGCCGGTAAGCAGATCACTTCCGGAAACGCTCGTGTCGGTGCCCTCAACGGCAAGCATGTCAAGGGAGTCACGGGCTCGGTCAACCAACTCCGCGACGCTGCCAAGAGGGCTGCGGACCAGATCGGCGACGGTGCTATGTCGTCGTCTGCGTCTGGTCGTGCCGCGAACCTGAACAAGCGCAAGCTGACCGACATCATCAACGAGTTCAAGAAGCTCACCAATGCGGCCGAGGACTCGTACAGGCAGATCGGGCAGGGAACGGGCGCCAGCTCCCTCGCTGGCCGCGTGGGGCTCCTCAACGGCAGATCACTGAAGAAGATCACCGACGCGGTACAGGACCTGGAGAAGGCGCTTAAGAAGGCCCATACCGAAGGTGACGGCCTAGACGGGGCGCTTGACCGGATCGGCAAGAAGTCCCCTGGTGGAGGCGGAAGCGGGAGCAAGCCCAAGAAGAGGGCCCGAGGCGGCGTCATGCAGCCTTCGGACGTCTCCTTCGCTGGGGTCATGCCGGGGTATCAGCCCTGGGCAGACAAGATCCCCACTCTCCTCACTCCCGGTGAGGCGGTTCTTCGCCCCGAGGTCACGAACCATATCGGCGAGGAGACCATCAACGCTTGGAACTCCCTCGCAGTCCGTGGAAAGATCTCGCGCCATGCCCGGGGTACCGGTGGCGGAGGGAAATTCGACCTTGCCCAAGTCAAGGAACTGATTGAACTCCAGAACATCTATCCCGTGGGCACCGCCATGCTCAAGACGATGAAACTCGACGGCACTTCTGACCAACTCGGCGGGAGTGTTCAGGGGGGAATCCTCCGCACCGGAGATCATTCCGCAAATGCGGGTGGTTCCGCTGGGGCACAGAAGTTCCGTGGCATGTACGACTGGATGACTGAGGACGTTTTCACCGTCCTCAAAAAGGTCCCCACCCTTGTAGGACAGGCGGCCGGAATTCTTGGCGGCGCTTTCGCTCCGGTCCAGGCAGACTATTTTTGGACTGACGTCTGGAGAGGGAATGGAAACATTGTCGATCGCGGTAGAGCATACCTCGATCACCTCTTCAGCATGGAAACACTGGAAAAGGTCTGGGGCAATCTGTGGGGCGGAGTCACTGACTCTTTGGGGTCCATCTGGGACACAATCACTAACCCGGTCGATGCGTTCAGCAATGTTTTCGGGGATATCGGAGACATCGTCTCCGGGTCCTACAACAACCTAATCGGGATGGTCGACACCGTTAAAGAAATCAAGGATTCCCCTCTCGGCTATGCGGGCCGCGTGTTCGACGGATTCATGGAGAACGCGCGGGAGTCCATGCCGAACACTAAGGGACTCTTTGATTTCAGAAGCGGTTCCAAGGTCAGTGCCGATGTACCGGAATTTTCCGCCGCGGCCTCACTACCTGAAGGCAGTGGCGCTAAACGATGGGGTGTCATTGCGGCTCAGGCTCTGAGCATGCTGGGGCTTCCTGCATCTGCTTTGAGTACGGTCCTTTACCGCATCAACATGGAATCTGGCGGTAACCCCAACATCGTCAACAAGTGGGATAGCAACTGGGCTGCCGGACATCCGTCTGTGGGATTGATGCAGGTAATCGGCCCCACCTTCAAAGCATTTGCCGGCATGTTCAAGGGGACGGGGCCATTCAGTTACGGAACTTCCGTCAACCCGCTCGCCAACATCTACGCAGGCTTGAACTACGCCCGTAATCGCTACGGCTCTCGCTGGCAGTCAGTATTGGCCGGCAACACTGGTTATGCGACAGGAACAATGTCTGCATCCCCCGGTCTCGCAATGGTCGGGGAGCGCGGTCCTGAACTGGTCGACTTCGGCCGTGGAGGCGCACGTGTCTATACCGACCAGGAGACCCGGGACATGGTGGCTGGGCGCCGGTACGAGATCCACATTCATGAGGCGAAGGACGAGCCCACCCCTCAAGCCGTAATGCGGGCTCTCCAAACGGCAGAAGCTCTCTACACGACTCCCTTGTAAGGAGGCCCTATGCCACTTCCCGCCAAGGCGGCACCGAGGGTACCGGAATCCCTTAGGGATCTACCCCCTGTACCTCAGGAGTGGGGGCGTACGAGTGTGGTACTCGCCGGAAGCAATGGTGAGGGGGACGCAATCCCTCTCACCTCCGTCAGCAATACCGTATGGCCCGGGATTCTGATCCAGCCCGGGGCGACCGGGCTGGATATGCCCCTCTATCAGCTTTTCTCGGATGAATCACCGAATCTCGACGGTTCAATTTTCAGGTCTACGCGTGCGTCTGCACGAGAGATCATGATCCCGGTCTTCCTCTACGGAGTAGACAGGCCCACCGTAAATTCCCTGAAGCGGAAACTCTTTCAGGCGCTCAATCCCAGGAATGGCTACTGCGCTATCCGGTTCACCGAATGGAGCGGGGAGACACGGCAGCTTGCGGCCTACTACAAAGGCGGGATGGAGGGCGCCGAGGGAGACACGGCCGGTTTCACCTGGGCCAAGTACGCGCTGAACTTCACTGCCATGGACCCGTACTTCTATCCCCTGTCCCCCCGCTCGATCAAATGGAGCTTCGGCACCGGGGATCCGCTCCTCAGCGACAGCAAGAACCTCTTTCCCATGGAGATCAGCGAGGGCGTGTTGGGCGGGGACGGCGAACCCCTGATCATTGAGAACCCCGGAGATGTCGAAGCTTGGCCTGTCTGGGACCTACGCGGCCCCATCAGGTCTTTTCAGCTCACGTCATCAAGTGGAGCGACCATCAAGGCTTCTCCTCCCGGTGACAGTTCGGATCTCATACCGGCAGGACGCACATTGACTATCGACACGAGACCGGGCCGGAAAACCGTGAGGGACGATCGCGGAACTAATTACTGGGAAAGACTCGACACCAATCCGGAGTTCTGGCCGGTGGCGCCCGGCAGCACGGACGCCCTGATCACGGTCGTCACCGGATCCGGCAAGTCGGCCATCACCCTTCTGTTCCACCCGCGATACGCATCGTTTATCTGAGGAGGGCCATGGGGTACCGTGTCGAAGTTTTCGACAAGAATTTAAAGAGGGTCGGTGAGATCGATGAGTGGATCTCGCTGGATTTCACTATCCGACTATGCCAGGAAGGCTCGTGGCAGATCCTCATCAAGGACGGCACACCACAGGCCGACCTCATCGAGAAAGGGGGTGGCATCGTCATCCGGCAGGACGGGGTTGCTCGCCCCCTCCTGAGTGGCCAGGTAGACGTATTCCAAAAGTATTGGACGAAGGTCCAGCACACTGGGCCCGGCTCACTGTATATCGGCGGAAAGTGCCACAACTCACTGGCTTACAGGCGCCTAGCCTTCCCCGATACGTCCCGCCCAGTCTCACAGCAGCATGCTGCCGCTCTGGGCAGCCGGATATTGAACTGGTCGAGTGCGGGAGCAATGATCTACCACGAGTTGAACAATGCACTGGGAACCGGTGCTCTACCGGACCGCAAGATATCCGGAGTCAATCTGACCCCTTCTGCGCTTGGCAAGGGGAAAGCGGAGACACTACGGTTCGACGTGATCGGCTCAAAAATTGAGGAGTGGTTCGCAGCTCTGGGAGTCGCATACCGCTTCATTTACAACGCCACGAGCCAGATGATTGACCTGGAGATTTTCGAGCCACGCAACTTGTCTAAGTCAGTGAGGTTCTCCCCCGAGCTGGGAAACCTACGCGAATACATCTGGACCCTGAGCGCGCCGAGAATAACCCGCGCCATTGTCGGGTGCGCTGGTGAAGGACTGGACAGATACTACTACCAGAAGGTTGACACCGCCTCAGAAACCGAGTGGGGCATTTCAATCGAACAGTTCGTAGACCGTCGCGACATCGGCGTAAAAATGGACAGGCGCACGGGAAAGACCGTCAAGGCGGAAGAGTCCATGACGGATGCCGAATTCGCCGAAGCCATGAAGGCTGCCGAAGAAGCCGCAGCTGAAGCACTTCAAGACGGAGTGAAATCCGGGAACTTCCAGATCTATCCCATTGACACAGACTCCTGCCTGTTCGGCCGGGATTACTACGTAGGCGACATCGTGACTGTAGCGGTGGACGGCTCCGAGTATTCCGATGTTGTGCGGGAGGTGGTCATTTCTGTGGACGATGCCGGTAACGCGGCAGACGTGAGCCCGAAGCTTGGGCAGCAGGGCACGGGCGAGCCCTTGAACCTCTACAAGACCGTGTACGAAATGCAAAAAAAGCTTCGGCGCCTTGAGGCGAGGATGTGACATGGCAGAGATCAGTTTCCCCTTCAACGCGGCCAATTCCAACGGTGGGACTTCCGTTGTCTCCCAGACGCAGTGGCAGCAGATGGCCGCCGCGTGGGGAGGGGACCGTATTGATTTTCAGCTGACGAACTCAAACTATTCCGGGACCGACCTGCCTTTTACGCTCACAGTCCTGAACGGCCGGCAGGTGCGTGTCTCTGCTGGCTCCGCATGGGTCGGCGGCTTCTATTACCAGCTCACCGGATCCAAGACGTTTGACATCCCGGAGAACGCCACCACGAAGGGGCGCAAGGACCTGATAGCCATCCGGGTCGACATGTCGAAGAGCGCTGTCCAAATGGTTCTCATCACTGGCACTTCGGCCACATCCCCCAAGGAGCCGACTCCCAAACGCCTCATTGGCGGCGTCTGGGAGATGCCTATCTTCGCCGTGGACGCCCCTGCCAGCAATGGCGCGGTCACGGTGACGCGCCGGGGTCCCTTCCATATGCCCCCCTCGGTCGGATATCCGTGGTCTGCGGCTGAGAGCGTGGCCTTGTCCCCCCGAAACTCCATCTCCTATGACCTGGACAGTAATTCGAGCGGTGGACAGGTCGAGTACTGGAATGGCCAGGAGGGCTACGTAGCAGCAAGACATCTAGGGCCGTCCCGTACCTACACGCCAAGCATGGTCAACTCCGGCTCGATCTCGTCCAACTACAGAAATGGCCGCTGGCGGTGGATCGCCCCAAACCTCGTGTGGTTTTCCCTAAGGGTTGAGAACTCGACCAACACGGATGTGAAGAAGGGCGCCACGTTCGCCATTGGAGTGACCCTACCGACAACGGCTAACGCCCGGCTGGGTCAAGTAGTCCTGGGCCACTTGGACAACGACACAGCCAAAGCCGGTGGGCTTCCCAATTTCACAAGCCTGTCATGCAGGATCCACAAGGGTGCGAACACCAGCAATCTCTTTCTCTACTACCCCAATCCGCGGTTCCTTTCCGAGGGGCTTGATGGTCTTGCTGTGATCCCCCGTAAAAGCACTATCACCATCAGCGGAGTCTACGAAGCGGCCGAATTCAAGGAGTGAGAATCGTGGCACGAAACCTTTTCGGCGGTGGCCCTGCTGACGTGGCAGAGGACACGTCAGGCGCCCGTGTGCCGGGCGCTACCGGATCCGTTTGGGACGGCATCACAGAGGGAGCTGCCCAGGTAACCGACATGACGGACCTGGACGGCTCGCCCATGAGCGAGCTGGTGGCCGACGACGCGGGCATGGTCCGGCCTTTCTACGGCCCCGAGGACGCTGAGCGCCTGTGGGTCGACTTCGGGGGCGGCCGGGTCGCCCTGGCCGCCGCCGATGTCGGGGACCGTCTGAACGCCCATCTCTTGAGCCACGACCCCCACGGGGACCGGGCGGCAGTCGTCGATGAGCTGAACGCCCAGAAGGGCGCCGCAACAGGTCTGGCCACTCTCGATGAGTACGGGCTGATACCCCTGGGCCAGATCCCCGCCGTCGCCCAGGCCCCCGCCATGGGCGACTGGATCAACGTTCTCGCGCCTGCGTATGGCGCCACCGGCGACGGAAGCACCGATGACACAGCAGCGCTCCAAAAGGCCCTATCTGGATGTGCGGCGGGCGGAGTCGTGTACCTCCCACGAGGCGTGTACCGCGTATCTGCCCCCCTCGATGTCCCCCGGGGAGTGACCCTGATGGGGTCCCACTCGAATCTGATGGTGGGCCCGGGGATGAACGAGGACGATTCACCCTGTTACGTCCAGGCACTTCCGAACTTCGTTGGACGCGCCCTGATCACCATCGCGGGTGATGACGATGGGAGTCACCCAGCGATCAATGCGGAACAGCGCCTCACAAATCTGATGCTCGACGGCTCGAAGTTCTTGGCCGGCACCGCAGATGGCGTCTATGCCTGGGGCAATGTACAGAACGTCGTACTACGCGATGTCTGCATTCGGAAGATGCCGGGCAATGGAGTTGCGACGGGCCCCAATGAAGCGGACGAGTGGCCCTACTCCTGGCGCCTTCACAGTGTCATGGTGGACAACTGTCATGCGAATGGTTTCGCATTTGAACGTAATACCGACCTGACCATGATTGACTGCCAGGCCATCGGCGTAGGCTCCAGTGGATTCCAGTTGACTAACTGTGCTAATTCAACTCTCCTCGCTTGCCGGGCTGAATGGACCGGTGGTTATGGCTTCCATCTGACGGGCGCGTGGGGGAACTGGCCCGGATCTGGCTCGGGAATGATGTCCGCGTGCTCTACCGATCGATGCGGTTGGGACGGCGTCCGGATTGACGCCACGGGTAACGGACCTTTCATCATCAGTTCCCTGATGACTCGGCGGGATGGCCGCAACGGCGGTACTGGCGGAGGGGGTTACGCGGGCCTGGCTCTGCTCCAGCGCTCGCCTGTCATCGTCACCGGCCTCACTTGCTACCCGGGCACGGATGACCAGGGCACCGCCGGAACGAGCCCTCAGTACGGTGTCCGGATCTCCGGAGCCCGGGATGTGCATCTGGATAGTGCGTATCTGCATGCCGCTACTGCGGGCATCTACGACGACGGGACGAGCCAGCGAATCCGGCTGGGACGGGGTATCACAACCAATGCGGGCAACAACTACAGCGAGGCTCGAATACCGATAGGCGACTGAAAGGCGGCCATGCTTGGGGGCATGGCTGCCTTTTTCATGCCCCCACACCGAGGAGACTCCTTGACTCCACTAGACATTATTGGCCTTGCAGGGACGCTCTCCTCTGTGATCGCTGCCGCGGTGGTCCTGGTTGCCTCTCACAAGACCAACTCTGCCCGCATTTGGCGCGAGGAAGCCGAAGCGCAGAAGACTCGTGCGGACCGGCTAGAGAACTCTCTGAATGAGATCAAAGAACGTCTCACACGCATTGAGACCGAGAACAAGCGACTGATTCAGCTACTGACAAGTCTCGACCCTGCACGGTTGGCTGTTGTCCGCCTTCCGGGCGAGACGAACACGATGGAGGACTAATGGCTACACCCATGACAGCGGACCAGTTCGTCAAGGCACTCAAGGCCGAAGGCGTAAATGTTAAGGAGCGTTCCGGCTGGCGTACCCACAACCGGAATCACAAGGGCGCGTGGGGGCCCGTGCATGGTGTTGTAATCCACCACACCGCCGGGCGCAACTCTCTGGCCTTTGTCTCGTCAGGCAGCAGCGCCCTTCCCGGGCCTCTCTGTCACACTCATTTGGCTAAGGACGGAACAGCGACAATGGTCGGCAATGGCCGTGCGAATCACGCTGGGACCTTCGCCAGTAACGCACACACGGCCGTGGTGACCGAAAGTTCCACTCACCCCAAGCCGAGTAAGGCCGAGCCGATTGATGGCAACACTCACTATTACGGAATCGAGATTGAGAATCTGGGTGACGGCAAGGACTTTTATCCTCAGTCCCAGTACGACGCTGCGGTCAAGTGGGCTGCGGCTATTTGCCGCCATCACGGGTGGACCGCTGACAGCGTGATCGGACACAAAGAGGGAACCACGCGGAAGATCGACCCCAAGGGCCCCATTGGCAAGGCTGCGGGCTCCCTGTGGGACATGACCGACTTCCGGAAGGATGTTACGGCTCAGCTCAAGAAGAGCGCAGGCAAGCCGCCGACAACCCCGTCTAAGCCCACCACTCCGAACAAGCCTGCGGTTCCCGCCTTTCCAGGCGCACAATATTTCCGTCCTGGCGCGAGGAACCAGTATGTGACTCAGCTTGGCAGACAGCTGGTCAAGACGGGATACGGGCGCTTCTACAAGGTGGGGCCTGGCCCTCAGTGGACTGGCTCCGACCGAGCTGCGGTGAAGGCTTTCCAGACAGCCCAAGGCTGGACCGGAAGCGACGCTGACGGCTATCCAGGCCCGCAGACCTGGAAGCGTCTTTTCTCCAGCTGACTGGCTCGCATGGCAAAAGATTCGCTAGCAGGATTAGGGACTGGGCTCTAGGTCCGGTCCCCCACTTACCAAACCAACAGTACGAGGTGATGCAGCATTAACGTTATTCTCTCGAAGCATGGAGTTCGAACCTATTCGATTCTTGCGGCGCTCGTCCCAGCCCTATTGATCGTCTGGCCCAAGCTGCCCTGGGAAGCTCTCTTGGCCGCTTCTGCGGCCCTCCTGGGTGTGGGCGAGGCTGCCCAGCGACACGAGGACACCAAGACCGCCCGAGCCCTCTATCGGGACAGCCCCTTTGAGGCTGAGCTGAGAGGCACTCCCGACAAGTAAGCCGAGCAGCAAAACAAAAAATGCCCCCTCCCGAAAGGGAGGGGGCATTTTTTTCGTTCACTGTCTCAGGCTAGGCGGGCGAAACTTCGTCGCCGCTGCCCAAATGTTGCCTCTGCTATGCGTTCGCTGCGGCGTACGCTTCCTTGATTCCCGCAGGCACACGGCCACGTGTGCTGACAGTGAAGCCGTTGTCCGTGGCCCACTTGCGGTACTCCTCGGCTGAGGGCTCGCCCTCAGCACGGGCAGGCTTCACAGCTCCACGGCCGCGGATGCCGGCGGCAGCCCTGCCCCCAGTGCGACGGCCGCTCTTGACGAACGGCTCCAGAACCTCGCGCAGCTTGTCGGCATTCTTGCCGGTGAGGTCAATTTCGTAGGTCCTACCGTCCAGCCCGAACGTTACGGTCTCGTCGGCCTCCCCTCCATCGATGTCGTCAAGGAGGAGAATCTTCACCTGCTGGGCCATCGTTGTGCCTTCCACTTTGATCTGTCTGGTTCTGACGGGCTGAACTGTTTCCGTCGTATCCCTACGGAAACAGCATCCATATTTCATTCAGCGCCATACGGCGCGTAGCTGTCACGGTGAGGCTGTCACAGGCACCCACCCCCCTCAAGTGTGATTCGCTCAATCCACTCTCCGGATGCCCATCTCCGACAGAGATCGGTGTACCGCCCCTGTACGACAAGGGACGCTGCGGGCCGGACCTTGGGCATGGATGACGGCGCCACAGCCCTACGGCCTCCGGGACTGGTTGTGCTCACCGGTAGTCGGGGATCTCTGCAATGGGAGTGAAGCGGCATCCCGGGCTCAGGAATCCGACTACTTCCCCTGTACGAACATGGCGCACGGCCTTGTCGTACTTCTCCTCAGAGGCAGAGAGGGGGGCCTCCTGGTCCTGGTGCTCCTCGACCTCCAGGCGCTCAGGCTCAGCAGCCTCCACCTTCCGGCCCGGTGACGTGGGGGCCCACCAAATGCGGGACTGGAGGGTGCAGGTCAGCACCACGTCCCCCGTGTCCTCGTCGAAGATGTCGTACTTACCGTCGCCGGTGTACGTCAGTCCTGCCAAGATGACCGGTTCGTTGGGCTCGCTCGACCGCTTCCCTCCCTTCCCTCCGAAGTGGAACCGCGCTTCGTGGTTGCTCGCACGAACTCCGGGAAGAGTTCGCAGTTCGGAGTTTGACCACTCCACACCCTTCGGCTCCTCGGCCAGCTCGACCCTGCCAGCATCCGGAAACAGGGTGGTCCAGGTCGACCGCTCCTTGGGCTCAACGCCAGCCGCGCCGACGCATACCCGCACTCCCTTTGACCGCACCCCGTTACGTGTCGCGGTCACGTCCGCCGGCAGCGCCAGCAGCGTGCCCGTACGGGTCACGGAATGCCCACGGGTGTCCACACCGGCAGCGGATACGTAGTCCCCGACCTTGAATCTTTCCAGGGCCTTCTTGAGGTCTGTCGTCATGTCTTCTTCCTCCCAATTGATTGATCGGGCACGGTTGCCGTGCTCCCGGCTGTCCAAGAGGACGTTCAGATCCGGAGCGCGCATCTGCTCAGTGCATACGTCACAGTCACAGTCGTGGCCAACACACGCGAGGCAGCCCGGGTCATCGCACAGCCGATCTGGCCCGTAGCCGTCTCCCCTGTTGTAAGAGAAGGGGTAGATCACGTGCTCCCGCTCGTACTTGTGGCCGTGAGCGAGCGGAAATTTCGGACACGGGAACGTCGAGGCCCGAGCGGATTGCTCCGTCTCGAATGCAGCTCGACAGCTGGTGCACTGCTGCCCTTCTGACGGCCTCTCCCTTGTCCGATGGGTCATGCGACAGCTGCCGGGACCTTCATAGCGGGCTGTCGTGCTGGCGTCTTGCGAGGAGTCTTGGCCCGTGCCGACGGCGTCGAGCCCGCGGTGGCCTGCTTCGCAGTAGACGGAGCCTTCTTAGCAGCCCCCACCTTCTTCACAGGGGCCGCCTTCTTCGCGGTGGTCTTGCGTCCTGTCGCACGTCGCTGGGCAAGGACGTGCACAGGCTTAGGTACCGCCTCAGGGCCGGGTTCGGGTTCGGCCACCAGCCGGAACACCATGGGGTTCTGTCCGGGTCTGTTGACCCGGTGCTGTTCCACCTCCACGTCGGGCATGCCGTCAACGACATCGAAGATCTGACTGGCCGTGTATCGGGAGCTGAGAGCGCGGTAGAGCTGAGTCGAAGTCATATCGCCGTGCAACCTCAGCTTCTCCCTGATCTTCACGTCGAGAGGCTGGATCGTGCGTGCCTTCTGTACGTTGCCCTGGGAGATGAGCTGTTTCACGGACGCTATGGAGAACTCCACGAAGGCCCTTGCGGCTTCAAGTGCCTTGACGCTGATGAGCGTCTTACGCTCAGCCGCAGTGAGCACACAGGCGACACGCATGACCTGTTCATCGGCTCTCTCGATGAAGCAGGAGACCTCTTCCGGAAGCTCATCCATGGTGTCTTCGTACTCTGCCCGGAGATCATCAAAGCGTTCTGCCGCAGCGTCGCTCAGCATCATCTCCCTGGTTTCCTTACGCGCCCACTCGTACGCGAGACGCAGTGACCCGCTCACCTTGATTTCGTGCAGAGGGTTGCGGCGGTTCTTAGCCGTCCGAATGAGCTTGGACCGCTCGACCATCACGGGCAGGATCCGGTTGTATGAGCCTCCCTGCGCTTCCGTGATGGAGATGTACTTGCTCCAAGCGGCAGGCTGGATATGCACGTGAAAGCCGAGGGCGGGAGTGTCAACGGTGACCTCTACCCGCTTTCCGTCCTTCTTCGTGACGTTCGAGACTCGACCTCCGTCCCAAGCGGTCCGGAACACCCCTGAGTATTTGGGGCAGCGGTTCGCCAGTTTCAGAGTCGTGGACCATTCCTCATCCACGATAATCAGCCGCCCATCCAGCCCCCCTTCCTGTGTCAGGGAGTCCTGTTCCGTCTCGTAAAGGGTCTGCACCAGGGAGGGGCCTGAGGAAATACCTCCCTGCGTCCGCCGCCCTAGGAAGTCCCCGATGGAGTCGCCCAAGATGGCCTTTGCCGTCGAGAGCGCGTATCCTTTACGCCCGACGCGCGATCGGCCAGCCAGCGCCGTCCAAATCACCGAGGGCCGCCCGTTGGGCTGCAAGATATTGCCGTTGAGGGCGGCTGAGTACAGAGCCAGCACGGCCGCGTGAACCCCTACGGGATCCGCTTCGGTGTGTGGCATAGCGGCTTTGACTGCCACTCCGATAGGACCGTAAGACATGGTCTCATAGCGGGCCTTCTCGTCCACAACCATCCTTCCTGTTCGTGTTTGTTGCACGTCCACACTCAGAGGTGTGAGCGTCCATGGATCGGGCCGGAAACGTATCCTTTCCAGCCCTCACCAGGGCAGCTCAGCCCTCGTGGCAATCCTCGTGCTCTTCTTCCGTCATCACCACGAGGTCAGAAACATCCGGGGTGACGTCCTGATAGGTCGTGAACTCTTCTTTGCAGTCCCCACACTTGTACGTGACCTCTACGCCTGTGGCCTTACCTCTCATATCGCCGCCTCACTCCCATGGAGAACCTCCCACATATCTTCCGCAGCGCTGAGCGCAGCTTCCGCATTCGCCTTGAACATGTCTGCCGCAAAGCCGTATCCCCGATTGCCGATCTGAGAGGCATCCTGCCTCGCCTTTACCGCAGAATCGGCCTGCCCTGCCTCGTAGGCGTCACGAGCCGCACGTTCGGACTCTGACATATTCCTGGCGAAACTCTCCAGTGCCAGGCGAAGGATGTCCTCCCGGAATCGAAGAAATTCGCTACACGGCGCCATCTTTTCTCTCATGGCACGCTCTTCAGACTCAGTCACTGGCTAGGCTTCCTTTCCTGAGTTCCACACGCGCTCGGACGACACCTTCACCACGCGTACTTCCTCGTAGGTGTCGCTGATCTTCTTGGCCTCAGCATTGGCAGCCTGCTTCGCGTTCTCAAAGATCTGACGGTTCTCACCGATTCGACACGGGTCCATCAGCTTCGCCTGATGTTGCGAATGAGCGTTCCAATCCCAGCAATCCGACTCGTTCTCTACGTACTCCACCTGAAAAACGATGTTCTTCCCAGCGAAGCCGATGAGCTGGGACAGGTGCGTGTACTCCACGGCCCTCCTGGTATTTCTGCGCTCCGCCTGATAGGCGCGAACGGCTTCCCGTACCAGTTCCCGTACCGCTGCGGGAGGGCAAACGTAGGCGTTGGCTGCCTCGCCAAGGCCCTGGCAGAGGGCCTCGTAGGCGCACGCACGGGCACGTGGGTCAGGGTTGCCGGCGGCCTCCCTGGCTCCGTCGCGTGCCCTCGCTACGTCCAGGCTCCAGTTACTCATGGCGCTCACTCGACGTTCGCCAGCTTCTCCGGTACCCACTCGAACCCGGTGGTTTTCGCGAAGTAGCCCGCAAGAGACACGGGATCCACCACCCAACGAGAAGTGATCACCATGTAATGTCCCAGCGTTTGAGCCGCAATGCTGTCAAGAGCACTGCTCCTCAGCGTTCCGGCAGGCATGGGATCCTGTACCAGTCCCCTATAGGTGCCGTGCTCTATGAGATCTGAGGCATTGCGGACCACCACCATGAATTCCGTAAGGCCGGGGGTCCAGTGGATCTCTACGCGTACGTCGAGTGCGTCATCAGACCCAACGGCCAAGTGACTGTGTTCCATTCGTTCCCTTTCGATAGTCGAAGGAGCAAGGGACGCGGGGAACGTATCCCATTCACCACGTCCCAAGCTCACCCGACTAGATCAGGTTGTTGCGCTCCCGCCACTTCTTGAGAGCCTCTTCACGCTGCGCAGGGGGAAGGCAGCCCTTGTGACGCGGGCTGGGCTTCCAATTGCCCTCCTTGTCCTTGCGCCCACGGATGTGACTGTAAAACTTCACGACTGTCTCCCCGCATCCTTCCAATTCGCAGCGCCACTTAGAACGACTGTCAGAGCCGTTGTACAGCCCCTTCAACGTCCAAGCATTGAAGTGCGCTACCGCTACCGCATTACGGTAGGCATCGATGTTCCGCTTATTCGCTCCCTGCTTCAGCACAGGGGAAATCGAGGGAAGTTCGGGATTTGACTCAACCATGGCTCACACTCCCTTGGGAAACCTTGCGCGAGCGAAGATTTTCCGCTGCCTTGCAAGCTATTGAGTGAAGGAATCCTTCCGGCAGTTCCGCGTACTCCTGCCCGTGATCCTCGCGGGCATAGGTGCGGTACATGCCTTCTGCGTGATCCTTGGCCCGCTGCCAATTCCCGTAGGAATCCTGAAGCGGGCCGCGATTGACGGGCACTGGGTAGGCCGCATAGTGCCCGAGCCAGTATCGCCAGCAGGCATGGGACTTTACGGCACGATGCATCGCCGTCCACATGTTCAGTTCCGTGCGCGTCTCCGAGTTACTGGCCGATTCCTCGAAGCAGGTTATGTCCGGGCTGGGCCATATCCGCACCCCGAGGATTACATCGTCCGGAACCAGCTCATGACGCTCGCGATATACCTGGATCGGCGACGTCTCCCACCCCTCGAACACGCCGACGTGTTCGCCACACAGAATGGTTCGCAACTGCTTTCCGCGATACACCATGTGGCGTACTACGGTGCCCGGAAAAGGACAGTGGCCCGGCCTGTAGAGCCTCAGGAATACCTCACATAGGAACTCGTTTGATTCTTCTTCCATACCCACACTCCTCCGATAGGCGGTAAGTAAAGGGCACGGAGCCCGTATCCCATATCTCCGTGCCCCAAGCTCACCGACTAGCGGCGGGAACGGCACTCCCGACAGAAAGCGCACGGGTCCACTAGTCGGATTCCGTCTCTTTCCTGGATCAGAGCGACCCATGATCCCTCAGGAATTTCTGCTGGGGAGTTTGCTGAAAGCCGGACAGTTGCTGCCCGCCATCCGCTGTATCCGTCTATATCGACGGCCGCCCATTCAGCAAGAACTTCATCCCGTCTGCGAGCGTTCGTCACACGCTCGGACTCGGTGTACTCCACCAGAACAGCAGGTGATGACGCCCCGTTCGGGTAGGTATTGTGTTTCGCGCCCGCCTCGCTCGCATAGACGTAGAAGCGCAAGTCCATCGCGATGGCCTGTGACTGTCGGCGCACGGTCACGTGTTCGCCCCTTCTCTACTAGACGACATCAATGGACAGGACGCGGTTCGGATGAATGTCCTCGTGAAGTCTCATGTCCGTCTGCACGCCAAGTCGACTTCCAATGCCAACCAAACGGCCGGTGAGCACCGCTTCCCCTTCCAGGAACGTCACAGACAGAGACTCACATTCGTAGAGGCCACGGTGTGCAGCACGGATCGTTTTGACACCGAGTGTCCCTCTATTCACAATGGGCGCCTTCCACTAAAGCCTCTGAACTTGTCTCTAGAGGCCCGATACCGGAGACAGAGTGGCAATGGCCCTGAGTGAACGGCTGCACTTCCCTGCCCCCGATATTGAGCCGCTAGCGCTTGGGGGATTCGCCGAGAGGGACACACTGATAATCCGTGGTCGGATTGACCGGCCTGCTCGCGCCCCTTACCGAGTGCAAAACCACAACATGAGTGATGTTACTTTTCGTCATGGCTGCACCATCCACCTATATGGCCCCGACAATCACCCCGGGCAGGCGATATCGTCCGAACCGGACGGCGAGACCGTTTTTCAACGGGCACCGGAGACGTATCCCTAAACCTCCGTGCCCGTGAACCTGATACGGCAGTTGGCGGCGGACGCACTAGCCCCCTGCGTTCTCACACCCCCGACAAGAAAGCACACGCCCATAAGGGCTCCTGTGCGCTTCGATGCTGTGGCCCTGCAACTCGCGGGACACAATCAGCGTTTTTCCGGCAAGGTCGGAACGGCGCTGGTCGTCATCACACCACCACGGCGCACCCGACTCCAGGTCGAAATACCGGTGTATGACGTCCTGCAATCCCTCGTACCGACTCAGGTTGAGCCGTTCGTCAGACCAGCCCGTAATAACCGGGTAGGCCCGTGCATCACTCAGCAGACAGACCAGCCTGTCACCTACTTTCACTTCAGCTGTAGCAACCCACACGAGGTCAACGTTCATGAGTCCTCCTGTTGTTTCCCCAGCGCGCTTGATACGCAGTGGACAGAGGGGAACACAAGACGTATCCCTAGCTTGTGTTCCCGTGCTGCCGACTACGGTCTAGTGGGCCTTGGGCCGCTTCCTCAGGTTCAGCTCTACGAATTCGGGAGGGAGCCCGTGACGCCCTGCGTATTGCACCGCTTCCGCGTAGCTGTCAAACCGTTTGCACCATCCGAAACCAATGTGTGCCATGTACATTGCTCTCCTAGTGCATTGACATGCAGTGATCTTCAACTGACCCCGTACGCTCACCCAACCGCTTGAAATGATTGGGCGGAAGCTCGCCACTGGCCGTAAGTGCGCTCACCAGCTTTTCAAGGTCCCACATTTCTGGGTCGTGGAGCGTGGGTTCAACCTTTTTGGCCGTCGCGGGAAACCCGCTCCCCAAAGCCCTAGCCATGTGCTCTTCACAAGCCACGTAGTAGGCAGGCCCGTAATAGAAATAGTGCTCAGGCATGATCAGACCTCCCGAGACTTGAGCCAGGGCGACGTAGGATTCACATCAATGATGTCCCCCAAGTTCCATAGCGGGTTCTTGCGACTCGTGACCCGAATGAGAACAACTCGCTCGGTTCCCCGTCGTTCCACACCTTTGACCACACCAAGCACAGACCCGCCCCGTACACTCTGGAAACTCACCTTCTGCCCCTTCCGAAAGCGGTGCATGGCCCATTCCTCACGGAACTCGCTCATGCCGCAGTCACCCTCGTTGGCACGCGTCAGACCGGACGCAATGACGCGCATGTGGTCCCGCATGCCGTCCGCAACGTCACGCCACGGCTTACCCCTGTAGTCGGAGGGAACCGCAACGCTCTTCACGTCCCGGAAGGGTTCGGCACCTTCCGCACGCTGAACGACGATCTCCTCTGCGCCGTACCTCCAAATAATGTTCTGCTGCACGTGGCCAGAAAGGATGAGTTGATATCCCTCCCCCTTGCTGTGGTCATACATCCACGGGACTACCCTCATTCGCTTTCCTCCCCTTACACCATTACGGCTATCCGCAATGGGTGAGAGGGTGCACGGAAGTCGTATCCCTATTCCCACCGTGCACCCGACACCCCTACGGAAGCGGGATGACCCGAACGTTGTACCCGTTCACCAGGGCATATCCGGTGTTGTATATATCCGCTCGCACTAGCAGCGCATTACCCGGGAAAATGATGCACTCTGTGAAAGCGTTGACTGAACGAATCATGTCGTCCCATCCGTGCACAGTGAACGGCCATGTTCCGCCCTCATCCGTGATGTGGACCCGGAACCACTCGCGTTCGCGGTAGTCACGGTGGAACGTAAACGGACGCAGGTGGATTGCTTCACGATCTCTCACTACAACCCCTCAGGGATCGACCTATAGCCCTTTCTGGGCCCTTACTGGCATCGGTTAGAGCGCAACCGACACTCCCCCCGACTCACGAGCTATCAGGGGCTTAGGAGACGCTCTAGCGGCGGATGAGTGTCAGTCACCGCATACCGCCTTCTTGCGTCCCGGACACCCCGTGTTGAGCGCGTGAGCCGTAGGCAATCTCAGTTGTCCGTCCACGCCTTCCTCGCACATCCCCTGGCTCGCCGCGTCCGCTTGTGTTGATTGGTTCCGTAGGCTCCAACAACGGCGTTCGCGGGTTGCCACACTCCGTGATCGGTTGACATGTAGGTCTATTCATCCCGGACGACCAAACCCGGTTATCGGTAGTGGTTTGGCTGACCACTCCTATGAATGCTTGCCCAGCGGCAAGAGAACAACGAGATCTAAGGTTTGGCCTGCCTCTTGACTCATCCCCGTCATCGCGCTTTCGCTATCGCCCTACACCATGTGGTGAGACCCTCCATAAACGCTCTCAGTGAGCCTTGGGAATACCGTAGGTGCCTGGCGCACACCTACGGTGTGCCGGTGAAGCTACGGGCCCTCTAAGCCCACTCAGAGCGCGTCACTACTCGCGCTCAAGGAATGAGCAGTCAACAGACTGTCACTCAGACTCGCTATTCAGTTCTCAAGGAACACCGTTCCGGCATCACCCGTCGTGTTCACGTCCGGAGCACTGCCACTGTTGTCATTCGTACTCACCCCCCGGCCTCTTGCTCCGAGACACCGTCTTTGCGTGATCCCCGTTTCCATCTGCCCTTTAGGCCGGTACTCCGGGGCCGCTCTGGTGTGGCGCGGTCGGTGGTGACAGGCAGAACATTGCCCGCCTTCATCACAGGAAGCAACTTTGAGCTTCGAGTGTTGAGAGAGCCGCGCTCGCGCACGCTGGAGCCCCAAAAGGCCAGGTCAGGGGCCACTTCCCTAGTGGCCCCAATAAGGACATACACCCTCAGATCAACGCCATCACAGGAGGCAACTTATTTGCTTGCGCTTTACCTTTACAAGCCGCGAAAGGTGCATACTGGAACCCTCCCATTACCTTGCCTTGAATATGCAACATTGCTTCATAATTGTTTCTGACAATCCGCCATTCGGGCATCCTCGGACATAAAGGTTTACGAGGGGGCCCTCGCACCCCGCTCCGACGCCTCGCCCTGTTGCCCAACATGCACCCTGTGCCCCATATGTGAGTGACTCAGATCACTCGGCTATTGGGACGCCAAATCCACGCACGCCTATTACTGCACCAATTCCGCAATGCAGCATTATCATCCAAAAGCACGCGAGTAATTAATGATGTCGCACATTACGTGATGCATAAACAGGGGGGGTAATATAACGAAAATGCTTCCATGAGGACCGCAGGGGCGCCTTCCTTGGATCGTGTACGGGTTTGACTTCTTTCACATAATCACAAGTGGCCCTACCCCCTGAGGCCCCTTTCGACCCATCCGAGCAGCCGGCACACTCACCGCGGACTCTCCAAGCCAACTCAGAGGCAGATCCGGGCGCCTATTGGTGCATCACTTGGGTGCGGTAACAACATCATTGTTGACTGCACCACACTTTCTGCCTGCGGTGTCCTGGTCCGCCCAAGCGGACACGTACATTCTTATTGAGGGGGGTCCTATACCCCGTCGAGAACCCCTGACATAGCACAGGGGCACCCTCTCAAGGAAGGTGCCCCTGTGAATTCGCATTCCCGAAGCTACGCTGTGAGTTTCCGGATCTTTGAGTGCAGCAGCTCCGTTACCAGAGCGCGGGAAGCATCCCCGCTGTGTTAGCCGGGTCATCGAGCCATAGAGTGTGCGTCCCGTCGCTCCACACCGTCAGGCCGTAGCGGTCGATGCCGGGGCGGCCGGCGTTCACCCAGTGAGTGAGAAGGGGTTCGCGTTCGGCCCAGAGGTCACGCGGGCCTCCGTGGTCGAGGTGTGCCGTCCGGACGTCGAGCAGGGTGATGCGTGCCCATGACGATGTGCGCGGCTCCCAGAGACAGTGGGTCTCTCGACCTGCATCGTTCTTCAGGGTGATGGTCTCTACCGTGGGGTGGACGAGGTTCGGCAGGAACTGGGCCATCTCGGCCCCGAGACTGGTCGGGAGATCGATCTCCCGCGCGCTGCCGGTCTGTGTGACCAGCATCCTGGTGAGCTGCTGTGCCGTCGCGCTCACGCTGTCCGTGCCCGATCGGGCTCGCATAAAGGCCGCCATCTCGGGCAGGAACGGCCCACTCGCGCGGCGGTCGCGGTCAACCGTCAGACGCGCGATGCCGTAGCCCACGTTGGCGACGATGATTCCCCCGGGACGGACTTGCTCCCGCCACGAGGCAGGGACACGGCCGACACCGCACGTGGCCAACAGCCTCTCGTACGGTGCGTGCTCAGCACAGCCAGCCATGCCGTCCCCAGTGATCAGCTTGGGCATGAAACCCGTCTTACCAAGTCGGTTCTGTGCCGCGCTCACAAGGGCAGGGTCGACATCCACTGATACGACTCGATCGCTGCCGAGGCGATGCGCCAGCAGGGCAGCGTTGTATCCAGTACCTACACCGATCTCCAGGACGCGATTGCCGTCCTCCACATCCAAGGCTTCGAGCATCTTGGCCATGAGAGAGGGCCGCGTCGATGAGCTGGTGGCGGTGCCGGCCGCGTCGAATTGCGTCAGCAGTGAGGTATCCCGGTAGGCCGCAGTGAGCCACGCCGGGTCTGCCTGGTCGTACTCGTGCAAGCTGTCCTGGGCTCGTACGACGAACCTGGGCACGAACACGTGACGCGGGACGCTGGTGAAGGCGTCAATCCAGCGCTGGGAGCGCAGGGCTCCCGTGGCTGTGAGCTGGTCTGTCATCATGCGGCGCAGTTCGTCAGCGGATGGTGCGGTGACGGTCATGGATGCCTTCCAGTAGGTCAGCCAGTGCGTGAGTGATGGGGGTACGCAGTTCCGGGACAAAGGCCCACTGCCCGTTCGGATTCACGTCGATCAGATGCCAGTCCCCGCCGTGACTAACGAGAAAGTCCATGGCGGCGTAATGGATGTCGAAAACGCCCATCAGCTTGCGGACGCCAGCAGCGACCTTGTACGGGACGTCGCAGGGCTCGTACGTGTGGCTGTCGTAGTCGGTACGGATGTCGATGCGTGCGGCCTCTGACGAGCTGTGGATCTTGGCCGCGAAGAGCTGATCGGCCACGACCGTCAGGCGCACTTCGTACGCCTTCGGAATCCACTCCTGGAATTGGTGGGCGGTCAGGCTGACCTTGTCTGTGATCTCGGCGGCGTGAACCTTGGTGGTCCACAGCGCGTACGGCTCGCCGTCGATGCCGCTGGGGGCCTGGGTGCCAAGGGCCTTGTACGCGGCAACCCGGCCGGGCAAGTTCTCGATGAAGGTGCGGGCCTTGTCCGGTTCGTTGGTGATCAGCGTCTCGGGGATGTCCAGCCCGCACCGAGCTGCCGTCGCGAGGGCGACGGGTTTAACGCCTGCGGCGGCGTTTCGCTGGGGGTGATTCAGCCAGGTGCATTCCAGCGTTGCGAGCACGCCGCCGAGGCCCGCGCGAGCCTCGGCGGCTGCCCATTCCGCGTCCGGCCTCGACAGATCGAGGTGGAAGCGGTACTCCGTCGGACGCCGGTAGTAGACGGAACGAACGTGACCGAGGTCCAAGTCCCGGTACTCACCGCGCAAACTGCCGTCCCAGGAGCCTCGGTGGGAACTGATGCGCGCAGTCACGCTCAAGATCTCAGGGAAGTCTCCGGGATCGAGCCGGTGAACGGGTACTCCGCGGTCGTTGAGTTCCGCTATCACCAGGTCGGCAGTCGCATCTTTCGGGCCGGTCAGAACCAGGACAGTCATCGGTCAAACCCTTCGGTCAGTGAGTCGGCGGTCAGTCGACGTCGTTGCCTTTCTCCTCGTCAAGCTGGCTGTCCTCCGTCGTCTGAGCGACAGTCTCGAACTTGCTCTCCATCGACGGGGCGTGAATGAACGGCTCGCCACCGTCCACGGTCACGCTGATCTGCCGTTCCGGGCAGAGCCGCAGGGCCGGGTACACGCCCGCGTCGGGGCGAACGGGAACGGCTTTGGTCACCCCAAAGGGGCGGACCGCAGCCACTCCGTGCCCAACGGGGCGAACTTCCATCGCCCCAGTGCTTTTCGCCATCTGACTGACAAGCATTCGGTGCTCCTTCGGTCGCCTACTTTCGATGACCCGTCTCAGTCGCTGCCTAGACAGCAACCGGGACAGGAGCCCCCTTGTCCGGACTCGAACCGGAGTCACCCAGAGGGGATACGTACGCGCGCGACGCAGTCTCTGGGGGCTCTACCATTGAGCTACAAGGGGGGCAGTTCAGGGTTTCTTACCTTTACCGTCGATCTTGTCCCTCATCTTCTTTGCCAGATCTGCCTTAGCAGCTTCCCGATTGGCCTTGTCTTCGACTTCCCTCTTATCGGCGGCGGTCGGCTTCCGGATACTGCCTGCCATGATTCTCCTTCTTAAGCTGTCCCTGATTGAGACTGGAGTCCCCTTGCCCGGACTTGAACCGGGGTCACCGGGGGCGGGGAGAGTTGTGAGTTGGCCGCCGCCCGGGCTCTGCCTGACTGAGCTACAAGGAGTCAGCCCCACAAGGGGCCTTTTTCCATTCTCAGCTTTTAGGTCGGCGATTTTTGCCGCCCCTGGACCGCAATTTAACCCCGGCCTCGCTCAGCATCCGGTGCACGAACCCGAAAGACCGTCCGGTCTCCTCACATATCGCACGGATGGAAAGGCCCCGCTTCTCGTACCATTTCTTCAGCAGTTTGGCCGCCTCTTCCCGCTCCAGGCCCTTGAGCGGCGTTCGTTTCTTCCAGAGGTTTGCGATTTCGGGGTTCCGGTCCTGCATCGACTGAAGTGCTCCGTTAGTTGTCAGAGTGATGTGTGAGAGATGGCCATGCCCGCCCCTGCCGGAGGGTCTATATCGAGGCTGGGAACTTTGAAATAGGTAGCCAGTTCGACAGGGGCGGAGATTGGGGGGTATGTCCCCTCCCCCGCCGGATCGACTCATATCCGGGGGAATATGAGACTTCCATCGGCAGGGGAGGGGGTCTATAGGTGGCCGTTGATGCCCGCGACGACGATGAAAACACTTGCCGCCGTGACGACAATGGCGGCCAGTGCGCCAACGCATTGCTCCCCGTATTTGAGGGTGCCGCGCGTGATGAGGGATCTCATGGTGCACACCTCAGGCATCCGGGGCAGTTGACGGCGCGGTGCCATTCGTCCCACTCACCCGCGTCCGCCTTTGCGAGTGACCATTGATCCAGCCCCTTGCCCGGAGCGGCGCCACAGTCGGGCGCTCCGCCGCGCCAGATATGCGAATCCTTTTTGGTGCGAGTGCCGCCGCGCATTCGGTGCACAGTCCGTACGTCGCCCGGCAGCGTGCCCGGCACCCATTCGTTGGCGCTCACTTGGAGAACCCACCAAGCACACGGCGCGCGTGGCGGAACTGGTCCAGTTCGTCAAGCGCTGCGTTGACTTTCCTCGCCATTTGGCTGGCTTCGTCAAGCGAGATCCACCCGAGCGAGATTCGGTAGTCTTCTTGCTCACAGTTGTCACACGGGGTGTCAATGCCGATGCAGTCGAAATCGACTCCCACGCGCCGGAGCGCGTTAACGAACTGCGACCCCACTTCCTCAGCTTTTTCGCGGTCGTTGTTGACCCAGTACTCCGGGCCGACAGGTTCGTAATCCATGTGCCGCCTTCCTTTCAGAGCCTGCGGCGGTGGTTCGCTTCTTGGACCTTGATCCGGAGTTCCTGCATGGTCGGGCTGTCAGTAGATGCGCGGTGTGGGTGGGCCAAGATGATCTCGCCGTACTTCCGGATGCCTGCCGCGTCATTGCGTGCCCGGCTTGCGCTTCGGCCGTTGCGCGCCGCCTTGCAGATCACGCACTCAGGTGCGGGTTCAGGTTCCGATACGGCCAGGGCCGGAAGCCTGGCGTTCACCACTCCTCACCGATCCTCGGCACCGATGCGATGAGGAGTCCCGTCTCGATACGACGGAGGACAGGGCGCGTTGGCAGCGTGTACCCGCCACGGGGAACCCAGCGGGGTGCCAGGCCCCAGACTCCACCGGCCGCTATCAGCGCGTGCAGCTGGTCCGCGTCACTGGGGGACGTGCACGTCCGGGTCACGTCCGCTCCTCTCCGTAGCGGGATCACTACCAGGGCAGCCCACAGTGGCCTACAGTCAGATTCCCTTCAACTAGCCAGAATCGAAGGAGGGGTTGAAAGCAGCATGGTCAACCGCAGGGAGCTGAACCCTGAGAGCAGCCCGCGAGCGGCCTTCGGCGCCCGTGTGCGCAGGTTGCGGGAGGATCGCGGGTGGAGTCAGGAAGACCTAGCCGGGAAGGTGGAATATTCCAGTCAGCATATTTCGGCTATCGAAACTGCCCGGAAACCGCCAACCCTCTCCTTCTCGCGCAAGCTCGACCTTGTGTTCGGCACAGGGGATACGGCCGATTCGTTCGAGCGTGAGTGGCGCGACATGCGGCACGGCTCGTTGTTGGAAGGCTTCCCGGAGTACGTCGGGTACGAGGGGCGGGCAGCGGAAATCCGGCTCTACGAAGTGGGCGTCATCCCCGGTCTGCTCCAGACACCGGAGTACGCATCCGTACTTGCCGGGAGCGCCGTCAAGCGGGGGGCGGTCACGGTCGATCAGGCCAGCGAGCGGGTTGCGCTGGTTGCGGAGCGACAAGCAGCGCTCATCCGGACGCCCCCGCCATGGGTCTTCGTGGTGCTGGACGAAAGCTGTATCCGCCGTCCCATCGGTGGACCGGCCATCATGGAAGCCCAGTTGGCGCGGCTGGTTGAGTTCGCGGCGCTACCGAACAGCGTGCTTCAGGTCGCCCCGTTCGACATGGGAGACCGCAGACCGTTCAACCTACCGATAACGGTGCTGACCCTCCCTGACCGCTCGCTCTTGTCGTACGCGGAGTCCGCTCAGCGGGGGCATCTCGAACGGGACAACACATTCGTTCTGCCCATGCTGAGCGCCTACCATCAGCTACAGGCGGAATCGCACTCACCGGCGGAATCTGTCGCCATGATCAGCCAGTTACGAAAGGGCATCCCGTGATGACCGAACCCCTCCGATGGTCCAAGTCCTCCTACAGCGACAACGGCGGTCAGTGTGTTGAGTGGGCACCCGCGCCCGCCGCGACGACGGGTGAGTTCCTGGTCCGTGACAGCAAGGCCCCGAACGGCCCCGTTCTAACCCTGACCGCCGAGAGCTTCGCCGGACTGGTGGCGCTCGCCAAGTCTCACGGCTGAGCACCCCATGAACACCGCCGGAGCCCCGCCATTCCTCCCCCTTCGGAACGGCGGGGCTCTTCGCTACCCTGCGTAAAAATTTGGGGCTTCGCCGGCCTCGATTTCGCGGGGTAAAACGGACATGCCGGGCGCCGCGGAATGACTTTCCGTGATCGCGGGGCGAGTCATCAGGGCACAAGCAGCGCTCCTACTCCGCCGACGTGGCTTCCGGCGTTGCGGGCTCGCTGACCCCGGCGCCTGCGTCGTCGGCCGGAAGGTTGGGGGCCGGTTCGCTGACTGTGCCCGCGTTCTCCGGACCGCCAGGCAACCCGCCCTCCTCCATTCCGGGGAAGGGGAGGTACACGTCCGGGATACCGGGCGCGTCGGGGAGCAAGACGCTACCCACGTCGTCCAGGAACTTGCCGTCATGCTGTGCGTCTTCGAAAGGTCCCTCCTCCCCCGCCTCAACGGGCTTGGGCGTGCTTGAGGGCGGCGCGGCCTCCCTGGTGTCCGGCACGGCCCTGAGCCCTTCGGGCGTCAGCGAGGCAGGCGGAGCGCCGGGGCCACCGGGCTCTGCTGAGCGCCCAGACGGCCGCTGAGCGGCCTTGCTGGGCCCGTTCGGGGCTGGGGTCGTGTTAGCGGTGTCGGCAGGCTCGGGGGCCGGTGGTGCCGGCGTATCCCGTACGAGTGCCACGGTGCTCACCCCTTGCGTTGTCGCGGTAACGACACGCTAGGAAGAGTGAGCACACTCTGTCTGTGGCACTTTGACTACTCGTCAGCCGGAACTACCCCAACTGGCCACGTCAGAGTTCAAGTTGAATACCAGTAGCCATGCGACGCATCTCGGGTGTGAGCGTCCGACGGCCCTCGATGATGCGTCGCAGTACTGTCCGTGCGTACGTCTGATTGGGCAGCCACTCAGGGGCTGCCCGTTGGATGTCGGCCAACACCTCGAATCCGTCGGCATACTGCCCAGTCCTCGCCAAAGCGTCAGCGATGCCCAGCTCATAACGGTTCCGGTTACTGCTGGGGGGCATTGCGGACGCGGGGACACGCTTAGCAAGGTCCAAAACAACGTCAGGACGATCCACAACTCCCGCGTTCTCTGCGCGCTTGAGGTGGACCGTCGTTGGCCCGAAGGCGCGGATCGCGTCCGTCTCAGACTTAGACTCCCTACCGAGTGCGACAGCAGCGGCCCTCGCCAATCGGAGTGCGTCAGCCGCCTGCCCGGGTTGGGAGTTACGCACAGCAGCAGCTGTCACTTTGAGCAACATCAGCCCCCATGTGCCCAGCTCCGATGAGGTTGCCCGGGACATACGTGGTTCGGTCTCGTCAGCCCACTTCACTGCCAGGTCCAGGGCGGTTTCCAACTGCCCCTGCCGCAGGAGAAGCCAACATTGTGTGTTGACCGTCGCCGCCCCCTCCAAGCGGTCAGCCGCGTCATCCAGAGCCCGGCGAAGAGCTACTTCCGCAGTGTCTCAAGCCTGGCGGTCCCCCGCTCCCCTTGCTCAAGCTTCCGAATGATCGACAGCGAGACCCCCGATGCCGCAGCCAGTTCCGATTGTGTGAATCCGCGCCGCTTGCGGAGTTCCTTCAGGTTCTTCCCTGTTTCGCTTCGGGATTCGCTCATATCGGAAGGGTACGGCGCTGGCGCGGACCACGTCATTGTCTGTAGCTCAGCAGCTCAGAGACACAGCGCCGTGCCGGAGGTGGGATGGCGAGCGGTCCGGGCCGCCAGCCCATACACTGTGGCGCGAGGGCCCTCCCCACGTATCCCGGGGAGGGCCCTCGCGTCTAGAAGTGCTTGGTACGAGCGCGGCCGTTGCTGCGCTGGGAGCGCTCGCCTGAACCGCTACCCACCGAGAAAGCTGCCTCCCCCTACGCAAGAAGCACAATGGACGCCGAACCGCTGTCGCAGTGGGCCGTAGGGCAACGACGCGCGTTTCCCCAGGTCAGGGAGCTACAGACAGAGTGAACGGATAGGCGACCTGAGAGAACGTTGCCGAAGGGGCCGATGCCGAAGGGTATGCGGATGCCGAAGGGTGGCGGCGGGAAGCCGCGCTGATCTCGGCGTACGCGGCTGAGTACGGGGCTACGTACAGGTTGAAGGGCGGTCCGGGACGAGGTTCCGGACCGCCCTCTCTATGTGCTCATCCGTCGCGGCTGGGATCCACGGGATCTACATCGGGATCTAGATCCGCACCTGTACGGCGCGGGCGAGGCGGTCGTGGAGCCCGCGGGAGTCGCGGTCCCAGATCAGCGCGGGGATGGCGAGGCAGAGCAGCGCGCTGCGTACGAGCGCGCGGCCGAATCCGATCCGCTCGCCGCTCTCGGTGATGACCCGCAGGCCGAAGAGGCGCTTGCCGGGTGTGAAGCCGACCGTTCCGAGGGTGAGCACGCTGAGTACGAGAAGGACGCCGAGGGCCCAGTTGCCCGAAGCCTGCCAGTCACCCCCCGCGAGCAGCCCGTATGCGATCAGCATGCACAGCGCCCAGTCGACGAAGAGGGCGCCGAAGCGCCGGCCGAGCGGGGCGACGGAGCCCGGTCCGTGCTCCGGCAGACCGAGCCGCTCGCCGCGGTAGCCGAAGTCGACGCCCATGTCCTCGGCCGCCGCGCGGGGGCCGGAGAGCCACGATCCGATTGCTTGCCTGTTGTCCACCCGTCCACGGTACTGCGACCCGTTCGCGGCCCCGGGAACGGGGGGTAGCCGCAGGAACAGGGGGTACACGGGCGTCAGCGGAGGCGCCGTACGCCCCAGCGCGCACCCGGGCTGGTTAACTTCGGCGAAACAAATGGGTCATGCTGGAGAAATCCCGGAAACCTATGGTCGGGTCCAGCGTGTGCCACCGCACTGGCCGCACGACCGATAACCCCCGCCCCTCCCCGGGTCGGGAGGAGGAGGAGCTGGATGTTCCAGAACGCCGACGAGGCCAAGAAGTTCATCGCGGACGAGGACGTCAAGTTCGTCGACGTCCGTTTCTGCGACCTTCCTGGCGTGATGCAGCACTTCACGATCCCCGCGAAGGCGTTCGACCCGGCTGAGGAGCTGGCCTTCGACGGCTCGTCGATCCGCGGCTTCCAGGCCATCCACGAGTCGGACATGGCGCTGCGCGCGGACCTGTCGACGGCCCGGCTTGACCCCTTCCGGCGTGACAAGACGCTGAACCTCAACTTCTTCATCCACGACCCGATCACGGGCGAGCAGTACAGCCGCGACCCGCGCAACATCGCCAAGAAGGCCGAGGCGTACCTCGCCTCCACCGGCATCGCGGACACCGCGTACTTCGGCCCCGAGGCCGAGTTCTACGTCTTCGACAGCGTGCGTTTCAACACCACCGCGAACGAGGGCTTTTACCACATCGACTCCGAGGCCGGCGCCTGGAACACCGGTGCGCTTGAGGACAACCGCGGTTACAAGGTCCGCTACAAGGGCGGCTACTTCCCGGCCCCGCCGGTCGACCACTTCGCCGACCTGCGTGCCGAGATCTCCCTGGAGCTTGAGGCGTCCGGCCTCCAGGTCGAGCGCCAGCACCACGAGGTCGGCACGGCCGGCCAGGCGGAGATCAACTACAAGTTCAACACGCTGCTCGCCGCGGCCGACGACCTGATGCTCTTCAAGTACATCGTGAAGAACGTCGCCTGGCGCAACGGCAAGACCGCGACGTTCATGCCCAAGCCGATCTTCGGTGACAACGGCTCCGGTATGCACGTCCACCAGTCCCTGTGGCAGGGCGGCACCCCGCTCTTCTACGACGAGCAGGGCTACGCGGGCCTCTCGGACACCGCCCGCTACTACATCGGCGGCATCCTCAGGCACGCCCCGTCGCTGCTGGCCTTCACCAACCCGACGGTGAACTCGTACCACCGCCTGGTCCCCGGCTTCGAGGCCCCGGTCAACCTGGTCTACTCGCAGCGCAACCGCTCGGCGGCCATGCGCATCCCGATCACGGGCTCCAACCCGAAGGCCAAGCGCGTCGAATTCCGCGCCCCGGACCCGTCCTCGAACCCGTACCTGGCCTTCTCGGCCCTCCTCCTCGCGGGCCTGGACGGCGTCAAGAACAAGATCGAGCCGGCCGAGCCGATCGACAAGGACCTCTACGAACTCGCCCCGGAGGAGCACGCGGGCGTCCCCCAGGTCCCGACGTCCCTCCCGGCGGTCCTGGACGCGCTGGAGGCGGACAACGAGTACTTGCAGGCGGGCGGTGTCTTCACCTCGGACCTGATCGAGACGTGGATCGACTACAAGCGCACGAAGGAAATCGCCCCGATCCAACTGCGCCCGCACCCGCACGAGTTCGAGCTGTACTTCGACATCTAAACAGGTAGGACATACCGACCCTTGCGGGGTAAGGCCCCCGTCGCTCTTCGCGGAGAGCGACGGGGGCTTGGCGTTGCCCCGGATGAGGAGGAGAGAGGTAGACCCAACGGCGCTTCGCGGCAAGTCGCTATCCGCGAGAGCCGGCGGCCGTGAGGTGGGGCGGGCGGGGTGTGCGCGGCCGGGCCGGGGGCCGCGTACGGGCCGCGACCTGGCTGTACGCTGCGACCATGCAGTCGTCCGCCCCCTCCTCCCCGTCAGGTTCCCAGCGGCCGGGCCCGGTCGCGGACCCCGCCCGGCGCGGACTCCTGACGGAGCGCATCGCCCGCCAGCTGGAACACGACATCAGGTCCGGGGAGATCGCCGTCGGGACGAAACTCCCCTCGGAGCGCGAACTCGCCGCCCAGTTCGGTTCCAGCAGGAACGTCGTACGCGAGGTGCTCCGGCGGCTGGAGGCCCAGCATCTGATCGAAGTCGCCCCGGGGCGTGGCTCCTTCGTCCGCGAACAGTCCTCGGGGCAGGCCAGAGGGTACGACGCGCTGTACCGGGCGGGCCGCCCCACCGTCCGGCAGCTCATCGAGGCACGGATCCCGCTTGAGGTCGAGATGGTCCGGCTGGCGACCCAGCGGGCGACGGACGAGGACATCGCGACCATGCGGACCGCACGGGACGCCCTGGAGTCGGCGACCGATGTCGTCGTCAAGGCCCAGGCCGACATGGACTTCCACGACGCCATCGCGGTGGCGAGCAAGAACCCGGTCCTGCGGATCATGCTGTCCTCGATCAGCGGGATGATGTTCGAGATGATGCTCCGCTCGAACTCCGATCCATCGATCGGTGAGGCCGGTGTGCCGCACCATCCGGAGATCTTCGAGGCGGTCGAGGCGCGGGACGTGGACCTCGCCTGCGCGCGGATGCGGGAGCACCTGAGACTGGGCCTGCGTACCTACGGGGCGGATCTCGATCTGCAGGTCGACACCATGGCACGCAACCACATCGAGACACTGCTGGGCCAGGCCGAGGGTCGCCGGAGCGGCAACCGAGCGGGCGAATAGTCCAGCGACCGATCGGCGACCGGTTCCGCAGGGCTTCCCTTCACAAGACCTTCCTTCACAAGACTTTCCTTCACCGGACCTTCCTTCACCGGACTTCCCTTCAGGGGGCTGGTCGACATGCCTCTTCTGCTGTTACGGTCCCGTCTGAACCAACTGGTCCTACCAGTTGGACCAACAAGGTCGCCTGTAGCGCGGGCCGGGACGCGACACGCACCGCACGGCACCACGAGACATCGCACGACACCGCACGACACCGCAGAGAGACGAGGACAAGGATGTCCACGAGCAGCCAGCTCCTGAGCCGGCGCGCCTTCGGGAGGCTGGTCGCGGGGGCCGCCGGGGCGGGGGCGCTGAGCGCCTGTTCGACCAGGGGCGGGAAGCCCTCGGCCAACACCCCGCTGCGGGTCATGGCGATCAACCATGTGTGGTCCCAGGCGATCAAGCGCCGTACCGAGGAGTTCGAGGAGCGGATCGGCCGGCGGGTCTCGATGACCCTGCTCACCGCCGACCAGCTCGCGAGCAGCTATAACGTCAAGCTGAACGCCTCCGGCACCGACGTGGACGTGATGATGGTCCGCGCGCTCCAGGAGCAGCTGGTCTTCGGCCACAACGGCTGGCTCGCCGACCTCAGCGACCGGGTCGACGACGCGGCGTTCGACTGGCTGGACTTCCAGAAGGCCCCGCGCGAGGCGTCCGTGACCGCGGGAAAGGTGCTGAGCGTCCCGGTGGTGACCGAACGCCCAGCGCTCTACTACCGCAAGGACCTGGTCGAGGACCTCGGCGGGCCGCCGCGCACCCTGGACGCGCTGATGGCCGCCGCACGGGAACTCACCCGGCGCGAGCAGGGCTTCTACGGCTACGTGGGCCGGGGCCAGCGCAGCGGCGCCGTCTCCCAGTGGTCGAGCTTCCTCTACTCGCACGGCGGAGACTTCGTCGTCGACGGGAAGTCCGGCATCGGCAGCCCTGAGGCCCTGGCGGCGTACGAGTACTACGGCGGTCTGCTGGCCGAGGCCGGGCCGCCCGGGGCGACCAACATGAGCCTCGAACAGGCGATGCCGATCTTCGCGCAGGGCAAGGCCGCGTTCTACATCGACGCCGACGCGATCTACAGCAGCTTCCTCGACCCGAAGGTGTCCAAGGTGCGCGAGAGCGTCGGCTTCGCGCCCTTCCCGGCCGGTCCGGCCGGTGCCAGGCCGCACAACATCCCGTCCTGGAGCCTCGGCATCAACACCTTCTCCCTGCTGCGCGACGACGCCTGGGAGTTCATCAGGTGGGCCGCGGGTCCCGAGATGTCGGCCGCCCTCCAGTCCGACGGCATACCCGGCGCCCGCTCCTCGGTGTGGTCCGACCCGAAGACGCTGGCCTCCTTCCCGCCGGATCTCGCCGAGGCCATGCGGATCAACGCGGAGCGCGGTCGCGGCTACGACCGGCCCCGGGTCCTCCAGGTGGGCCGGGCCCGCGACATCGTCGGCCGTCCGCTGGTCGCGGGCATCCTCGGTCAGTCCGTACGCCCTGTCGTGCGCGACGCGGACGCGGAGTTCGCCGAGTTCCTCGTACGCGACAACCGCCACAAGGAGTCCTGATGTCCACCACCGAGGTCTCCACGGCCCGCACCGCGGCCCGGCCGTCGGAGGCGAAGCCGCCCCGCGTACGCCGGCCGCGCACCTTCGAGCAGGCCAACCGGCGGCTGAAGTGGGCGATGCTCGCTCCGGCGCTGCTCTTCGTGGGCCTGATGATCGTCTTCCCGCTGGCCTTCACTCTCGACCTCAGTCTGACCGACGCCTTCGGCGCGGTGAACGCCGACAGGACCCACATCGGCCTGCGCAACTTCACCGACGCGCTGGGCGACACTCGCAGGTTCTGGCCGGCCGCCCGCCGCACCCTGGTCTTCACCGTCGGCGCGGTGGTGCTGGAGACGGTGCTCGGGCTCGCCCTGGCGATGCTGATGCGCAAGCCGTTCCGGGGGATGCGCTGGGTGCGCACCGTCCTGATCATCCCGCTGCTCGCCACGCCGGTCGCGATCGGCATCCTGTGGCTGCTGATCCTCGACCCCACCAATGGGATAGCCAACCATCTGCTCGCCGCGGTCGGCCTGCCCCGGCAGGAGTTCCTCGGCTCTGTCAGCCAGTCGCTGCCCACGCTGATGCTCATCGACGTATGGCAGTGGACGCCGATGATGACACTGCTGCTGCTCGCCGGGCTGACCACGCTGCCCGAGGAGCCCGAGGAGGCCGCCCTGGTCGACGGAGCCAACAGCTGGCAACGGTTCCGGCACGTCATCCTGCCGATGCTCGGACCCACGCTCGCCACCGCGCTGGTGCTGCGTGCCGTCGACGCGCTGAAGACCTTCGACATCCTCTACGCCACCAAGGGCGCCGGCGGCGGTTCGGACTTCGAGGTGGAAACCCTCAACGTCTACGCCTACGGCCTCACCTTCGACTACCAGGAGTACGGCCTGGCTGCCGCCGTGCTGGTCCTGTTCACGCTCTTCATCATCGGTGTCGTGGTACTGCTGCGCCGCCGTGGCGGAAGGAAGAACGCATGAGTGCCACCGTCTCCCGCGCCGCGCGCCCGTCGCCCGTCCCGCACAACACCCCGCGGGCCCGCCGGCGCGGGACATGGTCGTGGCTGCGCGGCACCGCCATCACGATCGTGACGCTCGTCTTCGCGCTGCCGATCGTGTGGATGTTCGCCGCGGCCTTCAAGACCAACGTGCAGGTCACCGACCCGTCGGTCGGCCTGTGGTTCAAGCCCACCCTGGACAACTTCCGCAGCATCGTCGAGGCCGGGCAGATCGTGCGCTCCATGGGCAACTCGCTGCTGGTCGGGCTGGTGTCGACGGTCCTCTCCGCCGTCATCGCCGTACCGGCGGCCTGGGCCGTGGGCCGGTTCACCATGCACCGCACCGGCTCCCTGATCCTCGTCGCGCGCATCGTCCCGGCGATCTCGCTGCTCGTCCCCTGGTACTACCTGTTCGCGCGGATGGGCCTCGTCGGCTCCTACACCGTGCTGGTCCTGAGCCACATGTTCGTCTCCGTCCCGCTCATCATGTGGATCATGATCAGCTTCTTCGCGGGGCTGCCGGTCGAACTGGAGGAGGCCGCCCGCACCGACGGGCTGAGCGCCTTCGGCGCCTTCTGGCGGATCTCGCTGCCCCTCGCGGCGCCGGGCACCGCGACCGCCTCGCTGCTGGCCTTCGTCTTCAGCTGGAACAACTTCATGTTCGCGCTGGTCTTCGCCGACGACCGGACCCAGACCGTGCCGGTGACCCTGTTCAACTTCATCTCCTACGCGAGCACCGACTGGGGCGGTCTGATGGCAGCCGCCACCCTCATCACCGTGCCGGTCGTACTGGCCGCCGTCCTCGGACAGAAATACCTGGTCGCCGGGTTGACCTCCGGCGCCACCAAGGGCTGAGAAGCCGTTCCCAGGCGCGGCCGGAGCACAGCCTCCGCACCGGCCCAGGGCTGACCCCCACACCTCCGACATCCGGAAAGAGAACACACGCATGAAGATCGTCGACGCGAAGGTCGTCGTCACCAGCCCCGGCCGCAACTTCGTCACCCTGAAACTGACGACCGACGAGGGCCTCACCGGTCTCGGCGACGCCACCCTGAACGGCAGGGAACTCGCCGTGGTCAGCTACCTCACCGACCATGTGGCGCCCCTGCTCGTCGGCCTCGACCCGCACCGGATCGAGGACACCTGGCAGTCGCTGTACCGGGGCGCGTACTGGCGGCGGGGACCAGTGACGATGGCCGCCATCGCCGCCGTCGACGTGGCGCTCTGGGACATCAAGGCGAAGACCGCGGGGCTCCCGCTCTACCAGCTGCTGGGCGGCGCCGGCCGCGAACGCGTCCGCACCTACGGCCACGCCAACGGCCGGGACATACCCGAACTCCTCGACTCCGTACGGGCCAGGCTGGCCGAGGGCTACCCCGCCGTCCGTATCCAGTCCGGCATCCCCGGCCTCAAGGCCGTCTACGGGGTGTCCGACACCGACGACGTCGGCGCGCCGGTCCTCCACCAGCGGGCCCGCCCGCTGGTGGAGGACTGGGACACCGAGGCCTACCTGCGCCATATGCCGGCCGTCTTCGACGCGGTACGTGCCGAGTTCGGCGCCGAACTGCCGCTCCTCCACGACGCCCACCACCGGCTCACCCCGATCCAGGCCGCCCGGCTCGGCAAGGACCTTGAGCCCTACCGGCTGTTCTGGCTGGAGGACTGCACGCCCGCCGAGAACCAGGAGGCCCTGCGCCTGGTGCGCCGCAACACCACCACCCCGCTGGCCATCGGCGAGGTGTTCAACACGGTGTACGACTACCAGGCACTGATCACCGAGCAGCTGATCGACTACGTGCGGTCCGCGGTCACCCACTTCGGTGGCGTCACACCGCTGCGCAAGCTCTTCGACTTCGCCGCCCAGTACCAGATCAAGAGCGCCGTGCACGGACCGGAGGACATCTCCCCGGTCGGGATGGCCGCCGCCGTCCACCTCGACCTCGCCGTGCACAACTTCGGCATCCAGGAGTACTCGGGCCACACCCCCCTCACCCACGAGGTGTTCCGGCACTCCTACGCCTTCACCGATGGGTACCTGCACCCGGGCGAGGCCCCCGGCATCGGGGTGGAGCTGGACGAGGAGCTGGCAGCGGCCCACCCGTACGACCCGGCGTATCTGCCGGTCAACCGCCTCCACGACGGGACCGTCCACGACTGGTGATCGGTGACGGGTGTGACCTGGCCGGCACCTTGGTCAGGTGGGGTGCCGGCCAGGGGCCTTGGGGCGCGGGTCAGGGATTCCCGCGTGTGCCCTGCGTGATGCGGGCGATCGCCTCGACGGTCAGGGCACGGTCATGCGGTTCGGTCTCCAGCGCGCGGTGGATGGAGAGCCCCTCGATCAGCGCGTCGAGCTGCCGTGCCGTCGCCGGGTCGAAGTGCCACTCCAGCGCGCGGCGGCTCCGGCGCATCCACTCCCGGGTCAGCTCGCGATAGGCGGGGTTCCGGGCGGCGAGCGTGTAGAGCTCGTGGGTGAGGACGAGTTCGCGCTGATTCCCGCTGGACAGGTGGTGGACGAGGTCGGCGACCGCCTCCCGGGCCTCGTCGGGGGTGTTCGCGGCGCCGAGACGCTCCTCGAAGACGGCCACGATACTGCTGGAGAAGCGGATGAACGCTTCCCGCAACAGCTCGTCCATGCCGCCGAAGTGATACGTCATCGATCCGAGTGGCACTCCGGCGCGGGCGGCGACCTTGCGGTGCGACGTCCCGGCGACCCCCTCCTCCGCGATCAGGTCGAGCGCGGCGGCGATGATGCGCTCCCGCCGCTCGGGGTCGTTCCTTCCGGTCGCCACGGTGCTTCCCTTTTCTAGATCGAGCGGATCAACCGGGCCGGATTGCCCACGGCAACCACGTTGGCCGGGACGTCCTTCGTCACGACGGCTCCGGCGCCGATGACGCTGTTGTCCCCGATGGTCACCCCGGCGAGCACGATCGCTCCGCCGCCGAGCCAGACATTGTCGCCGATCGTGATCGGCTTGGCCGCCTCCAGCTTGTCCCGGCGCGGCTCCGGCTCCACCGGGTGGGTGGGGGTGAGCAACTGTACGTTCGGCCCGATCTGGCAGTCGCGCCCGATGGTGATGGGCGCCACGTCGAGCGCGGTGAGATTGTAGTTGATGAACGTGTCCTCGCCGACCGTGATGTACGTGCCGTAGTCGACGTAGAGCGGCGGCCGGATGTGGGCACCCGCGCCGATACCGCCGAGGAGTTCGGCGATGACGGGCTGCGCGGCATCGGCGTCCTCCGCGTACGCCGCGAGGTACTGGGCGGCCAGGCGCACGGCTCGTTGCTGAGCCTTCGCGATGTCCGGGTCATCGGAGATGTAGAGGTCTCCGGCGAGCATCCGCTCATGGTTGGTACGGGGGTCTCCCGCGAAGTGGTCCGTCATGCGTACGATCGTACACTCCAGGCGTACGACCGTACGCTCCTGTTCGCTCCCCTTCTTCGATTCGTCTGCCGAGGCCCCACTGTCATGGATGCCGCTACGCGCCGCTGGCGCACCGCCCTGTTTCTCTTCATGCTGGCCGCCGGCACCGGCATGGCGTCCTGGGTGGCCCGTACCCCGGCCGTCCGGGACGGCCTCGACGTGTCCACCGGCTCGATGGGGCTCGTGCTGTTCGGTCTTTCCACCGGTTCGATGGCAGGCGTCACGGCCTCCGGCCCTCTCGTGCGCCGCTACGGAGGCCGGGCGACCATCAGCGTCGGCGCGTCGCTGATCGTCGCCGGACTCCTGGTCGTCGCGGTGGGCACGAGCCTGTCGCTGGCGGGCGGGGTCTTCTGCGGACTGGCCCTGTTCGGTGGCGGGATGGGACTCGCCGAGGTCGCGTTCAACATCGAGGGCGCGGCCATCGAGAGCATCATCGAGAAGCCCGTCCTGCCGGTGCTGCACGGCTGCTTCAGCCTCGGCACCGTCGTCGGCGCACTGCTGGGCATGGCGCTGACCGCCGCCGCGTTCCCCGTCGGCTGGCACCTGTCGGCCGTCGCGGTGCTCATCGCGGCCGCCGCGGTCCGGGCCGTCCTCCTGATCCCGCACGGCACCGGGAGGGAGGCGGCCGGTACCGCCAACAGCGCTTCGGGGCAGGGCGGTTGGCGGGGCCAACTGCGGGTGTGGCAGGACCGGCGTCTGGTCCTCATCGCGGTGATCGTCCTGGCCATGGCCTTCGCGGAAGGCGCCGCCAACGACTGGCTGCCACTGCTCATGGTGGACGGCTACCACGTGAGCGCCACGGCGGGGTCGCTGACCTTCCTGGCCTTCGCCTCGTCGATGACGCTCGGCCGCTTCGCCGGCGGCCCCCTCCTGGAGCGCTTCGGCCGGGTCAAGGTCGTCCGGGTCAGCGCCGTCACCGCGGCCGTGGGGCTGGTGTTGGTGATCGTCTCGCCCAGCCCGCTGGTGGCGGGCGCCGCCACAGTGCTGTGGGGACTCGGCGCCTCGCTCGGCTTCCCGGTCACCCTTTCCGCGGCGGGCGACCACCCGCACGACGCGGCGGCGCGGGTCGGCGCGGTCGCCACCGCGGGGTACATCGCCTTCCTCGTCGGCCCGCCCGCACTCGGCTTCCTCGCCGACCACATCGGACTCCGGCTCACCATGACCGTCGTCCTCGCTCTGCTGATCGTCGCCTCCACGCTGGCCGGGGCGCTCGGATCCGGCCGTCGCGCCGGTACGGAACCGGCCCCGGTCACCCCCTAGGTCCTGTCCGGTCGATCTTCGCGGATCAGACCGCGGCGTCTGGTGCCGTGCATCGCAAGGCGGAGGATCGGCCTCGTACTGGACGTACTTGGCCGACTCCGACAACGCGGCGAGGTGCGGTGCCAGGCGTCGCGGGCCCGCGAAGATCGACCGGACAGGACCTAGGTGACGCCGAGGCCTACCTCAGGTTCCTCACCACCCAGCCCGAGGTCGCCGCCGGACCGGTCGCGGTGAGCGGCTACTGCATAGGCGGCCTCCTGGCGATGCGTACCGCCGCGGCCCACCCCGGCCGGGTGGCCGCCGTCGCCGCGTTTCACGGTCCCGTGGGCGCGGACGGGCCCGACGCCTTCGCCGAGGGCGCGGACGGGCCCGACGCCTTCGCCGAGATCACCGCCGAGGTCCACTTCGGCCACGCCGAAAGCGACCTGACGCCCGAGGCCCTGGGCGAGCTCAACCGGGCCCTGGACGCCGCGAAGGTCGACTACACCTCCGAGATCTACCCCGGCACCGTCCACGGGTTCACCATGTCCGACACCGACGCCTTCGACCCCGCCGGACTGCGGCGCCACTGGGACCGTCTCCTCCCCCTCCTCGACCGCACACTGGCCAACAGCTGAGGCTCCGACCTCTTCTGCGATCGGGGAGACCAGGCCCGTCGGCGGCTGGGCCCTCGGCTGGGTCCCTGGGCCCTGCGTTTGGGCCCTGGCTCGTCCTTAGGCTGCTGTCGCTTGGGGGAACGGGTGGTGACGCCGGCGAGGAGAACAAATGAAGGGCTCCGACAGGTTCCGGATATGGCATGGGCATGCTAAGGCGCGGAGTAGCCCGCGGCTTGGTGGGCTCAATGGGCTCGGTGGGCTCAATGCGCTCGGAGACAGAGGGCAGAGCGGGGCCGAGTACGCCGCGATGGTCGGGGTCGTCTCGCTGGTCGTGGCGGCGATCGTCGGTCTGAGCGTGCCCGCCGACACGGCGACCGGGCTGAAGAGCGCGGTGTGCCGAATACTCCACCCGCTCAGCGGCGCCGAGGCCTGCTCCTCGGGTGACTACGCGGGCGACGACGGCGACGGAGGCGACGGCGGGGGCGGGGGTCCCGACGATCCCTTCGTACCCAACGGCGACCCGTTCGAGCCCGCGAAGTGTCTGCTGTCCCAGGACCAGACCAAGGCCACCGTCGTCATCCAGGTGGCCTTCATCAAGATCAGCTCGTCGGAGACGGTCAAACTCCAGCAGTGGTCCGACGGAACCGTCACTCTGGAGCGGGTGAATGAGACCGGGGGCGGGGTCACGGCGAGCATCTCCGCGGGGATTCCGGGCCTGAAGGACTGGGGCGGCAGCGCCTCGCTGAGCGGCAGCTTCATGTCGGGCAGCGGCAGCGGCGGGCAGTGGCTCTTCAACGGGAACAAGAGCGGCGATCCGCAGGCGGACCTGGCGGCCAACCTGGAGGACGCCCAGCAGTTCGCCGCGTACCTCAAGGCGAACGACGGCTGCAAATACCAGAGCGGCTACAACCCCGGTGCGGCGATGGGAGCCTGCGCCCAGGACGCGGCCTCCAAGAAGCCCGACCTCGAACCGGAGTTGGCGCCGGACGTCGACATCACCAAGACCTCCACCGAGGCATCCGGCGGAGTGAGCTTCGGAAAGTCCTTCAAGAGCAACGGCAAGAGCGGCAAGGACACCAAGGGCGGCAAGGACGGCAAAGGCGCCGACGGACCCAAGGACCTCGGCAGCATCTCCTTCGAGGGACTCTCCGGCTCGATGACCGAAGACGTCGTCGTCATGCGCGCCAAGACCGGCCCCGACGCCGGCAAAATCACCTTCGTCTACACCTTCTCCGTCAGCGGCACCGCCGGCGGCGTCGCACAAGCCAAAGGCAGCAGGATGCAGCAGGTCGCGGTCACCTACGACGCCGCGGCCTACGACCAGGAAGAAAAAGACGGCAAACCACACCACCCCCAGAAACTGACCATCACCACCAGCCAGGAATCCGGCGACGGCCCCGGCATCCAGACCGGCGCGGGCGCCAACGCAGGCCCCGTGACCATCGACGTCGGCGGCGGCGGCGGAACCATCAACTCACAGATCCACACCGAATCCGCCGAAGTCACCCTCGACAACGACACCGACAGCACCACCGTCGAGGACTGGCTGCGCGGACGCGGCGACACCCCCGCCAGCAACCCCCTGCCCACCCCCTCCGACGCCGCCGAAGCACTCGACGACGACGCCGGCCCCATCGAACGCCTCCTCCACGACAAGGGAAAACTCACCCGCCTCGACTACCAGGCCAACACCGACTGGTGGAACGCCTCACTCGGCATCGGCTTCGGCATCTCCGCCGGACAACTCACCCTCGGCTTCAAACTCTTCGGCATCGACATCACCCACGAAGAAAAGAACCAGACCATCACCGGCGACCCCACCTACGCCAAAGGCCCACAGAGCGGCGGCGCCCGCCCCTGGGTCGAATGGAAGAACTGCACCCGCACCAAACCCATCCCCACCTAGGGCGTGTTACGAAAGTCCCGCCTGGCCCGCGTCAGCCGCGCTGGTGCTAGTGCTGGTGCTGGTGCTGGTGCTGGACGAGCGCGGGCGGTGTCCTACTCATGTACCAACCCTCGACGCGGGGTCCGACGAGGTCGGACGGCCAGCCCGCCGTCTCGACGGCGGCGTCGTAGACGGCGTCACCGAACGCCACAATGGCCTGGTGCGGGTCCGCTGTCTCCCTGAGCCTGGCCCACGGCAGAAGAACCAGACCGGCGTCGGGATGCCAGGCGGCGCCGTCAACACCCCAGGACCGGCCCCCGAGGCCCTCCGGCTGGGGCCAGATGTACGCGTACATGCCGACGTTCGGCGCCTTGGCGTCCCCGAAGGAGAAACCCACCGACACGTACGCGTCGAGCTGGGCGTTCTGCATGAACGGCGGCTCGTGGGCCGGCGGCACGGTGGGCTGCGCCCGGAAACGCGTGGCGGACAGATCGAAGCCGCCCCACATCACACCGACCCGGGGGCGGTGCCCCAGGAAGGGTGCCTGCCACGCCTCAAGCCCGTCAGCGGCAAGGTTCAACGCCGTCCAGATCAGCCGGGCCGCGTGGCCGTCCCAGGTGCGTTCGACACGATCGTCCTCGAAGCGCGGCGGGGCATCCGGAATCTCACAGATCAACGAGCTGCGCGGTCGGTGTATGCCGAGCTCGTCCGCCGCGTCGCAGAAAGACGCGTAGAACGTGGCGACTGATCCCTTGGACAACGGCACCGTCCGCGAGCCGTTGTCCGCCTCGATGACCACGTCACCGTCGAGCAGGCTGTAGTGCACCGCGAAGGTCACGCCTCCCTGCCGAAGGGTTGGCGTACTGAGCCCCCGAGGGGTGACATCGAGGACGATGTTTCCCCAGCCGGCCTCGAAGGGCTCGTCGAGGGTGTACTTGCCCGCGACCTGTACCACTCGGTTCACATAGTCGACCATGGGCGCCAGGTCCTCACGGACCAGCGTCGGCCACGCATTGAGATGTGTGCTCACAGAGAGCCTCCCAGCGTGTCGATGGGACCAGCGGGGACGGGGACTCCGGTGCCGCGCCCGCTCCCCCGTGCGGCGACGGGCGGGGCTCACCGCGATCCTGTACTCAATTCTCACACGCGGGTCGGGGTCCTGCCCGCCGTCCTCGGGAGCTGTCGACGTGACCGAACTGTCCGCCGCACACGACGCCACACACGACACCGCACACGACGCCGCCGTCACCGACCGGTACCGGCTTGCCGGGAGTGCCTACAACAGCGACCGGGACCTCGCCGCGCGCCAGTCGCTCTCGAACGCGACAAGACCGAACTCGATGACCTGTGGCAACGGCCCGGTTTCTCAGCGATCGCCGCCGACGCGGCGGACCTTGACCGCGTTGTCCGTGCGGGTGGCCGGGCGGCCGTCGGGGGCCGTCTGGGTTCGTTCGTGTTCTTCGCTCAGGAGTACCTCCCACTGGCCGTCGGGGAGTTGGAGGGAGTCCAGGACCTCGTCCGGCTCGGGAAAGTGCACGGCGGGGTCGGGGTTCTGCTCCCAGGAGGGGAATCCCGCGTGCCCGACGATCAGGAGCACGCCGCCGGGCGCGGTGGCCGAGGCCGCGGCACGCAGGACCTCCTCCCGGGGCGTGTCGCCGCGGAAGTAGAGGAAATGGGCGGAGACGAGGTCGAAGGTTCCGGCGGGGAAGGAGGTGGCGAGGTTGTGTCGTCGCCAGTCGATACGGTCGCCGACCCCGGCCGACGCCGCGTGCCGGGCCGCGCGGTCCAGGGCGACCTGGGAGATGTCGGTGGCGGTGACTCGCCAACCGCGGCGGGCGAGCCAGATCGCGTCGGCTCCCTCGCCGCAGCCGAGGTCCAGGGCGCTGCCCGGTTCCAGGGCGGTGGCCTCCCGTACCAGTACGGTGTTGGGGTTTCCGCTCCAGACGCGGTCGTTCTCGCCGTAGCGGGTGTCCCAGAACGCCTCGTCCGAGATGCTTTCGTGTGCCACTGGTGTGTTCTCCTCTTTCGTACGGGAACGCTCGCGGGTTCGTACGGGAACGCTCGCGGACGATCCGGTCGGTGGTGGTCTTCTCCCTACGGGGGTCACGGCCCGTGCCCGGAACCCCCGCGCACACGGTGCTCCGCGGCCTCCCGCTCCCGCCTCGGGGAGAAGGGATCGCGGCGGGCGGCGACGGCCCGGCGCGTGTCCTCGGCGATCAGGTCGGCGTTGATCGCCCCGGCGGCGCGTACGCCCGCCGCGGCGGCTCCGAGGACCTGCTCCATCAGATCGGTGACATTGCCGGCCACCCATACCCCCGGCACGGCCGTCGCGCCGGCCTGGTCGGAGGCGATGTACGTACCGATCACCTCGCCGCCCCTCTCCAGCTCGACGGGTGCCAGGCCCAGACTCGTGAGCAGGTCCGCGCGGGCGGTGAAGCGCGGCGCGACCACCAGGGCGCGGACGGGGATCGTCCGTCCGCCGGCCAGGGTGACGCCGGCGAGCCGGTCGTCCGTCACCTCCAGACCGGTCACCTCACCGTCCACCACGGCGATGTCGCGGGCGGCGAGCTGCTCGTACTCCTCCTCGCCCGGCTCGGGGGCGGTGTGCAGGAACAACGTCACCTCGCTGCTCCACTGCCGCCACATCAGTGCCTGGTGCGTGCCGAGCGGCCCGGTGGCGAGGACACCGATCGGCTGGTCGCGTACCTCCCAGCCATGGCAGTACGGGCAGTGGAGCACCTCGCGTCCCCACCGCTCGGCCACGCCGGGCACCGGCGGCAGTTCGTCCACCAGGCCGGTGGTCACCAGCAGCCGCCGCGCCAGAGCCGTGGTCCCGTCCGCGAGAGCGACCCGGAAGCCGCCGGTGTCCAGACGCTCGGCCGCCACGGCGTCGCCCGCCATAATCTCGCCGCCGTAACCGGTCACCTCCTCACGGCCCGCGGCCGACAGCTCCGCGGGGGGCGTGCCGTCACGCGTCAGGAAGTTGTGGACATGGGACGCCGGGGCGTTGCGCGGCCGGCCCCCGTCGATCACCAGGACCGACCGCCGTGCCCGCGCCAGGGCCAGCGCCCCGCTCAATCCGGCGGCGCCCCCGCCCACGACCACGACGTCATGGCGGCGCTCCCCGGCCCGGGGGACGATGATCCCGTTCTGTCTTGTTTGATCACTCATGCGCACTCTTACCTCCGTTCACTGGAGATGGTCCGCCCGCTCCTGCCCATTCGATAAACCTTCTTGCTGATTCAGCAAAGAGGGAGTGCATGCGGGGAGGGCGTGCTCCGCGTCCGGGTGGAGGCGGGTGTCCGTTGTCAGTGGGCGCTGGCACCATGACGGCATGAAGACCTACAACTGGCGCCCCTTCCTTGAGCGGTGGAGTGCGGACTGGCTCGACTCGCCCGACGCGCGAGGGCGCGGAGACGTGGACGAGACGGTCCTCCGGGACCGGTGGCTGGGGTTCCCGGCCGCCGGGGAGGACCGGATCACCGAGCTGGAGGCGCGGTTGGGGGTGACGCTGCCGCCCACCTACCGGTCCTTTCTGGCGACCACCGACGGGTGGCGGCCCGCCGGGACGGCCGTCAGCCGGGTGGGCGCGGCGGAGGGCGTCCACTGGTACGGGGATCCCGACGGCCTTCAGGCGGTCGATGAGGGCGCGTTGGACGAGCACGCCTCCGACGAGGAGGTGCTCAGGGCCGGTATGTGGGGCAGGGCACTGCGGTTGACCACCGCCCCCGACTCGGTCGAGGTCCTGCTCGACCCCGGCGATCCGGATGCCACCGGAGAGTGGGCCGCCTATCTCCACCGGGATGGGGCGGGCGGCGAACGGCCCGAGCGCCACGGGTCGTTCATGGATCTCATGCAGGCCCTGTTCCGGGAGTTCCACCGCACTCATGGGGACAACCCGGGGTTCGTGAACGAGACGACGCGCGAACTCGACGCCGATGTCGAAGAGGCGTGTTCGGCCTGTCTGGACGGTGCGGACATCGATGGAGCGCTCGAACTGCTCACGGAGGCGGACGAGTGCGGCCGGCCCCGCGCCCGTTGGCCGCGCGTCCAGGTGGAGGCGATGCTGAGCGGCGGCGACCGTACGGGCGGCTGGGGCGGCATCGCCGGCGCGTCGGCGGATCTCCGTTCCGCCGGGCGGATGGACGATCCGTTGTACGCGCGCGAGCTTGTGCCGCTGGCCGCGCTGGAGCACCTCTGGGCGGGCCATGACGAGGCGGAGTTCCTCCGGCCCCCCGGCGGTCATGACCATGACGGGGACGGCCGGAAGCAGGCGCTGGCCCTGCTGCGGGAGATCGATGAGCGTACGTTCCGGTACGAGGCTCCCGGACCCTTCGGCGACGCGGTCGCCGCGGCGCGTGAACAGGCGCGGTGGGGTGATACGGACGGCGCGTGGCGCACACTGGCGGCGGCCGTGGCCGACTGGGAGCCGTACGGCGACGAGCACATGGCCCCGGTCGGGCTGCTCGCCGACCCTCTCCTCGGGCCGGTGATCACCGCGGAGCGCGGGCGGTACCTCCTGGAGACTCCCCGGGCCGGTGGCCAGGGCGCGGCGGAGGACGGTGGTGATGTGAAGGCTCGCCGGGCGAGGCTGGACGGGCTCGGCTGGCTCGCCGAGGACACCCGGCCATCGGCGCCGGACGCCTATCGCTTCGTCCTCGTCCACGATGTCTCGCCGCAGGAACTGGCCGACCGGATCGGCCAGGGACCGCTGTTGGCGCCGTGCGACGAGTCGGAGGCGGGGCAGGCCATACGTATCGGATCGTGCGGCGTCTGGGGGACGGACCCGGAGCGATGGAGTTTCGCGTTCGAGAGCGGGCGGAACCATACGGAGCCGCCGAGTGAGTCGGTGTCGCGCGGCACGAAGTCGGTGACGGTGTGGTGCGAACGCGGTGGCAGGTCAGCGGCGTTCCCCGGCACGTTCCACTTCTCCTACGCGGAGGACGGGGAGCACGTGTACGGCTTCACCGTGCGCGACGGGGAGACCGAGCAGTGGGGAGCGATTTTCGACGCGCTCGACCCCGGGCATCTCTTCCCGGACGCGCGTCCCGACTGGGACGAGGACTCGTACGACGAGGCGCACGACGACGAGGGCGCGGATACGGACGCGGGCGATGACTCACGCCCTGGCGCGGATGGCAGCGCCTCGGACGGCGGCGCCTCGGACGGCGGCTCGGAGGGGAGTTGGGCCCTGGATCCCGACGACGAGTACGAGGCTCTCGACGCCATCGCGGAGGTGTTCGGGGTCTCCCTGCCGCGCTTCGCGCTCCGGCACGGGCGACTGCACGTGGTCGCGCCCTCGTAACCTCGCTCAGTGCCGCGGTCATGGCGCGTCAGTGGCGTGTCAGTGGCGTGTCAGTGGCCCGGTCATCGATACGGAGCGGCTGACGCTGCCGCCGCTCCGTATCGCGTACGCCGGCATCGCCACGGCATGCCACGGGGGAGGCGCGGGGGCCAGGGCGTGTCGTCCGGTGCACCGCGCTCGCTCCGCTCGCTCCGCTCGTTCCGTCTCGGCTCCTGGTGACGCCGCTTCAGGCGCCGGGGGCCGGCGGGGCTCCGAGCTCCTATGCCGCAGCTATTCAGTATTGCCAAGTACCACTAGTCGGCGTTACCGTATACCGGTAGTCAACGTCACCGAGTAGGTGTGGACGCGCCACTTCGGGTTCCGGGCCGGGCGGGTGCGCGCCACGCCCCCCGGTGTCCGCCGCGCCCGGGCCCGGCCCGGCCCCCCAGAAGCACCGTCCTCAACTCACGCACTCCCCCCAGCCACTTCACCTTTCGAAACGGGAGGCCCCCATGGCTTCATCTGTCATGCCCACGACCAGGCAGGGCGGCGGTCACGCGTCGCCGGCCGCCATCTCCGCCGTCGGGCTGCGCAAGTCGTACGGCGGCAAGACCGTCCTCGACGGTATCGATCTGCGTATCCCGGCCGGGTCCGTGTTCGCGCTGCTCGGTCCGAACGGCGCCGGCAAGACCACCGCCGTCAAGATCCTCTCCACCCTCATCTCCGCCGATGGCGGGCAGTCCCAGGTCGCGGGCCACGACATCGCCACATCACCCGACGGCGTACGCGCCGCGATCGGCGTCACCGGGCAGTTCTCCGCCGTCGACGGTCTGATCACCGGCGAGGAGAACATGCTCCTCATGGCGGACCTGCACCACCTGTCCCAGCGCGAGGGACGGCGGATCGCCGCCGAACTGCTGGAGCGCTTCGATCTCACCGACGCCGCGAAGAAGCCCGCCTCCACCTACTCCGGCGGCATGAAGCGCCGCCTCGACATCGCCATGACCCTCGTCGGCAACCCACGGATCATCTTCCTCGACGAACCCACCACCGGCCTCGACCCACGCGCCCGCCACACCATGTGGGGCATCATCCGCCAACTCGTCACGGACGGCGTCACCGTCTTCCTCACCACCCAGTACCTGGAGGAGGCCGACGAACTCGCCGACCACATCGCCGTACTGAGCGACGGCAAGATCGCCGCGGAAGGCACCGCCGACGAACTCAAGCGGCTCATCCCCGGCGGACACATCCGGCTCCGCTTCTCCGACCCGGCCGCCTACCGATCCGCCGCCCTCGCGCTGCGCGAGGCCACCCGGGACGACGACGCACTGACACTGACAATCCCCAGCGACGGCGGCCAGCGCGAGCTTCGCTCCCTCCTCGACCGGCTGGACACCGCCGGTATCGAGGCCGACGAACTGACCACCCACACCCCCGACCTCGACGACGTCTTCTTCGCCCTGACCGGCCCGGCCCACGTCCCCAACCAGCCCAAGGAGACCGCCCGATGAGCACCCTCTCCCTCGCCGTCCGCGACTCCTCCACGATGCTGCGGCGGAATCTGCTCCACGCGTGGCGCTACCCGTCCGCGACCCTGAACCTGCTGCTCACACCGATCATGATGCTGCTGCTCTTCGTCTATATCTTCGGCGATGTGATGAGCGCGGGCATCGGCGGCGGCGGTGCCGACCGCTCCGACTACATCGCCTATATCGTTCCTGGACTGCTGCTGATGACCATCGGCAGCACCGTGATCGGGGCGGCGGTGTATATCTCCATGGACATGACCGAGGGCCTCATCGCCCGCTTCCGCACGATAGCGATCCACCGCGGCTCCATCATCATCGGGCACGTCGTCGGCAGCGTCCTGCAATCGATCGCCAGTGTGGTCCTCGTCGGCGCCGTCGCCGTGGCCATCGGCTTCCGCTCCACCGACGCCAACGTCCTGGAGTGGCTCGCGGCGTTCGGGCTGATCGCGCTGTTCGCCCTGGCGCTCACCTGGATCGCGATCGGGATGGGACTGGCCAGCCCGAACCCCGAGGCGGCAAGCAATATGGCCATGCCGCTGATCCTCCTGCCGCTCATCTCCAGCGCCTTCATCCCGGCCGACACGATGCCGGGATGGTTCCAGCCGATCGCCGAGTACCAGCCGTTCACCCCGGCCATCGAAACCCTGCGCGGCCTGCTCCTCGGCACCGAGATCGGCAACAACGGGTGGCTCGCGATCGCCTGGTGCCTCGGTCTGATCGCGCTCGGCTACCGCTGGTCCACGTCGCTGTTCAACCGCGACCCCAAGTGAACGGCACGACGGTGAGACCGACGATGCCCCGCTCGACTCCTCTCCCGGAGACCGGAGAGAAGCCGAGCGGGGCACACCGCCGAGCGGGACACAACGCCGACCCGGGCCCGGCGTTGGACAGGCACTAACCGATCAGGGCTCGCACCATGCGGCAGGTGGTGTCCGACGGCGGGTGGATTCCGATCCGGGCCGCCGTCCTCCGTATCCTCCCGTTGTTCGCGTTCGCCGGGTGGTACACGCCCGAGTCGAGCAGGGCGATGGCGAGGCGCATGGCCTTGAGCCGGCGGTTATGGGTCTCGTACCACTCACGGGGCCGGCCCGCGGGCAGTGGCTTGCGCTTGAGGGCTGGCTGACTCTCGAAGGGTTTCGTCGGCATGGTGGCAACGGCCATCGGCGACCTCCCGGCGCGGTGGTTGTTCCCTCACGAACTACCCCCATTTTACCCCGCCCCACTGACAATCGCCCCTGGCCAGAGGCCATTTGACGGGTCTCAGGACACTGAATCCCCGACTCCGGGACGCAGACCACTAGACGCGGTCGGCCGCGATCAGCAGGTACTGGAAGGAGCCGTCCTTGTACGAGTTGATGAACGCTTCCTCGATGCCCGTGACCAGTGAGGACGTCGCCCGCAGCTCCCAGTACGGCAGGGTCGCGGGAGTGAGGTCGACAACAGCCTGGGGTACGAGCCGGTTGTCGGCCATGGCGCGTAGGTACTCCCGGCGGGAGTGAATGTTGCACTCGAAGTGCGCGTTGATCTGGGAGACCCACTTCGAGGGCTGGCCGTAACGCGGGTTCCAGCAGCCGGTGATGGTCACATAGCGGCCACCGACCGCGAGGACCCGGGAGTGCTCGGCGAAGAGGTCGTGCAGGTCGACGTACATGCTGGACTCGTTGTTCCACGAGGCCGCGGCCTGCCCGGTCTCGAAGGGCGTACCGAGCATGTTGCAGACGCGGGCCCGGACATGGTCCTCGATACCGAGTTCGCGGGCACGCCGGTTGGCGAAGTCGGCCTGCTTGGCCGACAGTGTGACGCCCTGGACCTTGCACCCGAAGCGCTGATGGGCCATGACCATCGAACCGCCGCGACCGCACCCGGCGTCCACGAGGGTGTCGTCGCGCTCGATGGGGCCGAGGTGGTCCAGGAGGAGTTCGGCCTGTGCCGACTCCAGGCGGTGGAGCTCGGCGATCAGCTTCTTCTCGTACGCGCTGTCCTCGACGTCGCCCAGGGCGGCGTGGTCGACGTCACCGATGCCGTAGTGGTGGTGGTAGAGGCCGTCGACATCGCCGAGACGCAGATTCACCGGCCGCGCCTCGTGGTCCCAGTAGCGGGCGATGTCTCCCTGGTAGGGCGTCGCCGGGGAGGGGATGAACACGGAGGTGCCGGTGCGGGCGGCGACGGTGGTGAGCTCGGTGTTGGTCACAGATGAATCCATTCTTCTTACCAGAAGTCGGGCAGGCTGTAGCGGTAGGTATTGGTCTGGTGCCAGTAGTGGTTGCCGTCGACCCACGCGGCCACGCCACGTACAAAGCGCTGCACGGCCGGGACGGGGCAGGCGGCGACCAGGGCCGCGGCTTCGGCCTCGAAGTCACGCATGAGGTCGTTGTGGACCTCGACCGCCTTCAGATAGGCCTCGCGGTCGGAGAGGTTCTCGCGTTCGGCGAGCACCACCGGCAGGTTCAGATGCCGGCCGGGGGAGGCGAGTTCCTTGGTGTACGAGTACAGGTCGTTCACGATGGTGGTGGCGTTCCCGGCGAGCGCGATGACCCGCTGCATGGCGGGCTGTGCGTGCAGGTCCGCCGGCAGTTCGTAGCCGCCGACGGTGTCGGTGATGGTGGGGCAGGGACGGAAGTTGTTGAACTGGCGCATCGCCAGGTACTCCCACACCTCGGGGACCTGGTCCTGCTGGGCCCAGGCGGCCTCGGCGAGGTACCCCAGGTGCAGCCGGGCCATGTCGTGCCGGAGCCGGTCGGCCTGCGAGGAACTGGCCTTCTGGACGAAGTACTCCATGGCGGAGCGGTAGGCACGTCGAGGCGCGTCCGAACGAAGCGACTCCTCCCACCGCGGCTGGTACTCCTTCGTCGTGTGCAGCGGGTCGAGGGCGGTGTGCGCCAGCAGAAGGCGTTCACCGAGGCCGATGGGCGAGCCTCCGTGGTCCTCGCAGTAGCAGTCGTCCACCGCGTTCTCGGCGACCATCAGACGTGTGGCGAGCATGAGGTGGTCGACGGTGGGAGCGTCCGGATGGCAGGCCACCATGTAGCGCCCCACGGAGAAACCGTCGAACTGGTCCTCCCAGTCGTCGGGGTACAGGTCGACCTCGCCCAAGGCCCATGCCTTGATCCTGTGGCTGACCTCCTCCACCCGCGCGGGGTCGGGCTCCGGCACCGGGTGGTGGTAGAGGCCCGGGACGGGGTTGCCGTCAGCCGGTGCCGACTCCGGCTCCAACTCCGGCTCCGGTGCCGGCAGCGTCGGCGGCTCCTCGCGCCGGGCCAGACGCAGGCTCGCCGTACCCAGGCCGCTGGGGCCACGCAGGATCCGTTCCAGGGCGGCGGCCGGTGTGCGCGCTTCGTCGGCGGGGACGTCCGCGAGGGGCAGGGCGTCCACGGAGGTCGGGGCGTCCACAGGAAGTGTGGCGACCGCGTCGGCGAGTACGTACGCCCCGAAGTGGGCGGCAGCACCGGGCAGGCTCGATTGCGGAGGAAAGAACTCAGGGTCGGGCATCCATGGTTCCTTTACGAGTTGGACGAGCCCGACAACGCGGCGAGCGTGCGCGCCGGACGCCGCGGGCCCGCGAAGATCGACCGGACAGGATCTAGTCGTGCCTCCTGGCGATCTCCACGTTCTCCAACACGCCGAGCGCGTCGGGCACGAGGATGGCGGCCGAGTAGTAGGTGGAGACGAGGTACGAGATGATCGACTTCTCGTCGATGCCCATGAAGCGCACGGACAGGCCCGGTTCGTACTCCTCCGGCAGACCGGTCTGACGCAGACCGATGACACCTTGGTTGTCCTCGCCGGTGCGCATGACGAGGATCGAGCTGGTCTTCTCCTTGGTGATGGGGATCTTGCTGCAGGGGAGGATCGGGACCCCGCGCCAGGCCGGTACCTGCTGCCCGCCGAGGTCGACGTGGGCCGGGTAGAGACCGCGACGGTTGAACTCACGCCCGATCGCCGCGATCGCCTTGGGGTGGGCGAGGAAGAACTTGGAGCCGCGGCGCCGGCAGAGCAGTTCGTCGAGATCGTCCGGGGTGGGCGGGCCGGAGTGGGTCTGGATGCGCTGCTTGAAGTCCGCGTTGTGGAGCAGGCCGAACTCCCGGTTGTTGATCAGCTCGTGCTCCTGGCGCTCGCGCAGCGCCTCGATGGTGAGCCTGAGCTGTTCCTCGGTCTGGTTCATCGGCCCGTTGTAGAGATCGGCGACCCTCGTATGGATCCGCAGAATGGTCTGCGCGACGGAGAGTTCGTACTCGCGCGGCTTCAGCTCGTAGTCGACGAACGCGCCAGGCAGCTCGGCCTCGCCGGTGTGGCCGGCCGACAGGGCGATCTCGGCCTCGCCGTGACGATTCTGCCGCTGGTGGGGCAGTGCGCTGAACCGCTGGATATGGGCCTGGAGACTCGGCGCCACGGACAGCACGGCGGCGAAGTCGGCGCGGGACAGGGTCAGCAGGGTGCCGGCGGTCTCGGCGGTGGCGGTGTAGTCCCACCGGGCGTCCGCGTCCAACAGGGCGTTCTCACCGAACCGGTCGCCATCGGCGAGTACGGCGACGGCGACTTCGTCACCGTACTTACCGACGGAGGTCTGACTGACGCGGCCGTGGGCGATCAAATGGATCTGCTCGGCGGGCGTACCGCGCTCGACCAGTGTTTCGCCCGCGCGGAAGTCGCGCTGGACGCACCGGTCGGCGATCGTGGTCAGCACCTCCACATCCTCGAAGCCCTGGAGCAGGGCCAGTTCGCCGAGTTCGCGGGGGATCACCCGGACGCTTGCACCGTCCTGAATGAACTCCACGCGCCCGTCGCCGACGGTGTAGCTGAGCCGGCGGTTGACCCGGTAGGTGCCTCCCTTGGTCTCCACCCAGGGGAGTGTCCGCAGCAGCCAGCGAGAGGTGATCCCCTGCATCTGCGGGGCGGACTTGGTCGTGGTGGCGAGGTTGCGGGCAGCCGCCGTGCTCAGGCTGGACTGCCGAGGCGACCCCAGCGGTGCTTCCGGGCTGGTGTCAACAGTCATGGGTCGAGCGCTCCTTCGTGAGGGCGGGCGGTGGCGGAAGTGTGTGCGCGGTAACGGAAGAAAGGAAGAAGAGGGGCAAACATCATGAAATCCGCTGGAATCCGTCCAGATCTCAGGGAACAGTAACGGCCTGCGTACGCAATTGACCCAGAGAAACCATCAGCATTAACTCAATACGATGATCTTGCGGGGGCAGGGGTTTATCCGGGCGGCCCGTTGGTTTTCGGCCCCGGTCGTCGGCACGGGGTGGTTTTCGGCCCCGGTCGTCGACACGGGGGTGGTTTTCGGCCCCCGGCCGTCGGCGCGCCCGATCACGGCCTGCTGAGGGAGCAGCGAAGCGAGAGGCCGTTCGGCCGGTCCTCGACGACCGGCCGAACGGCCTCCGGTGGTGCTGACGTGCTCAGGCGTTGATCTGCTGCTCCGCCTCCACCAGGATCTCCGTCAGCCGGAGCCCGAACCGTACGTCGCAGGCGTGCGGCTGCCCCGTACGGACCGACTCCAGCAGCGCGTCGATCGCCGCCCCGAACGAGGTGACCGGGTCGCCCCAGTCCCCCGGCAGCGCCGCCGTACCGTGCTCGCCCCGGAGCTCGATCCCCGTACCCGCGCCCGCCTTCGGCGCGCTCAGGCTCAGCGCCACGGAGCTGGCCGCTCCGGAGACATGCCGCAGCACAAGATGGGTGAGGTCCGGCTCGGTGCGTACCGCCGTCACGTCGGTCACCTCGCCGAGCAGCGGAATCAGCGCGGAGAGCGCGTGCGGGCCGACGTCCCAGAGGCCGCCCTTCTCGCGGCGCCAGGGTGAGTTGGCGTACGGGCTGGTCTCGCCCGGCGCGTAGAGGGCGCCGAGCCAGTACGCGTGGGCGGTGAACCAGCCGCCCTTCGCGGCCTGCTCACCGAGCCAGCCCGCGGTGCCCGCCGCGAAGCGCAGCGTGCAGAAGACGACGGACGAGACCCCGGCGGACGCCGCGGCGTCCGCCACCTCACGGGCGCCCGCCACGGTCGTCGCGACCGGTTTGTCCAGGAGGAGATGGCAGCCCGCCGCGGCGGCCCGCGCCGCGAGCGGTGCCTGGATGTCGGGCGGCAGGGCGAACGCGACGGCGTCACTCTCGGCGAAGAGCGCGTCGAGGCCGACCTCGCCCGAGTGGGCCGTGGTGTCGTGGGCGGCGGCGAGCGCCGAGGCGGCCTCGGGGCGCCGCCCCCAGACGCCGCTGAGTTCGAGTCCGGGATGGGCGGCCAGGGCGGGGGCGTGGGTGCGCTCCGCCCAGGGGCCGGTGCCGAGGAGTCCGATGCGTAGCTTGCTCATGACGGCCAGTGTGCCGTGTCGGTACGCGCGACCGGAGCGCGGACCTCGGGCACGTTCCGACGACGTAAGTGGGCCGCGTAGGTGGGCCGCGTAAGTGGCCGCCTGAGTGGGGCGTTTGAGTGGGCGCCCGATCGCGTGGCGGGAAACCTGAGTAACGCGTGGTTCACAGAGGGGCAACAGACGGGAAATCACAGATTGCGAAGCTTCGGGGCATACCTGCTGCACCCGCAAAGGATGAGACCCGTGACCTTCAAGGCTGAGTACATCTGGATCGACGGCACCGAGCCGACCGCCAAGCTGCGCTCGAAGACGAGGATCCTCAACGCCGGCGCGGAGCTGCCCATCTGGGGCTTCGACGGGTCGAGCACCAACCAGGCCGAGGGTCACGCCTCCGACCGCGTACTCAAGCCGGTCTTCTCCTGCCCCGACCCGATCAGGGGCGGCGACGACGTCCTCGTCATGTGCGAGGTCCTGAACATCGACCTGACACCGCACGCGTCCAACACGCGTGCGGCGCTGACCGAGGTCGCGGAGAGGTTCGCGGGCCAGGAGCCGATCTTCGGCATCGAGCAGGAGTACACCTTCTTCAAGGGCGCCCGTCCGCTGGGCTTTCCCGAGGGCGGCTTCCCGGCCGCTCAGGGCGGCTACTACTGCGGTGTCGGCGCGGACGAGATCTTCGGCCGCGACATCGTCGAGGCGCACCTCGACAACTGTCTGAAGGCGGGTCTCGGCATCTCCGGCATCAACGCCGAGGTCATGCCGGGACAGTGGGAGTTCCAGGTCGGTCCGCTGGCGCCGCTGGAGGTCGCGGACCAGCTGTGGATCGCGCGCTGGCTGCTCTACCGCACCGCCGAGGACTTCGAGGTCTCCGCGACGCTCGACCCCAAGCCGGTGAAGGGCGACTGGAACGGCGCGGGCGCGCACACCAACTTCTCGACCAAGGCGATGCGCGAGGGGTACGAGGCGATCATCACCGCGTGCGAATCGCTCGGCGAGGGCTCGAAGCCGCTCGACCACGTCAAGAACTACGGCGCGGGCATCGACGACCGGCTGACCGGTCTGCACGAGACCGCCCCGTGGAACGAGTACAGCTACGGCGTCTCCGACCGCGGCGCCTCGGTCCGTATCCCGTGGCAGGTCGAGCAGGAGGGCAAGGGGTACATCGAGGACCGCCGCCCGAACGCCAATGTCGACCCGTACGTGGTGACGCGACTGATCGTCGACACCTGCTGCACCGCGCTGGAGAAGGCCGGCCAGGTCTGACCCGTCCGGCTCGTACTCGGCTCACACCACGCTCCGTGAGGGGGCGGTCGCCCCACGGCGGCCGTCCCCTCGTCGCGTTCCCCGCCGCGCGCTGTGTCGGCTGTCACGGGATCGCGCCGTATCGACAGCCGAAAGGGACCTGCAGCGCCCATCCGGTATCTGCTTCAATGGGGACATGGCCAGCTTCCAGCACCCCGCGACAGGTCGCTCCGACCTGGAGCCGTTCTGGCCGTCCCGGCAGCATCACGACTTCGACCGGGTGTGTTGCCGCGCGTGGAACGCGCCGGCCCTCTAAAGCCTTCTTTCCGGCCTTCGGCCGCCGCGCATGACGTACTTCCCGTCCGTCCCGTCGATTCGACGACTCCTTCGCGCGAAAGAGCTGACCTCCCATGGCGAATCCCCGCCCCCTCTCCTCCGCGTCCGCGTCCGCGTCGGCGGGCGCCACCGCGTCCGCCACCGCCACCGCAGCCGCACTGAACCAGAAACAGGCCGCGCCCGGCCGGCACCGGCTCCGGGCCGTCGACAGCGACGAGACCGCGCCGGTCGCCCGCCACGCACGCCACACCCACCCGACCGTCCCGACCGTCCCGAGCCTCCCGACTGTCCCGAGCCTCCCCGCGGGGGTCGCCGCCGGACAGGTCGTGGACTTCCTGCCGCCCGGCGCGACCTGGCTGCCCGCGCCCCAGCACACCCTGCCCTCGCTGCCGGGACAGCCGCCGATGGTCGGCTATCTCGTGCTCGTACCGGCCGATCAGCACGCGGCGGTGCTGGCGGCGGCCTCGGCGCCGCCCCTCACCACCGCGCAGACCGCGGACGCCGGGTCCGGGGCCCCCGGGGCCGGGTCCAGGGGTGCCGACAGCGGCCCCGTGTCGATCGACAGCGTCCAGCGGACCGCCGTCGTGGACGGGCACCAGCTGGATCTCACGTATCTCGAATTCGAGCTGCTCGCGCATCTGGTGGCCCATCCCCATCGGGTGCACACCCGCGACCAGTTGGTGACCACGGTCTGGGGCTACGGGCATGTGGGCGACGGACGAACCGTCGACGTCCATGTGGCACGGCTGCGCCGCAAGCTGGGGACCGCCCACCGCCACAGCATCCAGACGGTACGGCGGGTCGGGTACAAGTACACGCCCTGACCGGGGGCGATACGGGGGAGCCCCGCCGAGCCCCGCCGAGCCCCGCCGAGCCACGTCGAGGCGGCGCCGGCAGGGCTCCCCCGCTCCCGTCAGGCGCGGGCCGCTCGGGCGCGAGCGCGGGCCCGCAGGGCGAGCAGGCCGTCCACTGCCAGGAAGACCAGCAGGCTGATGCCCAGCAGCGGCAGGAACCAGCCGATCAGCGCCACGGCCACCGCGAGCGGCAGCAGCACGGTCAGTGGCACCTTGCGCCAGGCACCGCGCGGTATCGCCCTGCCCGCGCTCAGCTTCCGGTCCTTGGTGGGCCGGCGCAGCCACCACATCCGGTAGCCCCAGCAGATGATCAGGATCAGCGAGAGGGCGAGCGCCGCGAGCGCCAGCTGGTTGGCGACCCCGAGGAAGAGGCCCATATGGGCGTCGATACCGAAGCGGGTGAGCTTGGCGAGCAACGGGTAGTCGGCGAACCTGAGCTCGTCCATGACCATGCCGTTGGCGGGGTCGACGGCGACCGAGTCGAGCCGTACCGGGAACTGGGTGTCGGTCTGCGCGACCACATAGCCGGTGCCCTCCGTCGGCAGGGTCACCGAGACCGGACCGTCGAGACCGGCCTGACGGGCGGCGACGACCACCAGATCGATACCGACGTCCCCACCACCGCCCATGCCCTCCATCCCGGGCATGTTCTCCATACCGGGCATCGACTCATGGCCCTCGTGACCGCCGCCGCCCGCTCCGCCGGTGCCCCCTTCGAGCGCGGCGGAGACGACGGGCGTGCCGCCGCCCAGCTGGTCCTTGACCGAGCCGATGTTCTCGCCCGCGTACTTCGACCAGGTGAGCCCCGTGGCGGAGAGCAGCACCAGCCCGGTCACGGCCCACAGACCGAGCGAACCGTGCAGGGAGAGCGTTCTGCGCCGGCCGGTGGCCCCGCGCTCCGGTGTGAGCAGCGCGCGCTTCGAGGCGCGGGTACGGGCGAGCCAGAGCAGTACGCCGCCGAGGGCCACCACCCAGAGCCAGCTGGCGGCGAGTTCGCTGTAGACGCGCCCCGGTTCGCCGAGCAGCAGATGGCGGTGCAGCTCGGATATCCAGGTGCGCAGCGGGAGGGCGCCCGAACTGCCGTAGCTGGTCAGCTCTCCCCGTACCTCCGCGGTGTACGGATCGACGAAGACGGCGAGGGACTTGCTCTCCTCGGCGTCGGGCGTGCTCATCAGGACCCGGGTGGTCGCGCCGTCCTCGGAGGGCAGGCGTACGGACGTGACCGTGCCGTCCGGGCGGGCGGCGCGGGCGGCGTCGAGCTGTTGGGACAGCGGAAGGGCCCGGTCGCCGACCGGGACCCGTAGCTCGTGGCGGTAGACGACCTTCTCCGCCTGGAAGGAGAGCGCGTAGAGGAATCCGCTGGTGGCGGCGATCAGTAGCAGCGGGGCGATGAGCAGGCCCGCGTAGAAGTGGAGCCGCAGCACGAGGGGGCGCAGGGAACTCCAGACGGATGGGGTGGTGGTGCTGGTGCCGGTGCCGGTGTTGGCGCCTGTCGCGGTCGTCGGCTCTTCGCGGGCCGGCCGGTCGTCGGTCTCGGGCCCCTGTACGGGGTCGTCAATGGCCATGACTGTCCTAGGTATGGGCGTGGGCATGGGGAAACGGACCCCGGGGTCCGCCCTGCCTGCCTAAGGTCGGACAGTGGTGATGAGGGCCGTTGCCGGGGCCGTGGCGCGGGAGGTACGGCGCGCCGGCGGGCCCCGCCGCGACAAGGTGTGCGCGAGGACGACGCCCCGGAAGCGGTGCGGCGCGGGAGCGTCGGCGGGCCGTACCGCCCGTTCCGACAGCGCCGCGACGGGCGGCGGGACCGAGGTCAGCAGCAGCCGGAGCGGGGAGAGGGCCAGGGCGCCGAGGGCGGTCGCGAGCCGGAAGAGCGCGGCCTCGCCCCGGGCCAGCCAGAGCGCGCAGACGGCGGCGGCGAGGAGATGGGCGGCGAGCATCCCCACCGGACCGTCCAGACCGAGGGGGATACCGGTGTCGATGGGGAGGACGCCGGTCCCGGTGTGCTCCCCCATGGGCGCGCCCGCGCCCGCTCCGATTCCCATGTCCATGCCCGTGCCGATGCCGGTGCTGGTGCCGGTGCCGGTGACGCCGTCAGCGCCGTGCGGTGTGTGGTCCGGTGACAGGGCCCCACCGAGCGGCAGCGCTCCGGCGAAGATCAGATGCAGTCCGCCCTGGACGGTGAGGAGCCCGGCCCCGATCGAGCGGAACCCGCGCCGCCGGCCGCCCGCGAGCCAGGCCACGCCCGCGGTCACTCCGAACGCCGTCCACAGCGCGCCGACCGGGATGTCATGCCCGGATGTGAACGAATGCCCCACCGCCGCCAAAGTCACGCATACCGCCGCGAAAGCGGCGGCCCGCAGGGCGCGTATCGGCGATCTGACATCTGTCATGGTGGGCACATGCTGCCATCCCTGTGGGTGCGTACGGCAGATCCCGAGGGTCCATGATTCTTCTGGCAGCGAATTGGCTGGCCCCGACGCGGACGCGGCGGCAGAGTCGGGGCCATGAGACTCCTCATCCTCGGTGGTACGGAATTCGTCGGCCGCGCGGTCACGGAGGCGGCGCTCGCCCGCGGTTGGCGGGTGACCGTCTTCCATCGCGGCCATCACGAAGCACCCGCCGGTGTGACCACCCTGCTCGGTGATCGCACCTCGCCCGGCGGTCTCGCGGCCCTCTCCGATCTCTCCGATCTCTCGGATCTCTCGGATCTCTCGGATCTCTCCGACGGATCCGATACCTGGGACGCGGTCGTCGACACCTGGTCGGCCGCCCCGTCGGCGGTGCTCTCCACGGCCCGGCTCCTGGCGGACCGCGTCGGACGGTACGCGTACATCTCCAGCCGCTCGGTGTACGCGGACCCCACCCCCGCCGGGCTCACGGAGGACGGCCCCCTGGTGGAAGGCGCCTCCGCCGCCGCCGGGCAGACCGCGTACCCCCAGGACAAGCGCGGCGGCGAGCTGGCCGCCGAGGCGGTCTTCGGCGACCGGGCACTGCTGGTCCGTGCCGGGCTGATCCTCGGGCCCGGGGAGAACATCGGCCGGCTGCCGTGGTGGCTGGGGCGGATCGCCCGGGGCGGACCGGTACTGGCGCCGGGGCCGCGCGACAACCCCTTGCAGTACATCGACGCGCGCGATCTCGCCGAATGGACCCTGGACGCCGTACGGGACGGCCTGGGCGGCCCGTACAACCTGGTGAGCCCCGCCGGTCACACCAGCATGGGTGAGCTGCTCGACGCCTGCGTACGTGTCACCGGGTCCGACGCCGAGCTGCGTTGGACGGACCCCGAGAAGGTACTCGCCGCCGGGATCGAGCCCTGGACCGACCTGCCGGTCTGGATCCCGCCGGGCGCGATGCACGACGCCATGCACCGCAGCGATGTCTCCAAGGCGCTCGCCACGGGCCTGCGTTGCCGCCCGGTGGCCGAGACGGTGGCGGACACCTGGGCCTGGCTCGGCTCGATCGGCGGCCGGGCCCCCCAGCGGCCGGACCGCCCGCCGGTGGGCCTGGCACCGGAGCTGGAGGCGAGGGTGCTGGCTCAACAGGGCCTCGGCTAGGGCGTGTCCGGACAGGCACTAGTGCCTGTCCGGACTGGCTCTAGCCCTCCAACCGCCCCCGGCTCTCCCCCCGTCCCGCTATCGCCGCCGTCAACGCGCCCCGCAGCTCGGCGACTCCGTGGTGCCACGCGCCGTCCTCGCCGTCCGCCCTGACCCAGCGGTCGCGCACTTCGGACCCCGCCGTGCTCACCCGGTCCAGGGCCAGCACCGCGAGCTCCCTCAGCTCCTCGGGAAGCCGGGGCAGCGGCTCCTCCGGGCCGTACACCGACTCCACGGGCGGTCCGCCGGGGCACTGCGCCGCGACCAGCGCCGCCGCGGCGACGGCGACCGCCCCCGCCTCACCGTCGAGCTGCCCGCCCGCGCCGCCTCCGCCGTCCTCGCCACCATCCCCGCCGACCACACGCAGCAGCGCCGCCCGCACGATCTCCGTACGCCGCTCGACGGTCACTTCGTCCAGGTCCGCCGAGAAGTCCACCGCGGCGTCGTTGTCGAAGTGGCCGGTGTCCCACGTGCCCATGATGTTCCCCCTGGTCGTTCCCCATCACGCTCATCCCGTTCCACCGATCGTGCCAGGTACCACTGACAATCCCGGTGTGCCGCACAGGGTGTATCCAGCACCACCCCGGACCGGGGGCCGACCGGCTGCCGCCGTCGAACGGCCCCGGTCAGACTGGTGCCAGGTCCGGCGGTCGGACCGCCGGGAGGGCCGTCGGGCCCTTCGGCCGCGAGGGAGAGAAGAACGCCATGGACAGCACGACGAAGAAGCCGGGCCCGCTGGTGTCCGCCGGGCGGGGACTGATGCTGTCGGTCGTCTCGCTCGCCGGATCGATCACACTCTTCGTGCTGACGGTGCTCTCCCTCGCCTTCATCCTGCTGGGCTTCGGGGTCCTCACCACCCCCTGGGTGCTGACGATGGTCAGGGCGCATGCCAATCAGCGCCGGCTGCTGGCCTCGCGATGGTCGGGCGTACGGATCCCGGTCCCGTACCGGCCCCTGCCCGCTGATCCGCGCGGCGGCGTCACCGGCCAGGTGGAACGCTGCTCCCTGATGCTGAAGGATCCGGCCACCTGGCGCGATCTCCAGTGGCTGATGGTCGACATGACGGCGGGCTTCTTCACCGCCCTGCTGTCCTTCGCCCTGCTCGGCTACGCGGCGGAGGGGTTCGTACTCGCCGCGGGCCTGTGGCGGGTGTTCGAGGACGACCGGTACTGGTACATGTTCATACCGGTCAGCAGCCAGTTGACCGGACTCGCCGCGGCGGGCCTCGGCGCGGTGCTGCTCGGACTCGGGCTGCGCTACAACGCGGACCTGCTGCGTGGCCACTTCCTGCTGACCAAGGCGCTCCTCGCCCCCGGCAGCGACCAGGAGATGGCACTGCGGATCGAGCGGCTCACCGAGTCCCGGCACGACGCGGTGGACACGTCGGCCGCCGAACTGCGCCGTATCGAGCGCGATCTGCACGACGGCGCGCAGGCCAGGCTGGTCGCCGTGGGCATGGATCTGGGCACCGTCGAGGCGCTCATCGAGAAGGACCCGGCCAAGGCCAAGGCGCTGATCGCCAAGGCCCGGCAGTCCTCCGCCGAGGCGCTCACCGAGCTGCGCGATCTCGTACGGGGCATCCATCCGCCCGTACTGGCCGAGCGCGGTCTCGGGGACGCCGTGAAGGCGCTGGCGCTGCGGCTGCCGGTGCCGACCGAGGTGCAGGTGGAGCTGACGGGCCGGGCCGCCGCCCCGGTCGAGTCGGCGGCGTACTTCGCGGTGAGCGAGGCACTGGCCAATGTGGTCAAGCACGCGGGCGCCGACCGGGTGTGGGTCGATGTCTCGCACTCCGGGGGGATGCTGCGGATCGCCGTCACGGACAACGGCGGCGGGGGCGCGGCGGTCGGGGCCGGCTCGGGGCTGAGCGGACTCGAACGCCGACTCGGTACATTCGACGGCGTCCTGGCCGTCAGCAGTCCAGCGGGCGGTCCCACCATGGTCACCATGGAGATCCCTTGCGAGTTGTCCTAGCCGAAGATCTCTTCCTGCTGCGCGACGGTCTGGTCCGGATGCTGGAGGCGTACGACTTCGAGATCCTGGCAGCGGTGGAGAGCGGGCCCGAACTGACCCGGGCCCTGGCGGAGTTGGAACCGGATGTCGCCGTGGTCGACGTCCGGCTTCCGCCGTCCCACACGGACGAGGGCCTGCAGTGCGCGCTCGCGGCGCGCCGCGCCCGGCCCGGTCTGCCGGTCCTCGTACTGTCCCAGCATGTCGAGCAGTTGTACGCGCGCGAGCTGCTGGCGGACGGCAACGGCGGCATCGGCTATCTGCTGAAGGACCGGGTCTTCGACGCGGACCAGTTCATCGACGCCGTACGCCGGGTCGCGGCGGGCGGTACGGCGATGGATCCGCAGGTGATCTCGCAGCTGCTCTCCCGGCGGGCGCAGGACAAGCCGATCGGCGGGCTGACCCCGCGCGAGCGCGAGGTGATGGAGCTGGTGGCGCAGGGCCGTTCGAACGCCGCCATCGCCGCCCAACTCGTCGTCACGGAACGGGCGGTGGCCAAGCACACCTCGAACATCTTCGCCAAGCTGGATCTGCCGGTGTCGGACGACGACAACCGCCGGGTGCTGGCGGTTCTCGCCTATCTGGACCACGGCAGGTGATTGAGGGGCATCCGCCCGGTTTGGTGCTGGAGATTTCTATGAATTCCCCCGGTGCCTGAACACCCCGCAGCCGAGGTCCGTATGGAACGGAGCGCTTCGCTTCTCCCCTGCCGCGCTTTCCCGTAACCGGCGACGAAGCTTGAGGAGTTCCATGCCACGCACATCGAGAAAACGCTCCACACTGGCAAACCGGGCGATTGTCGCCTCGGCTGCCTTGCTCCTGGGCGGGGGTGGGCTGGTAGCGGTCAATGTCTACGCATCCGCGGGTGAGGGCGACTCCAACCGGTCCGCCCCCCAGACCCAGAATGCGTGGCAGTCGATGTCGACCATCGACTGCCCGGATGTGGCGACCCAGGACCAGTTGGCGAACGTGCCGGACGCGGCGCGTTCCGAGGTCGACCGGAATCTCGCCCTCATCGACAGCCAGATCACCGAGGCGTACAAACGCTTCGCCGATGAGAAGGCCCAGATCGAGCGGGATCCGCAATTCGCCGACAATGCCGTTCTCAATCCACTGAAGGACAAGCGGACGGCCACGCTCGAACGGATCGCCCTCTCGATCGGCCGGGTGGCGGAGCGGCCACAGGGGCTGGAGGGACTCGCGCCCTGCACCTTGCGGGCGGGCGGCACCTCCCCCGGCCAGGGCCAGAACGGCGGCCAGGACGGTGGGCAGAACGGCGGTCAGGGCGGCCAGCCTGGTCAGAACGGCGGCCAGGACGGTGGGCAGCCGGGCCAGAACGGCGGGCAGCCGGGCCAGGACGGCGGTCAGGGCGATGGGCAGAACGGTGGTCAGGACGGCGGTCAGAACGGCGGCGGCCAGGCCGGCAACGGCCCCGAGGCCTCCGACTTCGTCGACATCACCACCGTCCGGCCCAATGTCCAGAAGCCCAGGACCGCCCGGGGCGGCTCGAAGGGCACCTTCACCACCGACTGCGGGGTCAACGAGGCCGGAAAGTTCAATTCGGACAATGTCATCGTCGCCCCAGGTGTGAGCAATGGCGCACACCATATGCATGACTATGTCGGAAACCAGGCCAATGACGCGTTCGCGACCGACGACTCTCTCGCGGCCGGTGAGACCAGCTGCCGTAATCAGGGCGACAAGTCCACCTATTACTGGCCGGTGCTGCGTCTCCAGAACGGCCAGGACGAGGACGACGCCAATGTGGACGGCGGCGGCAAGGAGGGGAATGTCGGTGAGATCCAGACGCCTTCCCAGGTGACCCTGACATTCGCCGGCAGTCCGAAGTCCAAGGTCACCGCCATGCCGCGGTTCCTGCGGATCATCACCGGCGACGCCAAGGCATTCACCAATGGCGATGCCAACGCGAATGCCTCATGGAGCTGCACCGGATTCGAGAACCGCCAGCTCAAGGACAAATACCCGATCTGTCCCGAGGGCAGCCAGGTGGTCCGCACCTTCGCGTTCCAGAGCTGCTGGGACGGCCAGAACGCGGACAGCGCCAACCACCGTACGCATGTGGCGTTCGCCGATCGGAACGGCCGCTGCCAGAACGGCTTCAAGGCGATCCCCCAGCTCCGCCAGCGCGTGGTGTACGACGTACCGCCGGGGCCCGGCTTCGCCGTGGACTCCTTCCCGGAGCAGCTGCACAAGCCCATCACCGATCACGGCGACTTCATCAATGTCTTCGACGACAACCTGATGAAGAAGGTCGTGAGCTGCATCAACGGCGGACGTAAATGCAAGTGAGGCAGGGCAGGTGAGACAAGGCAGGTGAAGCAGGGCAGGTGAGCCAGGGCATGTGAGCCAGGGCATCTGAAGCACCCGCGCATCCCGCGCCGACCAGGCCCGGGGGCCCCGGCCGCGTCCCCGGCCGGGGCCCCCGCTTCCGCCCTCCCGTGCCAACCCCGTCCCCCCACATCCGCGCTGCGCGGTCAGTTCGTTCGGTGACCGGAGTGCTCCTCGTCTCCCCCACCACCACTACTTCCCCCCGAGTGGTGCGACGAGCCGGCCTCCACGGTCCCGCCGAGCCGGCCGCGCAGCGCCGTCACCACCTTCTCGTCACCGACCGCGATCCATTTCCTGCCGACGAGATACGAACCGCCGTAGTCCTTGGCCTCGTTGATCCACTCGCGCAGCCCGCGGTCGGTGGCGAAGGTGACCAGCACGTACTTCCCGTCGTCCGTCGTGCAGTTGCCCTGCCGCAACTCGTCGGCGTCGGTCTGGATGTTCGGCTCGCACTCCGCCTTGGAGGCGATCTGTTCGAGGCTTCCCGTCGCCGTGTCCGGCGTCGTGGGAGCCTTTTCCTCGTTGCCGCCGCAGCCCGCCGTGAGCGCCAGGGCCAGGGCCGCGAGCACCACCAGGGATCGTTCTGTACGCATGCGCCCATCGTCCCCGACACCCGGTCGCCGCGCGGCGGAACGGCCGGATTCCGGGGTGACCATCGGACCAATCGCTCGTTCTGCTCAACGTGCCCCCACACAGCGCCGACGCCGCCTCGACCGCCACATCCGCAGCCGCTCCCGCGGATACGTCCGTGTCCGACGCGGCTCCCGTCGGTGCCCTCGGCACCCTCGGCGCGCTCGGCACCCTCGGCGTCGAGCAGGCCGAGGCGGCTCTCGTCGAGCACTACACCCGTCTCGTACGCCTCGCGTATCTCGTGCTGCCGCCGTCGCTCGGCCGCAACCGGCGCGTGCTGACCGCGCACGCGCTCGTACAGCGTTCACTGCCGCGCGGGCGTACGGCGGTGCCGGCCGACCGGTCCACGATCCCCGCGCAGAACCGCGCCCAAGGAGCCGAGGGGGCCGAAAGGGCCGCCGACCGGACCCCGACCGGCCCGGGGCGGAACCCGGGGTACGCGTACGTACGCGAACGCGTACTGCGCCAGGCGCTCGACGCCGGGCGGCCGTCGCGCGGGCTCGCCCGGCCCGCGCGCGCCCAACTGCCTCCGCTGCTGCCGCGCGTCTGGGGGCTGCGGCTGTTCCCGCGTTCGGGCGGCGCCGATGAACTCGCCCTGGACCAGCGGCTCTCCGCTCTCTCGGGACCGGCTCGCGCGGCGTTCGTGCTGCGCGGTCTGGAGCTGCTGACCGACGAGGAGGTACGCCGGCTGCTCCACGCGGCCGGGGCCGAGGACACGGAGAGCGCGCTCACCGACGCGACCGAGGCCGCCGAGCAGCGGATCGGGACGGCGGACCCCGTCGAGCTGTTGCGCTCACCGGAGTTCGATCCCTGCTCGCTCCAGGCCAGGCCCACCGATCTGATGCGCCGCCGCCAGTACGGCAGGGCCGCGCTCGCCGCCGGGGCGGCCCTGCTGGTGTGCGGGACGCTCCTCGGCCTGCCCCATGGCCGGGGCCCGGACGACGCGGATCCCGCGTACGGCCGGGGCGCCGCCCTCGCGGCGGCCCTCGACCCCGCCAGGGTGCGGCGGATCGCGCCCGCCGCGTGGCACACCTCCGCCCGTACGGACTTCTCCGTCTGGCCCGCGCGCGGGCCGCTGGCCAAGGACCGCGCGCTGCTGCGCCGGGCGCTGACGGCGTGGGCCGTGCCCGGCGACTCCGTACAGGTATCGGCCACGCCCGCCACCCCCTCGGGCCCGCCGATGGGGTCGCCGCAACTGCTGTACGCGGGCAAGGTGGACGCGGCGCGGGTGGTGCTCTTCCACGACGGCCTGCGGGTGGTGCGTTACGCGGAGCCCGCGGCCGGCGGGGAGGGCCTGGCCGCCCTGGACTTCGCGCGGGTCGACAGCGCGGACGCCGCGGAGGCGGGGGCGCTGGTCGTCGGCCGGACGGACGGCGATGTGCGCTATCTGACGGCGCCATGGGTGCGCGATACATCGGTACGCGATCTGCTCGACCCGTCGGGGCCCGCGCGGCCTCTGCGGCGCGACGCGGACGGGGTGACCGATCCGCTGGCGAGCCCGGCGATGGCCAGCGACTGCCGCTCCTGGAACGCGCTTTCGGTACGCGATGGCAGCGCGAGCCCCGGCGGTGGCGCCTCGGACGGGGACGCCACCGCCGCGGACGCCGCGGAGGCGGCCGGGGGCAGCACGGAGAAGGCAGGGGGCACCACGAACCGGCTGCTCACCGACCTCGGCGAACTGACGCCCGCCCGGCTGACCTCGGGGCCGCCGTCGGCCCCCGGCGATGTATCGGCCCCGGCCGACCGCGCCGCCTGGGCCAGGACCGCCTGTCTGCTGCCCGCGATGCGCTCCCACGGCGTACGGTCCGTGAACTCCTGGGCGTACGCGCGGCAGCCGCTGCCCGAGTCCAACGGCACCGCGACCTGGTTCTGCACCCGCGCCGAGACCTGGCGGGGTCCGGGGAGCCGGGTGCTGGCGCAGTTCCAGGCGCCGTCGGAGAACGCGGCGCCCGGGGCCGTCGCCGCGCGGGCGGAGAACTCACCGGCCTGCGGGGCACGGGAGTCACAGCTGCTGGCGGGCGTGCTGTGGAAGTCGCGGGGCGGGGACTGGTATGTGCTGGCCGCGGGGAGCGGCCGACTGGAGTCGGTCGAGGTGTCGGGCGGCGTACGGGGCAGCGCGCGGGGGAACCTGCTGGCGGTACGGGCGGAGGAGGGCGCGCGGGCCGAGCTGTACGGCAGGACTCCGGACGGGACGCGGGTGGAGTCGCTGCGCTGACGGCCGGCCCCACGACGTCGGGCCCGTCGCACCCCGTTCCCGCGCCCCAACCTCAGGGCAGCAGCAGCCAGTCCGCTCCCAGCGCCGCCACCAGACCCACGCCCAGCAGCCATGTGCCCAGCCGCGTACGGCCGTGGCGGCTCAGTTCGATCACCACACCGCACAGGATCATCGCGAGCCCGTACACCCCGACCACCAGGACCGAGGTCCGTTCGGCGAGCCGGACCGCCAGCAGCGCGGCGAGACCGACCAGCAGCACCGACGCCAACGCGATCCGCGCCATTCGCGCCTGACGAGGCGTCAGTCCGCCCTCGTGGGGCTCAGGTACTGACGTGTCCATGGCCTCGTCCTGGTCAGATGCGCTCATGGTCCGGGAGCGTAACGGACACCCGCCGAGGGCCGCCCGTTAGGCTGTTCGTATGACTACCGGGGTGCGCCGCAGGATGGGCGTGGAAGAGCGGAAGCGGCAGCTGATCGGCGTGGCGCTGGAGCTGTTCAGCCGCCGGTCTCCGGAGGATGTCTCGATCGACGAGATCGCCGCCGCCGCCGGGATCTCCCGTCCGCTCGTCTACCACTACTTCCCCGGCAAGCAGAGCCTGTACGAGGCCGCTGTGCGGCGCGCCGCCGACGATCTGGCGACCCGCTTCCTGGAGCCGCGCGAAGGCCCCCTCGGGGCGCGGCTGCTCCGGGTCATGGGTCGCTACTTCGACTTCGTCGACGAGCACGGCGCCGGTTTCTTCGCACTGATGCGCGGCGGCCCCGCCGTGGGTTCCTCGACGGCCACCGCGATGATCGACGAGGTGCGGCAGGCCGCGTACGAACAGATCCTGGCCCATCTCGGGGTCGGGGACCCGCCCGCGCGGCTGGAGCTGGTCGTACGGTCCTGGGTGTCGCTGGCCGAGACGAAGGCGCTGATCTGGCTGGACGGGCGGCGCGTCCCGCGCGCCGAGCTGGAGTTGCAACTGGTGCACGACTTCGCCGCGCTGGCCGCCGTGAGCGCCGCGTACGACGAGGAGATGGCGACGATCCTGCTGGGAATCGTCGCCGACGAGCCGGCCGACGGCGCGTTCGGCGATCTGCTCGGCCGGCTCACGATGCTGAGTACGGGACTGCCCGCACAGCGGGTTCAGGCGTAACCCGGCGTAACCCTCGGGCGTAGACCACGAGACCGGATAGCCGGGGGCTTCTCGCGTACGTCAGGGGGCTGTTCGAACAGCCACACCGCGGTGAGTCGCCCATGACTGGGCCGCCTCGACCATGGCCCCGAGCCACGACGCATCGGGCCTGCGCTCAGCGAAGGCACGACGCATACGCAACGTGGCAGCGGCGAAGGCATCGATCGCTTTCGGGTCCGCGTCCGTCCAGGCCGCACATCCGGACGCCCAGGACTCAGCGCCCTCGGCATCGTGTCCCGCCGAGATCAATTGCACGACCAGGCAGGCGGGGTCGATGAACGCCGCTCCACGAGTGGGCCACGACCAGTCGACCGCCCATGTGCCCCGATCTCCGATGAGCAGGTTGCTCGGGTTGATATCGGTGTGGAGCAGCGCTTCGCCCTGGAAATGAGAGGCGTCGACCTCATCCGCGGCGAAGCGGTTCCAGCGGGTCTCCGGCCAGTCGCGGGCTGTCTCGGGTAGATCCAGTTCCCCGATCCGGTTGAGAATGTCAACGATCGCGGGGAGGTCCGGTGAGTCCGGAGCGAAGTCGGAGCCCCGTCCGTCGACCCAATCGAAGCCGAGCGCGTGCCACGTGTCATCTTCCGCGTGCCATCGCACAGCCGGGGAGATGGGACAAACGGCCGGGTTGATCAGCCTTTCCCGGATGATCGAGTCTCGGCGGCCTCCGGGCCGGTTGCGTACGGCCTTGACGAAGAACCGGCCCTTCTCGCACTCGACCAGAGCTGTGACATCCGAGCTGAACCCACGCGCGGTGGGCCGGAAGTCGGTCAGAGCTCCTGTGTGCGGGTGGAGCAGGCTCCAGAACCCCGCCCCGGGATCGTTGCGATTCATGAGCCCTTCAGTTCCTTGGTGTGCACTCACTGCCCGGGAAGCCGGGGCTGCATTCATCGTCATTGTCGTCATCGTCATCGTCACCCCCCACTTCAGCCCGGATGGCGGTGTTGGCCCGTTTCATGGCGCCGCCGCTGAGGATGGTGGCCAGAGGAGTGCTCATGACGTTCCCGATGCTCATCCAGTCGGAGAAGACGCACGGAGAGACGTCGCCGGTGGGAGTGACGACCGCCCTGCCGACGCCACATCGGCCACAGAGGTTCGCCATGTCCGGAGCCTGCCCCTGTGCGCCCCGTCCGAAGGGGCGGACGCCGTCAACGCTGATCCGGCGGACACCCAGGGCTTCAAGGTCTCGCCGTGTCTCGGTGACAGGCTGCCCTTCTGCGCTGTTGATGATCCCGACCCGCAGGGGAATGCCCAGGCCAACGGCCCGTTCGATGTTGGTCCGGGTCCGTTCGTGGCTTCGGCGGCCGGTCATCGCCTCATGCTCCTCGGCGCGGGCCGAGTAGTAGGACGTGGCGAGACTGAGCCCGTTGCGCTGGAAGATGTCCCAGCAGTCGTTTGAGACGTGTACCAGGTTGCTGTAGACCTCGACGTTCAGTCCGATGGTCAGAGCGTGGTCCACCAGGTCCGTGAAGTTCGGATGCATGGTCGGCTCGCCGCCGATGAACTGAATGCCGCGCACTCCACAGGCGGCGGCTTGGTCGAGGACGCTGATCCAGTCCTCGCGAGCCATGGTCCCGTGGGTGCCGTCAGGCCCTGACGCGTTGTAGCAGTGAAGGCAGTTGAGCTGGCACTTCCGTGTCAGGTCCAGCCATAAGAGCCGAGTAGCGGACTTCTCGACCGACGTGGCTTCGATGCTCGTTGTCACTGTCATGACCCTTCTTGCTCATTTGGGGACCTCCTCCAGCCCAACCGTCTCGCGCTCCTTCGGCCGGTACATACGGAGCGGGCCGGTCATGCGCCAGGGAGGACGGCTGTCGAGGATCAGCAGCTTCTCGCCGAAGCCGACGTCCCTCATGTCTTTGATCGGGTAGTACACGCCTTCGAGGAGGATGTGGTCCCCCAACTGCACCGACTGGGGGTGCAGATCGATGGCGAACATGTTGGTGGGCGTGCGAGTTGTGCGAACCCCGTCCTGGTGGCTCACCATCCGAGCCACACCGCCGGCACGAGGGCGCAGCCGAGAGCGCCAGCGGTCATCACGTAGGCGGTCTGCTCCGCGCGCGGGCTCACCGGTTGCTCTCCACGGCTCGCCTCTTCCTGTCGCGATCCATGTGACGGAGCCGGTAGACAGCGACAGTCGTACGGACGGATTTCGAGCGCCTGCTTCACCGTGTGCGAGATCGTCGTCAGGTCGACCGCACATGGTTGAGAAGTGGGGATGCTCTGTCTCGCCATGCTGTCTGTTCCCTCCGTAGCCCGTGCTGTCTGGCGATGCTTAGTCAACGGCGAACGAGGTATCCGGGACAGGGGAAACAGGCTGGGGCGTCGGCGCTCAACCCCGGTGATTTTTACCTTCCCCCGTGTCCCCCAGGTCGCTCAGAGCTACCGTGGGGACATGTCCCAGGGGAACCGGCAGCTTGCACTCCGGATCGCGGAACTTGGTTTCGGGCAAGCCGAGTTAGCCCGTCAGATCAATCTTGAGATCGAATTTCTGACGGGAAAGCCTGGCAACGTCACTGACTCGGATGTGCGCCGATGGCTACGCGGCGAGACAAAGTGGCCGCAGGATCGGATCAGGCTGTGTCTGGAACGGGTTCTCTCCGCCCGTGCCGAGGATCTAGGGTTCGTGCCGCGCAAGAAGAGCCCTGCACCATCGGAGGAAGATCCTGTGCACCGTCGTACGTTCCTCTCCGCGGCGAGCGGTTCAGTCCTGGCCGTTGGGGCCTCGGGTGCCAACGGCCATGGACGACTGGGCATCAGCGATGTCCGGCGCTTCCATCAGGACTATGTGGCCATCCTCAGGCGAGACGATGCGGGACGTGGCACTCAGAAGGTAGAGAACCTGGCGGTGGAGCTGGCTTCTCGAATCCGGTCCGCTCTTGCCGTATCCACCACCTCGACTCGCGTACAGGAATTGCTCTATAGGCTCGCCGCAGAGGTCATCAGCTCGGCCGCCTTCGCCTCGATCGATGCCAGCGCACCGCAGCGGGCACGCGCGCATCTCGGCCAGGCCCTGACCTTCGCCGGCCTGTCTCGGAGCAGTCAGGTGACGTATCACGTCTGGAACCACATGACCCTGACGTCCAGTCAGCGGGAGAACCACGCTGAAGCCGTCGCCGGCGCGGAGGCCTTGAAGCGCTCATCAATCGCACGGCGAGACCCGCTGTATGCCTCTCTCGGGCACATGCGCAGCGCCAACGGACTGGCGCGCATGCGGCGGCAATCCGAGGCTCTGCGCGCCCTCACGGATGCTGAGCGGGCTTTCGCCCGCAGTGCGCACCTACGGCGTCCCGAGTGGATCAGCTTCTACGACAGCAGTGAAGTCAACGCTCTGTCCTCGTTCATATGGACGGCACTCGGGGATCACGGACGCGCCGAATACTGTCTGCACCGCAGCCTTGCGGCCATCCCCGAAGGGAGGGTCCGTGATCGAGCCTTGTATACCGCTCACTTGGCCCTCGCTCAGGCGAGGCAAGAGGATTTGGAGCTTGCCTGCGCAACGAGTCGGGAGGCGTACACGTTGCTGCCACCGTCGTCCGGATCACGGCGGACGACCAACACTCTGGCTGCGACGCGCAAGGTACTCCTGGCCTCGGGTTCGAAAGCCCCTGAGGTCGCCGAGTGGATTGAGGAGTCCGGCCAATGGATCTGAAGCGCTACACGCACGCCGACGCGCGGGATGTACGTTCTTTGCTGCTGGACATCCACGACGAGGCATACGCCGACGATCCGGACCCGTTCAACTCGCGTGAGCGCTTCTCCTATTTCGTTGATCTCTGGTCGTCACGAGAAGACTGGCAGTGCGTCTCAGGCTGGGAGGAGAGTGGCCCGGTTGGCTACGCCTACGGCTCGAAGTTCAAGCCGGGTGGATGGTGGAAGGGGCACCGGCGCCCTTCTGGCCTCAAGGGCTCCGCGTTCGCTCTGTCCGAACTCATGGTTGTTCCCAAGTGGCGCGGCACTGGACGGGCACAGCGGATACATGACGCGCTGCTCGAATCAGTGCCGGCCGACATGATCACCCTCCTGGTGGACACCGGGCACCCCAAGGTCCAGGCACTCTATGAGCGCTGGAACTACAGCAAGGAAGGCGAGGCGAGGCCCTCCGACGATTCCCCGTTGTATGCCGTCATGGTCCGGAAGCTGTGAGCGGCTGCTAACGGTACTCAGGTGCGACCGCGCTGCCGCACTGAAAGGCCGCGTACCGAGCTTCAGCTGCTGTCCGCAGGCGGGGCAGGGCGTAACCCGGCGTCCCCCTCAGGCGTAGACCACCTTCACCTCCGTGAAGCCCAGCGAACCCAGCAGGCCCCGGAGCATGCCCGTGGTGTTCTTCTCGGCGCGTACGGCGAGTTCGCTGTCCTTGGCCGCGTCCCCGATATGGCGGGCGGCGAGCCTGGTCACGGCTTGCTCGTCGGCCGGGTTGTCGGAGAAGAGGTCCCCGAGCCGGTCGAGCAGCCCCCGTTCCTTGGACACCGCGTACGAGCGCTCCGGGTCGAGCGCGGGCTCCCCGAGCCGGGCGTGGGGCAGCCGGATCGTGGCGGCCGTGCGCTCCTCGTTGACCTGGATGTTCTTCTCGCCGATGCCGCTGAAGTCGATATAGGACGAGACGGTGCCCGCGCCCACATAGAGGGTGCGGGTGCCGCGGATCGCGTCCGGCAGGAACTTGGCGTCCTTCTCCAGATCGACGACGACCTGGAAGTTGCCGGAGGCCGCCTCGTACCGGTCCAGGTCCTGGATGGATTCGAGCAGGGTCGGGCCCGTGCGGTCGTGGGTCTCCTCGCCGAGGAGATCACCGAACCCGGGTATCAGATCGAGCCGGCTGCCCGCGAAGAGCAGCGCGGCCACGACGACGAGTGCGAGCGGCACCCGTACGCGGCTGCCCCACCGGGACAGCCGCGTACGGCTCCGGGCCTTCTCCGGATGCGCGTCGGTGGACGTCATACCTAACGGGTTGCCCGTACGGCCGGGTTCACACGTCCACGACGCCGCTCATACCGCTCACGCGCCCTGTGCCACGAAGACCGCCACCGTCCGCGCGGGCACGGTGAACGTCCCCGAACTCCGGTCGTAACGGGACTCCTTGACCGTACGGTCCGCTCCCCCGGCCTGGATCCGGTGCAGCGCGTACGGCCGCCCCGCCAGCTCCGCCACCCGCTGGTCCCGCGCCGTCGGGGTCGCGTTGAAGACCACGACCAGATCACCGAGCCGCATGGTGATGACACCCGGCGTCTCGTCGGGGCCGGACAGCGGGAAGGTCAGCGCGGACCGGACCGCGTCCGTGGACGCGAGGCCGAACGCCGGCTCGGTGGTGCGGATCCGCAGCAGATCCTGGTACGCGGCGGAGGCGCCGTCGATCTGCGCGCAGCCGGGTGTGAGCGCCGGAGCCGTCAGCAGCGGCTTGGCATGGGGCCACTTGTCCTCGTTGTCGGCGGCCGGCGGCAGCCCCCGGCCGAAACCGTTGCCGTCGCGGCAGTCCCAGTGGATCGCGTTGAACCAGTCCCCGCTGTCGTACGAATTGCGGTCCAGGGACTTGGAGCGCAGCAGGTCCGTGCCCGCCTGGGAGAGGGACGGGCCCTGGGAGAGCGTGGCGGTCGCCATCGCGAGGACCTGCGCCCTCGCCCGGTCGGCGGCCGGGACCGACGGCGGCAGCTTGAAGGCGAGCGTGTCGTAGAGGGATTCGTTGTCGTGGGCGTCGGCGTAGGCCAGCGCGTCACCGGGGGCAGCCGCGTAACCGGCCGGCGCGCCGTTGTAGTCGACCTCGGCGCCGCGGACCGTACGGCCGGAGGTGTCGGTGAACGTGTAGTCCGCGAGGCTCCCGGTCAGCCCCACCTTGATCAGGTCCTGGTAGTGCAGCAGCCGGGCCTTCTGCTCGGCCGGCGTGCCATTGGCGGCGGAGGAGTTGGGGTCGGTGTAGAGACCGGAGGCGAAGCCCTGGACCCCCGGGTCCTCGTCGAAGGGGCCGCCGCCGCGCACCGCGTCCCGGGCCCGGTCGGAGAAGGTCGCGACCCCGGTCCCCGCCATGTTCTTCTGGGTGGCCTGGACGAAGCGGGCGTCGTCGGCGATCTCGCCGAAGTTCCATCCCTCGCCGTAGAGGATGATCTTCTTGCCGTCGACCCCGTCCTTCGCGACGGTCAGCGCGTCCAGCGCCTTCCGTACGGCGAGGATATTGGCCTTCGGGTGGTGGCCCATCAGATCGAAGCGGAAGCCGTCGACCTTGTACTCCCGGGCCCAGGTGACGACCGAGTCCACGACGAGCTTGCCCATCATGGCGTTCTCGGGCGCCGTGTTGGCGCAGCAGGTGGAGGTGGCGACGGAGCCGTCCGCCAGCAGCCGCTGGTAGTAGCCGGGCACGATCCTGTCGAGGACGGATTTGTCGGCCTGTCCGCTCGCGACGGTGTGGTTGTAGACGACGTCCATGACCGTGCGCAGTCCGGTGCCGTTCAGCGACTGCACCATCCGCCGGAACTCGACCGTACGCCGGGTCCCCTCCGGGTCGGAGGCGTAGGAGCCCTCCGGCACGGTGTAGTGCAGCGGGTCGTAGCCCCAGTTGTAGGCGTCCTTCGCGGCGGTCCGCGCCACACACGCCTGCTGTTCGGCCGAGTCCGGCGCGTACACCTTCAGGTCACACGCGGGGGTGGCCTGGTCGGAGGCGCGCTCCGGGATGGTGCCGATGTCGAAGGCCGGGAGGAGATGGACGTAGGACGTGCCGGAGTCCGCCAGCCGTGCCAGCCGCTTCATCCCGTCCGACCCGCGGTCGGTGAAGGCCAGATACCGGCCCGGGTGGTCCGAGGTGCGGTCCGCGACCGAGAAGTCACGGATGTGCAGCTCCTGGATCTGCGCGTCGCGCGGCGGCACCGCGGCGGGCTTCTTGAGCGTGGACCAGCCCTGGGGCGCCAGCTTCGGATCGGCCAGATCCACCACGAGGCTGCGGGCCGAGTCCGTGGTGAGCGCGGTCGAGTAGGGATCGGTCACCTTGTTGGTGACGACCTTCTGGACGCTCGGCGCCCAGACCGTCACGGCGTACCGGTACGGTCTGCCCGCCCAGCTCCGTTCGCCGGTCACGGACCAGACGCCGGAGGCCGCGTCGCGCTTCATCGGGACCGTACGGCCGTCGAGTTCGAGCGCGACGCGCTGCGCGGTCGGTGCCCAGAGGGAGAGGACGGGACGGCCGTGGGTGAAGACCGGGCCGAGCGACGCCTTGACCGCCCGTGCGCTGTAGAGGTCGTCGAGGATGCCCTGCGTCTGTACGCCGGTGGCCGCGAGCAGCGCGCCATTGGCGGCCCGCTGGGTGGCGATCAGCTGTCCGGAGAGCGATTCGCGGACCCTGTCCCGGTCGCGTGCGTCCACGGTGAAGGCCGGATAGTCCTTGAGATGCGGGTACGCGGCCTTCTGCGCGTCGGTGAGCGTGGCGGGCGAGAGCCGCAGCCACCGCCCCTCGTCGGAGAGCGCGCCGTCCTCGACGGTGATACCGCCGTCGCGGGCGTACACCAGCTGCTGGCTGGTCGCGGCGGTCGCCTTCACCCGCCAGACGACGGTGTCGGTGTCGATCCACTGGGCCTCGGACTTGGAGAGGTCGAGGCTCGGTGCCGAACCGGACTGCGGCAGCAGGTACTTCGGCTGCCCGGCGAGCAGCCACACCTCGGTGCCGTAGGTCGCGAGGTCCAGGGACTGGTCGGTGGGGAGGTCCTTCTCGTCGCCCTTGTGCAGGATGTAGCTGAGCGAGGTGGCACCGGCGGCGAGCGGGACCTCGAAGGTCACGCCGTACGCGTCCTCCCGTACGGGCTGGAGCGGCTTCGACCAGTCGGTGGGCGAGGCCGCGCCCGTCCAGGTGTGCAGCCCCCAGCCGGCGTAGTCGCCGTCCGCGCGGCGGTAGTGGACGGTCGCCTTCGTGGTGTCCTGCGGCGGGTAGGCGCCGTCCGGCGCCCGCTCGGACTGGCCGTCCCCGCCCTGGGTGATCCAGACCTCGCCGGTACGCGCGAGATCGACGGTCCGCCGCGGGCCTTCGTCCGGGGCGCCGGGCTTCTCCACGGTGTACGGGATGCTCGACGCGCCCTCGGGGACCTTGATCCAGGCGAAGGCGCCATAGGCGTCCCGGCCGGTGAACGCGGCGGTCGTGGCGCCGGAGGTGAGCCGCCAGCCCTCGTAGTCGCCGTCGGGCCGCTGGTAGTGGACGACCGCGTAGTCGCGCTCGACGGCGCTCGGCTTCTCGGGCGCGGGCGTCTGTCCGGCCGTCGAGGCGGCGGTCGCGCTCGCGGTACGGCCCGCGCTGTCGACGACAACGGCCTTGTAGCTCAGGGGTGTTCCGGCGGCGGTGTCGATGTGGTCGGTGACTCGGTACGGGGCGTGGTCGGCGGTGCCGAGGGTCCGCCACTTTCCGTCGCCGGTCCGGCCGGCGAAGACGACCCGGTTGAGCTGCCCGCCGGTGACCTCCGCGGTCAGTTCGACGGTGCCGGTGGCGCCGGGCGCCGGGGCCGTGAGGGTGATCGCGGGCTTGGCGGCGGGAGCGGGCAGCGGCTTCGCGGCCCTCAGCACGAGCGAGGAGAGCGCGGGTACGGTCACCTTGACGGTGCCGCCGCCTCCGGCGCGTACCGTACCGGTGCCGGTGCCGGTGCCGGTGCCGGTGCCGGTGCCCGAACCGCCGTACAGCGCGCGGAAGTCGGTGCCCGCGGCCGAGCCGACCGGGATCTCCACGGTCGTGGCGCCGGCCGCGTTGTTCACGGCGACGACGTACTCGGTGCGTGCCTTGGCGTCGGTGCGGGAGAAGGCGTAGACGGAATCCTTCGCGTACCGCTCCGTCTGGACTCCGTCCCGTAGCGCGGGGTGGGCCTTGGTGAGCTTCGAGAGCGCGGCGATCGACCGGTACAGCGGGTGCGCCGGGTCGTAGGCGTCCGAGGCGTGGGTACGGTCCGTGCCCAGCTGGTCGTCGTCCAGATAGTCGGCGGTCTTCGAGGCGAAGAGCGTCTGGCGGGCGTCCTTGTCGCCGCCCGCGCCTGTGAAGCCCTGCTCGTCGCCGTAGTAGATCACCGGGTTGCCCCGGGACAGGAACATCAGCTCGTTGGCGAGCCGGGCGCGCCCCATCAGCTCGGCGTCGGAGGCCCCGGGGTTGTCCTGGGCGAGGAAGGTGCCGATCCTGCCCATGTCGTGGTTGCCGAGGAAGGTCACCTGTTCATAGGCGTTGGCCTTGTCGGTGGTGTAGCGATAGTCGTCGGCGAAGACCTTCGCCAGCCGCTCGGCCGACGCGCCCTGCGAGGCGTAGGCCCGCGCCGCGTCCTGGAAGGGGAAGTCGAGTGTGGCGTCCAGCCGCCCCCGGGTCACATACGGCGAGGTGACGGCGGTGTCCGACGAGTAGATCTCGCCGAACATGAAGAAGTCGTCCCGGCCGCGCTTCGCCGCGTACGCGTCGAGCGCCGTGGCCCACTGCGTCCAGAAGTCCAGATCGACGTGTTTGACGGTGTCGATACGGAAGCCGTCGATGTCGAAGTCGCGGACCCACTTCTCGTAGATCCTCTCCATCCCGGAGACGACCTCGGGACGCTCGGTCCACAGATCGTCGAGCCCGGAGAAGTCGCCGTACTCACCGCTCTCGCCCGCGAAGGTCGAGTCGCCCCGGTTGTGGTACATCATCGGGTCGTTGAGCCAGGCCGGGACCTTCTTCTCGCCCGTACGCACGACGGGGGTGTACGGGAAGGAGTCCGTGTCGGCCCTCGCGAAGCCCTTGCCCGCGCTGTCACCGCGGTCGTCGAAGGGGCGGCCGTCCTTGTCGAGATACGGATAGGCGCCCTTGGGCCGGTAGCCGTACTCCTTCTCCGCGTAGTCGACGGTGTCGGCGGTGTGGTTGGTGATGACGTCGAAGAAGACCTTCATGCCCTTGTCATGGGCCTTGTCGATCAGCTTCGTCAGCTCGGCGTTGGTGCCGAAGTGCGGGTCGACCTGAGTGAAGTCCGTGATCCAGTAGCCGTGGTAGCCGGCGGAGGCGTCCTTGCCCTCGCCCTGCACCGGCTTGTTCTTGAAGATCGGCGCGAGCCAGATCGCGGTGGTGCCGAGCCCCTTGATGTAGTCGAGCCGGTCGGTCAGGCCCTTGAGGTCGCCGCCCTGGTAGAAGCCCTTGTCGGTGGGGTCGTATCCGGTGGAGGTCCGCGAACCGGTCAGCCCGCCGCGGTCGTTGGTCCTGTCGCCGTTGGCGAACCGGTCGGGCAGGACGAAGTAGAACTGCTCACGGGTCAGATCGTGGCGCGCGGGCTCGGCGGCGAGCCGGGCGTCCGTCGGCGGGGCGGGCGGCGAGGACGCGGCGGGCCGCTCGGCCATCGACGCGGCGGCGGGCAGGGCGGGCACCAGCGCCGCGCACAGGGCGGCGGCGAGGACGGCGGTGGCCGTTCTTCGCAGGGGCGGGCGTTTCACGCGGGATCTCCTCGGATGTGCGGGATCAGGGGATCGGGGAGAGGTCGGGGGTACGGACGTACGGATGTACGGGGGTACGGCCTACGGGTACGGACGTACGGGGGCACGGGGGTACGGGAAAGGGGCCGTCCGGCGACGGAGGGGCGGGGAGGCGGTCGCCGGACGGCCGTTTCCTGTGCGCCGACCGCTGTGTCAGCGGCTCAGCGCGGACCGGCGGTCAGCAGGTGCGGGCACCGGTGTGCAGCGCGACCGCGGTGTTCGAGCCGAGTGTCGCCGTGAACTGTCCCGAGCCGTTCACCGTCACCGTCCTGCCGTTCTGCACATCGCAGTACGTACCACCCGGCAGCGAGGTCTGGAAGGTACGGGTGAGCGAGGAACCCTCGTGGTTGATGGCCACATAGCCCGCGGAGCCCCGGCCGAAGGCGATCTGGTCGCCGCCGTTGTCCCACCAGTTGGTGACGGCCTGGCCGCGCGTGGTGTTGCGGAAGGCGACCATCGACGAGATCTCGCGCCAGGCGTGCTGGCACTTCCACCCGTTGCTGTAGCAGGCGTTGACCGTGCCGCCGTTGGGCGGACCGGCGTCCTTGTCGCTCCACTCGTAGCCGGAGTGCACATCGGGCGAACCGTAGGGCCAGGCCAGCATGAAGACATTGGCGAGCGTGTAGTTCGCGCCGTCCTTGTAGCTGAGGGTGTCGCCGCCGCGCTCGGTGTCGTGGTTGTCGACGAAGACGGCGGACCTGCCCGACTCCATATAGCCCCAGCCCTCGCCGTAGTTCTTCAGATAGGCGAGGTTCTCGTTGTTGAAGACCCGCTTGAGGTCGCGGGCGTACCGGAACTCCTGGACGTCGCCGTTGCCGAGGTACTCGGTCGGCGAGACGGCCTCACCCGCGCCGTAGATGACCTCCTGCTTCCAGTAGACGCCCGGATTGCTCAGCCTGCTCTTGATGTTGGCGAGATCACCGGCCGGCATGTGCTTGGCGGCGTCGATCCGGAAGCCGTCGACGCCGAGCGACAGCAGATCGTTCAGATACGCCGCGATCCGGCCGCGTACGTACTCCTCGCCGGTGTCCAGATCGGCGAGCCCGACCAGTTCGCAGTTCTGTACGTTGCCGCGGTCGCCGTAGTTGCTGATCTGCGACCGGCAGTCGTCCATGTCGAAGCCCGAGTAGATACCGGGGTAGTTGTACTTGGTGTACGAGGATCCGCCGGTGCCGGTGCCGTCACCCGCCGCCATGTGGTTGATGACGGAGTCGGCGACGACCTTGACGCCCGCCGCGTGGCAGGTGTTGACCATGTTCGAGAAGGCGGCGCGGTCACCGAGCCGCCCGGCGATCTTGTAGCTGACGGGCTGGTACGAGGTCCACCACTGGCCGCCCTGGATGTGCTCCTGGGGCGGGGAGACCTGTACATAGCCGTAGCCGGCCGGGCCGAGGGTGTCCGTGCACGCCTTGGCTATGGAGTCGAAGCGCCACTCGAACAGTACGGCGGTGACGTCCTTGCCGCCGGGCGGCGCCGCCTGGGCGGTCCCGGCGGGGACCGTGAGCGCGACCGTGGCGCCCGCCACGAGGGCGAGCGCGGCGGCGAGAGTTCTGCGAGCCATTCGGTTCCTCCAACAACACTGGTGGGGGGAGGTGCGGGTGACGGTGGTGCGGCTCTCTTTGGTACGGGTGGTGCGGCTCTCTGCGGTGCGAGTGGTGCGGCTCTGTGCACGAGCGGTGGTGCGGCTCTCCGTGGTGCGGGTGGTGCGCCTCTGGTGACGAGCGGTGGTGCGGAAAGGGTCGGTCAGTGGCGCCGGGGTACGCGCGCTCCCGCGGTGGAGCCGCGTACCACCAGCTCGGGCTGGAAGACATACTCGGTGCGCTGTATGGGGCTGCCCGCCATCTCCTCCAGCAGCGCGGCGACGGCCGCCGCGGCCATCGCCCGCACCGGCTGTCTGACCGTGGTCAGCGGAGGGTCGGTGAAGGCGATCAGCCGCGAGTCGTCGTACCCCACGACCGAGATGTCGTACGGCACTCCGAGCCCGCGCCCCCTCGCCGCCCGCACCACACCGAGCGCCATCAGATCGCTGGCGCAGACGATGCCGGTGCAGCCGAGCCCGAGCAGCGCGTCCGCCGCGACCTGACCGCCCTCGACGCCGAACAGCGTGGAGCACACCAGCTCCTCGGCCTCGCTCCAGGCAAGCCCCAGCAGCCCGACGGACGCGTCGAGGAAGCCCTCGCGCTTGCGCCGGGACGGTACATAGCGCTGCGGTCCGGTCGCGAGCCCGATCCTGCGGTGTCCCAGCTCGGCGAGATGGCCGACGGCCATCCGTACGGCCGCGTGGTCGTCCGCCGAGACGAAGGGCGCGTTGACCCGCTCGTTGTAGCCGTTGATCAGTACGTGCGGTACACCGCGCGCGGCGAGCGCGGCGTACCGCGCCGGGTCGGCCGAGGTGTCGGCGTGCAGCCCGGAGAGGAAGACGATGCCGCCGACGCCCCGCTCCACGAGCTGTTCGACCAGCTCGTCCTCGGTGGCGCCGCCGGGCAGCTGGGTGCAGAGCACCGGGGTGTGGCCGTGCCCGGCCAGGACCTGTTCGACGGCCTGGGCGAAGGCGGGGAAGACCGGGTTGGTGAGTTCGGGGGTCACCAGCCCGATCAGCCCCGCGCCGCGCGGCTTCGGGGCGCGCGCGGAGCGCTCCCCCTGCCGGGAGCGCTCCGGACGCCCGTCCCGCTCGGGTCGCCCGTGCCGCCCGTGCCGCTCATCCCGCTCGTGCCCGAGGGTGTCGAGCGCCGCGAGCACCCGCTGACGCGTCGTGTCCGCGACACCCGGCCTGCCGTTCAGGACCCGGCTGACGGTCGCCTCACTCACCGACGCCCGGCCCGCTATGTCAGCGAGCCTCGGCGTACCGGCGGTGAGCCGCTGTCCGTCGGCGCCCGGCGGCAGGAGGTCGGTCACACCGTCCACCACACCGTGGTGTCGGCGGGCAGTTCGGCCTCGGCGCCGTCCACGGACACCGGGCCGCTGGCCACCAGCACCCGGCCGTACGCGGGGATCCGTACCGCCGTGTCCGTCGTGTTGACCGTGCAGACGAAGCCGGGCCTGGCGAAGGCCAGCACCCCTTCGGGCGCGTCCAGCCACCCCACCGAGTCGCCCGCGCCCAGACCGGGGTGCTCCTTGCGTACGGCCAGCGCCGCCCGGTACAGCTCCAGGGTGGAGGAGGGGTCGCCGGTCTGCGCCTCGACGCTGAGCGCGCCCCAGCCCTCCGGCTGCGGCAGCCAGCTGCCCCCGCCGCCGAAGCCGTACGAACTGCCCTCGCGCGTCCAGGGGATGGGCACGCGGCAGCCGTCGCGGAAGCCGTCCTGGCCGTCCGCGCGGAAGTACGACGGGTCCTGTCTGGCCTCGTCCGGCAGGTCGGTGACATCGGGCAGTCCGAGTTCCTCGCCCTGGTAGACATAGGCGGAGCCGGGCAGGGCCAGCATCAGCAGGGTCGCCGCGCGCGCCCGGCGCAGTCCGAGGGTACGGTCGCCGGCCTCGCGGGTCTGGGTGGCGCCGCCGGGCGGGCTCGCGAAGCGGGTGGCGTGCCGGGTGACGTCGTGGTTGGAGAGCACCCAGGTGGCGGGGGCGCCGACGGGGCGCATCGCGGCGAGCGAGACATCGATGACCTCGCGCAGCTCGGCACCCACCCATGAGGTGCTCAGATACTGGAAGTTGAACGCCTGGTGCAGTTCGTCGGGGCGTACGTAGTTCGCGGTGCGCTCGACGGTCGGGGTCCACGCCTCGGCGACGGCGATCCGCTCGCCGGGGTACTCGTCGAGGATCCTGCGCCACTGCCGGTAGATCTCGTGCACACCGTCCTGGTCGAAGAACGGCGTGCCGCCGTCGGCGCTGCCGAGCAGCTTGAGCCGGCCGGCGTCACCGATGTCGGGCAGCCCCTCGGCCTTGACCAGACCGTGGGCCACATCGACGCGGAACCCGTCGACGCCCATGTCCAGCCAAAAGCGCAGGATGGAGCGGAACTCGTCGGCGACGGCCGGGTGGTCCCAGTTGAAGTCGGGCTGTTCGGGGGCGAAGAGATGCAGATACCAGTCGCCGGGGGTGCCGTCCGGGTCGGTGGTCCTGGTCCAGGCGGGGCCGCCGAAGATGGACTCCCAGTCGTTGGGCGGGAGTTCGCCGTTGGCGCCCTTGCCGGGACGGAAGTGGTAGCGCTCGCGCAGCGCGGAGCCGGGGCCCTCGCGCAGGGCGCGCTTGAACCACTCGTGCGCGTCGGAGGAGTGGTTGGGGACGAGGTCGACGATGACGCGCAGATTCAGCTCATGGGCGTCCCGGATCAGCGCGTCGGCGTCCAGCAGGGTGCCGAACATCGGGTCGATGGCCCGGTAGTCGGCGACGTCGTAGCCCGCGTCGGCCTGTGGGGAGGCGTAGAAGGGGCTGAGCCAGACGGCGTCGACGCCCAGGTCCCTGAGGTACGGCAGACGGCGGCGTACCCCGTCGAGATCGCCCATTCCGTCGCCGTTGCCGTCGGCGAAGCTGCGTGGATAGACCTGGTAGATCACCGCGTCCCGCCACCAGCCGTGGCGGTGGCCCGGGGCGTCGTCGGACGTGCCGGTCAGAGGGGCAGCGAGGTGCTGGGTCATGTCGTCCCTGTGGTGTCTGGGGGTGGGGAGCGGCGCGCGGCCGGTCAGGTCCTGCGCGCCGCCGTCGTCGTGCGGACTCGGTGGTAAGGGCAAGGCCGCTCAGCCCTTGACGGCACCGGCTGACATGCCGGTGACGAGATGGCGCTGCGCGAAGAGGAAGACCAGCGCGGCGGGGATGGCGATGAGGACGGACGCGGCGGTCATGGGGCCCCACTGGGCGCCGTACTGGTTGACGAACTTCTGGAGACCGCCCGCGAGCGTGAGGTTCTCGTCGCCGACCATGAAGGCCGAGGCGTAGGCCACTTCGCCCCAGGCGGTGATGAACGAGTAGAACGCGGTCACCGCGAGCCCGGGCTTGGCGAGCGGCAGGATCAGCCGGTAGAAGGTGCCGAACGGGGTCAGTCCGTCCACCATGCCGGACTCGTCGATCTCCCGGGGGATGGTGTCGAAGAAGCCCTTCATCATCCAGGCGCAGAACGGTACGGCGATGGTGAGATACGTGATCACCAGACCGGCCGACTGATTGAGCAGCCCGAGGCCCGCCATGATGTTGTAGATCGGCACGATCAGAACGGCGACCGGGAACATCTGGGTGACCAGCAGCGTCCACATCAGCCCGCGTTTGCCGGGGAAGCGGAAGCGGCTGACCGCGTAGCCGGTGGTGGCGGCCACGAACACCCCGAGCAGGGTGGTGAGTCCGGCGATGAGCAGCGAGTTGCCGAACCAGGTGAGGAACGGGGTGTCCCGCAGCAGGTTGGTGTAGTTCTCGAACGTCGTCTCTTTGAAGAAGTCCGTGGTCGTGGCGTAGCTCGCGGGCTTGAGCGAGGTCAGGAAGACCCACAGCACCGGGAAGACGGCGATCACGGACGCGACGATCAGGGTCGTGTGCAGCGCGACCGAGGCGAGCGGCGAACGGCGACCGCGGCGCGGGACGTTGACGGTCTGTTCAGGGGCGGGGGCGGCGGTGGTCACCACGTATCTCCCTGCTTACGGAGGACGCGCCGGTAGACGGCGGCGAAGAGCATCAGGAGGACGAGGATGAGCACGCCCCAGGTGGAGGACTGCGCGAAGTCGCGGGGGCTGATCTCGAAGGAGAACTTGTACGCCTGGGTGACCAGGATCTGGGTGGCCTCGCCGGGTCCCCCGCGGGTCAGCAGGAAGATCACCGGGAACATGTTGAAGGTCCAGATGGTGGAGAGCAGGATCACGGTCGTACTGACCGAGCGCAGCCCCGGCATCGTGATGTGCCGGAACCGCTGCCAGGCGTTGGCGCCGTCCATCTCGGCCGCCTCGTACATCTCCCCCGGGATGGACTGGAGCCCGCCGAGGAGGGCGACCATCATGAAGGGCACGCCGAGCCAGATGTTCACGGCGATGACCGAGAACTTCGCCCAGGTCGGGTCGTTCAGCCAGGGCACGGCGTCGATACCGCCGCCCGCGAGCAGCTTGTTGAGGAAGCCGCGGTCCTCGTTGTAGAGGAAGCGCCAGGCGAAGACGGAGACGAAGCCGGGGACGGCCCAGGGCAGGATCAGCAGCATCCGGTAGAAGGAGCGGCCGGCGATCCGGCGGTTGAGGATATTGGCCAGGCCGAGACCGAGCGCGAAGGTGACGCTGACGCAGGAGACCGTCCACACCAGGGTCCAGCCGAGGGTGCCGAGGAACTGATCGCCCGTCAGCGCGTCGGCGTAGTTGTCGAGGCCGACGAACTCGTAGGTGGCGGGCAGGTGGTTGACGCCGATGCTGCGCTCGACATTGCGCTCGTTGGCGTCGGTGAGCGACAGATAGACACCCCGGACCAGCGGATATCCAATGATCACGCCGATCACGGCCACCACCGGGGCGACCATGGCCCAGGCGTACCAGTGGGTCGACAGACCGCGCCGGAGTCTTGTCGACACCCGGAGTCCGCCGGGTGCTTTGCCAGTGCCAGTGCCAGTGCCGCGGCCACGGCCGCGGGCGAGGTCATCGCCCGCGGCCGACGCCACCGACTGGCCGGTGTGGACAGCCATCAGCCGGCCCGCCTTCCTTCCCGTTACCTGTTACTTCCAGCCCTTGAGCAGCTTGCGGTAGGCGTCGCCGGTGTCCTTGGCGCCCTTGGCCGGGTCGGACTGGCCGGTGAGGACCTTGGTGTACTCGGTCACCAGCGGCGCGAAGAGGCTGCCGGTCTCCGGGATCCAGGGGCGCTCGACGGCCTTGTCCACGACGGGCTTGAAGAAGCCGACGATCTCGTTGTCCGCGACACCGGGCCGCGCGTAGACGGACGTACGGGTGGGGAGCAGGCTCAGCTCCTCGGCGACCTTGGCCTGGCTCTCGGCGGAGGTCATGTACTCGGTGAACGCGTAGGAGGCGTCCAGGTTCTTGGAGCCCGCGTAGACGGCGAGGTTGTGGCCGCCCTGCGGGGAGCCCTGTCCGACGGAGCCGGCCGGTACGGGGGCGATGCCCAGGTTGGCCTTGTCCTTGAACTGCGCGCCGCCGTAGGTGTCGGCGACGGCCCACGGACCGTTGATGATCATCGCGACATCGCCGTCCTTGAAGGCCGACTGCATGTTCTCCCAGCCGTCGGTGGCGTCGGTCTTGGCGGCGCCGGAGTCGACCAGGTCCTTGACGACGGTCATGGCCTTGACGCCGGCCGGGTTGTCGACGGTGACGGTCTTGTTCGTCGCGTCCACCAGGTTGCCGCCCTCGCCGTAGAGGAAGGACAGGAACCAGTAGGCGTCGTCGCCGCGCAGATAGAGACCGGTCTTGCCGGTCTTGTCCTTGATCTTCTTCGATACGGTCTTCAACTCGTCGACGGTCTTGGGGACTTCGACGCCCGCGTCCTTGAAGATCTTCTTGTTGTAGAAGATGCCCATGGAGTCGATGACCTGCGGCACGGCATAGGTCTTGTCGCCGTACTTCGTGGAGGCGGCGGCCTGCGCGAGGAAGTCCTTCTCGTCCTTGAGCGCCGAGGTGCCGTCCAGCGGGGCGAGATAGCCGAGATCGGCGAACTCGGGGGTCCAGGCGACCTCGGAGCGGATCACGTCGGGCGCCCCGGAGCCGGACTGCGCGGCGTTCTTGAACTTGTTCTGGGCGTCGCCGAAGGGCACGTTGACATATTTCACGTCGACCTTCGGATGCTTCTTCTCGAAGCCCTCGGCGAGCTGCTTGAAGACCTTGTCCTCGCTGCCCACGGTCGAGGTGTCCCACCAGGTGACCGTGCCCGAGAGCTCGCCGCCCGAGCTCTTGCCGCTGTCTGAATCGCCGTCACCGCCGCAGGCGGTCGCCGCGAGGGCCAGGGTCGCGGCCAGGGCGGTGGCCGTTATGCCACGTCGCATCCGAACTCCTTCAACTGCCGTACCGCTCCGTCGCGGCGCCGGGTCGGACGTGAACGTAACAGCCTTGCAAGATGGCCGAAAGACCTTGCGGAATATTTCTGCAAGGACGAGGGATCGTTACCGGCATGTGTCCTGTCGATTGCCCGGCCACTCCCCTGACAGGAACAGACGGGAACAGGCAGGAGCAGGCGGGGGCGGACGGCGCAGGTCAGCGCCGGTCTCGGAGTCATCGCGGGCCTCCCGCGGAAGCACGGCGGGAAGGCTTCGCAAGATCTTGCAAGGGCTTGCCGCCCGGGCCCGGCCCCTGGCACGGTGGGCAATCCGACATACGCCCGGTACAGTCCACTGACATGACCGCACGGCTTGCCGATATCGCAACTCAGGCGGGGGTCAGCGAAGCGACGGTCAGCCGCGTACTGAACGGCAAACCCGGGGTTGCCGCGACCACCCGCGAGTCCGTACTCGCCGCGCTCGACGTGCTGGGTTACGAACGGCCCGTACGGCTGCGCCGGCGCAGCGCGGGGCTGGTCGGGCTGATCACCCCCGAGCTGGAGAACCCGATCTTCCCGGCCCTGGCGCAGGTCATCGGCCAGGCGCTGACCCGGCAGGGCTATACGCCGGTGCTGGCGACCCAGACCCCCGGTGGCTCCACCGAGGACGAGCTGACGGAGATGCTCGTCGAGCGCGATGTCTCCGGGATCATCTTCGTCTCCGGGCTGCACGCCGACACCTCCGCCGATATGCGGCGCTACGAGAAGCTGCGCACCCAGGGGGTGCCGTTCGTACTGGTGGACGGTTTCTCGCCGAAAGTGCAGGCACCCTTCATCTCGCCCGATGACCGGGCGGCCATGCGGCTCGCGGTCACCCATCTCGTCTCGCTCGGCCATCAGCGGATCGGTCTCGCCGTCGGCCCCCGGCGCTTCGTGCCCGTCCTCCGCAAGATCGAGGGTTTCCGCGCCACGGTCCAGGAGTTGCTCGGGCTCTCCTCCGAGGAGGCGGACGAGCTGATCCAGCAGTCGCTGTTCACTCTGGAGGGCGGCCAGGCCGCCGCCTCCGCGCTGATCGAACGCGGCTGTACGGCGGTGGTGTGCGCGAGCGACATGATGGCGCTCGGCGCGATCAGGGCGGCCCGCCGGCTCGGTCTGGACGTACCGCGGGACCTGTCGGTCGTCGGCTTCGACGACTCGCCCCTCATAGCCTTCACGGATCCGCCGCTGACGACGATCCGCAAGCCGGTGCCCTCCATGGGCCAGGCCGCGGTCCGTACGCTTCTGGAGGAGATCGGCGGTACGCCCGCCCCGCACAGCGAGTTCGTCTTCATGCCAGAGCTGGTGGTACGCGGTTCAACCGCCTCGGGGCCGGCCCCGGGACCCCCGGGAATATCAGGGTCACGAAGTCGTCCGTAGGGTGTAGCGAATGCGGCCCGAACCCGTCCGGGGGATGATCGGTCGGGAACGGGAATCTGGCAGACTCTCTCGCTATGGGTGAATCGACCGTGAAGACACAGGAAGGCCTGAACGGCCGTACGGTGACCCCGTCACCCATCCCTGAGGAGGCGGCGCTCGCGGGCGCGACCACGGCGGCGGCGGGCGCGGGCACCGAGGCGAACGCGAGCGGCGAGGCCGCCGGGCACCGTACGTGGCTCCAGCGCCGCAGGGCACCCCGCCGTCCGCGCATCTGGTTCGAAATCCTGCTGATCGCGGTGAGTTACTGGACGTACTCCCTCATCCGCAACGCGGTCCCGGAGCAGAAGGCCAAGGCCCTGCGGAACGCGGACTGGATCTGGGAGACCGAGAAGACCCTGGGCATCGCGGTCGAGCAGACCATCAACCACGCGATGAATTCGGTGACGTGGCTGATCGTCGGCATGAACTACTACTACGCGACGCTGCACTTCATCGTCACGATCGGGGTGCTCGTCTGGCTCTTCCGCCGCCATCCGGGCCGCTACGCCGCCGCCCGGCTGGTGCTCTTCGCCACCACGGCTGTCGCACTGCTCGGTTACTACCTGTATCCACTGGCGCCGCCGCGGCTGATGAACGGGGGGCGGTTCATCGACACGGTTCTGCACCACGAGACCTGGGGCTCGATGGCCTCCGGTGACCTCAAGCACATGTCGAACCAGTACGCCGCGATGCCGTCGATGCATATCGGCTGGTCGCTCTGGTGCGGGCTGATCATCTTCGCGGTCGCCTCGGCGCCCTGGGCGAAGATCCTCGGTCTGCTCTATCCCACGCTCACGCTGCTGGTGATCGTCGCCACCGCGAACCACTTCTGGCTGGACGCGGTGGGCGGCATGCTCTGTCTGGCGTTCGGCATGGCGCTCTCGTACGCCTGGTACGGCTCGCCGCCGTACCGGCTGCCCCGCCATGTCGACGACGACCGGCCACGCCCGCGCCGACAGCGCCGCCGGCCACAGGCCGCCTGAGGGGGCGGGTACGGGCTCAGGTCGCCGCCCCGTAGAACAGCTCCTCCATCACCGCTCGCGCCCTGCGCGTCGTACGGCGGTACTCGTCCAGCATGTCGCCGACGTGTCCCGGCCCGTACCCCAGGTAGCGGCTCATCGCGCTCAGTTCGCGCCCGTCCGACGGGAAGGTGTCGCCCGGCCTGCCCCTGACCAGCATCACCCCGTTACGGACCCGGGTCGCCAGCACCCAGGCGTCGTCCAGGATCTGCGCGTCCTCCGTCGAGAGCAGCCCGGCCGCGCGGGCCGCCGCCAGGGCCTGCCGGGTACGGGTCGTCCGCAGGCCGGGTTCCGCCCAGCCGTGCCGCAGCTGGAGCAGTTGGACGGTCCACTCGACATCGGAGAGCCCGCCCCGGCCCAGCTTGGTGTGGAGAGTCGGATCGGCGCCGCGCGGCAGCCGCTCCGACTCCATCCGCGCCTTGAGCCGGCGGATCTCCCGTACCGCCTCGTCCCCCAGCCCCTCCGCCGGATAGCGCAGCGGATCGACCAGTTCGATGAAGCGGCGGCCGAGATCGGCGTCCCCCGCCATCGGCTCCGCGCGCAGCAGCGCCTGGCTCTCCCAGACCAGCGCCCAGCGCCGGTAGTACGCCGCGTAGGAGGCGAGCGTACGGACCATCGGGCCGCTCTTGCCCTCCGGCCGCAGATCCGCGTCGATCAGCAGCGGCGGGTCGGAGGTGGGGACTTGAAGCAGCCGCCGCATCTCGGCGACGACCTCGTTCGCGGCGCGCGCCGCCTCGTGCTCGCCGACGCCCTCGCGCGGCTCGTGGACGAAGAGCACATCCGCGTCGGAGCCGTAACTCAGCTCATGGCCGCCGAACCGCCCCATGCCGATGACCGCGAAACGGGTGGGCAGCGTGTCGCCCCACCGCTCGCGTACGACGGCGCGCAGGGCGCCCGCGAGCGTCGCCGCGTTCAGATCGGTGACCGCGTTGCCGACCCGGTCGACCAGCGCCCCGGGGTCCTCCTCGGCCGGGCTGTCCTCCGTGCCGTACGAGCCGATGATGTCCGCCGCGGTCGTACGGAACAGCTCACGCCTGCGCATCCCCCGGGCCGTCGCGACCGCGCCCTCCGCCGTCTCCGCGCGCCCGACCGCCGCCAGGACCTCCTGCTCCAGCGGCTCACGGCCGCGCGGAGCCAGCCCCTGGGGGTCACCGAGGATGGCCACCGCCTCGGGCGCGCGGAGCAGCAGATCGGGGGCGAGCCGGCCGGCCGAGAGCACCCGCGCGAGATTCTCCGCCGCGGCCCCTTCGTCGCGCAGCAGCCGCAGATACCAGGGCGTCTTGCCGAGCGCGTCCGACACCTTGCGGAAGCCGAGCAGCCCGGCGTCGGGATCGGCGGAGTCCGCGAACCAGCCGAGCAGCACCGGCAGCAGCGTCCGCTGGATCGCCGCCTTGCGGCTCACCCCGGACGACAGCGCCTCCAGATGCCGCAGCGCGTCGGCCGGGTCCGCGTAGCCGAGCGCTTCCAGCCGCTGCCGCGCCGCCCGCGGACTGAGCCGGATCTCGCCCGGCGCGAGCTGGGCGACCGCGTCGAGCAGCGGCCGGTAGAACAGCTTCTCGTGCAGCCGCCGGACGACCGAGGCGTGCCGCCGCCAGGTCCGGTTCAGCTCCGCGACGGGATCGCCGCGCAGCCCGAGTGAGCGCCCGAGACGGCGTAGATCCGCCTCGTCCTCGGGCACCAGATGGGTACGGCGCAGCCGGTAGAGCTGGATACGGTGCTCCATGGCGCGCAGGAAGCGGTACGCCTCGTCCAGCTGCGCCGCGTCCGCCCGGCCCACATAGCCGCCGGCCGCCAGCGCGGCCAGCGCTTCGAGGGTCGAGCCGCTGTGCAGCGCGGCGTCGCTGCGGCCATGGACCAACTGGAGGAGCTGTACGGCGAACTCGACGTCCCGCAGCCCGCCTGGACCGAGTTTCAGCTCACGGTCCACCTGGCCCGGGGGGATGTTGTCGACGACCCGGCGGCGCATCTTCTGGACGTCGGAGACGAAGTGCTCGCGCTCGGCGGCCTGCCACACCAGCGGGGACACCGCCTCGATGTACTGGGCGCCGAGCATCGGGTCGCCCGCCACGGCGCGGGCCTTCAGCAACGCCTGGAACTCCCAGGTCTTGGCCCAGCGCTGGTAGTACGCGAGATGGCTGCTCAGTGTCCGGACGAGCGGCCCGTTACGGCCCTCGGGACGCAGATTCGCGTCGACCGGCCAGATGGAGCCCTCGATGGTCGACTCGGAACAGATCCGCATCAGATGGGACGCCAGCCGGGTCGCCGCCTGGATGGCCTTGCCCTCGTCGATGCCCTCGGCGGCGCCGCCCACCCCGTCGGCCGGTTCGCCGACGAAGATCACGTCCACATCCGAGACATAGTTCAGCTCATGGCCGCCGCACTTGCCCATCGCGATCACCGCGAGCCGGCACAGCGCGGCGTCCTCGGGCGCCGCCGCCTTGGCGATGGCGAGGGCGGCGCGCAGCGTCGCGGTCGCCAGATCGGCCAGTTCGGCGGCGGTCTGGGCGTAGTCGGCCGTCCCGCAGACGTCTCTGGCGGCTATGGCGAGCAGACAGCGGCGGTAGGCGACCCGCAGCGAGACCGGGTCGGTCGCCTCGGCGAGCGCCCGCTCGAACTCCTCGACGCCGGGGTGCAGATCGGACAGCTCGTAGGTGACCAGCACATGCCAGTCCCCCGAGTGCCTGGCCAGATGGTCCCCGAGCGCCTCCGACGAGCCGAGCACCCCGAGCAGCCGGTCCCGCAGCGGCTTCGCCGCGATCACGGTGTCCAGCAGCACCCGCAGCTCGTCGGGGCGCTGCGCCTCCGCCAGCCTGACGAGCCCGCGCAGCGCGAGATCGGGATCGGCGGTGGCGCCGAGCGCGTCGAGGAGCATCGGATCGGACCGTACGAGTGACATCGCGGGGGCGTCGAGAAGCCGCTCGGCGGCGGAGGGATCGGTGAAGCCGTGCCGCAGCAGGCGGGTGAAGGTACTGCTCCTGCGTCCCGGCAGCGCCATGTTCGCCGTCTCCTGTCCACGACCCCGTCAGACCAAAGCTCAGGAACGAGCCTAGACCCAGGTCGCGGCGGAGGTGCTCACGACCGGTTCCGACCGCCGCGGGGCCCGGGGACAGGTCCGGGCCGGCGGTACGACAACCCCGCCGGCCCGGACCGGATCACACCTACGGCTCTACAGCACCGGCAGGTTCTTCTTCAGCTCGAAGGCCGTCACCTCGGAGCGGTACTCCTCCCACTCCTGCTTCTTGTTGCGCAGGAAGAAGTCGAAGACATGCTCGCCGAGCGTCTCCGCGACCAGTTCGCTGCGCTCCATCAGGGAGATCGCCTCGCCCAGGTTCTGCGGCAGCGGCTCGATGCCCATCGCGCGGCGCTCCGCGTCCGTGAGGGCCCATACGTCGTCGTCGGCGCCCGCCGGGAGTTCGTAGCCCTCCTCGATGCCCTTGAGACCGGCGGCGAGCAGCACCGCGTAGGTCAGATAGGGGTTGGCGCCCGAGTCGATGGAGCGGACCTCGACCCGCGCGGAGCCGGTCTTGCCCGGCTTGTACATCGGGACGCGGATCAGCGCGGAGCGGTTGTTGTGGCCCCAGCAGATGTACGAGGGGGCCTCGCCGCCCGAGCCCGCGGTGCGGGAGGAGCCGCCCCAGATGCGCTTGTACGAGTTGACCCACTGGTTGGTGACGGCCGAGATCTCCGCCGCGTGCTTGAGCAGCCCGGCGATGAAGGAGCGGCCGACCTTCGACAGCTGGTACTCGGCGCCCGACTCGTAGAAGGCGTTGCGGTCCCCCTCGAAGAGGGAGAGATGGGTGTGCATGCCAGAGCCCGGGTATTCGGAGAACGGCTTCGGCATGAAGGTCGCCTGCACGCCCTGCTCCAGCGCGACCTGCTTCATGACCAGACGGAACGTCATGATGTTGTCGGCGGTGGAGAGCGCGTCCGCGTAGCGCAGATCGATCTCCTGCTGGCCGGGGGCGCCCTCGTGGTGGCTGAACTCCACCGAGATGCCCATGGATTCGAGCATCGTGATCGCCTGGCGCCGGAAGTCCATACCGACGTTCTGCGGCGTGTGGTCGAAGTAGCCGGAGCTGTCGGCGGGTGTGGGGCGCGTGCCGTCGACCGGTTTGGTCTTCAGCAGGAAGAACTCGATCTCGGGGTGGGTGTAGAAGGTGAAGCCGAGATCCGAGGTCTTCGCCAGGATCCTCTTGAGCACATAGCGCGGGTCCGCGAAGGACGGCGAGCCGTCGGGCATCAGGATGTCGCAGAACATCCGTGCCGTGCCGGGGGCCTCCGCGCGCCACGGCAGTATCTGGAACGTGCCCGGGTCGGGCTTGGCGATCATGTCGGACTCGTAGACCCGGGCGAAGCCCTCGATCGCCGATCCGTCGAAGCCCATGCCCTCGTCGAAGGCCTGCTCCAGCTCGGCGGGCGCGACGGCGACCGACTTCAGGAAGCCGAGCACGTCGGTGAACCACAGGCGTACGAAGCGGATGTCGCGCTCTTCAAGCGTGCGGAGCACGAATTCCTGCTGCTTATCCATATTAGCCGTCCTACCCATCCTTGCTGGTCAGGCCACCTGCTCCCATGCCGCGAGGCACCCCGGGGGCACCCGAGCATCCCACCACACGATTTCCGGCGCGTTGCGAACCCCCGTCCAACGCTTGGCGTCGTGCGTGTGTACGGGCTCGCGACCCATAGTGCCTGTTCGTCCGATGCCCAGGTAACAGGCGGCCGCAACCCCATTGTGCGTGAGATCGGTGCGGAAGATCGACTCCGGCGCCGGTCAGCCACCACTGTGCCGGACGGTGGTGTCCGACCAGCCCAGCGGATACGGCCCCGTGTCCTCGCCCGGTACCGCCGGCTCCCCGCCCGCCTCGGTGAACGCGGTGAGCGCGCCGACCAGGGCCGTGCGCTGCTCGGGGGTCAGCCGCTCGACGATCGCCGAGATCTCGCGGTGGCGCGCGGCGGTGACCCGGTCGACGAGCGCCAGGCCCTCCGGGGTCAGCCGCAGCATCGTCTCGCGGCGGTTGCACGGGTTGCTCTGCCGGGTCGCCAGGCCCGCGGCGATCAGCCGATCGAGCATCCGCATGGCGGTCGAGGGATTCACCCCGAGCCGCTCGGCGATATCGACCAGTTTGGCGTCGCCGTGCGCGGCGAGGACCGCGAGCAGCCGGAACTGGGGCAGGGTGACCGGTTCCGCGACGGCCGCGAGAGACCGCGCCAAGACCTTCGCCAGCAGCCGGGACGCGGTCAGTACGGCGTGCGTCACCGCGTCGACATCGGCCGGACCTCCCGGACCCCGCCGGCCCGGCGCGGGCGGCTGCGACTGCGGCGGCGGCTGTCGGCGCGGCTGCGGATCCTCGACCATGCCTCTTTGTACCCCGGCGGTGCCCGGTTCGTACCGTCTGGGGTCACGGAGGGGAACCGGAACCGGTTCCTCACTGCTGTCGGCGGGGGTATACGCACTACGATCTGCGCTCATGGGGGGATCGCGGCCCGGCCACATACGCATCACGCGTCCCACGGCACTGCTGAGTGCCGTGGCGACGCTGTTCGCCGCGCTCTTCCTCTGTCTGGGGCCTGACCCGGGCGGGACCGGGGTCCACCACCCGGACGCTTCGGCGACGGCGGCGAACGGCACCATGTACGGACCGGCCGCCGGGACCTCCGTGCCGGACCGGGCCGAGGCCGAGGCCCGCTACACCTGCCCGTACGACAAGGGCGACTGCGGGCTCTTCCCGCATCAGAGCCCGGCCGTGCTCACCGTCCCGCCGCCGGCCACCCCGTTCGCCGGCGATGTCCAGCCCCCGCACCTCGAACCGCCGTACCCCACCGGCCAGGTGCCCCGCTCCGGAGCGCTCGCCCGCGCCCCGGATCTTCACGTCCTTCAAGTACTGCGGACGTAGCCGGGCCCGCACCCGCACCGGGCCACCCCCGCGCCGGGTTCCCGAATATCCCGAACCACGATCCGTGGTCACGCAGTTGTCCGCGTTCCGCAGTTATCCCAGAAGGACACACATCATGGCTTCCAAGTCCCAGTCCGCCGAGCGCAAGGCCCGAATAGAGGAGATGCGCCGCGTCGAGCGGGCCCGCGAGCGGCGCAGCCGCATCATCACGATCTCGGCGAGCGCCATTGTGGTGGCCGCCCTCGTCGCCGGTGGCGCGTATCTCCTCAACAAGGAGTCGGACCAGAAGGAGCAGGAGCAGGCGGCGGCCAAGGCGCCCGTGCAGGACGAGAAGTCCTGGGACGCCAAGAAGCTGGGCCGTAACCATGTCACCGAGGCGGTCACGTACCCGATGACCCCGCCCGTGGGCGGTGACCACAACCAGGTCTGGATGAACTGCCAGGGGGACGTCTACAAGGAGCCGATCCCGGATGTGAACGCCGTGCACTCGCTGGAGCACGGCGCGGTCTGGGTCACCTACAACGACAAGGCCTCCGACGCCGATGTGAAGGCGCTCGGCGAGAAGGTGGGGAAGACGCCCTACTCGATGATGAGCCCGGTGAAGAACCAGGCGGGCGCCATCATGCTGAGCGCGTGGGGCAAGCAGGTCACGGTGGACAGCGCCACGGACTCGCGCGTCGACCAGTTCTTCACCAAGTACGTGCAGGGCGCGCAGACCCCTGAGCCGGGCGCCGCCTGCACGGGCGGAATGGGCGCGCAGTGACGGCGGAGAGCGCCCCGGACCCGACGGCCGGTACGGATACCGGTACGGATACGGCCGATACGGCTCGTCCGGCGCGCGGGGCGACACGCACCCAGTGGGCGGCGATCACCGCCGTCGTCCTGGCGCTGGTCTTCGCCGGTACGGCGGCGGTGGCCTCGGCCGGGCGTGACGGCGGCCCGGCCGCGCCCCGTACCCCCACGGCGGACTCGGCGGACGCGGGCTTCGCCCGTGACATGGCGGTCCACCACCAGCAGGCGGTGGAGATGTCCTTCATCGTGCGGGACAGCACGGACGACGAGGAAGTGCGCCGACTGGCGTACGACATCGCCAACACCCAGGCGAACCAGCGCGGGATGCTGCTGGGCTGGTTGGACATGTGGGGGCTGCCGAAGGTCGAGTCGGGCCGCGAGCCGATGGCCTGGATGTCCATGGACAAGACCATGGACCACGGCGGCGGTATGGACATGGGCTCGATGGACCACGGGGCGGGTCATCAGGCCCAGGACGGCTCGCTGATGCCGGGCATGGCCACGAAGACGGAGCTGGACCAGCTCCGCGAGGCCCGTGGCAAGGCGGCCGAGGTCCTGTATCTCCAGCTGATGACCGACCACCACAAGGGCGGGGTCGAGATGGCCCAGGGCTGCGTACAGCTGTGCGTGCCCGGTACGGAGAAGGACCTCGCCGAGGGGATGGTCGCGGCGCAGCAGTCCGAGATGGCCCTGATGGCGGACCTGCTCGCGGCGCGCGGCGCGAAGCCGCGTACCGCCTGACGCGTGGGGGCCGCCGGTTCCCCGGGGACCCGGCGGCCCCGCGATCTCAGCCGTCCCGCGTCCCGGGCGCGGCCCGCCACACCAGCTCGGGCGGGCGGAGACCCGCGCACCGGGGCAGGCCCTTCGCGTCCGTGAGCGCGGGGGCCGTGGTCGTGTCGACGGGGATCTCGAAGTGCGCCTCGGCCGCGTCGGCCCGTACCAGCTGGTCCGGGTCCGGGACCCGGCCGCGCTGGGGCGCCACATGGACCTCCTGGAAACAGCCGCACGCGCGGCCGGGCAGCTCGCGCCCGGTGATCCGCAGGGTCAGTCGCGCCATGCTCTCCCCGTCGCTTGCGGTCGCGTCACCCGAACGGGTCCACGATGATGGATCTGACTCGGGGTGGACGGCACTCAGGAGGCAGGGACAACCATGACTACCGCCAAAGACATCATGCACCCCGGGGCCCAGTGGATCCCGGCCCACGAGACCCTGGACCGCGCCGCCCAGCTGATGCGTGAGCTGGATGTGGGCGCGCTCCCCATCGCCGACGCCGAGGAGCGGCTGACCGGCATTCTCACGGACCGCGACATCGTCGTCGGGTGTGTGGCGATGGGCCATGACCCGGCGCGGACGACGGCCGGTGAGATGGCACAGGGCACCCCCCGCTGGATCGACGCGAACGCGGACGTGGACTCGGTGCTGTACGAGATGCAGAGCCACCAGATACGGCGGCTGCCGGTGATCGAGGACCGGCGTCTGGTCGGGATGATCAGCGAGGCCGATCTGGCCCAGCACCTCACCGACGGGCAGCTCGCCTCCTGGATGGAACAGGTCTACGCGCACGGCTGAGCCCCGGCTCGCGCGCCCTCCGCGCCGCCCGCGCCGAGTGGGCCGCCCCACACGCACACCCCAGGACATCGTGTCAGTCAGACGATTACACTGGGTCCCGTGCCTCAACTACGTCTCGCTCTGAATCAGATCGACTCGACCGTCGGCGATCTCGCCGCGAACGCCGAGGCGATCGTGCACTGGACCCGGCACGCCGCCGAACAGGGAGCGCATGTCGTCGCGTTCCCCGAGATGGTGCTGACCGGCTACCCCGTCGAGGACCTCGCCCTGCGGTCGTCCTTCGTCGAGGCGTCCCGGGCCGCCGTGCGCGCGCTCGCGGTCCGCCTCGACGAGGAGGGTTTCGGCGAGCTGCCCGTCGTCGTCGGCTATCTGGACCGCTCCGAGTCGGCCCAGCCGCGCTACGGACAGCCCGCCGGCGCCCCGCGCAACGCCGCCGCCGTACTGCACCGCGGCGCGGTCGTCCTCAACTTCGCCAAGCACCATCTGCCCAACTACGGCGTCTTCGACGAGTTCCGGTATTTCGTACCGGGCGACACCATGCCCGTCATCCGGGTCCATGGCGTCGACATCGCGCTCGCGATCTGCGAGGACCTCTGGCAGGACGGCGGCCGGGTGCCGGCGGCCCGGTCCGCGGAGGCGGGGCTGCTGCTCTCGATCAACGCCTCGCCGTACGAGCGCGAGAAGGACGACACCCGCCTCGACCTGGTGCGCAAGCGCGCCCAGGAGGCCGGCTGCACCACCGCGTATCTCGCGATGATCGGCGGCCAGGACGAGCTGGTCTTCGACGGTGACTCGATCGTGGTGGACAGGGACGGCGAAGTCGTGGCGCGCGCACCGCAGTTCGCCGAGGGGTGTGTGGTCCTCGACCTCGAACTGCCGGCCGCCTCGCCGGAGGCCCCGGACGGAGTGGTGGACGACGGGCTGCGGATCGACCGGGTCATCCTCTCCGAGGACCCGCTGCCGGCCTACGAGCCCGAGCTGACCGGTGGCTACGCCGAGCGCCTGGACGACGAGGAGGAGGTGTACTCGGCGCTGGTGGTGGGCCTGCGCGCGTACGCCGCGAAGAACGGCTTCCGGTCCGTGCTGATCGGTCTCTCCGGCGGTATCGACTCCGCGCTCGTCGCCGCGATCGCCTGTGACGCGGTCGGCGCGGGGAACGTGTACGGCGTCTCCATGCCGTCGAAGTACTCGTCCGGCCATTCCAGGGACGACGCGGCCGAGCTGGCCCGCCGTACCGGACTCAACTTCCGTACGCACCCGATCGAGCCGATGTTCGACGCGTACATGGGCGCGCTCGGGCTCACCGGGCTCGCCGAGGAGAACCTTCAGTCGCGGCTGCGCGGCACGATGCTGATGGCGCTCTCCAACCAGGAGGGTCATATCGTGCTCGCGCCGGGCAACAAGTCCGAGCTGGCGGTGGGCTATTCGACGCTCTACGGCGACTCCGTCGGCGCGTACGGCCCGATCAAGGACGTCTACAAGACCTCCGTCTTCCGGCTCGCGCGCTGGCGCAACCGCGTCGCCGAGGAGCGCGGCCAGACCCCGCCGATCCCGGAGACCTCGATCTCCAAGCCGCCCAGCGCCGAGCTGCGCCCCGGGCAGGTGGACACGGACTCGCTGCCCGACTACGACGTGCTGGACCGGATCCTGGAGCTGTACGTCGACCGCGACCAGGGCAGGGACGCGATCGTCGCGGCCGGCTTCGACGCCGAACTGGTCGCCAGGACGCTGCGGATGGTGGACACGGCGGAGTACAAGCGGCGCCAGTACCCGCCGGGCACCAAGATCTCGGCGAAGGGCTTCGGCAAGGACCGGCGGCTGCCGATCACGAACCGCTGGCGCGAGCTCACGCCGTAAGCCCACGCCGTAAGCTCACGTCGAAATCTCACGTTGTAACGGACAGGGCTCAGCCCACCCGTTCCGTCGTCGCCTCGGCCTTCGTCACGGCGGAGGCGACGACCCGCGACGCCTCCGGCACCCGGTCGGCCCGGTCACCCCGGTCCAGCAGCCCGGCCGTCACCGCGATCGCCAGGCCGACGACCGCGAGCACCGCGCCGACCAGGGTCGGGGACAGCCAGCCCCAGCCCGCCGCGATCGCCACGCCGCCGAGCCAGGCGCCGCCCGCGTTGGCCAGGTTGAAGGCCGAGTGGTTGGAGGCGGAGGCGATCGTGGGCGCGTGCCTGGCCTTCCGCATGACGAGCATCTGGAGCGGCGTGGTCGTCATGAACCCGACCGCGCCGAGCACCACGACCGTCACCAGCGCCGCCCACTGGATGTGCGCCGTGAAGCGGAAGGCGAGCAGCACGACGGCGAGCGTGCCGAGCGAGGCGTACAGGGTGGGCCGCAGCGCGCGGTCGGTCAGCGGCCCCGCCGCCAGCGCGCCCAGCGTCATTCCGATGCCGAAGAGCGCGAGGACCAGCGTGACGGAGGATTCGCCGAAGCCCATCACCTCGGTCGTGATCGAGGCCAGATACGAGTAGACGGCGAAGACCCCGGCGAAGCCGAAGACCGCGGTCGCGAGGCCGAGCAGCACCTGACGGTCGCCGAGGGCGCGTATCTCACGGCCCACGCTCTGGTGCGCCTCAAGCGGTATGTACGGGACGAGCCGGGCCAGCGCCGCGAGCGCGATCAGGCCGATCACGGTCACCACCAGGAAGGTGGCGCGCCAGCCGAGGCTCTGGCCGAGCAGAGTGGCCGCGGGGACGCCGACGATATTGGCGACGGTCAGGCCCAGGAACATGGTCGCGACGGCCCGCGCCTGCCGGCCCTCGCGCACCAGCCGGGCGGCGACCACCGCGCCGACGCCGAAGAACGCGCCGTGCGGCAGCCCGGCGAGGAACCGGCCCGCCAGCAGCCAGCCGAAGCCGGGGGCGAGCGCCGAGCCGAGGTTGCCGATGACGAAGAGCCCCATGAGCAGGAGCAGCATCCGCTTGCGCGGGATACGGGAGCCGAGAGCGGTGAGCAGGGGGGCGCCGACGACGACACCGATCGCGTAGGCCGAGACCAGATATCCGGCGGTCGGCACGGACGTACCCAGATTCTCCGCGACATTGGGCAGCAGGCCCATCATCACGAACTCCGTCGTCCCGATCCCGAAAGCGCTGACGGCCAGGGCGAACAGGGCGAGGGGCATCGAGAGACCTTCCATGGTGAGCTTCCGGGGGTTAAGTACCCCCACGGAACAAAGTCTCTCAGGGTTTCTATTCCGGCGGATGAACTCCGGATTGCGCCCAGCGCTCCGATCGGCGAGACCCCGGTCAGCGAGGCTCCGACCGTCGAGGCTCCGGTCGGCGGTGCCCCGCCCGCCGGCTCAGCGCAGCTCCACCCGCGCCGCGATGGGCAGATGGTCGCTGTCCGTCTCGGGAAGGGTCCAGGACGAGGTCGGTTCGACGCCCTTCACCATGATCTGGTCGATCCGGGCCAGCGGGAACGACGCCGGCCAGCTGAAGCCGTACCCGTGCCCGGCCGCGCCCTGCGTCGAGCGCATCTGGGCGGTCACGGCGTTGAGCGAGCGGTCGTTCATGGTGCCGTTCAGATCGCCGAGCAGGATCACCCGGCTCAGCGACTCGTCGGCGATGGCCTCGCCCAGCGCGTCGGCGCTCTTGTCACGCTGGTTGGCGGTGAAGCCCGCGTTCATCTTGACGCGTACGGACGGGAGATGCGCCACGAAGAAGGCGACCGGGCCCTCCGGTGTGTCGACGGTGGCGCGCATGGCGCGGACCCAGCCCAGCCTGATGTCGACGGGCTTGATCCCGCTCATCGGATACTTGCTCCACAGTCCCACCGTGCCCTGCACCGAGTGGTACTTGTACGTCTCGGCCAACGCGTCGACATAGATCGGTACGGCACTGGCCTTCAGCTCCTCCAGCGCCACGACATCGGCCCCGGACCGTGCCAGCTCGCGCGCGGTGCCCTGCGGGTCGGGGTTGTCCGCGTTGACGTTGTGGGTGGCGACCATGAGGTCACCGCCGCCGCCGGACTTGTCGGTGAGCAGTCCGCCGAAGAGATTGACCCAGACCACGGCGGGCAGCAGTACGGCGATCAGCGCGGTGGCGGACCGCCGTACCAGCGCCAGGAGGAGGATCAGCGGAACGAACACGCCGAACCAGGGCAGGAATGTCTCGGTGAGACTCCCCAAGTTGCCGATCTTGTTGGGGATCTGCGCGTGAAAGATCATCAACAGCGCGACGACCACGGCGAGCACCGCCAGGACGATGCCTCGCCGCCAGATGCCCGGGTCGCCCCGCCATCGGTCGAGCAGGGCTCTGGCGCGGGAGGCGGCGCGGGGGTCCTCCTCCTCGCCGTCCGTCACCGAATGCGCCGTGTACTCCTGCGTCATATGCGCTGCCCTCACTGCCTTGCCGTGCACGCTCGCCCCCGACCCTAGGCGATGTACGGGCACTTTCTCCGCCGTCCGGGGACAGCCGTTCCCGCACGGAGACGAAGAGGGAGGGTTTGGGGGTTCCGATCACGGATGGAAGAGCGGCGGGTGTGACAGATCCCGCACCGCTGTATCGGGCGATTCGAGTCGCGCGCCCGTCCGGTACGGGGAAACCGGTACTCCGGTACGGCGGAGCCGGTACGGGGAGAACGGTACGGGGACACACGCGCGTCCGTCACGTGCGCGGGCCCAGCCCCTGGAGCACGGCGCTGATGATCCGGTCGGGAAGGTCCTCCTCCAGCGGCGCGCCCTGCCGGTACAGGGTGCGCATGAGCATGGGGCCGATCAGCAGCTCGTTCATCAGCTCCACGCTCAGGTCGTCCCGCAGCTCACCGGAGGCGACCCCGCGCCGGATCAGCTCCGTCGTCATCGCGCGCCGGGGGTCGATGACCGTCCTGTGGTACTCCGCCCAGAGCCTGGGCTGGCCCTTCATCTCGACGACGACGTTGTGCAGCAGGGCCGAGGAGCGCTGGGCGAGACCTCGCTGACGCATCGCCTCCAGCATGACCCTGAGATCGTCGAGCGCCGAGGTTCCCGGCAGTTCGGGCTCGGGCGGCTCGATCTCCCGCAGGACATCGAGGAAGAGCGCCTCCTTGCCCTGCCAGCGCCGGTAGATGGTCGCCTTGCCGACGCCGGCCGTACGGGCGATGCGTTCGACGGAGAGCGCGCCGAGCGGCACACCGTCCTCCAGCAGGGTCACGACGGCTTCCAGGATCGCCCGCTCGACCGCCTCGCTGCGTGGCCTGCCGCGCCGGTGTTCCTTCTCGTGACCCTGCTCCCGCACCTGTCTCCGCCTCTCGCCGCCCCTGGACCTACGGCCTGTAGGCCGCGCCGCGCTTCCGCCGCGCCAATTCTCGTACACGGCGGCCCGCCGCACGCCGTCCTCGCGCACACGTACACGGCGCGCACACGTACACGGCGTATACGGCGTACGGCGTCGCTGTCAGCCGCGGACGGCGCTCGCGGGTTCGGGCACCTCCTCGCTCCCCGCGAGCTTCCGCGGCTCCGGCCGGCCCGGCAGGAAGAGCGCGACCACCGCGGCGCCGATCAGCGCGACGGCCGCCGAGCCGAGCGCCGTGACATGCATGGCGTCGAGGAACGCGTCGTAGGCGGAGCTGATCAGCGGCCGGCCCGCCGGACCCATCTTCTCGGCGACACCGATCGTCGCCTCGATCGACTCCCCCGCCGCGTCCCGGGCGCCGGCCGGGACCGCGCCGAGGTGTCCCTCGATCCCGCCCCGGTAGGTCGCGGAGAGCACCGAGCCGAGTACGGCGATCCCGAGGGCGCCGCCGACCTGGCGGAAGGTGTTGTTGATGGCGGAGCCCGAACCGGCCTTCTCGCGGGGCAGCGCCTGCATGACCGCGACGGTGACCGGCGGCATGATGTGCGCCATTCCGGCGCCCTGGACGAAGAAGACGAGGCACAGCACCCAGACCGGGGTGTCCGTGCCGAAGAGGGCGAACGCGGCGAGTCCCGCGGCGACCAGCAGCATGCCGACCGTGCAGACCGCGCGGGCGCCGAACCGGTCCACCACCAGCCGGGCCCGCGGCGCGAAGATCATCTGGGCCGCGGCCAGCGGCAGGATCAGCAGTCCGGACTGGAGCGCGCTGTAGCCGCGGACGCTCTGGAGGTAGAAGGCCGAGAAGAAGGTCACACCCATCAGCGCGAAGAAGACCAGCGCGATGGCGGCGACGGCGGCGGCGAAGGCCGGCTTCCTGAAGTACGAGATGTCGATGGCCGGATGGCTGCTGCGCTTCTCGTGCCAGACGAAGAGGGCCAGTACGGCCACGCCGCCGATGAGCGGGGCGAGCACGCCCGCGCCGGTGAAGTCGGCCAGCTCGCCGCCGCGGATGATGCCGTACACCAGCAGGACGAGTCCGACGATGGAGAGCACGACGCCCACCGGGTCGAGCCGGCCCGGCCTGGGATCCTTGGAGTCCGGGACCAGCAGCACCATCGCGATCAGCGCGACGGCGGCCACCGGGACATTGACCAGGAAGATGGAGCCCCACCAGAAGTGTTCGAGCAGCAGACCGCCGGTGATCGGGCCGATGGCGATACCGAGGCCCACGCTGCCCGCCCAGATGCCGATGGCCTTGGGCTGCTCCTCGCGCTCGAAGACATTCATCAGGATGGCGAGGGTGGCGGGCATCACAAAGGCGGCGCCGAAGCCCATCAGAGCGCGGTAACCGATGAGTTCGGCGGGCGATCCGGACAGGGCGGCGAGCGCCGAGCCGAGGCCGAAGACGGCTGTGCCGAAGAGAAGCATCTTCTTGCGGCCGACACGGTCACCGAGCAGCCCGGAGGTGAAGAGCAGTCCGGCGAAGACGAGCGTGTAGGAGTTGATCGCCCACTCCAGCTCGCTCTGCGTGGCGCCGATACCGGTGGGCTCGGGGGCGGCGATCGTCTTGACCGCCACGTTCAGGATCGAGTTGTCCAGCACGACGATGAGCAGGCTGAACATCAGAACACCGAGGATGGCCCAGCGACGGCGGTGGACCGCCTCCGGGACTCGGGACTCGGGTATGCGGGGTGCGGCGGCGGCGCCGCCGGACGGTGTGGACATGGCGTACACCCTAGACGCGTTTCGATACGAGACCGTCTCGTATTGGAAAGTCTTTACGAACGGCCCCTACTTCCCGCGACCGGCCCCGGGATGCCACCATGGAACCGGTCCGGGGACACCGTCAGGGTGCCTCGAGATGACGAAAGGGCCTTTGGCCATGACTGTTCAGACCGAGGCTGCTCAGAAGCCGCCCGCGGGACGCCCGGCCGGCTCCGAAGCCGGTTCCAAGGCGCTGTACGGCGGGAAGAGTTCGCGGCGTATCACCGTCCATGACATCGCCGCCGCCAAGGAGCGCGGCGAGAAGTGGCCCATGCTCACCGCCTATGACGCGATGACGGCCTCCGTGTTCGACGAGGCCGGCATTCCGGTCATGCTCGTCGGCGACTCGATGGGGAACTGCCATCTCGGGTACGAGACGACCGTGCCCGTCACGCTCGACGAGATGACGATGCTCGCCGCCGCCGTCGTACGGGGCACGAAGCGCGCCCTGATCGTCGGCGACCTGCCGTTCGGCTCGTACCAGGAAGGGCCGGTCCAGGCCCTGCGCAGCGCCACGCGGCTGGTGAAGGACGCGGGCGTGGGCGCGATCAAGCTGGAGGGCGGCGAGCGCTCGCACAGCCAGATCGAGCTGCTGGTGCAAGCCGGTATCCCGGTGATGGGGCACATCGGACTCACGCCACAGTCCGTCAACACCCTCGGCTACCGGGTGCAGGGCCGCGGCGAGGAAGCCGCGCAGCAGCTGCTCCGCGACGCCAAGGCGGTACAGGACGCGGGGGCGTTCGCGGTCGTGCTCGAACTGGTCCCCGCCGAGCTGGCCGCCGAGGTCACCCGCATCCTGCACATTCCGACCATCGGGATCGGCGCGGGGCCGGAGACGGACGCGCAGGTGCTCGTCCATACGGACATGGTCGGGCTGACCGGAGGGAAGGTGCCGCGCTTCACGAAGCAGTACGCGAATCTCCGGCAGACGCTCGGGGACGCGGCGAGGGAGTTTGCGGACGAGGTGATTGGAGGAACGTTCCCTCAGGAGGAGCACACGTTCCACTAGGCGGATTCGCCCCCGCGAGGGGGCCCTCCGCCCCAGAAGCCACTGCCCGCACGAACGACAGCCCGCCGATCTTCCCCCGTCGGCGGGCTGTCGGCTGCTCCGACGGGGACTGTCGGCTTCCTCGGCGGGGGCTGTCGACGGCCCAACGGCGGTACGCGGTGGGGCCGACGGCCGCCCGACAGCCGCCCGACAGCGGCCTGTCGGCAGCTTGTCGGTGGATTGTCGGTGGCGGCTGGTCCACTGGTGTCATGACGCGAATCGACAAACACCCCAACGGCAGCCGCACGGGCAACGCCGTCGAGGTACGGGGGCTGGTCAAGCACTACGGCGGACCACAGGGCACCCGGGCACTCGACGGAGTGGACCTCGATGTACGCGAGGGCACCGTCCTCGGTGTGCTCGGACCCAATGGCGCCGGCAAGACAACGCTCGTCCGTATTCTCTCCACGCTCGTCCAGCCGGACGCCGGGACCGCGATGGTCGCCGGGTACGACGTGCTGCGCCAGCCGCGCCAGCTGCGCCGCACCATCGGTCTCACCGGCCAGTACGCCTCGGTCGACGAGAAGCTCTCCGGCTGGGAGAACCTGTACATGATCGGCCGGCTGCTCGATCTGTCCCGCAAGGACGCCCGCCGCCGCGCCGACGAACTGCTGGAGCGCTTCTCCCTCACCGAGGCGGCGAAGAAGCCCACGATGCAGTACTCCGGCGGGATGCGGCGCCGGCTCGACCTGGCGGCCTCGATGATCGGCCAACCGGCGGTGCTGTATCTGGACGAGCCGACCACCGGGCTCGACCCCCGTACCCGCAACGAGGTCTGGGACGAGGTGCAGCGGATGGTCGCGGAGGGTGCCACCGTCCTGCTCACCACCCAGTACATGGAAGAGGCCGAGCAGCTCGCCAGCGAGCTGACGGTGTTCGACCGCGGCCGGGTCATCGCCAACGGCAAGGTGGACGAACTGAAGGCGAAGGTCGGTGGCCGTACGCTCCAGATCCGGCCCACGGACCCGGCCCAGCTCCCCGCGATGGCGCGGGCGATCGCCGAGACCGGGCTCGACGGCCTGGCCGGCACCCAGGCCGTCCCTGACGAGGGCCTGCTGTACGTACCGATCCTCAGCGATGAGCAACTGACCGCGGTCGTCGGTCTGCTGGGCGAGCGCGGCTTCGGAATCGCCCATATCGGCACCCATCTCCCGAGCCTGGACGAAGTGTTCCTGGCCATCACCGGCCAGAAGACGGCCTCCGTGTCCGACACCACACCCGAGGAGGTCGCGGCATGAGCACGACCACACTGCCCACGTCCGCGCCGGAGAAGGCACCCGCGCCGAGGCCCGCCCACACCGCCGCCGCCGAGGGCCGGATCGGACTGCGCGCCAATCTGCGGCACATCGGCGCGCTGGTGCGCCGCAACGCCCTCCAGATCAAGCAGGACCCCGAGTCGATGTTCGACGTCCTGCTGATGCCGATCGTCCTCACGCTGCTGTTCGTCTATGTCTTCGGCGGCTCCGTGGGCGCGAGCCTCGGCGGCAGCCGCGACCAGTATGTGAACTATGTGGTCCCCGGTCTGATGGCGATGATGGGCATGAACATCGCGATGGCCGTGGGCGCGGGTGTGAACGACGACTTCCGCAAGGGGGTCATGGACCGGTTCCGCACGATGCCGATAGCCCGGTCCTCCGTGCTGATCGCCAAGATCGTTGTCGAGATCGGCCGGATGCTGGTCGCCACCGCCATCCTGCTCGGCATGGGTTTCCTGCTCGGCATGGAGATCAAGACGTCGGTGCTCGAACTGCTCGGCGCCGTCGGACTGTCCCTGGTGTTCGGCGCCTCGCTGATGTGGATCTTCATCCTGCTGGGGCTCACCATGAAGACGGCGCAGGCCGTCCAGGGGGTGGCGGTGCTCGTCCTGATGCCGTTGCAGTTCGGCTCGTCGATCTTCGCCCCGCCGTCCACGATGCCCGGCTGGCTCCAGGCGTTCACCGACTACAACCCGCTGTCCAATCTCGCGGACGCGGCGCGGAGTCTGATCAACGGCGGGCCTGTCGCGCACTCGATGTGGATGACGCTGGTGTGGGCGGTGGCGATCACGGTGGTGACGGCGCCGCTCGCGGTGGCCAAGTTCCGGAAGAAATCCTGAGGTCCGGGACCCGTCGGACCCGAGACCGGCGGACCCAAGACCGGCGGATTCGGGTCCGACGGGGTCGGGGGCCGATGGATTCAGCATCCGGCGAGGGCGGTGGCCTCCTCCAGCGTGAGGCCGCCGCCCTCGGCGTGGGCCCGCTCGAACGCGGCCTCGCCGAGCAGGCCCACCACGACCCCGCGCGCCCTCACCAGGTTGTCCCGCTCCACGAACGTTCTGAAGTGTCCGACGGGCAGCAGCCCCTCGTACGCGCCGATCAGCCGGGCCGCGTCCCGCACCCGCTCCGGTGCGGCGCCGGCCGCCGCCAGGCCGCCCAGTGCCCAGGCCGCCGTCAGGAGATGGAGGGGGGCCATCTCCGGAGCCATCATCATGGACAGCGGCGACAGCGACATGCGCAGGGCCACGCGGGCTTCCGCCAGTCCCTCGGTGTACCGGCCGGCCAGGCAGTCCAGCCAGGCGAAGGTCCCCTTCACCAATCCCTCGAAGACCGCCAGTGTCTCGGAGCGGAACGTGTCGAGCAGTCGCCCCAGTTGCTCCCTGGCCTCGGCCTCGCGTCCCGTTCTGCCCAGCCACAACCCGAGATAGAGCCGGGCCGGCAGCGACTCGTGCCACGCGTCGTGACGCTCGGCCAGCAACTCGCGGAGGATGCGCTCGCCCTCCTCGCCCTCCCCCGTCTCGAACATGGTCGCCGCGAGTCGGGAACGCAGCAGGAAGACCTGGCTCTGCGCGCCGAGCCCCTCGGCATGGGCGATGGCGGCCGTGTAGTCCTCGGCGGCCAGGACGTGCTGACCGGCCTTCTCCCTGGCCTCGCCGCGCGCGGACAGCGCCTCCGCCGCGCCCCAGGCATCCCCCAGCCGCTGGTAGATGTCCAGGCTGCGGTCGGCGTCACGCCTCGCGTCCCCCGCCAGGTCGCTGCGGTTCGCCAGCAGATTGGCCCGTGCGTGCAGCGCCGCGGCCAGCTCCCACTCGTAACCGAATTCCTCACTGGCCCGTACGGTCTCGTCCAGGATCAGCCTCAACTGGCCGGCGTCACCGGTGAGCAGGATCGCGAGGAACCACAGGGTGGCGGGGAAGCGGCAGGTCTGCGGCAGTCCCGGCCGGTAGACGGTGATCACCGCGTCCAGCCAGGCGAGCCGCAGAGGCGTGGTCCAGTCGTCCTCGTCGAGGTTCATGCTGATCATCTCGATCAGCCGCACCTGGCGCCGGGCCTCCTGAAGCATCTCGGGGGCCATGGGCGGCGGCGCCTCGGTGCACCGCTGCGCGATGGGGGGAGCGGGCTCCACCGGCGGGGCGAACGGATCGGGTCCGAGCTCCGCGGTGGCCCCCGCCCAGTGGTGGGCGTCGGCGGAAAGATCGAGCATCTGCCAGAACCAGCAGAGGGAGAGTACGAGACACAGCGCCTCCTGCTCGTCGCGGGCGGCGACGGCACGGCGCAGCGCGGTGCGCAGATTCTCGTACTCCAGCTGGAAGCGGGCGATCGCGGCGTGCTGGCCCGGGCCGCGCAGTACGGGGTCGGTGGTACGGGCCAGCTCCCGGTGGTAGACGAGATGACGGCGCTCGGCGGCGGCCCGGTCACCGGCCTGGTCGAGCCGCTCGGCGGCGTACTCCGCGACGGTTTCCAGCAGCCGGTAGCGCATATCGCCGTCGGGCGCGGGGGCGGCGACGACGAGGGACTTGTCGATGAGCGAGCCGAGGAGCCGGGCGACGTCATGGGGTGCGACGGCTTCAGTGGTGTCCGGTTCGTACGGGCCGCCCACTTCGCCGAGGCCGGCCGGGGTGTCCGAGCCCATCGGGGTGTCCGAGCCGGTCGGGGTGTCCGAGCCGGCCGAGGTGTGCGAGCCCGTCGGGGTGTGCGAGCCGGTCGCCTCATCCGCGCAGACCGCCTCGGCGGCCGTCAGTCCACAACCGCCCGCGAAGACCGACAGCCGCCGCAGTACGGCGCGTTCGGACGCGTCCAGCAGGTCCCAGGACCAGTCGACGACGGCGCGCAGCGTCTGCTGGCGCGGCAGAACGGTCCGGCTCCCACTGGTCAGCAGCCGGAAACGGTCATCGAGACGATCCGCGATCTGACGTGGCGTCAGCATGCGCAACCGCGCCGCCGCCAGCTCGATCGCCAGCGGCAGACCGTCCAGACGACGACAGATCTCCGCCACCGCCGCCGGATCCCCCGCCGGATCGAACCCCGGCCGCACCGTACGAGCACGCTCCGCGAACAACCGATGCGCCGGATCCGGAGGCAACGGCTCCACCGGCCGCACCGACTCACCCGGCACCCCCAACGGCTCCCGGCTGGTCGCCAGGACGGTCAGCTCCGGGCAGCGGGCGAGCAGCTCCTCGGCGAGGGCGGCGGCAGCGCCGATCACATGCTCGCAGTTGTCGAGAAGCAGCAGCATGCGCCGGCGCGCGCAGTGCTCGGCCAGCCGGACGATCGGCTCAGCGGCGTGCCGATCGGCGGCGCGCAACTCCTCGGCCCCGACGCCGCGCAGCACGGTCTCCCGCGCTCCGAGTGCGGTCAGTACGGCCTCGGGCACGGTCTCCGGATCGTTCACGGGTGCCAGTTCGGCGAGCCATACGCCATCGGGCCACCCCTCGGCCATCCGCTCCGCGGCCTCCTGCGAGAGCCGGGTCTTCCCCGCTCCGCCGGGCCCGAGCAGGGTGACGAGCCTGGCGCGGCCCAGATCGTCGCGGATGGCTTCGATATCGCCTTCGCGGCCGACGAAGCTGGTCAGCCGCGCGCGGAGATTGCCGGGGGGCGTGGCGGCCGTGTCGGCTGCGGGGGGCGTGGCGGTGGTGGCGGTCGTACGGTCGGAGTGTCCACCGCCCCCGGCCCGCCCGTGCGCACCGTGGAACCCGCCGGTGTCTTCGGCCCGCCCCTTGGGCCCGTCGGCGCCCCGGAGCAACTCCTCGTGCAGAGAACGCAGTTCGGGGCCCGGGTCGGTGCCCAGACGGGCCGCCAGCGCGCGCCGCACCCCGTCGTACGCGGCCAGGGCCTCGGCCGGGCGTGCCGCGTCGCGCAGGGCGCGGATACGCAGTGCCTGAAGCGGCTCGTCGAGCGGGAACTCACCACAGAGCGCGGCCAGTTCGGGCAGCGTCTCCTCGGCCCGGCCGAGGGCGAGCGCGGCCGTGAGCCATGCCCGGCGGGCCTCCAGCCGACGGGTCTCCCAGCGGGCCGCCTCGTTCGTACGGTCGGGGAGGTCGGCCAGCGCGGGACCGCGCCAGAGCGCCAGCGCCTCGTCGAGCAGGCCCGCCGCCTTGGCCGCGTCCCCGTCCGCCAGGGCCCGCGCGCCCTCCCCCGCGAGCCGGCCGAAGCGGTGGAGATCCACCTCCTCCTCATCGGCGCACAGCAGGTAGCCGCCCTCCACGGAGGAGACGGCCGTGGGGCCGAGCGCCCGTCTCAGCCGCCCGACCAGCGCCTGGAGCGCCCCCACCGCGTCGGCGGGCGGGTCGCCGTCCCAGACCTCGGCGACAAGCAGGGCGACCGGAACCGCACGGCCGGGCCGCAGGGCGAGCACCGTCAGCAGCGCACGCAGCCGCGCACCGCCAAGGGCGACGGAGGTGCCGTCGTCATGCAGTGCCCGTGTGGTGCCGAGGAGCCGGTAGCGCATCAGCCCATTGTCCGTGACCGCCGCCGGGAAGGCCGCCCCGACCTGTCCGGTCGCGAGTCCGACCAGCGCGCCGGTCGCCTCGCCGTCGTACATGATCTTCCACCGTGCCACGGCACCGGCCTCTCCCTCCCCCTCCCCGGAACCGGGATCCGTTGGCGAGACGTTATCGGCGTGCCGGACGTTCGCGTTCTGACGGCTGTACGGTCGGTCGACGCCGACCCCGTAGTCCCGGCGCCGCTCACGCCAGGGCGGCCCGACCGCCCTACCGCCCCACGCCGCACGTCCCACGCCCCGCCCCACGCCCCGAGGAGACCCACCCATGACCACCGCCTCCTCCCGCCGGAGCGACCGGCGGATCTCCCCCGTCTTCCTGGGCATCGCCGCTGTCACGGCGGTCTCGGGCTGGGCCGTGTGGACCGACTTCGCGGCGAACATCCGGATCGCCGTATTCCTGTTCGTCACCGGCGCCTGGATCGTCTCGCTCTGTCTGCACGAGTACGCGCACGCCCGTACCGCGCTCCACAGCGGGGACATCTCGGTCGGGGCGAAGGGCTATCTGACGCTCAACCCGCTCAAGTACACGCACGCGCTGCTGTCCATCGTGCTGCCGGTGATCTTTGTGATCCTGGGCGGTATCGGTCTGCCGGGCGGCGCGGTCTTCATCGAGCGCGGGCGCATCCAGGGCCGCTGGCGGCACAGCCTGATCTCCGCGGCAGGCCCGCTGACGAACGTACTGTTCGCCGTCGTCTGCACCGCGCCCTTCTGGCTGGACGCCCTGTCCGGTGTCCCGACGGGCTTCCGCTACGCCCTCGGCTTCCTCGCCCTGCTCCAGATCACCGCGGCGATCCTGAACTTCCTGCCGGTCCCGGGCCTGGACGGCTACGGGGTGGTCGAGCCCTGGCTGTCCTACAAGGTCCGCCGCCAGGTGGAGCCGTTCGCTCAGTACGGACTGCTCGCGGTCTTCGTTCTGCTCTTCTTCATCCCCCAGGTGAACGCGGCCTTCTTCGACTTGATCCACACGATCCTGCGCGGGATGGGGGTCTCGGAGCTGGACAGCTACTGCGGACGCGATCTCTTCAGCTTCTGGACGACGCGGAACGAATACGTCTGCGGCCCGGCCGGCCAGTAGCGGTACCGGCGGCGACGGCGAGCCGGACAGGACCTGACCGACCCTGTCGATCCAGTGGTCGCCCCACCTGGCGACGAGGTCCCGACGGGATACCGCGTTGATTCCTCCCGGGGCGGCGCTACCCGTTCAGATCCCAGAATGGGGCCGGCGCAAACCGATCACCGAGTCATCCGGAGATGTGGAGTGGAATGGTGAGACAACGGTTTCCATGAACATCTCATAGGCCCAGTGATCTCTGCTGTCGGGTTCGGCGCCATCTCCGGTGACGAATCCACGAAGGATCCACCCCGGGCCGTCGGCGCCCAGTACCCGCACACCCTGCACGGAACGATTGCCATCGGGTTCAATGACAGGAACGGATACCCTGAGCTCGACGCCGGCCATACCCGCCCATTCCACGACCGCGGTCCCCTGCGCCTTCATCTTCTTCATCATGTTCCCGCGGATCACATCCCAGGAACGTCCTTGGGTGGCTCGATAGGCTTGCAGCTGAATCGCCGTCGGACCCTTTATCACCGTGACCGCGAGAATCTCGTCACCATCCCGCATCGGCTCGATCCGCAGCCCGGGTTCCGAAGGGATCCGCATTCCCCCCAGGTCGATACGTTCTCCACCCGGAACGTTCTCGCCACTGTCCCACGGTCCCACGTGAATTCCGCGTCGAGCGGGATGCCACGGATCTCCGGTACGGAGAACCTCCCGACAGTTGTTCTCCGCGTATTCGAGTATCGCGTCGAGTTCTTCCTCGGTCATCGATTCCTGTTGAACCACGACGGCCATCAAACCGACCAGGTTCTCCAAGGTGATCAATCCCCGCGACTGCGCCTCGTGGACTGCCGCGATATCACCCAGCATGGCTTCGATCATGTGGGTAATCTGACGCTGTTCGAGGCGCGGCGCCAACTCCGCGGCCTCAGCCGCTTGGTCGTCGGGAGAGCGCCCGCTGTCCCACCTGAGCCAGAGAACGGACTTGAGCGCCGCGAGGATGACCCAGGCCGGTGTTACGCGATCCCAGGTCCCGAACTCGGCGGAGACGACACGGTCGGGAGCGATCGAACCGTTCCGGTTGAACTCCCCGATGATTCCCTTGGCTTCATTTCGCACGTCGCGCATACCAGATCCTCTTGAGATTCCGCACCGGGCGGCCGTGGGACGTTCCCGGGCATGGGGGACACTGGAGCGCGTACGACGACAACCCACGACGCCCAAGGCGCCCACGACGCCTCGACAGGAGCCGACCCCCATGCCCCGCCTCGCTCTGTACGCCCTCGCCGTCTGTGTCCTCACGGTCGCCGCGGCCGTGTTCTCCTTCATCCAGGGCAACTGGCTCGGCATCGTGTGGGTGCTGCTGGCCGGGCTGTCGTCCAACATGGCCTGGTACTACGTACGCAAGGCGAAGGCCGAGCGCGCGGCCCGTACGGCGACGGCCACGGGCTGACGGCGCGGGCCGGGGCCCGTGCCGTCGTTACCCGTGCCTCCCCTGTACGTACCTGGCTAGACGTCCGTCACACGCAGGCCCGCGTGTGCCTTGTACCGGCGGTTCACCGAGATCAGGTTGGCCACCAGTGACTCCACCTGGTGGGCATTGCGCAGCCGGCCCGCGAAGACCCCGCGCATGCCAGGGATACGGGCCGCCAGCGCCTGGACGAGGTCGGTGTCCGCGCGTACCTCGCCCAGCACCATCACATCCGTGTCGATCCGCTCGACCGCCGGGTCCTGGAGCAGCACCGCGGAGAGATGGTGGAAGGCGGCGGTCACCCGCGAATCCGGCAGCAGGGCGGCGGCCTGCTGGGCGGCGCTGCCCTCCGTCGGCTTCAGGGCGTACGCGCCCTGCTTGTCGAAGCCCAGTGGATTGACACAGTCGACGACGAGCTTGCCCGCCAGTTCCTCCTTGAGGGCTGCCAAGGTCTTGGCATGGCCCTCCCACGGCACGGCGATGATGACCACATCGCTGCGGCGCGCGCACTCGGCGTTGGCCAGGCCCTCGACGCCGTTGCCCAGTTCGGCCGCCGCCGTCTCGGCCCGCTCGGCGACCCGGGAGCCGATGATCACTTTCTGTCCGGCCCGCGCCAGCCGGTAGGCGAGCCCGCGCCCCTGGTCGCCGGTGCCGCCGAGTACCCCGATGACGAGACCGGAGACATCCGGGAGGTCCCAGGGGTCCTTGGCGGGAGGCTTGGGAGTGCTGCCACTGTCCGTTGAAGTCATGGTCACGACCCTACGCGCCGGTACAAGGGCACGTTCGGGTGAGCCTCCTCCGACCGCCCGCGCCGCGCGGCCGACTGCGGCAGGATGCGGGCCCATGGATGCCGTACGCGTCGCACTGCTGCGTGAAGTACTCGCCGGAACGGAATGGCCGTCCACGACCCGCCGGTTCGCGGGGGCGCTGCGTGCCTCCGTCGTGTCGCACGGCGGCGGGCTGCTGCTCGTCGGGACGGAGGAGTACGAGCCGTGGCATCTCACCGCGCATCTCGTGGACGAGGCGGCGTGGTCGGGGCAGCCGGAGCTGACGCCCACGCTGGTACGGCACCGGGTGCGCTCGGGGGACCCGGCGCATCTGGCCGTCGGTCTGGGCCGTCTTGAGGCGGCCGGCCGGGGCGAGACGCTGCTCGTGGTGGCGCCCGAGCGGCCCGGCACCGGCCTGCTGGAGCGGGTTCACGGCGCGCGCCGGGCCGGGGCGACGGTGCTGTCGCTCGACGGCGGTGACGCGGAGGTGCGCGGGCTGGCGCACGAGGCCCTGTCGGTGGACGCGATGGAGGCGGCGCACGGCGTGGATCTGGACACCGTGCAGCATCTGGTGAGCGCGGCGGCCGGGGAGAACAGCCTGCCGGGGCGGCGTGGGCGGCGGCGGTTCCGGGACCGGCTGTCGCGGCTGGCCGACCAGCTGACGGCGCCGCCGCCCGCCCGCTGGTAAGCCCCGAGCCGGCACGTGCCGGCGCGCCCTTGTGCCGACACACCCTTGTGCTGACACGCGCTTGTGCCGACACACCCTTATTCGGTTGCCCGATCCACTCGTCCACACCGAACATGGCCTCTCGTGACCAGAAAGCTCGGCGCGATACTGCCGGATCTCTCCCCGCTCCGTTCCTCCCGGGAATTCCGGCTGCTCTGGGTGCAGGGGCTGGTGACGAACTTCGGCAGCTTCATGGCGATGATCGCGCTGCCGCTCCAGATCAAGGACCTCACCGAATCGCCGCTCGCGGTCGGCGCGATGGGCGCGGTGGAGCTGGTGCCCCTGGTGATCTTCGGGCTGTACGGCGGCGCGCTCGCCGACGCCGTCGACCGGCGCAAGGTCATCCTGCTCACGGAGGCGGGGCTCGGCCTGCTCGCCGTCATCCTGCTGGTGAACGCGCTGCTTCCCGAGCCGCTGCTGTGGCCGCTGTACGTGGTGGCGGCCGGGGTGTCAGCGCTGGCCGGGCTGCAACGACCCGCGCTGGACTCGCTGATGGCGCGGATCGTCCCGCACGCCCAGCTCACCGCAGCCGCCGCGCTCAACGCGCTGCGCTGGCAGCTCGGCGCGATCGCGGGGCCCTCACTGGCCGGTCTGGTCGTCGCGTACGCCGGTCACGGCACGGCGTACGGGGTGACGATCCTGGGCTTCGCCGTCTCCGTACTGCTCTGTCTGCGGCTCTCTCCCGCGCCCGCCGCGCATGACGCGGAGGCGCCGTCCCTGCGGGGCATCGTGGAGGGGGCCCGTTACGCGTGGAGCAGACCGGTGCTGCTGGGGACGTACGCGATCGATCTGGCCGCCATGTTCTTCGCCTTCCCGAACACGATCTTCCCGTTCCTCGCGGACGATCTCAACGCCGAGTGGTCGCTCGGTCTGATGTACGCGGCGGGGTCGGTCGGCTCGGTCGTACTCAGCCTGACCAGCGGCTGGACCTCACGGGTCCGCAGACACGGCCTCTTCGTGGTGTTCGGCGCGGCGGGCTGGGGGCTGGCGATCACGGCCGCGGGGTGGTTCTCGAACATCTGGGTGGTGCTGGTCTGTCTGGGGTTCGCGGGCGCGGGCGACATGCTCAGCGGTCTGGGCCGCTCGACCATCTGGAACCAGACGATCCCGGAGGAGCTGCGTGGCCGGCTCGCGGGCATCGAGGTGCTCTCGTACAGCGTCGGACCGCAGCTCGGCCAGATCCGCGCGGGCACGATGGCGGGCTGGACGGGCACCCGCCCCGCGATCTGGAGCGGTGGGCTGGCCTGTCTGGCCTCGGTGGGGCTGCTCGCGGCGGTGCTGCCGAGGCTGGTGACCTACGACTCGGAGACGGACGAGGACGCCCTGCGCCGCCGCGCCCAGAAGGAAGCGGCGACGGCGGCGACGGCCTGACCCCGCCGGATACGGCCCAGGCCCGGTGGCCGGACCGCACCCCTCAGCCGGACGGGTTCGTGTCCTTCCCGCCCTCGGACTCGCCCTCGGGCGCGTCCTCGGACGCGTCCTCGGACGCGTCGTGCCAGCGCGGATCCGTCTCCCAGTCCAGATTGCGCTCCTGAGCCGTCTGCATCGCGTGCTCCGCCTCCTGGCGGCTCGCGTACGGCCCGAAGCGGTCCTTGGCGGGGCACTCGGGCCCCTCCTCGACCTTCCGGTGCTTCAGGCAGTAGTACCACTCGCCGGGCTTGCCGACCGTGCGCTTCTTGAACAGGGCCATCATCGGCTCCTTCCTCTGACGCCATGCTGCCCCACCGGCGCTCGTTAGACTCGCCGGCATGTCTGGCCAGTCACTCCTCGTACCAGGGGAGCTCTCTCCCGTCCGCTCCGTCCCCGGCAGAATCCGGCGCCCCGAATACGTCGGGAAACCCGCTCCCACCCCGTACACCGGGCCGGAAGTGCAAACCGCGGAAACCATCGAGCTGATGCGGATCGCGGGCCGCGTCGCCGCGCAGGCGATGGAGGAGGCCGCGAAGCACATCGCGCCCGGCGTCACCACGGACGAGCTGGACCGGGTCGCGCACGAGTTCATGTGCGACCACGGCGCCTATCCGTCGACGCTCGGCTACCGCGGCTTCCCCAAGTCCCTCTGCACCTCGGTCAACGAGGTCATCTGCCACGGAATCCCGGACTCCACGGTGCTCCGCGACGGCGACATCGTGAACCTTGACGTGACCGCGTACCTCAACGGGGTGCACGGGGACAACAACGCCACCTACTTCTGCGGGAATGTCGACGAGGAGTCGAAGCTCCTGGTGGAGCGGACCCGCGAGGCGCTGAGCCGCGCCATCAAGGCCGTACGGCCAGGCCGCCAGATCAATGTGATCGGGCGGGTCATCGAGTCGTACGCCAAGCGGTTCGGCTACGGGGTCGTCAGGGACTTCACCGGCCACGGGATCAATTCGTCGTTCCACTCCGGGCTGATCATCCCGCACTACGACAGCCCGCACGCCACCACCGTCATCCAGCGGGGCATGACCTTCACCATCGAGCCGATGCTCACGCTCGGTACGTACGAGCACGACATGTGGGACGACGGCTGGACCGTCGTGACCAAGGACCGCAAGCGGACCGCGCAGTTCGAGCACACGCTGGTGGTGACGGAGACGGGGGCCGAGATTCTCACGCTTCCCTGAGGTTGCCGGCCCCGGAGGGCGGGGTAGCGTTTTTACCGACAGGACGTCGGGAACCAGTTGACTTAGGTAAGCCTAAGTAAGAGTATCGGTCCTGGCGGCCGTCCGTGCCGCCGACGCCGGCACCCGCCTGCTCCCGTCCCCCTCGGTCCCGGAGGCCCGCCTTGGACGCAACCGCCACCGCCACCCCGTTCTCCACGCTCATCCGCGTCGCCTCGCACGCACAGCACACCGAGGCGGAGACCTCGACCTTCATGAGCGATCTGCTGGGTGGCCGGCTCGGGGTGGACGCGTATACGCGCTACACCGAGCAGCTGTGGTTCGTGTACCGCGCGCTGGAGGGCGCCTCGGAGTCGCTGCGACAGAACCCGGTCGCCGGGCCCTTCATCCAGCGCGAGCTGGAGCGCACACCCGAGCTGGAGCGCGATCTGGCGCATCTGCGCGGGGCGGAGTGGCGTACGGGCCTGGAGCCGCTGCCCGCGACCGCCGCGTACGCCGCGCGGGTCGAGGAGTGCGCGCGCGACTGGCCGGGCGGCTTCGTGGCACACCACTACACCCGCTATCTCGGAGATCTCTCCGGCGGCCAGATCATCCGTGACAAGGCGGAGAAGACCTGGGGCTTCGCCCGCAAGGGCGACGGCGTCCGCTTCTATGTCTTCGAGGGGATCGCCAACCCGGCCGCGTTCAAGCGGGGTTACCGCGAGCTGCTCGACCGGGTGGCGGCGGACGATCTGGAGAAGCAGCGGATCATCGACGAGTGCAAGCGCGCGTTCGACTTCAATGGAGCGGTGTTCCGCGAGCTGGGCGCGCAGTTCCCGCTGAGCGCGTAGGCCCTGTCCGGCCGGACAGGACCTAGGTCCGGCTCGTCGGGGAACTCGGTCCGGAGGTGGCCGTCGTCGGCACGGATTCCCTCCGGCACACCCGCGATTCCTTGACATGGTCGCGACACCACACACAGGCTTGTCAACCGAAAGTTGAGTGATTGTCTGCTGATACCCCACACCTACAGACAGGGCCGACAGTGCCGATACTGCCGATAGTGCCGAGAAGAAGACGTATCAGACCTGCCGCCGTCGCCGTGGCCACGGCCCTGACACTGGCGGCGGGGATGACAGGGGGACTCGCCAACGCACCATCGGCCACCGCGGACACCGGGAGCACCGGGAGCACCGGGCGCGCGTCCGGGCCGGATGCCGCGACCGCCGCCGTGCACACGGTCACCCTGATCACCGGTGACCAGGTGCTGCTGGACAAGGACGGCGGCGTCATCGGCGTGGCACCCGCCAAGGGCCGGGCTTCCGTACCCGTACAGATCAGCCGGACCGACGGGCACACCTATGTGATCCCCTCGGACGTCGAACCACTGATCGCGGAGGGGCGCCTCGACCTGTCGCTCTTCGACACGGCCGAGTTGAACCGTCCCGAGTACGACGAACTGGCGGACGGCGGAACACCGGTGCTCGTCGAGTACGCCGCGAAGAACCCGGCCGCGCGGACGCGACTGCACGAGACGACCAGCACGCCCGTCACAGATCTCTCGGCGGTGGACGGCGAGGCGCTGGTCCTGCGCCCGAAGGAGGCGGCCGGAGCGTGGTCCTCGCTCTCCCGCACCTCGGCCGGGGTGAGTGAACTGGCCCCGGGCGTCGCCTCCATCCGGCTCGACGGCGTGGCGACGGCGGCCCTGGACGTGAGTGTCCCGCAGATCGGCGCACCGGACGTGTGGAAGTCGGGCTACGACGGGACGGGTGTGCGGATCGCCGTACTCGACACCGGCATCGACGCCGGTCACGCCGATGTGGCCGACAAGGTCGTCGCCCAGCGCAACTTCACGGCCGAGGCGGACGTCCAGGACCACAACGGGCACGGCACGCATGTGGCGTCGACCGCGGCCGGTACCGGCGCCGCGTCCGGCGGCAGCTACCGGGGCGTGGCTCCGGGCGCCGACCTGGTCATCGGCAAAGTGCTCAACACCGCCGGTTCCGGCCTCAACTCCGACATCATCGCCGGGATGCAATGGGCGGTCGAACAGGGCGCCGACATCGTGAACATGTCCCTCGGCGCCCCGGACAAGCTGGGCACCGACCCGCTCGAAGAAGCCGTCGACGCGCTGTCCGGCCAGGCGCTGTTCGTCATCGCCGCGGGCAACTCCGGCCCGGGGGACACCACCATCGGAACCCCCGGCGTCGCCGACAGCGCGCTGACCGTGGGGGCCGTCGACAAGAAGGACGCGCTCGCGTCGTTCTCCTCCCGGGGGCCGCGGCTGGAGGACGGGGGCGCCAAGCCCGACGTGACCGCGCCCGGCGTGGACATCACCGCGGCGTCGGCCGCGGGGACCATGCCGAACTCCCCGCATCCCGCCCCCGGTTACGTGACGATCAGCGGCACCTCCATGGCCACCCCGCATGTCGCGGGCGCGGCGGCGCTGCTCGCCCAGCGGCATCCGGACTGGAGCGGCCCGCAGATCAAGTCCGCGCTGGTCGGTTCGGCCGAACCCGGCGGGTACAGCACCTACGAACAGGGCAGCGGGCGGATCGACCTGACCCGGGCGACGGGGCAGAGCGTCGTCGCCGAGCCCGTCTCGCTGAACTTCGGCCGCGTCCTCTGGCCGCACACCGACGACGAGCCGATGACCCGGACGATCACCTACCGCAACGACGGCGACCAGGCGGTGACGCTCGACCTGTCCGCCGTCGGCGCCGACGCGGCGGGAGCCGCCGCCCCCGAGGGGCTGTTCACGCTCAACACCCGGCGGGTGACCGTCCCGGCCGGTGGAACCGCCGCCGTCGATGTCACCGCGGACACCCGGATCGGCGGGGACGCCGCGGGCGCCTACAGCCTCACCGTCATTGCGGCCGGCGGCGGCCAGACCGTCCGCAGCGTCGGTGGGCTCGACCGCGCGGCGGAGTCCCACGACGTCACCTTCCGGGCCACCGCCCGGGACGGCTCCACGCCCGGCTCGTTCGACTGGGCCGCCACGCTGACCGGCGTCGGGAACGACGCCTACGAGCTGGTCAGGGGGGAGAACGGCACGGCGACGGTACGGGTGCCCGCGGGCGACTACACGGTCGTCGGCAAGACCTTCACCAGGGATGACCCCCATGGACTCGGCCTGGACTACCTCGTCGCGCCGAAGTTGACGGTCGACCGCGACATGACCATCGAGATCGACGCCCGGCGGGCGAAGCCGATCGACGTGTCCTCGCCGGACCCGGAGGCCGCCGGATACTCCTCGTTCATGGTCACCACGGTGAAGGCGCACGATACGGAGACCACCACCAGCCTCGGGCTGGGGACGAATCCGGCCGGCACCCGCACCGCGCAGATCGGTGACCCGGCGCCGCCGGGCGAAGTGACCTCGCACTTCCTGTCGCACTGGTACCGCGGCGACAGCGAGTACCACCTCGCCGACACCCTCAAGGACGCCTTCTACACCGGCCATACGCAGCATGTGACCTCGGCCGACCTGGCCGAGCTCACCGTACGGCAGGGGTCACCGGTCACCGGCGCCACCGGGCTGAACTGGACCGCGGCGCTCGACATCGGGGCGGGCGCGGTGGGGTTCTACTCGGACCTGCCGAACACGAGGACGGTGTACCTCCAGGGGGGTTACCGCTGGGGCGAGTTCTCCCAGCAGCTCGCGGCCGACTCCAGGACCGTCCTGGCCGAGTACCGGATTCCCGGCAGGACCTACCACGGCGGCAGGAGCTCTACCGAGACCGTCAACACCGGGGTGTTCGGCCCGGCGCTGAGCAAGGGTCTGGGGCTGGTCAGGGAGGGCGACACACTGACCGGCACGATCCAGCCCTTCGCCGACGGGGCGGGCCACGGCGGCGGGAGCGTGTACGACGCGGAGTCGGCGTCCACCACGCTCTACCGCGACGGCCGCGCGTACGCGACCGTCGACGACGTCCTGGACGCCGCCAGTTTCCAACTGCCCGCCGAGAGAGCGCGGTACCGACTGGTGACCACCGTGGGCCGGGCCTCCTCCGGTGTCTCACCGGTCAGCTCGACCGTCACCTGGCAGGCCGAGTTCAGCTCGTCCCACTCGTCGAAGCGCGTCGCCGTCCCGACAAGCGTGGTCCGCTACGCCCCGGAACTCGCCCTCGACTCGACGGCCGCCGCCAGCGTCAGGCAGTCCGTGCCGGTCACCGTCCAGGGATCGGCCGCCGGCCGCGACCTCGCGTCGCTGACGGTGTCCGTCTCCTACGACGGCGGCAAGTCCTGGCGTCGGCTGGTCGTGCGGAAGGGCGTGGTGACGGTGGACAACCCGGCCGCGGGCGGCACGGTCTCCTTCCGGGCCGACGTCAGGGACCGGGAGGGCAACGCCTTCTCCCAGACGATCACCGACGCCTACCGTACGAAGTAACGCGCCTCGCGCGCACGGTCGGTCGGGCTATGTACCCGTGAGCAGCCGTACCCGGCCGCCGATCTCGATCGATCCGTCAGGGCCGGGGGCCGTGATCAACTGCGACCCCCGGCCCTGTGTGATGTTCAGGGCACGGCCCAGCTCGGCCGTGAGCAGCAGCGCCGCCGCGCCGGTCGCCTCGTCCTCGGCTATGCCGTCGGCGCGGCGCGGGAAGGCGCGGGCCCTGACCCGGCCGGCGGCCTCGTCCTCCCAGGCCCAGGCGTAGAGCCAGCCCTCGCCAGGCGGCGGGGCGGGCAGCGCGTCGACCTCGGCGGCGGAGGCGTACTGCCGGAGCGTGCGCGGCGGCGCCCATTCGGGGCGGGCGGTGATCCAGGTGAACTCGCCGTCCTGACGCACCCACACCTCGCCCGCGGGCGGGTTCACGGTCTCCAGATCCAGCAGCCAGGCCGCGCCGACGAGCGGATGCCCGGCGAAGGGCAGCCGCAGCCCCGGCGTATAGATGTCGACCACACCGCGCTCGGGGTCGTCGACGAACACCGTCTCGCTGTAGCCGAGCCGGGCCGCGATGGCCTGCCGGGCCGCCCGGTCGGGGTGGTGACGCCCCTCGCGGACGACACCGAGCGTATTGCCGTGCCGGCCGTCGGCCCCGCAGAAGACGCTGAGTACGTCGATGTCAGTCACGCAGGCATTTAAGCACCGTCGTCGAGCGGCGCGGCCTGGCCTGTACGGCGCCGCTGGGCCGCGAAGACGACGGCCGCGCCGGCGGCGGCGATCGCACCGGCCGCGCCCATCAGCGCGCCGACCGGGACCTCGGAGCCGGTGGAGGCGAGGGACCCGCCCCCCGTACCGCCGACGGTGCCGCCGCCCGCCGTACCGGAACTGTCCGAACCGCCCGAACCGCCCGAACCGCCCGCGCCGCCCGGGAGGTTGGCGTTCTCGTCGAGCGCGACCGCGAGGGTCAGCCTGTCCAGCTCCGTGCCCGCCTGGTACATCCCGCCGAAGGCTTTCGTGCCGTCGGCGGTGAGGGTCGCGGGTACGGCGTTCAGCGTGACGACGCCGTCCTTGACGACCGGACCCGCGGCCGGGACGTCCAGCGTGGCGACGGTCAGATCCTGGTACGTGGAGACCTTGTGCGTCTCCTGGTCCTTGGTGCTGACATCGGCGACGAGCGTGCCCTTGCCGTCCTTCACCACGACCTGGAGACCGCCCAGCCGGAGGTCGAGCACGTACTCGCCGTCCGCCTCCTGGTGGCCGAGGAAGCGGACCGTACCGCCGAAGGACGCCGTGAGGGTCTGAGCGGTCGCGTCGAAGTCGCCCGTGCCCTTGGGGAAGCGGTAGGCCGCGGCGCCCGACTTCGCCGCGCCGTCGGAGAGTTCGACCTTGCCCCGGGCGATCGGGCCGGCGACGTACGAGCGGAAGGACTCCTTGACGCCCCAGTCGAGAGTGCCGTCCACGATCGCGCCGTCCTCGGCCGTCGGAGGCGCCGCGGAGGTGGAGGTGGACGGGGTGGTGTTCAGGGTGGTCGTGGTCGGGGCGGTGGTGGTCGGGGCGGGCCCGGTGGGCGCCTCCGAGGTGGGGGGCTTCGTCGGCTCCGTGGGGGCCGTCGTCGGCTCGGGCTCCGTCGGCGTCAGCTCGGTCGGCGTCAGCTCGGGCTCGGTCGGCGTCGGCGAGGGCGTGCCGCCGCCCGTCTCGTAACCGACGGCGAGCGTGGCCTTGTCCAGCTCCGTGCCCTCCGTGTACATCCCGTTGAACGCCTTCGCGCCCTCGGCGGTCAGCGTGGCCGTGATGTCCTTGAAGACCATCCTGGTGCCCGAGGTCTCCGGACGGATCCCCGTCAGATCGATCGCGGCCAGCTCGATGTCGTTCTGGGTCGCGCCGTTGAGCGTGACGTCCGCCTCGATGGCGCCGCCCGTCCCCGCCGTGACCAGCCTCACGTCGGCCACCTTGATCTCGAAGCCGTGCGCCTTGGAGGAGAACAGCACGCTGCCGTCGAAGTCCGTGGCCACATCGTGTGTGGCGGGGTCGTACGAGCCGGTGCCGTTGGTAAAGGTGAAGGGGCCGTTCCCGGTGGCCTGGGTGGCGCCGTCGGCGGCGGTGATCGTGCCCGCGGCCATGCCGGTCACGTAACGACGGAAGGACTCCTTGAGGCCCCAGTCCAGGGTGCCGTCCTTCAGATCCAGCTTCGGGGCGGCGCCGGGCGCGGCGAGCGGTCCCCGGGGCACGCCGGCCGGGGGGCCGGACGCGAGCGCCGGGAGGGTGAAGGCGGTGGCCCCGAGAGCCGCCGCCGTCGCGATGGCGGCGGCGAGTGCTATGGGGCGGCGGGTTGCTGCCATGGGGGGATGTACTCCTTGACGGTGGGGCGTGGAACGCACGCGTGAACACACGGAATCCGCGCGGGAGATGGCGGAGCCGTGGGGGGGTGGTCGTGGGGGGTTGGTCGTGGGGGTTACGGCGTGTCGGTGCCGCGGCGCCTGCGGACGGTGACGGCCGCGAAGCCCGCCAGTCCCGCGACGACGAGCGCGCCCGCGCCGATCGCCACATACGTCCCCGCACCGGCGGACGACGAGGACGAAGAGGCCGAGGCGGCGTCCGTGGCCGGACCGCTGGAGGGCGCGGCGGACGAGGCGGCCGTGTCCTCCGGCGCCGCGGAGGGCGAGGCGTCGCTGCCCAGGTCGGGCAGCGCGGGCAGCTCGGCCTTCTTGTCGACGGCGACGGCCAGCGAGACAGGGTCCATCGCCGTACCGGCCGCGTAGAGGGAGCCGAAGGTGTCGGCGCCCGGTGAGGTGAGCGTCGCGGGAACCTCGGTGAGCGAGGCGAGACCGTCCTTGGGCGTGAAGTCCTTGGCCTCGAAGGTGACGAGCGGCACGGCCTTACGGGGCGGACTGCCCTCGGCCGCGTCGAAGACATCCGCCGAGAGCGTGCCCTTGCCGTCCTTCACCCGTACGGCGACCTTGCTGAGCGTCAGATCCAGCTCGGTTCCGGTGAACCGGACGCTGCCCGCGAAGGCGGCGTCGAGCGTGCCCTTCCCGGCGTCGTACGTCCCCTTGCCCCGCGGGAAGCGGAACAGCGCGCCGCCGTCCTGGGCCCCGCCGCTCAGCGTCCATTTCCCCTTGGCGATGGGGCCGGTGACGTACTCGCGGTAGGTGCGGCGCACGCCCCAGTCGACGGCCGCGTCCTGGAAGGCGTCCTTCGCCTTCTCGCCGTCACCGGATCCGGTCGCGGACGGCGCCGGTGACTTCTTCCCCGGCGCGCCCGCCGCCTTGACATCCACGGACAGGCTGACCGGATCGAGCGCTGTACCGGCGGTGTAGTAGCCGGCGAAGGCGGTGGCGCCCTGCGCGGTGAGCGTCGCCCAGACGCGGGTGAGGACGACGGGGCTGCCGCCGCCCTTCATCTCGATCCCGGAGAGATCGAGAGTGGCGAGCGGGACCTGGGAGGTCGAGGTGACTTTGCCGCTGCCCCTCGACTTGCTGGTCATGTCCGCGTGGAGCGTGCCGCTGCCGCCGGTGATCCGGACGGTGGGACGGCTGATCGTGAGATCGAGTTCATGGCTGCCGTCCGCCTTGAGGTGACCGACGAACCGGACCCCGCCGGAGAAGCCGGCCCGGAAGGCGCCGGTGTCCGGGTCGTAGGTGCCGGTGGCCGAGTGGAACCGGAACTGGCCGCCCACCGTGGCCGCGCCCCCGTTCAGCGCCCAACTGCCTTGTGCGATGGGGCCGGTGACATAGCTGAGGAAGGACGACTTGATGCCCCAGTCGAGCCGGCCGCCCCGCACCGTACGGTCGGCGGCCTGCGCACCGGCGGCCGGCAGCAGGGCCACCGGCAGCGCCATGAGCAGCGCGACGACGAAGGCGCGCACGGGTCTGAAGGACAGCATCGGAGTCACTCCCACATCTGACGAGCAGGGACGGCGGACCCGGACACAGCACAGCCCCGGGCCTAACAAGCAAGGTAAGGCTAACCTAAGCTATCTCCAGCGTGTGCTGGACCCCTCCCCACGGAAACCTCGGCCGAACCACTCACAGCACAACTCGACAGAACGAACAGGATGGTGCGCTCGGTGCGCAGATCACGTCTCACGGGCGCCCCTCTCTCCGCGATTGCCCTCGCCCTCGCTCTCGCTCTGACCGGCTGCGGTTCCGGCGGCGGAAGCGGAAGCGGAGGCGGTACGGATACGACCGGCGCGAAGCGGAACCCGACGCCCACCGCCGCCGCCGCCGACCGGCTGGAGCCACTGGCCGCCGTACCCGCGCCCCGGCTGCCCGTCACCGTCAACTCGGCCGACGGCAGGAAGGTCACGGTCGCCTCGGCCGACCGGATCGTGCCGCTGACCGGGTCGCTGAGCGAGATCGTCTTCACACTCGGTCTCGGTGAGCGGGTCGTCGCCCGCGATGTCACCGCCACCTTCGAACAGGCCGCGAAGCTGCCGGTGGTGACCCGGGCGCACGATGTCTCGGCGGAGGGCGTGCTGTCGCTCAGGCCGACGCTCGTCCTCGCCGACACCACCACGGGCCCCGCGGAGGCCATCGGCCAGATCCGTGACGCGGGCATTCCGCTGGTCGTCGTCGACCCGGCGAAGAGCCTCGCCGATGTCGGGACACGGATCGACGCGGTGGCCGGCGCGCTGGGGGTGCCGACGGCGGGCGCCGAGCTGAAGAAGCGTACGGAGGGCCGGATCGACGCCGTACGCGAGGAGATCCCGGCGGGCGACGCGGACCGGAGCGAGGACGGTGGGAAGGACAGCCGGAAGGACAGCCGGAAGGACAGCGGGAAGGACAGCCGGAAGGACGGCGGGAAGGACGGCCGGAAGCCGCGCGTGACCTTCCTCTATCTGCGCGGCTCGGCCTCCGTCTATCTGCTCGGCGGCCGTGATTCCGGGGCGAGTTCACTGCTGGAGGCGGCCGGGGCGGTCGACGCGGGCAAGGAGTCGGGGCTGACCAAGGACTTCACCGCGATCACGAGCGAGGCACTGGCGAAGGCCGCGCCCGACGCGATCCTCGTCATGACCAAGGGGCTCGACTCGGTGGGCGGGATGGACGGCCTGGTGAAGATCCCCGGGGTCGCCGAGACACCGGCGGGCATGGACCGCAGGGTCATCACGGTCGACGACGGAGTGCTGCTGAACTACGGCCCGCGCACGGACGAGGTACTGCGGTCGATCGTCAAGCAGCTGTACGCGAACGGGAAGTGACGTGATGTCGGCGTTCACCGCTCACGAGCCGTCCCCCACGGAAGCGGATCCGCCCGATCCCGATCCGTCCGATTCCGATTCCGCTTCGAGCGTTCCCGATTCGAGCGTTCCCGATCCGTCCGGGACCGGAACACCCATGAGAGCCGGGACACCCGCGAAAGAGCGTCGGCGACCGCCCGGGAGCACCACCCTGCTGACCGCCGGACTGCTCGGCGCGCTCGTCGTCCTCTGTCTGCTCTCCGCCGGGATCGGCGCGTACCACATCCCGCTCGGGGACGTCCTCGCCTCCGTACAGCACAGGACCGGGCTCGGCGGCGCGGCGCTCGACCGGGTCGGCGAGAGTGTCCTGTGGAACGTACGGCTGCCCCGCGTCGTCCTCGCGCTCCTCGTCGGCGGCTCGCTCGGCTGCGCGGGCGCGCTGACGCAGGGCGTGTTCGGCAATCCGCTCGCCGAACCCGGTGTCATCGGCATCTCGTCGGGCGCGGCGGTCGGCGCGGTCGCCTCCATCGCGCTGGGGCTGAGCTTCTTCGGCAGCTGGACGGTGACCGTGTGCGCGTTCGTGGCCGGGCTCGCGACGGTACTGCTGGTGTACGCGCTGTCCCGTTCCGGCGGCCGTACGGAAGTGGTCACGCTCATCCTCACCGGTATCGCGGTGAACGCGTTCGCCGGGGCGCTGATCGGACTCTTCATCTTCTTCGCGGACAACGCGCAGATCACCCAGATCACCTTCTGGCAGCTGGGTTCGCTGGCCCAGGCGACCTGGCCCAAGGTGCTCGCGGTGCTGCCGTGCGCGCTGGCCGGTCTGGTCCTGGCGCCCCTCTACGCGCGGCGGCTCGACCTCCTCGCCCTCGGCGAACGGCCGGCCCGTCATCTGGGGGTGGATGTGGAGCGGCTCCGCATGGTGCTGGTGCTGGCCGTCGCGCTGCTCACGGCGGCCGCGGTCGCGGTGGCCGGGATCATCACGTTCGTGGGGCTGCTGGTGCCGCATCTGCTGCGGATGGCGAACGGCCCGGGCCATCGCTTCCTGATCCCGGGCAGCGCGCTCGGCGGCGCGCTGGTCCTGGTCGCGGGCGATCTGGCGGCCCGTACGGTCGCGGCCCCGGCGGAACTCCCCCTGGGCGTGCTGACCGCGCTCTTCGGCAGCCCGTTCTTCTTCTGGCTGCTGCGCAGGACTCGTCGTAAGCAGGGAGGCTGGGCATGAACCACGACGCACCTCCCTGCCGGGGGTCCGGGGGTTGCCCCCCGGGTGAGCACAGTTGGCTGCTGCGCAGGACTCGTCGTAAGCAGGGAGGCTGGGCATGAGCCCCACGTCCCTTCCCGAGCAAGGTGGTTGGGCATGAGCATCCGGAGTCTGTTCGCCGCGCGCGGGCGCGCGCTCCCCGCGCCCGCCGCCCCCGGAGCGCCCCTCGCCGAGGTCCGCGGCCTCCATGTCCGGCTCGGACGGCGCGAGGTGCTGCGCGGGATCGGTCTCGACGCCCGCGCCGGTGAGGTGCTCGCGCTCGTCGGGCCCAACGGGGCGGGGAAGTCGACCCTGCTCGCCGCGCTCGCGGCCGATCTGCGGCCCGACCGCGGCGAGGTACGGATCGCCGGGCGCCCCGCGCACGACTGGTCCGCGCCCGAACTCGCCCTGCGCCGCGCCGTACTCCCCCAGGCGGCCGTGCTCTCGTTCCCCTTCCCGGTGGCGGAGGTCGTACGGATGGGCCGGGCGCCCTGGGCCGGGACGGCGCCGGCGGACGAGGACGAGGCCGCCGTCGCCTGGGCGATGGCGGCGACCGAGACCACCGGGTTCGCCCCGCGCCCGTTCTCCGCGCTCTCCGGCGGCGAGCGGGCGCGTGTCGCGCTCGCCCGCGTCCTCGCCCAGCGCGCCCCGCTGCTCCTCCTCGACGAGCCGACCGCCGCGCTCGATCTGCGCCATCAGGAACTGGTCCTGCGGATCTGCCGGGAGCGCGCGGCGGCGGGCGACGCCGTCGTGGTCGTCCTGCACGATCTGGGGCTCGCCGCCGCCCACGCGGACCGTACGGCCGTACTGCACGACGGAGCCGTCGCCGCCGTGGGACCGCCCACCGAGATCTTCCGCGACGAGTTGCTGACCCGGGTCTACCGCCAGCCCGTCGAGGTCTTCCCGCATCCCCGGACCGGCGTTCCGCTGGTGGTCCCGAAGCGCGCTTCTTGACCTGTACTTGACCCGCTCTTGGCACATCCTGGGGACCCCTGTGACCTGCTCGTATCCGGGGAAGGCAGTGAGAGACGAATCACTGCGCGAGGGGTCACGACACAGGTAAGGCTCAGTTAAGTTAGGGCCGCCTCACCGCCGTACTTCGGCAGCGGCCATTCCAGCTTTTCCAGCTATTCCAGCTATTCCAGCCATCATGGAGCCCCGCATGCGACCTGTCCGTCTCTCCGTCGTCACCGCCACCGCGGCGGTGGCCGCCCTGACCGCGGTGACAGGCTGCGCCGAGAAGACCGACGCGAAGGCCGGTGACGGCGCCGTCCAGGTCACCGCGGCGGACGACTCCTGCGAGGTGTCCAAGAAGGAGTTCCCGGCCGGCCATGTGGAGCTGGCCGTCGAGAACAAGGGCACCAAGGTCACCGAGGTCTATCTGCTCTTCCCCGACGACCGGATCGTCACCGAGCGCGAGAACATCGGCCCCGGTACGAAGGCCAGGATCACCGCCGAGGTGAAGGCCGGTTCGTACGAGATCGCGTGCAAGCCCGGTATGAAGGGCGACGGCATCCGCCAGAAGGTCACGGTCACCGGCGGATCCGCCGCCGCCGTGCGCAGCCCGGAGATGGACGCCGCCGTCGCCGCGTACCGCAAGTACGTGCAGACGCAGGCCGACGAGACGCTGCCGAAGGTCAAGGTCTTCACCGACGCCGTGCGCGCCGGTGATCTCGAAGCCGCGAAGAAGGCGTACGCGCCGTCCCGTATCGGCTGGGAGCGCACCGAGCCGGTCGCCGAGTCCTTCGGCGACATCGACCCGAAGGTCGACGTGCGCGCCGACGGTCTGGAGACCGGCCAGAAGTGGACCGGCTGGCACCGGCTGGAGAAGGAACTCTGGCAGGACAAGAAGCTCGGCCCGGACGCCAAGGCGCTCGCGGACGCGCTGGACAAGGACCTGACCGACTGGCAGAAGCGGGTCGGCAAGGCCGAGATCACCCCGACCTCGATGGCCAACGGTGCCAAGGAACTCCTCGACGAGGTCGCGGCCGGCAAGGTCACCGGCGAGGAGGAGCGCTACAGCCACACCGACCTGGTCGACTTCAAGGCCAATGTCGAGGGCGCGCTCCACTCGTACGAGCTGCTCAAGCCGGTCGCCGCGAAGAACGACCCGGCGCTGGTGACGGAGCTGGACAAGCGGTTCGCCGCGCTGGACAAGCTGCTCGACACCTACCGCGAGGGCGCGGGCGCGGACTCGTACACCTTCACCTCGTACGAGAAGGTCGGCAAGGCGGAGCGCAAGGAGCTCTCGGACGGTGTGAACGCACTGGCCGAGCCGCTCTCCAAGCTCGCCGCCGCCGTCGTCAAGTAGGGCCGCGCCATGCCCTCCGACGACAGCACTCCGGACGGACAGCACGACGCGGAGACGCCGAACCCGCCGGCCCAGCCATCCCCGCCGTCCCGGCGCGCCCTGCTCGGCTGGGGCGGTGCCGGGCTCGCGCTCGGCGCCGCCGCGGCCGGTGGCGCCATGGCCGCGGTACGGGACGGTGACACCGCCGCGCCCGCCACCGAGTCCGGTGCGGCGGTCCCCTTCCACGGCCGCCACCAGGCCGGGATCGCCACCGACGTCCAGGACCGGCTGCACTTCGCCGCGTTCGATGTGACGACCGAGGACCGCGCGGAACTGGTCCGGCTGCTCAAGGACTGGACCCGCGCCGCCGAGCGGATGACGGCGGGACACGCGGTCGGCGAGGGCGCGTACGGCGGTCTCCCCGAGGCCCCGCCCGACGACACCGGCGAGGCTCTCGGCCTCAGGCCGTCCCGGCTCACACTCACCGTCGGCTTCGGTCCCGGCCTCTTCACCGAGGAGCGGTTCGGACTGGCCGAGCGGCGCCCGGCCGCGCTCGTCGAGCTGCCGAAGTTCCCCGGTGACAACCTCGATCCGGCGCGCGGCGGCGGCGACCTCTGTGTCCAGGCGTGCGCGGACGATCCGCAGGTCGCCGTGCACGCGATCCGCAATCTGGCCAGGATCGGCTTCGGGAAGGTCGCGGTGCGCTGGTCGCAGCTCGGCTTCGGCAAGACGTCGTCGACCACGCCGGGCGCCCAGACCCCCCGTAACCTCTTCGGCTTCAAGGACGGCACCAGCAATATCGCGGGCACGGACACCGCCGCGCTGGACAAGCACGTCTGGGTGCCGGACGCGGACGGCCCCGGCTGGCTGGCGGGCGGCTCGTATCTGGTGGCCCGCCGGATCTCGATGCGGATCGAGACCTGGGACCGTACCTCCCTCCAGGAGCAGGAGGACGTCTTCGGCCGCGACAAGGGCGAGGGCGCGGCGGTCGGCAAGGCGCGTGAGCACGACAAGCCCAACCTCAAGGCGATGCTGCCGACCTCGCACGTACGGCTGGCGCATCCGGACTCCCACCAGGGGGCGCGGATGCTGCGCCGCGGCTACTCCTTCACGGACGGTACGGACGGCCTCGGCCGGCTGGACGCGGGGCTGTTCTTCCTGGCGTACCAGCGCGACGTACGGGACGCGTTCATCCCCGTACAGCGGTCCCTGGCGCGCTCCGACGCGCTCAACGAATACATCCAGCACGTGGGTTCAGCGGTCTTCGCGATCCCGCCGGGCGTCCGGGACAGGGACGACTGGTGGGGCCGGGCCCTGTTCGCCTGATATCGGAATAGCGGAAAGGGAGTTCCGACGTGTTCGGAAACTATCTGATCGGTCTGCGCGAGGGCCTTGAGGCCAGTCTCGTGGTCTGCATCCTGGTCGCGTATCTGGTCAAGACGGAGCGGCGCGACGCGCTGCGCCCCATCTGGCTCGGGATCGGGATCGCGGTCGTCATCGCGCTCGGTTTCGGTTTCGGTCTCGAATTCGGCTCGCAGGAGCTGACGTTCGAGGCGAAGGAGGCGCTCGGCGGCTCGCTGTCGGTCCTCGCGGTGGCGCTGGTGACCTGGATGGTCTTCTGGATGCGGCGTACGGCGCGGCACCTGAGGACGGAGCTGCACGGCCGGCTGGACGCGGCGCTCCAGATGGGTACGGGCGCGCTGGTCGCGACGGCGTTTCTGGCCGTGGGCCGGGAGGGTCTTGAGACCGCGCTGTTCGTCTGGGCGTCGGTACGGGCCTCCTCCGACGGCAGCCACGCGCCGCTGATCGGTGTGCTGCTCGGTATCGCCAGCGCGGTGGTGCTCGGCTGGCTCTTCTACCGGGGCGCGCTGCGCATCAATCTGGCCAAGTTCTTCACCTGGACCGGCGGGATGCTGGTGATCGTCGCGGCCGGTGTGCTCGCGTACGGCGTCCACGACCTCCAGGAGGCGCGCTTCCTGGGCGGCCTGTCCAGCAAGGCGTTCGACATCAGCACGACGATCCCGCCGGACAGCTGGTACGGCACGCTGCTCAAGGGCGTCTTCAACTTCCAGCCGGACCCGACGGTCCTTCAAGTCATCGTCTGGTGCCTGTATCTGGTCCCGACGCTCGCGCTGTTCCTGGCGCCGGTAGGGTTGGGCCCGGTCAGTCGGGGTCAAGGAGCAGAGGCGGCCGATGAGCAGGCGGGGAAGGCCGATTCGGGCAGCGGCGGGGCTCGCGACGGCGACGGTTCTGTCGCTGACGGCGAGCGGGTGCGTGACGGTGCACGGGGAGCTGGCGGTACTGCCGACGGCGGACCGGAGTGAGGCCGCGCGGGCGCTGAAGGATTTCACCGACGCGTACAACGCGGCGGACAAGGCGTACGATCCGGCGCTCGACGCGGGCCGGGTGGCCGGCGCGCTGGGCGCGATCAACCAAGCCGGTCTCAAGGCGGCCGGCATCATGAACCCGGACGGCAACCCGCGGCATCAGCCGCTGGAGCTGACCGACGCGACGTTCACGATCCCCAAGAAGGCGGGCTGGCCGCGCTGGTTCGTCGCGAACACCGACAGCAACCGCGACGCGGACGACGGCGGCTCGCAGGACACCCGCTGGGTGCTGGTCTTCGTGCGCAACGGCCCCGACGAGCGGTGGAAGGTGCCGTATCTGACGATCCTGGCCACGAACGAGGTCCCGGACTTCGCGACCGACAAGGACGGCTGGGGCGAACCGGTCGCGCCGGACAGCGAGGCGCTGGCGGTGGCGCCGGGGAAGCTGAGCGCGGCGTATGTCTCGTATCTGCGCGACGGTACGGGGAACACCTTCGTGGACGGGCCGCACACGGACGGATGGCGGGAGGCCCGCGAGAAGAACGCGCGGCTGCCCGGCCTGGTCACGCAGTATGTCGACCAGCCGCTGACCGAGGGCGACTTCGCCCCGCTGGGGCTGAGGACGAAGGACGGCGGCGCGCTGGTCTTCTTCGCCACGCGGTACTTCGAGCGGCAGACGGGCGCGAAGGGTGTCAAGCCGGTGGTGAAGCCGGATGTCAAGGCGCTGCTGACGGGCGACATACGGAACACGCTCACCAAGGAGTGGGTGTCCAGCCAGGTGGGGTTGGTCCCGCGCGCCGACGCGGATACGCCGACGGTGCGGGTGGCGAGCCGCCTTCAGGGGGTCACGGGCGCGAAGGGCTCGTAGGCGCTGTCCGACGACCTGGCCCGGGCCGGCCCGGGCCGCCTCGTATCCCGTGGCCCTCGTACCCCGCGACAGCCTTACGCCGGCCTCCGCCTCGTACCGGCCCCCGCCCTGTCGTATCAGCGGCCCAGCGGCCAGGCCACCGCGTGCGGGTCCAGTTCGCCGTTCTCCCCCGCGTACCGCGCACACGCGTCGGTCAGGCTCTCCAGCAGCGTCAGCGGATCCGGCAGCGGGTGCTCGGGGCCGCGCAGCCACCGCACCGACAGTTCGCCGGGCAACTGGGCCGGGGGTACGAGCACATAGCTGCCCCGGCAGTGCCAGCGCAGCCCCGGGTGCTCGTCCATCGTCTCGGGGTGGCAGTCCAGCTCACAGGGCCACCACTCGTCCTCGTCCTCGGGGGTGCCCCGGGTCGCGGTGAAGAAGAGCATCCGGTCGCCGCCGGAGTCCGCCACGGGACCCACGTCGATGCCCTGCTCAAGCAGCCGCTCCAGCGCCCGGCTGCCCGCTTCCAGCGGCACGTCGAGTACGTCGTGGATCATGCCCGTCGCGGTGATGAAGTTGGCCTCGGGCTGGTTGCGCGCCCATCGCTCGATCTGCGCGCGATCGGTCGTGGACTGGGTCTGCCAGGCGAAGGAGAGGGGGTGTCTGGCCGGGGTGGGGCAGCCGATCCGTTCACAGGAACATCGGTAGCCGACGGGGTGCGCGGCGGGCGAGACGGGCATACCGGCATGCGCGACAGCGAGCAGCAGCGCCTCCCGGCCGGCCACGTCCTCGTCGAACGCGGAGCCGCCGGCGCTCTTCTTGGGGCGCCTGCGCAGCCACTGGGGAATCCTGCTCTCCGTGCCGCGGTAGCGGCCGAAATCGTCGCCCATCTATCCCCTCACAGCTCATGCTCGTCCCTGCGGACTCTCCCCATGGTCCCACCATCCTGCTCCCCGGGTGGCCGGGAGCCCCCACCGGGGTACGGGGTGCCGTCGGCCATCACGGGGTGGATTGCCGCTTGTGCGGTGATATACGGCCCCGTGCGGGGCCTCCGGAACCGGTGGGATTCACCACACCCGCCCCGTATGCATCGACGCGCCCCCGCGCGCCCCCCGGCGCCCGGACGGCTCCGCGCGCGGGCGCCGCGCGCTGGCACTCAGTGCCGCGCGGGCGGTCCGGACGAGTGGATCCGGCGTCCCGTCCGCCGGGTCCGGCGTCCCGATCGCCAGGTCCGACGTCCCGTTCGCCCGGGAAACGCTACTTCGGACTCACTCGTCCAGGGGCCAGCCCGCGCACCGCGTACTCGACGAGCGTGTCCGTGTACGCGTGCGTCAGCGGAAGCGTCCGCAGCAGCCAGCGGTGGGCGACGGGGCCGACCAGCAGCTCCAGTGCGATACGGGGATCGACGTCCTGCCGTACCTCCCCGGCGTCCTGGGCGGCGCGCAGCCGCTTCACATAGAGCTGGAGCTGCGGTTCGAGCATCTTCCTGGCGAATTCGACACCGAGCTCGGCGTTGACGATCCCCTCGGCGGCGAGCGCGCGGGAGGGCACCTCGAACTTCGGGTCGTTCATCTCGTCGACCGTGGCGCGCAGGACCAGCTTGAGATCCGCCTCCAGATCGCCGGTGTCGGGGATCTCGTGGATGCCCTCGCCGCCGTCCGCCTCCCGCGCCATCCGGTCGCTGAGGTCGAGGAACGCCTCCAGCAGCACGGCGCCCTTGGAGGGCCACCAGCGGTAGATCGTCTGTTTGCCGACTCCGGCGCGGGCCGCGATGCCCTCGATCGTCGTCCTGCCGTAGCCGACCTCGCTCACCAGGGCGAGGGCCGCGTCATAGATCGCCCGGCGTGAACGTTCACTGCGCCTGGTGGAGTCGGGTGCCCTGCTGTCAGCCATGGCGTCAATCTACAACCGGGGAGGCGGCACGTATCGTCTCGTACGGCCGCGTACACCGCGTACACCGCGTAGGGAACCACCCGAAGTACGCCGCGTAAGGAACCACCCGAACGGTTGACAGCGCGCGGGCCCGACGGAGCGGACCATGGCTTCACGCACACCAAGCCTCTCCCCCACACACCGTGCGCCCCGCAGCTCGTGAGGAGCCCCCATTGCCTCGTGACGCCTCCCCCCGCCGCTATCTCATGTGCCCGCCGCACCACTTCGCGGTGACGTACTCGATCAACCCCTGGATGAACCCGGCGAAGCCGGTGGACCTGCCGCTGGCCCTGGCCCAGTGGGAGGACCTCCGCGACCGCTACACGGCGCTCGGTCACCGCGTCTCGCTGCTGGACCCCGACCCCGGCCTGCCGGACATGGTCTACGCCGCCAACGGCGCCACGGTCATCGACGGCCGCGTGCTCGGCGCCCGCTTCGCCCATCAGGAGCGGCACGGCGAGGCGGAGGCACATCTGACCTGGTTCCGTACCCATGGCTACACCGACATCCGCGAGCCGGTGCACATCAACGAGGGCGAGGGCGATTTCGCCGTCACCTCCACGTATCTGCTGGCCGGGCGCGGCTTCCGGTCCAGCCCACTCTCGCACGACGAGGCGCAGGAGTTCTTCGGCCGGCCGGTGATCGGCCTGGACCTGGTCGACCCGCGCTACTACCACCTGGACACGGCCCTGTGTGTACTGGACGAGGCGGCCGACGAGATCATGTACTACCCCGACGCCTTCTCCCCCGGCAGCCGGACCGTACTGGCCCGGCTCTTCCCCGACGCGCTCATCGCCGCCGAGCCGGACGCGGCGGCGCTCGGGCTGAACGCGGTGAGCGACGGCCGTCATGTGCTGCTGCCGCAGAGCGCCGCCGGGCTCTTCGCCCCCTTGCGCGACCGGGGGTTCGAACCGCTCGGCATCGACCTCGGGGAACTGCTCAAGGGCGGGGGCAGCGTGAAGTGCTGCACACAGGAGCTACGCGGCTGAGTCCCCGGCGACCAGGGGGTCTCGCCGCAGTCAGACGTCTCCCGGTGACCGGAGGAGAGAAGTTCGGCGGCAACGAGTAGGGTCCCGGGTGATGTTGGGACGACGGGGGCGGGGAACGGATGCGGCGCTGGATCAAGGTGTCGGTGGTGGCCGCGGTGGTCCTCGGCGTGGGCGGGTACGTCGCCGCGCCCTACGCGCAGGACTGGCGGCTGGCCCGGAACGCCTGCGGCGGGGCGCTGCCCCCGGACGCGGTGGACCGGCTCACCCCGGCGGACTCGCGGCTGGGGTCCGAGGAGTCCCGGCAGATCGACGGGCTCGGCTCCTACTGGTGCCGCCTCACGCTTGAGGGCGACAAGGGGCGGGACAAGCGGTTCGTCGAGATGGCGGCGTACACCCGGCGGGAAGACCAGGACCGGGAGTTCATGGCGCTCTTCCCGGAGTCGGGGTTCTCCACGCAGGCTCCCCTGCCCGAGGGACTGCCCGGGTTTGTCGACGAGTACCGCGCCGTCCACCTCCTGCTGGAGTGCCCGGATCTCGGCAAGGACGAGGAGGGCAGACAGCGCAAGCTGCTGGTGAACACCTGGCTGGGCCGGGACGTCAACACCGGGGTCCCGGGAGCCGCGTACCGTACGGCCGTCGCGCTCGCCAACTCGGCTTCGGACAGGCTCGGTTGTGGCGCGAAGCCCCTTGAGGCCCCGAAGCGGGACATCGCCCTGGCCGACCCCGGGGACGATCCGGAGACGGTGCCGCTGTCGGACGCGAAGGACACGGCCTGCGGGTGGGTGGCCGGGGCCGGGCTGTCCGGGAGCGCGGACTGGCGGGTCGCGGTGCGCGCGAACCACTCGGCTCCGACGGGGCGGTGCGACCTGTACTCCAAGGACGAGGAGTCCGGGGAGCAGCTGTCACGGATGACCTTCGTCTCCTGGTACGGCGACTGGAGCAACCGGCTGACGGCCGAGAACGACCGGTACGAGCGTCTTTCCATGACGGCCACCGCCCGCTGCGACGGCGAGGCGGCCAACTACGCGCTCGACGCGTCCGATGACACTCCCGGGGTCGACAAGGCCGCGCGGCAGCGGATGCTCAAGCGGTTCGCGGAGGACGAGGTGAGCCGGCGTGGCTGCTCCGGGCTGCGCCTGTCCTTCTGATCCCCGCCCTCCCTGTCTCCGTCACTACCTCAGCCACAGGGCACGGACATATGAGTCGTCCATCGACTGCCGTAGCGCACCGGCGCGTTGAGTCGGTACGTTCCGCTCCTCCGCCCAGCTGTCCACCACCGTGAACAGCTGGTGCCGTCCGTCCATCAGATCACCGCGCACCGGCCCGGCGACCGGCCGGCGGGCGATATCGCCCATCGGCGGCCGGGTGTCCAACCGCTCCGACGCGGGACGGAAGACGCCCCGGGTGTGGGAACGCACTGACGCGTCGAAGGCGGCGAGATCGGGGATCGTTCCGTCCCTGGCGTAGCGGGCGCGGTATTTCATGAGGCCACCGACGCGGTCCGCCAGATCCTCAAGATCATTGTCGGGCCAGGTCGTCGCGTCCGCGTAGCCTCCGCGCTTGTCGGGCGAGGCGCGGAAGGCGGGGTCGCCGCCCCGGTCGGTCAGCCGCTCCAGGTAGTACGCGAGGTAGGCACGCTCGGCGTCGTAGAGGATCGCGAACGCCTCGGGGTCCTTGGCGAGTTCGGCGACCAGGGACTCCATGTCGGCGTCCGCGTCCGCGAGATCGTCGGCGTACTCGAAAGCCGCGTGCGCTTCACCGGGGGCGAGGAAGCGACCGAGCCGCACATAGCCCCGCTCGTTGGGCTGGACCTCCTCGGGAGCCACCGCGGGGCTGATCGCGTCGTCGTCGCTGCCGAGAGCGCTGGCCCGCCCCGCGTCCACGACATACTCGGCCACCATCCGGGCCACACCCGGCGCGAGCCCCGCGGGAATCTCGGTGTCGTGGAGCGCGGCGGCCACCGCGTAGGCACTGCCGGCCTGCGCCACGGTATGCGGCTTCCCGGGCCCCGACGAACGCGTCGCCCCCTCCACGATCCGCCCCAACAGGCGGGCGCCGTCGCCGCACACCTTCTCATGCGCCAACAGCTCCCTCGCGGGGGCGAGCCGGAGGACATCGCCCCCGGGATCGAGGGCCTTGGTCGCGGCCCCCGGGTCATCGGCGAGGGCCCGCGCCGAGGCAGGCAGCTGCCAACAGGGCTCGTCGTCACCGGAGTCGGCGACGGCCCACGGAACCACCACCGCGCCGACGAGCACCACCGCCGCCGCCCCCAGGACGAGCGTCCGATGCTTCCTCAGCCGACGCGACAGACGGCCGCTGCCGCCGTCACTGTTACTGACACTGTCGCTTCCCCCGTTACGCATTCGGGCAGACTAGCGACCGTCGACGCTCAGGCCCCCGGCAGGTCCTTGATCCCCCCGGGGAACGCCTCTTGACCCGAGACGGAGCGTCCGGCCGCGCGTCCGAGGATGAGCGCCGGCTGAGGAGCCGGCAGAGTCAGCCAGGATACTGGGCAGATGCGTGAATGGGCGGTGGTGAAGAGTCTCCCCAGAAATCCAGCCACGAACAACACTACATTCCCAGGCGGCCGAGGAACACTATTACTATGACCCCTCCATGGATTGACCTGGTGAGAAATTCAGATCCGCTCACCACTCTCTATTCAACAGTCCCCCCACTAGACGCCGTCAGACTACGGTCGATCCACCTCAACTGGCGCGGACCCACCCTGACCTTGCGGATCGACCTTCCCTCCTTTCCAGACAATGCACCGGCCGACTGGGTCGAGTCAGGAAATGACACCTTCCAGTGTCACCTCCAGTTCCTGGCGGTCAATAATTTCAGAATGAGCGCATGGCGGCCTCCCACTCTCGCCGACATCTCTATCTCATCGACCCATGACCGCAAGATCTCCGTCAGCGCCACAGGAGAGAAGACCGTCTTTTCTTTCGACAGCAGTGACTCAATCCAACATTCCACAGGAACGGCGATGAAGAAGAACGAGGGTGAATATTTCTGCCGCGTATGCGGATACGACTTTGAGGATGTGCCAACATGGGTGGGCATCTTTCCTCAATACGTGATCTGCAACTGTTGCGGAATGGAGTCGGGACTCGAAGACGAAGATCTTGAGAAGGTTCGAAACTACCGAGCCATGTGGGTTGCCAATGGAGCCCATTGGCAGGACCCAAAGGCCAAGCCGTCGGGCTGGGATCTGCTTTCTCAGATCGCCAATATTCCGAAACAGTGGCGGTAGCCGGCGAGTTTCGTTCTTCTCGACCTGAGAGGTTGAAGGGTCGATCTGTAGCCGTTGGGAAGAATGCGCGACCGGTCACGCGACGTGGGCCCTGACCGAGCAGGTCAAGCACTCGACCCGGGAGGCTGCCCTGTCCGTCGCCGGACTCTGCGTGCTCATCACGCCGACGGCCGTGGCGACCGCGTGCGAGTCGAAGCGGTGCGCGTATTCGGGCAGTTGGTCGCCGAGCCACGCCGCCGCTTCCTTTGGCTCCCCCCAGGTGCCCGGGACGGAAGCGTAGCCGCGCCGGTGCCGTTCGTAGGCCGTCTTCCACGGCCCGTACCGTTCCGGCAGGTCACGCCACTGCGCCCCGCTCCGCACCCGGTGCAAGATCCCGTTGACCACCTGCCGGTGATCCCGCCACCTGCCACAACGCCCGTTGCTGACCGGAAGGAACGGCCGCAACTGCTCCCGCTCCTGGTCAGTTAAGTCACCCCGACTCACATCAGGACAACGACCCGGCTGCCAGGCAGTCACATGATCGCCCGGGGTGGAACCTAATCCAGGCCCAGTGACCTGACCAGGTCGAGCATCTCGGCGCGGTGCAGGGCGGCCGGGTTGCCCGCGACAGAGTG